>NZ_QZMV01000097.1:0-1032 GCF_003957705.1 Bradyrhizobium sp. LVM 105 | reverse complement strand
CTAGTACCCACTATCCTTGGATCGTGAGTCGTGATTCAAGATATGGATGATCCCCGAAGCAAGAGAAGTCCACCTTTCGCGGAAAGATCGCAAGGTGCTTGAGGCGTGTTGTCGCTCGCCGGTGACGTTGCAGCGCGATTTGAAGCGGGCTCGGATAGTTCTGTTGGCGGCGGACGGGTGCAGCACGCGGTCGATCGCCAAGGAAGTCGGGGTCCAGCCGCGGATTGTCAGCCTTTGGCGGCATCGCTATGCCGACCATGGCCTGGATGGGCTGCAAGACAAGCCACGGCCGGGCAAGCAGCCGATCTATACGAAGGCCACCGACAAGCGGATTCTGAAGCTGCTGGATAAGCCGCCCCCGCAAGGGTTTGCACGCTGGACCGGCCCTCTGCTGGCCGAGGCGCTGGGCGATGTTGACGTCCAATATGTCTGGCGGTTCCTGCGCAGCCACAAGATTGACCTCGCGGCTCGCAAGTCCTGGTGCGAGAGCAACGACCCGAACTTTACGGCCAAAGCCGCCGATGTGTTGGCCTCTACGTCGCCCCGCCCGCGAAGGCCATTGTGCTATGTGTGGACGAGAAGCCCTCGATCCAGGCCTTGGAGCGAGCGCAGGGTTATCTGAAGTTGCCCAATGGCCGCGCCTTGACCGGCCAGAGCCACGACTACAAGCGGCATGGCACGACGACGCTGTTTGCGGCGCTTGAGGTCGCCACCGGAAAGATCATCGCGACGCATTCAAAACGCCGTCGTCGCGTCGAGTTTCTCGACTTCATGAACAGCGTCACCGCGGCCTTTCCGAGCCGCAAGCTTCACGTCATCCTCGACAACCTCAACACCCACAAGAAAAACGAGCACTGGCTCAAGGCCCACCCCAACGTGCAATTTCATTTCACGCCAACAAGCGCCTCCTGGCTCAATCAGGTCGAGGTCTGGTTCTCGATCCTGCAGGGGCAGTCACTTAGCGGCACCTCCTTCACAAGCCTCAAGCAGCTTCAGGAACACATCGATGCCTACGTCAACGCGTACAACGAT
>NZ_QZMV01000096.1:0-1052 GCF_003957705.1 Bradyrhizobium sp. LVM 105 | reverse complement strand
AAGAGGTCCGCCGGATTGAGCTGCTGTCGACTGCCGAGCGCACCTATCTGCTGGAGGAGCTGAACCGAACGGCGGCGCCATATCCTGCGGAGCGGTGTATCCACGAGCTGTTCGAGGCGCAGGTGCACAAGGCGCCGGATGCGGTGGCGGTGGTCTGCGGTGATGAGCGGCTGAGCTATGGCGAGCTCAATGCGAGGGCCAACCGCCTGGCACATCACCTGATCGCTCTCGGCGTCAAACCTGGGGATCGCATTGCCACCGTGCTGGACCGCTCCGCCGCTCTTGTGGTGGCACAGCTGGCGGTTCTGAAGGCGGGCGGGGTGTATGTACCGATCGATCGCGCCCTTCCGGTGGCGCGACAAGAATTGTTGATGGCCGATTGTGCTGCACGCTTGGTGCTTTGCGGGGATGATCTCGTTGAGGCGACCATACCTGTTCGTGCTATTGAGCCGCTCATAGCTGGCACGGAATGTAGTTCCGATCCTGGGCTGGCGTTGAGCGCTGAAACCGCCGCTTACGTCATGTACACCTCCGGCTCAACTGGCCTTCCCAAAGGAGTTGTTGTTCCTCATCGTGCCGTCAACCGGCTCGTGATCAACAGTGGGTATGTGAAGATCGATGCAGGAGATCGGGTGGCATGGGCTGGCAATCCCTCCTTCGACGCAAGCACATTCGAGGTATGGGCACCGTTGCTTAACGGTGGTTGCATTGTTGCCATGCATGCGGCCACGGTCAGGGATACTGCTAGTGTTGCCCGGGCGCTTGAACAGCATCGGGTGACGTCACTGTTTCTGACAACAGCATTATTCAACCAATATACATCCTCGATTGCTCCGAAGTTGGCGCAACTGAAGCACCTCCTCTGTGGGGGTGAGCGCGGTGATCTTGCCTCATTTCTAAGATTGTTGAAAGAAAAGGGCCCCGTACGTCTCATTCACTGCTATGGGCCCACCGAGACGACCACCTTCGCGACGTTCTGGACTTGCCCGGCTGATTTCAATGGGTCGGTGGTCCCGATCGGGCGTCCAATTGCCAACACGCGGGTGTACCTG
>NZ_QZMV01000095.1:0-1053 GCF_003957705.1 Bradyrhizobium sp. LVM 105 | reverse complement strand
GGGAAGAGAGGAAAGAAAGAGAAGAAAGGAGAGGGAGGAAAAGAAAAGAGAAGAGAGAGAAGAAAAAAGAAAAAGGAAAGAAAGAGGAAGAAGAGGAAAAAAAGAAAAGGAGGGGGAGAGAGGGGAAGGGGAGGGAAGGGGAAAAAAGAAAGGGAAAAAGGAGGAGGAGGAAAAAAGAAAGAGAGAAAGAGAAAAAGAGAAGAGGAAGAGAAGAAGAGAAGAAAAGAGAGAAAGAAGAAGAAAAGGAAAAGGAAAAAGAAGAAGAGGGAAAGGAAGAAGGGGAAGAAGAAAGAAAAAGAAAAAAGGGAGAAAAGGAGAGGGAGGGGGGAAGGAGGGAGAGGAAGGGAAGAAAGAAGCCAGGAAAGAGAAGAGAGGGGAGGGGGAGAGAAGGAGAGGGGAGGAGGAAAGGGAAGGAGAGAGAAAGGGAAGAAGAGAAAAGGGAGAGAGGAGAGGAGAGGAGAAAAAGGAGGGGGAGACGGGAGGAGGGAGAAAGAGAAGGAGAGAGGGAGAGAGGGAGAAAAGGAAAGAGGAAGGGAGGAAGGGACGGCGGAAGGAAGACGAAGAATAGGAGGAGAAGAAGAGGAGAGAAGGAAAGAGGGAGAAGAGGAAAGGGAGGAAGGGGAGAAGGGAGGGAGAAGGGGAGGAAGGGAGGGGGAGAAGAAGGGGAGAGGAAAAAGAGGGAGGGAGAGGAAGAAAAGAGGGAAAGGGAAGAGGAGGAAAAGGAAGGAGAAGAGAGAGAAAAGAGGGAAGGGAAGGAAAAAAAGGGAAAAGAAGAGAAAAGAGAGGGAGAAAAGAGAGAAAAGAGAGAGAGAAGAGAGAAGGGGAAGGAAAGGAAAAGGGAGAAGGAAAAGGGGGAAGAGAAGGGAAGAAAGAAAGGGGAAGAGGAAGAAAAGGGAAAGAAAGGGGGAAGGAAAGGAAAGAGAGGGGAGGAAAGGAAAGAAGAGAGAAGAGGAAGAGGAAGAGAGAAAAGGGGAGAGAGAGGGAGGGAAGGGAGGAGGAGGAGAGAGAGAAGGCGAGGACAGCCCGGTGCCCTCGACCGCGAAGAAATTCCTG
>NZ_QZMV01000094.1:0-1091 GCF_003957705.1 Bradyrhizobium sp. LVM 105 | reverse complement strand
CAAGACGCTGCTGGGCGGTGGCAAGCATGCGTCCCGCAAGCTCAAGCGGGCCCAGATTTTGCTGGCTGCCGATGCCGGGGCCAGCGACGAAGAGATCGCCAGGAGCGTTGGTGTGGGCGGCTCGACAGTGTACCGGACCAAGCGACGCTTCGTGGAGGGCAATCTGGAGCGGGCGCTGAGCGAAGAGCCACGCCCCGGAGCGGAGCGCAAACTCTCGGGCAAGGAAGAAGCTCTACTGGTGGCGACCGCCTGTGCCGGTCCGCCCAAGGGCCGCGCCCGCTGGACGCTCAAGCTGCTGGCAGGTGCGATGGTCAAGCTCACCGAGCACAAGAGCCTGTCTCGCGAGACGGTTCGGCGGCGTCTGGCCGAAAATGGTCTCAAACCCTGGCGCAAAGACATGTGGTGCATTCCGCTGGTCGACGGCGAATACGTCGCCCGCATGGAAGACGTGCTCGATCTCTACGCCGAGGCGCCCGACCCCGAGCACCCGGTGGTGTGCTTCGATGAAAGCCCGGTGCAGCTCATCGGCGAGGCACGTCAGCCGATCCCCGCCGAGCCCGGCCGGCTCGAACGTTACGATTACGAGTATCGGCGCAATGGCACCGTCAACCTCTTCGTCCTGCTCGACGTGCATCGCCCCTGGCGCAAGGTCAAAGTCACCGAGCACCGTGCGGCAGAAGACTACGCCCGATGCATGCGCGAACTCGTCGACGTCCATTATCCCGACGCCGAGACCATCCGGGTCGTCCAAAACAATCTATCGACCCACTCCGCCGGCGCCTGTATCAGGCGTTCCCGCCTGCCGAAGCCAGACGGATACTGCGCCGGCTTGAGTTCCACTACACCCCCAAGCACGCAAGCTGGCTCAACATGGTCGAGATCGAAATCGGCGTCTTGCGGGGACAGTGCCTCGATCGCAGGATCGACGACCCCAAGCGACTGCGCCGCGAAATCGCCGCCTGGGAACGGCAGAGGAATGCCGCACGCTCCCGCATCAAATGGATGTTCAACACGGACACGGCCCGAGCCAAAATGGGCCGCGCCTATCCCAACTCTTCCAAAGAGTCATAATCACTGTGCAGGGCTACTAG
>NZ_QZMV01000093.1:0-1118 GCF_003957705.1 Bradyrhizobium sp. LVM 105 | reverse complement strand
CAGCTACGGATCTGCGGCTGGTAGCTAAGGCTCCGCGCGCCTTCCTCTCTTTCTCTTCTTCTCTCCTCTCTCCTCCCTTTTTTCTCTTTCCTTTCTCTTCTCCCCTCTTCTTCCTCTTTTCTTTCTCTTCCTCTCTCTTTCTCCAGGGACTCCCCCCTTCCCTCTTCTCCCTCTCCCTTCCTCTCTCCTCCCTCTTCTTTCTCTCTCTCTTTTTCTCCCTCTCTCCTCTCTTCTTCTTTCCTCCCTCCCTTCCCTCCCTCCCCTTCTCTCTCTCTCTCTCCCCTCCTCCTTTCCTCCCTTTCTTCCCTCTCTTCCCTTTCTCCCTCTTCCCTCCCCTCTCTCCTTCTCCCCCCCCTCCCTCTCTCTCTCTTCTTTCTTTCCTCCCCTCCCTCTTTCCTCCCTTCCTTTCCCCCTCTCTTCTCCTTCCCTCCCCTTCTTCTCTCCTTCCCCTTCCTTTCCCCTCTCCTCTCTCCTCTCTTCCTTTCCCTCTTCCCTTCTTTCCTCTTCCTTTCTTTCTTCCCTCTTTCTCTTCTCCTCCCCTTCTCCCTCCTTTTCTCCCTCCCTCTCTCTTTTCTTCCCTTCCTCTTTTCCTTCCCTTCTTTCTTTCCCTTTTCTCCTTCTTTCCCCCCTCTCCTTTTCCTCCCTTTTTTCCTTCTTTTCTTCTCTCCCCCCCTTTTCCCTTCCCCCCCCTCCTTCTCCCCTTTCCTTTTCTTCCCTCTCCCCCCCCTCTCCTCCCCCTTTTCCTCTTCCTCTCCTTTCCTCCCCTCCCCCCCCCTTCTCCTCTCCCTCCCCCCTCTTTTTTCCTCTCCTTCCCTTCTTTCCTCCTTCTCTTCTCTTTTCTTCTCCTCCTTCTTCTTCCCTTCTCCTTCTTCTCCTCTTTCTTCTTCCCCCCTCCTTTTCCTTCCTTCTCCTTCTTCCTTTTTCCTTTCTCTCTCTTCTCTCCTCTTTTTCTTTTCTTCTCTTTTTTCTTCTTTCTCCTTTCTCTCCTTCTTTTCTCCTCTCCCTTCTCCCTTTTCCCTTCCTCTTTCTCTTCTTCCCTTCAAGGTTAGTCGAGATGGTCTTCGAACCTGAATTTTGGGTCGCCGTCGCCTTCGTGATCCTGATGGTCGTGCTCGGCT
>NZ_QZMV01000092.1:0-1230 GCF_003957705.1 Bradyrhizobium sp. LVM 105 | reverse complement strand
TTCGTTCGATAATGGTGCTCTGTCTTTTTCCTTCCCTCCTTCTTCTTCTTCCTTTCTTTCTTATTTTTTCTCTTTTACTTCTCCTTTCCTTTCTTCCTTTTCCCCCTTCTCCCCTTTTCTCCCCCCCCTTTCTCTTCCTCCCCCTCTCTCCCCCCTCCCCTCCTTCTCTCTCTCCCCTCTTTCCCCCTCCTCCCTCTCTCCTCCCTTCCCTCCCCTTCCCTTCCCTCCCTCTCCCTCTTCCTTCTCTCTCCCCCCTTCTCCTCTCCCTTCCTTCCCTCTCCTCCTCCCCTCCTTTCTCCTCCTTCTCCCCTTCTCTCTCTCCTTTTCCCTTTTCTTTCCTCTCTTTCCCTCTTCTTCCTCCTTCTCTCCCTTCCCTTTCTCTTCTCCCTTCTTCTTCTTCTCTTCTTCCTCTTTCTCTTTCTTCCTCTTCCTTTTTTTTCTTCTCTTTCCTCCCTTCTCTCCCCCTTCCCCTTCCCTCCTCCCTTCCTTCCTTCCTTTCTCCCTTTCTTTTCCCTCCTCCTTCCTCCTTTCTTCCTTCTCCCTTTCTCCTTCCCTTCCTTCCTTTCTTTTCCTCCTTCCCCTCCCCTTCCTCTCTCTCTTCCTCTTTCTCTCTTCTCTCCCCCCTCCTCGTCACTCTCTTCTTTCTCTCTTCCTTTCTCTTTTCCTTTCCCCTCTCTCCCTCCTTTCTCTCTCTCTCCTTTCCTCCTTTCTTCCTCCTCCCTTCCCTTTCCTTTCCTCTCCCTTTTCCCTTTTTTCCTCTCTTCTTCCCTTCCCTTTCTTTTTCTTCTCTCCTCTCCTCTTTCTCTTTCTCTCTCCTCTCCTTTTTTCCTCTTCCCCTCTTCTTCCCCTCTTCTCTCCTTCCCTTTTTTCTCTTCCTCTTCTCTCCCCCTCTCCTTCCTTTTTTTCCTCTTCCTCCCCTATCCTCTTCTCTTCCTTTCTTCTTCTCTCCCTTCCCCCTCTCCTTCTTTCCTCCCTTCTCTCTTTCTTTTCCTCCTTTTCTCTTTTTATCTTTTCTCCTTCTTCCTTCCCTCTTTCCTTTCCTCTCTTTTCCTCTTCTCTCCCTCTCCTCTCTCTCTCCCCCTTTTCCTCTTCTTTTTCTTCTCCCCTTCCTCTCTTTCCCTCCTCTCTCTTTTCTTCTCCTTCCCCTCCCCCTCTCTTTCTCTCTCTCTCTTCTTCCTCTCCCTTTTTCTCCCTTTCCTTCCCTCTTTCCTCCCCCCTTCCCTTTCTCTT
>NZ_QZMV01000091.1:0-1231 GCF_003957705.1 Bradyrhizobium sp. LVM 105 | reverse complement strand
AGCTGCTGCAGCACGTCCTTGACGAAGCCGTTGACGACGAGGCCGACCGCCTCTTCCTGGCTGAGGCCGCGCTGGACGCAGTAGAACAGCACGTCCTCGGAAATCTTCGAGGTGGTCGCTTCGTGCTCGAACGTCGCCGAGGAGTTCTTGGCCTCGATGTACGGCACGGTGTGCGCGCCGCATTTGTCGCCGATCAAGAGCGAATCGCAGGCGGTGAAGTTGCGGGCACCGGTTGCTTTCCGATGCGCCGTGACGAGGCCGCGATAGGTGTTCTGCGACCTGCCGGCGGCGATGCCCTTGGAGATGATCCGGCTCGACGTGTTCTTGCCGAGGTGAATCATCTTGGTACCGGAATCGACCTGCTGGAAGCCGTTCGAGATCGCGATCGAGTAGAACTCGCCGCGGGAATTGTCGCCGCGCAGAATGCAGCTCGGATATTTCCAGGTGATCGCCGAACCCGTCTCGACCTGGGTCCAGGAGATCTTGGAATTGTTGCCGCGGCAATCGCCACGCTTGGTGACGAAATTGTAGATGCCGCCCTTGCCTTCCGAGTTGCCGGGATACCAGTTCTGCACCGTCGAATATTTGATCTCGGCGTCGTCATGCGCGACGAGCTCGACCACGGCGGCGTGCAGCTGGTTCTCGTCGCGCTGCGGCGCGGTGCAGCCCTCGAGGTAGGAGACGTAAGAGCCCTTGTCGGCGATGATCAGGGTGCGCTCGAACTGGCCGGTGTTGCGCTCGTTGATGCGGAAATAGGTCGACAGCTCCATCGGGCAGCGCACGCCTGGCGGCACGTAGACGAACGAGCCGTCGGAGAACACCGCCGAGTTCAGCGTCGCGTAGAAATTGTCCGAGGTCGGAACCACGGAGCCGAGATATTTCTGCACCAGCTCGGGATGCTCGCGGATCGCTTCCGAGATCGGCATGAAGATCACGCCGGCCTTCTTCAGCTCCGCCTTGAACGTGGTCGCCACCGAGACCGAATCGAACACTGCGTCGACCGCGATCTTGCGGCGGGCGGGATCTTCCTCGCCCACCTTCGGCTCGACGCCTTCGAGCATGGCGACTTCCCGCAAGGGGATGCCGAGCTTCTCGTAGGTCTTCAGGATCTCCGGATCGATCTCGTCGAGCGAGGACACCGTCTTCTTCGGCTTCGGCGCCGAATAGTAATAGAGGTCCTGGAAGTCGATCTTGGGATAGTCGACGCGCGCCCAGGTCGGCTCCTGCATGG
>NZ_QZMV01000090.1:0-1238 GCF_003957705.1 Bradyrhizobium sp. LVM 105 | reverse complement strand
CGCACGGCAGCCTAACCCCGGCAGAGGCTCCACTTATCGACGCGGATATTCTGTTCAGACAACCGGGGCCAGCTCACCAAGACCGAGGCAAAACCAAAGCACGCGCCTATCGAACATTTTCGGTTCCCCGAGCAGGTGGTTCCTATATCCGTGTTGGGGGTCGGCGGCGATACTTATGGAGCATGGCGACAACAATTCCCACGAGACCGGGTCTGGATCTCAGTTCGGGATTGGAGTCCGGAGGGAATAGCGCGCCGTCGGCCCTATTTCACGCGTGGCCGATTGCTTAACTTACCGCAGGCCGATGGACGTGTTTCAAACGATCCAATATCTTTGAGCCTTCGCTGAACGATTTCGACCAAGATTGCTCCGCAAAATCCAGGTGGCACTTCAGTAGCTCAGACGGGGTTTTCGAGTCGGCAAGAGCTCTCAGAAAAGCAGCCTGGTCGTTCAGAGAGGAAGCAGCCAATTTTAACGTGTCATTCAGTGCCGCGGCGAACAAGTTCCTTGTCGCTTCGATTGATTTTTGCCATTCCGGAAGCGTAAATGAAAGGCGCGATGCAGCTGCCGCCTTTTCTTCAATATGATCAGTCGCGCCACCCGCTCCAGGGGGTGATGCCTCGGCCAGTTCGGGCCCACGTGTTCGCCGTTCGCGTTTCTCGTCTTCGTGTATAGTCGCGGTCATCCGATATCTCCCCGAAAGGATTTCTACTGCTGAGTGGCTCGCCGCTCAGTTTCAATCAGCAAGCTTCCGAGGGTACCACTACCTTCAACATGTCATACCTGCCTTATCTGGTAGCGCTCGATCGGGAGAGAGAAGCAGACATCCGTTAGAGCCGCCCCGCTCAAGGAACAACGTGAAGTTCACTCAACGATCTTGGATTATTGAAGGATATGATCAGGCCATGTGTAGGGTGAACTTGGCTACTTGATCCGTACATAGGCGGCCAACGCGACCAGCCCAGGCTTGCACAAAATGTCTGACACGCCATTAAGCTATCACACTGTCCAGGCATGCATCGAGCCGAGGCGCTCACGAGCGGGCTGTCGACGCGAGCGTGAAGTCGCCTGCAGCCTCGCATGGAATGCAAATGTCGACCGAACCAGCCGACGGAAACGCTCGGCGACTGCGATGTGGCGAAATCGACGTCTTGGCACATGGTCGACCGTGAAGAACGTTGATCATGAGGTCTGTTGACGGGATGACCAGGCGCCGGCGAACAGGAAGGCGCAGCAGA
>NZ_QZMV01000089.1:0-1271 GCF_003957705.1 Bradyrhizobium sp. LVM 105 | reverse complement strand
TGTTTAGTCCGGGGACATGGCTGACACCTGTTCGGACACATCACTGACAGGTTGGCCGTTGGTCAAGTCGATTGATGCGACCTGCCAGCTGGCAAAGAAGATTCCGTAATGGCCATCGCGGTCGAGGGGTCTGACGGCCAGGCGCTCGCCGCGGAAGGCTTGTGGGACTTTCCACATGTGCCCCTTGAAGGCGATATAGCTCCGGGTCGAGGAGACGGTGCGGACGGTCTCTCCGGCGTCGTATTGGGCCTGCGGGACACGATCCGGCATGGCGCGTGCGCTCGGCCGATAGCGATCGGCGGGGACGCCCATGCCGAGACTTTCATGAGGCCGTTCCAGGTTGTAGAGCATGCGCCAGTTGTCGAGAGCGAGCTGAACCTCCGCCAGGGTACGGAACGTGCGCAGAGCAAACACTTCCGCGTTCAAGCTGCGGTGGAAGCGTTCATTCTTGCCCCGGCCTTGTGGATGACGTGGCCTGGCATGCACCACCCTGATGTCGAGCTTGAGCAGCCACACCTTCAGCGCTGTCCAGCGCACGCCGGACGTGTCACCCCAGGGAGAGCCATTGTCGATATAGAAGGCCTCCGGCAGCCCATAGCGGCGGAAAGTGTCGGTCAGGTGACGCTGCACGGCGGGCCGCTGCTCATTGGCACAGGCTTTCAGACACAGGGCATAGCGCGAGTGATCGTCGACCATGGTCAGCGGATGACAGCGCGTCCCGTTGACAAGGGGCATGTGGCCCTTGAAGTCCATCTGCCACAGCTGATTGGGTGCCTCCCTCTCGAAGCGATGGCCTGATGGACTCGGCGGGGCCTTCTCGCTCGGCTTGATCCGCTCGTTCCGGCACAGGATCTGATGGACCGTCGAAGGCACGGGCACAGTCTGGCCCGCGCGCTTCAGACAATGCGCGATCTTGCGCGCGCCCCAAGCTGGATGCTTGTCACGCACGGCCAGAACCTGCGCCTCCACCGCAGCTTCGCTGCGCCTGGGCATTCTCTTCGGACGGCGGGGCTGGTCCGCCAGTTCATGGTCGCCAGCCTGCCAACGCCTCAACCATTTGTAGCCCACATCTGGGCTGATGCCGAACCGCCGGCACAACTCACGCCGGTTCGCTCCCTCCTGCATGGCAAGCCACACGAACTCTCGTCGTTGATCCATCACCGACACCTCGTTCCAGGGCATGGACGGCCTCCCGAATCGACCAATCCAGCCCATTTTGATGTGTCAGCTATGTCTCCGAACACCCGTCAGTGATCTGTCCGGGCTAAACA
>NZ_QZMV01000009.1:110000-295653 GCF_003957705.1 Bradyrhizobium sp. LVM 105 | reverse complement strand
ACGCTGCCGCGTCCACCGCAAGCCCGGCTCGCGAAATTGACGACCGCAAGATCGCCCCTCCTGGATGAGCCGGGATGCGCGACACATACGCTAAAACCGAATTTCGGTAAAGTGGAATATTTTTGCGCGGATGGATTGACAGAGCGCGACACAGCAGGTGCCGTAGGGTGGGCAAAGGCGCAATTGCGCCGTGCCCACGAGCTCTCGATGACGGAGAAAGACGTGGGCACGCTTCGCTTTGCCCACCCTACGAGAGCTACGAGAGCTCGAAAACGTCTAATCGGCGGCCGCCTGGACCGGGACGATTCTTCCGATCATCGCCTCGATCTCCGCCTTCACGCGGTCGGGCACGGCGTTCTGCACCATGTGGCCGAGATCGGGCAGCACGATCAGCTTGGCGTTGGGCACCATGGCCGCGAACGGGCGGGCGTGGATGCCGGTCCTCACCGTCTTGTCGGGCTCGCCGGCGATGATCGTGACCGGGGCCTTGATCTCGCCATAGCGGGCGACCTGCGCGGCGACGGCTTGCTTCAGCGTCACCAGATCATAGGCATTGGCGATGAATTCGCGCGGGCGCAGCAGCAGCGGCGTCGCGGAATTCTGCACGTATCCATCGGGCATCGTCTGCGGCAGGAATACGCTGCGCGCGCCGGGTTCGGCGAGAAAGTAACCGAGCGGCAGGGTGATGGTGTAGGCGAGCAGCGGGCCGATCACCGGCGTCGCGATGATCTCGTTGTAACGGCCGACGCCGCCGCGCCAGGGATGGGTGACCGGCGCGAGCATGACGAGGCCCGCGACGCGGCCGGGATGATCGAGCGCAAGCCGCGCGCCGAGCGCACCGCTCCAGGAATGCACGACGAAGACCGCACGCGCGATCCCGAGCTTTGCAAGCGCCTCGTCGATCATCCGCGCCTGGATCTGCGGCGTGGAATCCTGGCGCCGCGCACGCGTGCTCCAGCCGTGGCCGGGACGATCGACCAGGATGACGCGATGGTCCTTGGCGAGGATGTCGCCGAGCGGGCGCCGCATCGCTTCGAGATTGGAGCTCGCGCCGTGCAGCATCACGATCGGCAAGCCCGCATCGCGCGGGCCGATATCGACGACGTGAAGCGTCGCGCCGTCGACTTCGACCATCTCGCCCTGCGGCGGAAAGGCGCGCTGCACGGCGACGATTCCGGCCTGCGTGACCAGCGCCAGCACAACCAGCGCGGTCACGACTGACATCACGATCATGGGAAGAATCCGGGTGATCCTGGGCACAGGGCAGTTACGGGTCTGGAGGGCTGCAGTTTCGCGCCGGCTTTCCGGGCTTCCACCGAAAATGCCGGGGCTGTGGATATGTGCACAATTGCGGAACGTAAAAACTCAATGGAATCAACATTATTCTGAGGGCGTAGGCAAGCCCGGATCAGCTTCATGCAGCCGTCATCGCGGCTTCCATATAATCGCCATGGTCGGTTCCGCCATCTAGGCGCGGGTGGGCGCCGATCCTCCTCACAGCCTCGGGGAATGTGGGAAAGACCGGCAGAAATTGTCCTGGTTTGAACCGGAGGATTTTCGATGAGCTTCAGATCAAACGACACTGCGATCGACGAAATCGTCGCGAGCTGCAACGGCGACCTGCGCGGTGCCGTGCGGGCGCTGCTGCTGATCAACGAGCATCTCGAAGCGGAGCTGGCAAGGGCCTACGCCGCAGCGGCCGATCGCGGCCAGGTCGAGCGCGGCGGCAGCGTCCTGCACTGAACGCTAGTTCGTACCGTCCTCGTCCTTTTCCTCGTCCGGCGTGAGCGCGGGACAGGCGCGGATTGTCGAACGGGCAAGCTTGGCATCGGCCCTGGACTTGTAGGGACCGTCGCCGAACCAGATATCGCCGATGATGACCGGATTGCTGGTCACGATATTGCATTTTCCGGTGGCGCGGTTGCCGACCACCCAGAACAATCCGTCGGCGAGGCTCACCGTCCCCGACGCGAGCAGCAAGCACCCTGCAAAGATCACACGCTTCATGGCTTTCGCTCCTGCCATGCAGGTAGGCCTGCGGCGGCGCCGACAATAGTCCTCACGATGCCGCGCTTCCGATCGTGGTTAATCCGAAGACGCCACGTTCGCTCAAGAAACGATCGAGTTGTCGGCTAAAGCATGATGGAGTGAGGCTCGACCGGCGCGGGCGATTACCTCTTCCCGACGGGGAGAGGTGATCCGAGTTCTCCGCACGCATCGATTCGACCAAAACGCATTCCGCTCTAGATATCGCGGCCTTCGACCTTCTCGGTCAGCGCCTTGACCTGGTCGGGGATCTTATCGAGGTGCGGATTGACGGCGAGCGCCTTGCGGTAGGCGTCGAGCGCGCGCTTCTCGTCACCGACCTCCTGCATGATCATGCCGAGGCCTGCGAGCGCGCCGAAATGGCGCGGCTCCCGGATCAGCACCTGCTGGATATCCGCAAGCGAGCGGCCATAATCGTTCTGCATGTAATAAAGCGTGGCGCGCCGGTTCCAGGCCTCGATGTAGTCGGGCCTGAGCTTGATGACTGAGTCCAGCAGCTTGATCGCGACCTCGATCCTCTTGGCGTCGACCGCGGTCTTGGCGCGCGCCATCAACAGCGCCGCGGTGTCGCTGGGGGTCTGGAGCCAGATCGCCCAGATCCGCGCTTCGACGTGCTTGGCGCTGACCTCGTCAGGCGCCGCCTTCAGCGCGCCGAACAGGAAATCGAGATTCTTGGTGCGATCGACCTTGGGCAGCTTGGCCGGCGCCTCGGGCAGCTTCTTCTGCTTGCCCGGCGGGTTCGGCGGTTCAATCTGCTGCGCCAGCGCCGGAGCGAGCCCGGCGGTTCCCAGCACGAGGGCCAGACACAAAGTGCGCGCAAATGGGAATCTCACTGCCATGGTGAAAGTCTAAACACGCAAAGCCGCCCTTGCAAAGCAAAGGCGGCGTCAAACTCGTGTGAGCCGTGGTCTTGCGGGAACGCGCGGGGCGTCCGGCCGGGCGAGATCAGCCTTGCTGATATCAGCCCTAGTGATATCAGCCTTGGCGCGCCTTGAAGCGGCGCTGCACCTTGTTGATCACATAGACCCGGCCCTTGCGGCGGACCAGGCGGTTGGCGCGATGGCGACCGCGCAGCGATTTCAGCGAGTTACGGACCTTCATGGCGGAATCCTGAACGTTCGAAAGGCCGTGTTCGGCACTACCGTTGCGGCACGCGCGAATGTGGCAAAATGAGATTTTTCCCGCTGGCGGACGACCGCCCGGGACGGGGCGGTTCTTAAGGCATGGCGGGAGGTGATGTCAATGTTAACTGCCCCGGTTCGGGCCAGCAAATTCGCGAAAACAACCCCAGGCACAGTCAAAGCGGCCGGATCGGCCCGATCTACCCGACCGATAACCTCCCGCAATGCCTTGCCAAATTCGTTATATCATATAATCAATTCGGCAACCCGTCGGGAGGAAACCCATGCCGAAGCTGAAGCTGCCCAATATCGACGATGTCGTCGCCATCGACATCCACACCCACGCCGAGGAGCCCTGCGGCTGCCACCCCGACGACGGCTATGACGATTTCCAGGCGCAGATGGCGGAGTATTTCAAGTCGCCGAACAAGCATCCGCCGACGGTGCCGGAAACCGCGGCCTATTACCGCTCCAAGAACATCGCCGCGGTGATCTTCCCCGTCGATGCCGAGCGCGAGACCGGCTTCCGCCGCTACAACAATTACGAGATGCTGGAGGTCGCCTCCGATCATCTCGACGTCCTGATCCCCTTCGTCTCGATCGACCCGCACAAGGGCAAGCTCGGGGCGCGCGAGGCGCGCAAGCTGATCGAGGAATACGGCGTGCGCGGCTTCAAATTCCACCCGACCATGCAGGGCTTCTACGCCAACGACCGCATGGCCTATCCGCTCTACGAAGAGATCAACAATGGCGGCGCCATCGCGCTGTTTCACACCGGCCAGACCGGCGTCGGCTCGGGCATGCCCGGCGGCATGGGGATGCGGCTGAAATATTCCAACCCGATGTACATGGACGACGTCGCGGCCGATTTCCCCGACCTCAAGATCATCCTCGCGCACCCGTCCTTCCCCTGGCAGGAAGAGGCGCTGTCGGTCGCGACCCACAAGCCGAACGTCTATATCGATCTCTCGGGCTGGTCGCCGAAATATTTTCCGCCGATCCTGGTGCGCTACATCAACTCGATCCTTCAGGACAAGATGCTGTTCGGCTCGGACTGGCCGGTGATCACGCCGGACCGCTGGCTGTCGGACTTCGCCAAGATCGACATCCGCGATGAGATCCGGCCGAAGGTGCTCAAGGCCAACGCAAGGAAGCTGCTCGGGATCTGAAGCGCATCGAGGGCTTCGGTCGACCGAAGCCCTCATGCTCAAAACCTCACACCTGCGCCAGGCCTCCGTCCACGAAGACCTCGCCGCCGGTCATGAAGCTGCTGTCCGACGACGCCAGGAACGCGGCCACCGCGCCCGTCTCGGAGCGGTCGCCGACACGCCCGATGGGCGTGCTGCTTCCGAGCGCGTCGAACGCTTCCTCGCCGACGATCTCCAGCGCCAGCTCGGTCTTGATCGGCCCCGGCGACAGCACGTTGACGCGGATACCGGTGCCGCGCAGATCCTGCGCCCAGCTGCGCGCCAGATTGCGGATCGCGGCCTTGGTCGCGCTGTAGATGCTGAACTGCGGTGTCCCCATCACGCCCGTGCTCGAACCGGTCAGGATGATCGACGCGCCCTGCTTCATCAGCGGCAGAGCTTTCTGCACGGTGAAGACCAGCCCTTTCACGTTGACGTCGAAGATGTGATCGTAATGCTCGACCGTGATCTCGCCGAGCGGCGCGAACAGCCCGGTCCCCGCATTGGCGAAGAGAACGTCGAGCGTGCCTCGTTCCTTCCTGACCGTCTCGTAAAGCCGGTCGAGATCGGACAGATCGGTCACCGAGCCCCTGACCGCGCGCGCCTGGGATCCGAGCTTCGCAACGGCGGCGTCGAGCTGCTCCTGCCGCCGCCCGAAAATGTAGACGAAGGCGCCTTCGTCGACGAACCGCTTCGCCGCTCCAAATCCGATGCCGGTGCCACCGCCGGTCACCACTGCCGTCTTGCCTTGTAGTCTGCTCATGATGTGCTCCTTCACTGAGGTTGCACTGAGCTGGCGGCGTACCCACCTATCGACAAGTATGCACCTTTTGGTAAGTGCCCAAAAGACAAGTATGCACCTTTTGGTAAGTGCCCAAAAAATGTCAGACTCAACCTTTCCGCCGACGCAGCCCCCTTCAACCGTTCAGCGTTGCACGCCGAATCTGCCCGGATTCACATGCGGGCTGGATGCCACCCTGCGGGTCATCGCGGGCAAGTGGAAGCCGCTGATCCTGTACTTCGTCGCCCAGGACGGCCCGACCCGCTATGGCGAGCTCCGCCGCGCCATACGCGACGTCAGCGACAAGGTGCTGATCCAGCAATTGAAGGAGCTGGAGTCCGATGGGCTCGTGAAGCGCACCGACTACAAGGAGGTGCCGCCGCGGGTGGACTACAGCCTCACTCCGTTAGGTCACAGCCTCGCCCAGGCCCTCGTGCCGCTCTGCTCTTGGGGCACGGAGCACATGGCGGAAGTCAGCCGGGTGTTCGCCGAGCGGGCGGCCTGGACGCGGCGAGAACGTTCGCCGAGTGCCTAGCTTGCGCTGCACGTCGTTGAAGGTCTGCTACGCCGCCGATTGCAGCGCATTCCATACTTCCTCCAGCGGAGCTCCTGTGACCACAACCACCTGGAAGGACAGCCGATGAGCATCAAAGCCGTCGTCTTCGACGCTTACGGAACGCTCTACGACATTCAGTCCGTCGCTGACGTCACCGAGGATGCGTTTCCGGGTTATGGCGAGATCATCACGCAGGTCTGGCGGATCAAGCAGCTCGAATACACCTGGTTGCGCTCGCTGATGCGCCGCTACCAGGATTTTTCCACGGTCACCCGCGATTCGCTTGTCTACACGCTGCGCGTCCTCGGGCTTGCCTATGAGAGCGAGGCGTTCGAGCGCGTGATTGAGAGATATCTGCATCTCGATCTTTATCCGGATGCAGCCGCCGCGCTCACCGCCTTGAAGCCGCGACAACTGGCCATCCTCTCCAACGGCAGTCCGGACATGCTGAATGCGCTGGTGCGCAATTCCGGTCTCGACCGCCTGCTCGATGCGACCATCAGCGTCGACGCCAAGAAGATCTTCAAGCCGAGCCCGGCTGCCTATGAGCTGATCGGCGAGGAGCTCGGGACCGCGCCGAATGAGGTCCTGTTCGTCTCCGCCAATCCATGGGACGCGGCGGCGGCAAAGTCGTTTGGATTGAACGTCGCCTGGATCGAGCGAGTGACGCCGGAAGCCATGGCGCTGGCTTGCGTCGAGAGCGAACTCGTGGCACCGCTCACCATGTTCAAGGCGATCCGCACTCAGATGGACGAGCTTGGCTTTGCGCCGGATCATCGTGTCCGCGCACTCTCCGAGCTGCCGATGATTGCTTAGGCATCGCCGCCCGCATTTCTGAAATGAGCTGCCCGGAATGAGCCTGGAATCCGTTCGCGCCTTCTTCGCCGAAAAAGCCCCCGACATCACCGTGATGGAATCGCCGATCAGCTCGGCCACGGTGCCGCTTGCCGCCGAAGCCTATGGCGTCGAACCCGGCATGATCGCCAAGACTCTGAGCTTGCGCGTCGGCGAACGCGTGATCCTGATCGTGGCCGCCGGCACCTCGCGGATGGACAACAAGAAGGTCAAGGCGCAGTTCGGCGGCAAGCCGAAGATGCTGGGGCTGGAGGAGGTCGCCGCCATCACGGGCCACGAGGTCGGCGGCGTCTGTCCGTTCGGACTGAAATCACCGCTGCCGGTCTATTGCGACGTCTCCTTGAAGGCCTTTGACGTCGTGGTGCCGGCCGCAGGCTCGACCCATAGCGCCGTGCGCATCACCCCGCAGCGGATGGCCGAGCTCACCGCGGCCGAATGGGTCGATGTCTGCGAGGTCAGGCCGAACGGCGGCAACGGACAGGATGCCTGATGCATTTGCCGGCCAGGGAGGCTAGCATGGCGACCATGGCCGACGACAAGGTGAAACGACGACTGACCACCGTGCTCTGCGCTGACGTGTACGGCTATTCCCGTCTCATGGAAGCCGACGAGACCGGAACGTTGGAGACGCTCCGCCGCTACCGCACGGCCATTGCGCGATTGGTCGAGCGCCATGACGGCCGTATCGTGAATACCTGGGGCGATGCGGTGATCGCCGAGTTCGCCAGCGTGGTCGAGGCCGTGCAATGCGCGGTCGAGATTCAGCAGGAAATCTCCAGTCAGGCTTCGGACGCGCCGCAGGCGAGCCCGATGCGGTTTCGCATCGGCATCAACCTCGGCGACGTGATGGTGGACGGCTCCGACATCTATGGCGACGGGGTCAATATCGCATCCCGGCTGCAAGAGCTCGCCGAGCCCGGCGGCGTCGTGATCTCGAGCTCTGTCTACGATCAGGTCCACAACAAATTGTCCGTTGGCTTCGACTGCCTCGGCCAGCGCCCGATGAAGAACATCGCTCCCCTGACCAGTTATCGCCTGACCTTGGGTGGCCGCGCCGCACAACAGGGCTTCCCGATCGCAGCAAGCGCGGCTCCCTCAGAGAGCGCGCGTGCTCCGTGGACGGACGACAGGCGCCGGCCATCTTCCGCGACGAATGTCGTCTCGGCCTGGCTCGCAAGGCTGCCCCGCCCGGTTGCAGCGGCCCTCACGGTGTCGGCCTTCCTGATCGTGATCAATCTGCTCACCAGCCACAAGATCTGGTTCCATTGGCCAGTCGCAGCCATTCTCTTTGGAGTGGCCATGCGGATGGTGCTCGGAAACCGACCGGAATCGGACAGCAGAACAGAGCGCTGAACGAGCCGGCACGATCGCATGTCGCGCCTACGCCCGCGCGTCTCTCAGGCGCTCGTCAGAGCCTAATCGTCGTAATCATCATAGGGACGCGGTCGCGCGTACGGAGGTGGCGGCGGCGCATTGTTAAAGCGCGGCGGCGGTGCGGCCCGATTGCGCGGGACCGGCTGCTGCGGTTGAACCTGATTGTTCGACTGGAACACGGCACGGCAGCCGCTGGAGAGCTGCGGCGTGTTCTGTTGCAGACACGCCACGATACGGTTCACATCGGGAATCTGGTCGCTGCACAGCCGCCACACATCGGGTGTGCACGCCATCTGCTGTTCCATCGTGCCGCGGTATTCCTGCGCGGATGCACCGCCCTGCGCCGCGATCCCGCCGACCGCAAGCGCCACACCTAGCGCTATCCGCTCTGCTCGCATGTCCAGATCCTTCTCGATTCCCATCGACTTTCATCAATCAATGAGGCGGGAGGCGGTTCTGGACCAACAAAAAAATGTGAAAACGGATCGGGAACCTACTCCACCTTGCCGATCTTCTTCACCGCCGCGATCAGCCGCGCGCTGTCCGCCGCGACGAATTGCGCGAAGGCAGGCGCGTCCTGATAGGCGACGAGACTGCCAGAGGTTTCGAAGACCTTGAGCACGTCGGGACTCGTCATCACCTGCGCCATCGCCTCGCGCAGGCGGGTCGCGATCGGCGCGGGAAGCGCGCTCTGTGCGAACAGCCCGGCCCAGATGTACATCTCGACGTCCTTGTAGCCGAGCTCCTGGAAGGTCGGCACGTCGGCAAAGCTCGCGATGCGCTGCGCGCCGCAATTGCCGAGCACGCGCAGCTTGCCGTCGTCCACCTGCGGCTTCAACGTCCCCGGCGCTGCGGCGATCGCCTGCACGGTGCCACCGAGGATCGCAGTGAGCGCGGGACCCGCGCCGCGGAACGGCACGTGCAGCAGCTTGATGCCGGCGCTGCCTGCGAACATCTCCATCGCCACATGCAGCGTGCCGTACGGCCCCGACGAGCCGTAGGGGATCTGGCCGGGGCGCTTCTTCGCATCCTCGACGAAATCCTGCGCCGTCTTCCATGGGGCCGACGCCGGCACCGCCAGCAGCGTGGGATCGGCGAGCACCCGCGCGATCGGCATGAACTGCGAGACCTCGTAGGCGGCGGGACGATCGAACAGCCGGTCGGCCTCGGGGAGCACCGCGAGCGAGGACAGCGTCATCAGGAGCGTGTAGCCGTCGGGCTCGGCGCGCGCCGCCGCGGCGTTGCCGACCGAACCGCCGCCGCCGCCGGCCCGGTTGTCGACGATCACGGGCTTGCCCAGGATCCGCTCCAGCGCCATCGCCACCGGGCGCGCCGCAAGATCGGCCTGACCTCCGGCCGGAAACGGCACGATCATGGTGATGTTGCGCGCCGGATAGGCTTGCGCGAAGGCCGGACCAGGCCAAGCAATGCGCAACAACGGCAATGCCGCGGCGGCGCGCAGGAGACCGCGTCGATCCATGATGGTGCCTCCCCCCGATCTTCTTTGTTTCGCTGCCAGCCTAACGCGCCAAGCGGCAAGAACAAGACGTTTACGAAGCGTTAGCCATGTCCGGCTTCACCCGGAACGCATGCCTGGACCCGCCGTTGCCAACTTCAAGGAGAGTGAACCATGCAGAATCTGGCGACCATCGACGTCGCGCTCGACGAGATGCTGGTGAATCTCGCGGCGATCGTGTTGCGGCTTGCACAGCCCGAATTGACCCGGACGCCGGAAGCGCGGCGCGCCCTGACGCAATCGGTCCGTCAATACGGCGTGTGCGCCGCACGATCGAGCGACCCGCGCGTTCACGAATTGAAGATGCAGCTCGACGAGACGCTGAAACCGAGCTTGCGCGTCGTCGCGATCGACGGCGTGAAGGTGTCGTAGTCGAGCATGGTGGGCACGCTTCGCTTTGCCCACCCTACGATAGTTGCACGAACGATGGATTGATGAGATCCCGTAGGGTGGGCAAAGGCGCGCCCTTCGCGCGCCGTGCCCACGATCACTCGCCGAAGTGCCCCGAACTGTCCCGCATATCACCGCCCCAATCCAGGGGAGTGTGCCTTGGTCCACCTAGCGATGAACGGTAAAGGCGAACATCCTGCCTGGCGCGCGCCGATATCGGGACACTTGTAATCTTCTTAGGTGAAGACGTGGGCACGCTTCGCTTTGCCCACCCTATGATAGTTTGCACGAGCGATGGATTGATGAGATCTCGTGGGGTGGGCAAAGGCGCGCACCTCGCGCGCCGTGCCCACGATCACTCGCCGAATTGCCCCGCAATGTCCCGCATATCACCGCCCCAATCCAGGGGCAGGGTGCCGCTCTCCACGTAACGATGAAAGCTGCTGAGAGACCAATCGCGCACGCGCGCGACGAGGCCGTGCTTGACGGGATTGAAATGGATGTAGTCCACGTGACGCTCCAGGTCCGTATCATCGCGAATGGCGTGCTCCCAGTAGCGACGCTGCCAAATGCCCTTCTCGCGCTTCTTCAATTTGCTCATTGAAGGCGGCCCGGCCTCCAGGCCACGCGAGAATCCGCCCTTGATCAGATTCCACCGCGACGCGAAATCAGCATCGTGCTCGGGTAACGACCAAACGGCATGGAGGTGGTCGGGCAAGATGCAGATCGCGACAGTCTCAAACGGGCGGCGTTGCTGAACGGTTCGGTAAATTCGTCGCAAGCGATCAATGTGATCTACAAGCAGAGTGCTTGACCGATCTTCGAGCACGACCGTGAAGAAAAACGTGCTGCCTTGCGCGCGCCGATATCGAGACACTTGCGATTCCCTCAAGCAAGACGTGGGCACGCTTCGCTTTGCCCACCCTACGATAGCAGTTTGCATGATATACTCGCGAAGCGTGCCCGCCAAATGGATCTATGGCGCCTTTGCTCTCACGCGCGGCCGCCGCTTGCATGTGCCCGGCAGCTTGGCCGCGAGGAAATCGCCGAGAGCCTCGACGCGCGCTGGCCTGGGGCCGCCGGGCGGCGTCACGAGATGCACCGCGCCTTCGGCCTGTTTCCAGTCCTTCAGGATCACTTCGACGGCGCCGGAGGAGATCGCCTCGCCGACGATGAATTCAGGCAGCTCGGCGATGCCGAGGCCCGCGATCAGCGCCGGCATCACGGCTTCGCCATTGTTGACGCGAAGCTGGCCACCCGGCCGCACGCTGGCCTGCTCGCCGGCTGAATTGGTGTAGTGCCAGACGTTGGGCGTGGAGAGATAGGCGTAGCTGAAGCATTTGTGCTCGGCCAGATGCATCGGATGCGTCGGCCGGCCATGACGCTTCAGATAGGACGGCGCGGCCACGGTGAAGCGCGGCATGGTGAAGAGCCGCCGTGCGATCAGTGACGAGTCCGGCAGCCGCGCGATCCGCACCGCCATGTCGAAGCCTTCGCCGATCAGGTCGACGGTCGCATCGCTCAAGTGCAGATCGACCGAGACTTCCGGGTACGTCTCGAAGAATTCCGGCAGCAGCGGCGCCACCGCCTTGATGCCGAACGTCATGGGCACGGCAAGCCGCACCAGGCCGCGCGGCGCGACCGACTGCGCCAGCGCCTCGTTCTCTGCGGCCTCGCCGTCGGCCAGAAGACGCGTCGCGCGCTCGGCGAGCTTGTGGCCGGCATCTGTCAGCGCAAGCCGGCGCGAGGTGCGGTTGAACAGCCGCGCGCCGAGCCGTTCCTCCAGGCGCGTGACCGCCTTGGACACCGTCGCCTTGGACGTCGCGAGCTCGCTCGCGGCCCCCGCAAACGACCGTAATTCCACGACTTTTGCGAAAATCGCGAGGGCCTCGAAATCCGGGAGCTTCGCCATGGGGGCAATCCGCTTGGGCTCTTTCAGGAAACAATGTGTTTCGACAGTTTCTATTTCTATACCACAGCCGGAGGCTTATCCAAGGGATCAACCGCAGTTGAACTGCCCGATACGTTTTCTCGAGGATCTACCCATGATCGAACTCAGACCTTTCGCAAAGCTCGGCGGTGCCGACCACGGCTGGCTCAAGGCCAAGCATCATTTCTCCTTCGCCAGCCATTATGATCCCGACAACATGGGTCACGGCGCCTTGCGGGTGTGGAACGACGACGAGATCGCGCCGAACACCGGCTTTCCCGCCCATCCCCACGCCAACATGGAAATCATCACCTATGTGCGCGAGGGTGCGATCACGCACCAGGACAGCCTCGGTAACGAGGGGCGCACCGAAGCTGGCGACGTGCAGGTGATGAGCGCCGGCAGCGGCATTCGCCATTCCGAGTACAATCTGGAGCCGACCAGGACACGCATCTTCCAGATCTGGATCGAGCCGACGCAACGCGGCGGACAGCCGACCTGGGGCTCGAAGCCGTTTCCGAAGGCCGATCGCTCCGGCAAGCTCGTGACCATTGCGAGCGGCCTCGAGGGCGATGGCGACGCGCTGCCGATCCGCGCCGATGCACGCGTGCTCGCCACCACGCTGAAAGCCGGCGAGAGCGCGGAGTACGCGCCGCAGAGATCGCGGCACCTCTATCTGGTGCCCGCGGCAGGCGCGGTCGAGGTCAACGGCGTGCGCGTCAACGCCCGCGACGGCGCCGCGATCCGCGACGAGGAGCACCTGAAGATCACGGCGCTCGAAGATTCCGAGCTCGTGCTCGTCGACGCTGCGTAAAAGCCACATCGATTGCCGTCATTCCGGGATGGCGCAAAGCGCCAGACCCGGAATCTCGAGGTTCCGGGTTCGATGCTTTGCATCGCCCCGGAACGACGGCGAGATAAGAGCATCACCTACCCTCAACGGAGACCACCATGACCAAAGTTTTCGTCCTCTATTATTCCGCCTATGGCCATATCGAAGCGATGGCCAATGCCGTCGCCGAAGGCGCGCGCGAGGCCGGCGCGACCGTCGACATCAAGCGCGTGCCCGAGCTGGTGCCGGCCGAGGTCGCAAAAGCCTCGCATTACAAGCTCGATCAGGCCGCTCCCGTTGCCAAGATCGAGGACCTCGCCAATTACGACGCGATCATCGTCGGCACCGGCACCCGCTTCGGCCGCATGGCCTCGCAGATGGCGAACTTCCTCGATCAGGCCGGCGGGCTCTGGGCCAAGGGCGCGCTGCACGGCAAGGTCGGCGGCGCCTTCACCGCGACCGCGACCCAGCATGGCGGCCAGGAGACGACGCTGTTCTCGATCATCACCAACCTCCTGCATTTCGGCATGGTCGTGGTCGGCATGAACTACGGCTTTGCCGGCCAGATGAAGCTCGACGAAGTCACCGGCGGCGCGCCCTACGGCGCCACCACGATCACCGGCGGCGACAGCAGCCGCCAGCCCAGCGCCAACGAGCTCGCCGGCGCGCGCTACCAGGGCCGCCAGATCGCGGAGACCGCCAGGAAGCTACATGGCTGAACTCCATGGCTGAACTCCAAGGCCGATGCGCTCGCGGCATTCCCGTCCGGGAATGCCGCTTCAGCGTATGCCTTTGCCCATGGCGCGCGCGGCGAGAGCGGCGGCCGCGGGATAGCGGCGCAGGCCCTGCGCGGCATGATCGCGCCATGCAAAAGGCAAGCCTCGCCATGACAGCGCGACGCTGACGTCGGTCAGCGGCACCCGCTCGGCGCCGAAGCGGCGCTTGTAGTCCTGATTGCCGATGCTGAGGTCGAAGCGGCGCACGCCCTTTGCATGCAGCGCCGCCATGGTGCGCTCGATGATGAGCAGCCCGGGGGAGCAGCTCGACCAGGACTCGCCGGCGTGACTGATGCGCAGCAGGCAATAAGCCGCGCCTTGCCTGACGCCGAACGAGGTGCCGATGACACCGTCGTCGCAGACGAGTGCCGAAACGACGGCATAGCCGTCGTCAAGGCCCTGACGGACGACCTCGCGATAGAATCGCGCATGAGTCTCGTCGTTGAGAACGAACGGCGAGCCGAGCTTACGCATACGCGCCTGCTGCTGCACGTCCATCACGTCGAGCAGCTCACGCGCGCGCGCAACGTCCGTAGCGATCTCGAACCGCGCGCCCTGGTGCCGGTTGAAGACGCGCCAGCACCGCGGCATCTGCATGCGCTTGATCGATGCCTGATAGGCCTCGTAGGTATCGCCCATCAGCACGAGATTGCCGTTGAGCGAGCAGGATCCGATCCGCCCGAGCGACACCAGCGGGTTCGGCTTGCCGCCGACCTGGGCCGGCATCTTCCTCAGCCGCAGCAGATCGAAGCGGTCCGGCAAGGCGCGCAACGCCTCGACCAGCGCCATGACGATCGCATTTGCCGCCGCCGCGTCAAACGCGGCATCGGGCGCCACGATCGGCGCGTTGTTGTCGGAGACGCCGAGGTCGGCGAATTCGACGATGCGGATGCCGCGTCTGACATGGCTGATCATCGGCACCATCGCGATGTCCTTGCCCGTGGCAGAATCGGAGATCACGGCGATCAACGGCGCGACGTCATCGAACGCCTGATACCAGGCCTCGAGCCAGTAGCCATGCTGAAAGACGGTGCGATGCCCGGCGCTCAGGCGCGAAGCGGCCTGACGCCAGTCACGCACGACATCGATCGCGATTCCCGACGTGGTGGATGCAAGACCATCCAATTGCTCGACGCCGAAAAACGTCATGGCTTCAGTTCCGCTTGCGCAACGCATTGGAACCTGGCCAGGAAGTGCAGGCCGGCCGCGACCAGAGCGAACATGAACCAGATCGGATTCTGCCGTTCGAGCAGGAAGGTCTCGGTCGTCCCGTAATAGAGGCCGAACAGCCACACGGTCAGGAACAGCTTTGCCAGTGCGCCACTGCGGCTGTGGGCCTGGGCCCGTTGGAAATTGCCGAGCGGTGCGAGCACGAAGACCAGGATCACCAGCAGCAGGCCCGGCAGACCAATGGTGACCGCGAGATCGAGATAGCTGTTGTGGCTGTGCGCCGCGGACGTCGCCCATTCGGCGCCTTGGGCGGTCTGCCGCGCCGTGACGTCGTCCCAGAAAGCTGCATAGCCGTGACCGATGAGCGGCTTCTCGGCGACGGCCGCGAGCGCGAACTCCCAGATCGCGGACCGGCCGGTGAAGGTGGGATCGAGCGGAAGCAGCCGCGTCATGGCCCCGAGCGCCGGGCTCAGGACGCTGCCGACCGTCAGCAGGTTCATCGCGATCAGCGGAACGAAGCAGATGATCCGCTTCAGCCACAGGCTCGGGGTGACATAGACCAGCGAGGCGAGCGCGTAGACCGCAAGGCAAAGCACCGACGACGTCTTGCCGCCGGTGAAGATCAGGAAGAGGCCGGCCAGCACGGCGATCACCGGTCCCATCACGAAGGAGCCGACGGCGGACAGGTAGATGCCGACATAGACCAGGATGGTCATCACGGGCGAGGCGATGTTCTTGTGGCCGAAGCTGCCGCGCCAGTCGCCGGCGAGCTGCGGCTCGGTGACATCGAGCGCGGTGTGGATCGAGTATTGCGGCGCGAGCAGGACGCCGAGATAACAGAGCGCGAGCAAGACCAGCGCCGCGGCACCCAGGCACAGGTTGAAGCTGCGCTGCGTCGGCGGCAGCAATGGCAGCAGGACGGCGAGCGACGTCATGCTGACGAGGAGCACGAAGCGCTGCATCGACACGCCGCGGCTCTCGGACAGGACGATGTTGATCAGCAACCAGCCCACGAGACAGAGATGAAGCGGCGTGACCAGGGTCTTCAGCGAAGGCGCATCGGTGCGAGCTGCGAACAGCACCGCGATCGCAGCCAGGAGCCCCCAGGAGACGTAGGTTACCGCCATTCGTCCGCCGACGATCGTGGTGACATCGGGATTGCGCAAATCCGGGAACGGATCGAGCGTCACCATCACCAGCAGCAGCGACGCGACCGCGATGAGGCAGCGCGCAGCCTGCGCGGCGTTCAGCTCCGCCAGGCCATCACGGAGCATACGACCCAACGACCGGGTCTCGAGGTCGGTCATATCGGCGACGCTGCGGTCCATGCTGCGGTCCACGGCTCAAGACGTTTGGTGACGCAGGTGGAGCTCCGGGTCCTGGCTCACCCCG
This sequence comes from Bradyrhizobium sp. LVM 105, assembly GCF_003957705.1. NCBI lineage: Bacteria > Pseudomonadati > Pseudomonadota > Alphaproteobacteria > Hyphomicrobiales > Nitrobacteraceae > Bradyrhizobium > Bradyrhizobium sp. LVM 105. Next base: position 279,727 of record NZ_QZMV01000009.1, on the reverse strand, counting down.
GTTGAGCGTCCGTCAACAGTCGTGCCGGAGCTCTGCGCCGCGGGCGGCCGCACGATGCTCCGCGCGATCTCGTAATATTGCAGCGCTCGTTGCTCGAGCGTGAGGTTGTCCAGGACATAGCCGCGCGGGTCGAACGCGTTCGCTTCACAGCCGGCCCAGAACTCGTCCCACCCCGCCTCGAACCCCGCGATGTCGACGAACTTGGCGCCGCAGCGCTGGTCCCAATACGGCACCGAGGACACCGGCGCGAACTGCACGCGGTGCGGATAGTAATCGGGGTCTCGCCACGGCCCACCCGGATCCCAGGCGAACACCGGTATGCCGCAGGCCAGGGCCTGCTGATAGGCGATGCCCTGGCTTTCGTTCTGGCACAGGAAGATCATCGCGCGCGAGGCCGCCAGCGCCTCCCGATATTCTTCCTCCTTGTAGCCGCCGTAGCGCAACTCGATGAACGAGCGTCCCTCCCTGGCGAGCCGGGCACGGACCGGCTCGATCAATTCCGGCGCGTAGCGCTCGCGATCCCAGTGGACCTTGTCGTAGATCAGCACGTCGATGGCCTTCTGCGAGGCCTGCGACGGCGTCCACAGATCGGTGTCGATGCCGACCGGCCAGGCCTCGGTGTCGGGCCAGTACGGCCGATACATGTCGACGTACCAGGCGCCGGGCACCACGACTTTCTTGACCGGCAGGCGCTTGAACAAATCGGGATCGTCGAGCGGATGATTGTGGGCGGCGACGCCGAGCAGGATCGGATTTTTCCACGCGAACTTGTCGAGCAGGAAGGTGCGGCCGATGATGCAGGCGAGCTCGTCGGGATGCTGCGCGATGTAACGGTAATCGTTGACGCGGTAGCGGATACCGAGCCGGTCGAGCCCAGCGCAGAGATTGAGGAACACGCGAAGCTGTCCGCTCATGCGCGGCTCGCCGAGCAGCAAGCGGCGCGCCGTGCGCCGCAGGTGCCGGTCGCCGGGAAACCAGCGATCGTCCTTGTCCTCGTAAAAGAGGTTGAGGATCATCGCATCGGGGTCATGTTCGAACGTCGTGGCGGGCACTGGATCCATCCGCGGCAACCGGATGCGCATTCTCGCATGGGACCGGCTGTCGCTCTCTTCCGAATTTGCCACAGGCTTAATGCCAGCGGCTTAACGCTAATTGACGAAAGCACGCCGACATACGCCTTCGCGTCAACGATCAGGCCGTAATGCGGGTATCATTCGCAAGGGGCCAACGCTGCGATCGATCGCATCGTCCATTCAGCAGCTGCGCCCTGGTTAACAGACTCTTAAGGGCGAGCCGTGACTCAGATCACCGCCGAACAGGTTCTCGATTTGCCGGCCTCCACCCGCATCGTGCCGGCGGCGCGCCAGCCGCTGCCGTCGAGCCCAACCACATCGGTATCCGTTGTCATTCCCGCCAAGAACGTTGCGGCCTATATCGGCGAAACCCTGGCCAGCGCGCTGGCGCAGCGCGAGGTGGGCGAAGTGATCGTCGTCGACGACGGTTCCACCGACGACACCACCGCGATCGTCCGCGCCATTCACGACCCGCGACTGCGCCTGGTGACGAATGAGTCCGCCGGCGTATCGGCCGCGCGCAATCTCGGTGCACGATATGCCAGCGGCGAGTGGCTGCTGTTCCTCGATGCCGACGACCGCCTGCGTCCCGGCGCGGTGGCTGCACTCCTGGCGGCGGCACGCGGTGCGCCGCGCGCGGTTCTGGTCTATGGCGACTACAACACGATCGACAGCGACGGACGCCAGATCGGCCGTCGCGGCCTTCTGAAGGGACGCCGCAAGCCGTCCGGCGACGTGCTGACGCGGCTCGCGGCCGGCAATTTCATCGTCAATGGCGGCATCGCGCTCGCACGCGCGGAGGCCTTCCGCGCCATCGGCGGCTTCGACACCTCGCTGCGATATTGCGAGGACTGGCATTGCTGGTGCCGCCTCGCCGCGATCGGCGAGTTCGAATTCGCGCCGAAGCTGCTGCTCGATTATCGTCTGCACACCGCCAGCACCATGAACGCCGCGGTCCGCACGCCGAAGGACTTCTTCCCGGCCATCGCGCGGGTGTTCGACGACGGGCTGATCCTGGCGAGATTGCCCGCGGGCACCGCGCCCGGCTTGCGCCTTGCCGCCGAACTGCATCTCATCACCTATGCGGCGATGCAGGCCGTCCGCTTCGGCCGGTATCGCCAGGCCTTCGGCTATCTCGGCATGGTCGGCCGCCGTTCGCTCAAGGCGCTGCCGCGCGCCACGGCAAGGACCGCCCTCGCCCGCTTCGGCATCTAACCGTCACGACACGATCTTGGAGGCCTCGTAGGGCTTCGGCGCGAAGCCGAACGCCGCGAGCATGGAGCCGAGCGCCACCAGCGCCGGATGCATGGCGACGACGGCCTTCGACGTCGCCAGCAGGCGAACGGACCGGACCAGCGACAGCGGCAGCCGTCCGAGCATCTGCGCGAACACCCATGCGCGCGCGCCCGCGCTTCGAGCCGCCTTGTACTGCACGCGATAATTGATCGCGCCTATGCGCAGGCCGCGCTTTGCGATCCAGCCGAGGCTGGTGCGGCTTTGCGGCACGGTCTCGGTGATGACGGCTTCCGCCGTCCAGTGGAATATCATCCCGGCATCACGGCACCGCACGAAGAAGTCGCAATCGCCGCCGCCGAGGAAATTGAAGCGCAGGTCGAACGCGGGACGCTCGAACCGCTCGAAGACCGCGCGCGTGATCAGGCAATTGCCGCAGCCATAGATCAGCGGCACCGCGCCGGAATAGTCGTAGGCCGGACGGAAGGCGGGATGGCGCGACAGCCACGGCTTGCTGTCGTCCTCGAACACAGGCAGCACCGGCCCGCCGACCACGTCGGCGCCGGTCGCCTCCGCGGTGCGGACCATCAGCTCGAGCCAGTCGCTCGATGCGATCTCGTCGTCGTCGATCATCAGGAAGCGGGTCGCGGCGGGAAACAGCGTCTGCGCCGTCTCGAAGGCAGCGTTGATCGCCTGGCAATTGCCCTGCCGCTTCTCGACAAGGCACACGCCCTGGAGCCTGCCGGCGGCCAGAAACTCGGCGGCGACCGGAGCGCTTTCGCGCCGCGCAGCGTCGTTCTCGACCATGACGACGGCAAAGGAACGCGGGGTACGCTGGTTCGCCAGCGATTCCAGCGTCAGCCGCAGGTGCTGCGGACGGCGGAAGCAGGGAATGCAGACGACAATGCCGACCGACAGGTCGATGACGCGGGAGCTCGCCGCGATCTCCCGGTTGGGATCGCGCACGGCATCCGAGACGCGCGTGGCGGACAGGTCTGTCGGGATCAGTGTCATGACGTTCTAGATGTCCGAGATATGTTGAGAAAACCCTGCTTCGGTCGCGCATCCCGCGACGGCACATCGCCGCGGGACAGATGCGTGCCAAAATGAGCAGCCCGCGAAGGCGCGTGCCCAGACAGCGCGCCGGTCTGCCGGCCGTCCTGAAACAACATCATGCGCTTAACCGCTTTCGCCTATTTCTCCCGCGCCATCATGCCTGCGTGATAGTGCAATTCGCGCTCCGCGCGCCGACGGAGCCCCAACATGAACAATGCCGTAGTTAATGCGCGTGCGCATTAACCCGACCGTAAGCACTGCAACCGGTGAGACGGCGCGGCATCGGATTTGCTCTTCGGGCAAGCGAGTCTTTTCCTGTAAATTTGATTAGAACAAGCGCGGTCAGAAAATATGAACAAGCCAGCCACGATCGATTTCGCGACAGCCACGGCGATCCGGATCCCCGCGGCCACTGCACCCGTCCAGGCGCTGCACGATCTCGTCCCCGGCGAAGCCCGCGATAGCCTGCTCGCCGTCCACGAGGTGCTGCGCGGCGAACTGCCGAAGGCTGAACTCGCCATCTACGAAGCCGGCGGCGGCTCGTGCAGCGTCCTGCCGCCGGAATTGCTCCATCGCAGCAAGGTCACCGTCGTCGACATCGACGAGGACCAGGTCCGCAACAACAGCTACGCGGACGAGGCGATCCTGGGCGACGTGCAGACCTACCGTTTCGGGCGCGAGAGCTTCGATCTCGTGATCTGCTACAACGTGATCGAGCATCTGCCCCATGTCGACGCCGCGCTGCTGAATTTCCGCGACGCGCTCAAGCGCGGCGGCCTGATCCTGATCGGCGCACCCAATCCCAGCTCGCTGTCCGGAATTGTCACCAAATATTCGCCGCACTGGTTTCACGTCTGGTTCTACCGTCACATTCGCGGCATCAAGGATGCCGGCCTGCCCGGCGAGCCGCCATTCCCGACCTTCTTTCACCCGTTGGTGACGCTGCCCCGGCTGGAAGCGTTCGCGGCCGCCAACGGCCTCGAGATGATCTACCGCCGTGAGGTGGAAAGTCCGCGCTATCCCGAGATGCGCCGGCGCAAGCCGCTGCTCGCGGCTCTCGTGGACGCCGGCGCCGCGGTGCTGAACGCCGTGCTTCCGCGCGGCATCGACGTCCGCCGCGGCGACTATCACGTCATCCTGCGCAAGAGCTGACCATCATGGCGCGCGCGCGGCCCATCACCGGACAAGCGGAGTCTCGCGGCAACGCCGTGCGCGGTAACGAACCGTTAATCTCCGGGAAGCCCGCGCGACTTGGGCGTCACAGGGGGGCTCGGCCGGCTGGCAAGCGCTTAAACGCTTTGTTTGCCATTTCGGTGAATAGTCCCTCAATGAGTATGGTTAATTTTCCCTGTTGCGTTGATTGGGCACCTATATCCCGGGTGCGTGGCGTAGAGCGAAGAGTAACCCCTCAGCCTGCGGCACTTGGAATGAAAGCTGGGGATCATGCTTGACTATAACCAGCCGATAGATCGGGCGAGACCCGAGCCTCCGCAACAGAGGTCTCAGGCCGGCTTTAACGTGCTGGAGCTCGCCAATCTGCTCTGGCGGCGCAAGATCGCGATTGCCGCGGCTGCCCTGCTCGGCGCAACGCTTGCCGTCACCATCGGCAAGAGCCTGACGCCCCGCTACACCGCCACCGCCCAGCTCTATGTCGACCCGCGCGAGCTTCAACTCGTCGACCGGGAGCTGACGCCGCGCGCGCAGGACGTCTCCGGCATGTCCATGGTGGTGGAGAGCCAGGCGCGACTGATCACCGCCAACAGCGTCCTGCTCAAGGTGATCGAGCAGGCCGGTCTCGACAAGGATCCGGAATTCGGCGGCAGCGACGGCAGGAGCCTGATGTCGTCGCTGCTCGGCCTGATCGGCCTTCAGCCCCGGGCGCCCTCCGCTGCGGCCAACACCGAGGTGCAGCTTGCGGCGCTCGAGGCGCTGAACCGGCACATCACGATCCGCAAGACCGAGAAGAGCTTCATCGTCGACATCGAGGTGTGGTCGACGGATCCGGCGAAGGCGGCGATGCTCGCCAACACGCTGACCAATGCCTATCTCGCGGAATCCCGCAATTCGCAGGCTTCGGCCGCACGGCGCGCCACCAGCGATCTCTCCGGCCGCCTCAAGGAGCTGCGCGAGCGGCTGCGCAACGCCGAGACGGCGCTCGCCACCTACAAGGCCCAGAACAATTTCGTCGGCACCCAGGATGCGCTGATCAGCGACCAGCAGCTCTCCGCCAGCAACCAGCGGCTCTCCGCGGCGCGCGCGGCGACGATGGATGCGCAGGCGCGGCTCGACCAGATCGAGGCGAGCCGCCGGACCGCTGCCGATGCCGGCGCGATTCCGGAAGCGCTGCAATCGCCGACGATCGCGAATTTGCGCGCGCAATATGCCGATGCGCGCAAGAAATATGCCGAGCAGGCCGGCGAGCTCGGGCCACGCCATCCGGCGCTGCGCCAGACCGAGAAGCAGGTCGAGGATCTCAAGCGTACCATCAGCGAAGAGATCGACCGCTTCGCCCAGTCCGCCAAGAACGATCTGACGCGCGCCCGCGATTATGAAGCCTCGCTCAACCGGGCGCTGGAAGCGCAGAAGCGGCAGAGCGTCCAGCTCAGCCAGGCCGCCGTGCGCCTGCGCGAGCTGGAGCGCGAGGCCGATGCCAGCCGCGACGTCTACCAATCCTTCCTCAAGCGCTCCCGCGAGACCGAGGAGCAGGAGAGCCTGAACACTTCGGCGGCCCGCGTCATCGGCGAGGCGACCGTGCCGCAGCGGCGCTCGTTCCCGCCGGCGATGAGCCTGTTCGCCATGATCGGCTTCATCTTCGGCGCGCTTGCGGCCTCGAGCTGGTTCGTCGCGGCCGAGCTTCTGTTCGCCGGCGCAACCGCGCCAGCGCCCGCGCCGGCCCGCCGCGAACGCAAGCCGGTGCCGGAGACAGCGCGCGCTCCCGAGCCTTCGCGGGCCTTGGAGGCTTCGCGGCCCGAGCAGCCGTCGCGATCCCCCGAGGTCGCGCAGATCCCGCCCGAACTTGCCGCGCCACCGCTGCAACCCGCGATGGTCGAGAACCCCTCGATCGAGAAGCCCCTGATCGCGCGCCTTCAGGAGGCCGACGTCATTCACACGCTCGGCGCCATTCTCGCCACCGGCGGCGGCGTCGATCTCACCCGGCTGGGCTGGCCGACGTTGCGGCCCGGCTTTCCCCTGACGAAGCTGCTCAACGCCTGGCGCGACATGCGCGCGGCCGTGGCCCGGCGCGCCGGCGGCAAGGCGATGCCGGTCATTGCGCTGGTCGGCACCGGCGAGAGCGCCGGGCGCAGCGTGAGTGCGCTGAACTTCGCACTCGCGGCCGCGCGCGATGGCGCCCGCGTGCTCATGATCGACGCCGACCATCAGACCCACGCTCTCTCGAACAAGGTCGGCCGCCCCGGCAAGAACGAACCGAGCAGGCTCGGCTGGCTCTCGATCGGCAGCAAGGCCGCACGCGAGATCAAGACGGTCAACGGCATTTCGGTGCTGCCGGCCGGCGAGGGCGATGCCGGCAAGGCCGCCGACGCGATCCGCAAGGCGATTGCGCAGGCGCGCGCCGCAGGCGGCTACGACCTCGTGATCCTCGACGGCCCTGCGATGCCGCTTCTTGCGGGCAGCCGCAAGCTGCTCGACGACACCGACGCGCTGGTGGCGGTGCTGCCGACCAGCCTCGATCTCAACGACAGTCTCGAAGAGATCCTGACCGCGCTCGGCCGCGCCGAGCGCAAGCTCGTCGGCGTCGTGCTCGACGAGCTCACCCCTAAAGTTGAAACGCGTCAGCGAGGCAGACAATATGCTTGAGCGCCGCGTCAACCTCGACGGACGGGCAGCAACTGCCGACGTGCCGCGGATCACCGTCGGCGGGCTTCGGATGGCCGCGCTCGATCTGGAAGAGACCGCCGATTTCATGATCGAGGCGACCGATCCCGACAGTCGCATCGGCCGTCCGCTGTTCCTGACGTCGGCCAATGGCGAGGTGCTGGCGCGCTGTTCGACCGAGCCGCAGACCGAGCGCCTGTTCCGTGCCGCCGATCTGATCAACGCCGACGGCCAGCCGCTGGTCGCCGCCTCGAAGCTGCAATCCTGGTTTCCGCTGCCGGAACGCGTCGCAACCACGGACCTGTTCCACGTGGTCGCGCGCAAGGCGGAAGCCCTGGGCCGCACCTTCTACATGTTCGGCGCCAGCGAGGCCGAGAACATCGCAGCGGTCGCGAACGTCCAGAAGATGTATCCGAAGCTCAAGATCGTCGGGCACAGCCAAGGCTATCTGCGCGGCGAAGAGCTGCGCGCGAAGGTCGAGGAGATCAACGCGCTTGCGCCGGACTATCTGTGGGTCGCGCTCGGCGTGCCTAACGAGCAGGCATTCGTGAAGGAGTTCACGCCGCATCTCACCAATGTTGGCGTTATCAAGACATCCGGCGGCCTCTTCAACTTCTTGTCAGGCAGCCGTTCCCGCGCGCCGCAATGGATGCAAAAAATCGGACTCGAATGGGCCTGGCGCACCTTGCTCGAGCCACGCCGCCTGCTCTGGCGCTATTTGACCACCAACCCCCGCGCGCTCTATCTTCTCTTCAGCCGCAACCGCCCCCTCTACTAAGAGAAGAGCACAAGACGACATGACCGACCGACCGACTGTCCTCGTCACAGGAGGCGCGGGCTATATTGGCTCGCACGCCTGCCGCGCATTGACCGCCGCCGGCTATCAGCCCGTCGTTTATGACAATCTTTCGACAGGCCATCGCAGCTTCGTTGCCGGTCCGCTGGTCACTGGCGATCTGCTGGACGGCACGGCGTTGGCACGCGCCTTTGCCGACCACAAGATCACGGCGGTGATGCATTTCGCGGCGGCGAGCCTTGTCGGCGAGTCCATGACCGACCCGCAGAAATATTATGTCAACAACGTGCAGGGAACGCTGTCGCTGTTGCAGGCGATGCGCAACGCGAACTGCCATCGCATCGTGTTTTCCTCGACCGGCGCGGTCTATGGCAACGCCGATTCCAAGGAACTGCCGGAAGACTTCCCCTGCGCGCCGATCAATCCCTACGGCGCATCAAAGTTGATGATCGAGCGGATGCTGGCCGATTATCGCACCGCCTATGGCTTCGGCGCGTTCTGCCTGCGCTATTTCAACGCCAGCGGCGCCGATCCGGGCGGTGGCATCGGGGAACTGCGCGACAACGAAACCCATCTCATTCCGCGCGCGATGATGGCGCTTCAGGGACATGTCGATTTCGCGGTGTTCGGCGACGACTACGCCACACCCGACGGCACCGCGATCCGCGACTACATCCACGTCACCGACCTCGCGGCGGCGCATGTCGCGGCCCTGAAGCTTCTGGAAGGCGGACATGCCGGCGGCAGCTTCAATCTCGGCACCGGCTCCGGGTTCTCGGTGCGCCAGATCCTCGATGCCATCCGGCAGGAGACGGGGCGCGAGGTGCCGCATACCGTCAAGCCGCGCCGCGCCGGCGATCCCACTTATCTGGTCGCAGATCCCTCGGCAGCGAGAAAGGTGCTGAACTTCGTACCGCGCCACTCCGACCTGGCGACGGTGATTCGCACCGCCTGGGCCTGGCACCAGAAGGCGCATCCGTTCAGGGCGCGATAGGCGATCGAGGCGCCCGCGCCTGGCTCCGCCGGGGGCGGACAGCTGCAGCGGTCAGACGACGGCGCGTTTCAGCCGTGACGCCGCGGCTTGCGTGGCGGCAAAGTCCGGCTCCGGCTGGAGCGGCGGGGCGGCAGGCAGGACCATCGGCCGCAGCAGCTCGGCCATCTGCCGTGCCGGCAAGGGTTTCGAGATGAGGAAGCCCTGCATCTCGTCGCAGCCATGGGCGCGCAGGAACGCCTCCTGCTCGGCGTTCTCGACGCCTTCGGCGACGACGGTCATGCCCAGCGCCTTGCCCATGCTGATGATCGCCTGCGCGATCGCCTGGTCTTCCGAATCCTGCGGCAGGTCCCGCACGAAGGAGCGGTCGATCTTGATGGTGTCGATCGGGAAGTGCTTCATCAGCGACATCGACGAATAGCCGGTGCCGAAATCGTCGATGGCGAGGCGAATGCCGCGGCTTTGGATGGCGTCGAGCACCTTGAGCGCACGGCCGACATTGCGCATCATCATGCTCTCGGTGACTTCGAGCTGGAGCAGCACCGGCGACATGCCGCTGGCCGCCAGCGCCTCGTCGACGTCCTGCAACAGATGCTCGTCGGCGAACTGCCGCGGCGACAGGTTGACCGCCATCGACAGCGGCAACAGGCCGCGGCGCTGCCAGGCCATGGCCTGTGCGCAGGCCTCGTTGAGCACCCAGCGGCCGATCGGCACGATCAGTCCGGTCTCTTCCGCAAGCGGAATGAACTGCGCCGGCGAGACGTTGCCGAGATCGGGATGTGCCCAGCGCAGCAATGCTTCCACGCCGGTGATCTGGCCGGTCTCCATCTCGACCTTGGGCTGGTAGTTCAGCGAGAACTGCCCGCGCTCCAGCGCCCGGCGCAGCGCACTCTCCAGCGACAGCCTTTCGATCGACTGCGTCTTCACTTCCTTGGAGAAGAAGCGATAGCCGCTCTTGCCGTCTTCCTTGGCGAGATACATCGCCATGTCGGCGTTCTTGGTCAGCGTCTGCACGTCGGAACCGTTGGCCGGATACATCGCGATGCCGATCGAGGCCGTGGTGTGACATTCGTGCCCGGCCAGCTCCATGGGCTGGGCGAGTGCGGCCAGGAGCTCGGTCGCGATGCGCTGGACGGCATCGATCTCGCCGCACTGGTCGAGGATCACCACGAACTCGTCGCCGCCGAGCCGCGCCACCACGTCGCTTGCCCGCAGCGCGCCGCGCAAGCGGTTCGCCACTTCGAGCAGAAGCAGGTCGCCGGCCTCGTGCCCCAGCGAATCGTTGATGACCTTGAAGCGGTCGAGATCGATGAACAGCACCGCAAAGCGGTGATCGTGACGCTCCGCCGTGTCGATGGCCTCGCGCAAGAGCCCGTTGAAGGTCTCGCGGTTCGGAAGGTCCGTCAGGCTGTCATGCGAGGCGAGGTATTCGATCCGCTCGTCCGCCTGGTTCTTGGCGTCGGCGCGATCGAAATTCTCCATCGCAAAGGAGACGTTGTCGGCGAGACGCTGCAACAGCTCGACGAACTCGACCGTGAAGGTGCCGGGCTCGGTCGACATGTAGATCATGACGCCGACGGCCTGCTCGTGTACGATGAGTGGAAATGCCGCGCCCGACCGCGCGCCGTCGTTGCGGACGATGGCATGGAAGACGCGGACGCGATCGTCGTTGAGATAGTCGTTGCTGATGCAAGGCTGGCGCGTGCGGAACGCCGTGCCGCTCATGCCGCGCCCTTCGGGCCGCTCCGGATCGACGGAGAGGCGGACATTGCGCGTGGTGTAGGCGGACGGGCCCGCGCTCGCCACGATTTCCAGCAGATCGCTCTCGGCCTTGGCCAGCGCGATGGTCGTCGACGTGAACTTGGCACCATGCGATGCCGCGTGACACACGAGATCGAACAGCTCGGCGCGCGACTTCGCCCGCATGATCGCCTCGTTGGTCGCGCTCAGGGCGGCGAACATGCGCGTCAGCCGTTCCTTTTGGCTCTCGGTGCGGGCCTTCTCCTCGGCACGGTCGAAGTTGTCCAGGGCAAACGACACGTTCTCGGCGAGACGTCCAAGCAATTCGACCAGATCTGGGGTGAACGTGTTCTCTTCGGTTGCAAGGAAAAGCAAGATGCCGATCGGCTCCTGGCCTGCCTTCAGAAGCGGAAAGCTGGCGGCAGCCCGCGTTCCATCCTCAACCGCCTTCGTCCGCCAGTGGATCGAGCGCGGGTCGTTGAGATAGTCGTTCATGACACTGGGCCGGCGGGTCCGGATCGAGACCCCGATGATGCCCTGGCCCTCGGGATGACCGGCGGAAAGATTGCAGGTCCGCCCGGCCATCTGCTCCTGCAGACGCCCCTTCACCGCGGCGACACGAAGGAGTTCGTTGTCCCTGTCGATGATGCCGATCGTAGCCGAAGCGAACACGTCGCCGAGGACGCCGGCCTGGCAGGCAGCCTCGAACAACTCCTCGCGCGTCTTGGCGCGGATGATGGCCTCGTTGGTTGCGCTCAGTGCCTCGAACATTCCGCTCAGGCGATCCCGCTGCTTGTCGTCCTGCGCCTTCTCCTCGGCGCGATCGAAGCTTTCCAGCGCGAAGGCGACGTTGGCCTGGAGCCTGCTCAGCAACTCGACGAATTCATCCGTGAAGGTGCCGGCCTCCGGAGCGTTGAACAGGAACACGCCCTCGACCCGGTCGCCGCAGAACAGCGGCAAGGCGGCGGAGGATGCGATTCCGGTCCGGCGCGCGCTGGCGTGCCACGGCGCGAGGCGCTCGTCCGCGAGCACGTCGTTGCTGACGGCGGGCCGGCGCGTACGATAGGCGGTGCCGGTCAAGCCGCGGCCTTCCGGCACCTCCTCGGAGGTGGAGAACTTGAAGTTGCGAACCTCATTCGCATTCGGCCCGTAACAGGCCACGACGCGCAGCAGCTCGGCGTCACGGTCGACCAGCGCGATATTGGCCGAGGTGAACTTGGCGCCCTTGGCGGTCGCCTCGCAGACGAGATCGAACAACTCGGTACGCGAGTGAGCGCGCAGAATGGCCTCGTTCGTGGCGCTGAGCGCGGCATACATGCGCGCCAGGCGTTCCTCCTCCACCGCAATCCTGGCCTTCTCGGACTCACGATCGAAATTGTCGAGCGCAAAGCAGACGTTTTCGGCAATCCGCAGCATCAGCGCGACGACTTCTTCGTCTTTGGCCCAGGACCGGCTGATGAAGGACAGCATGACGCCGACGCTCTGACCATGCTTGATCAGAGGAGCGGCGACGCAGGCGGCGACGCCGGTATTGATGTTGGCTTGCTCCCACGGCGTCCCCCTGGTGCGACCGGGCAGATCGTCTTCCAGGCACGGCTTCTGCGAGCGGAATACCTCCCCTGAAATTCCGCGGCCATACGGATTTGCCGGATCGACGGAGTACCGGGTTCGAGCAACCAATTCCAGGTTCTGGCCGGTACCCGCAACAGGCTTCAGCCAATCGGAATCCGGCTCCTTCAGCAGAATGACGGTCGAGAGCGATTTGCCTCCGTGAACGGAGGCATCGCAGACGCGCTGATAAAGCTCCTGCTCGGTCTTGGCGCGCAGGATTGCCTCGTTGGTGGCGCTGATGGCCCCGAACATGCGATTGAGCCGCCGCGTCGCCCGCTCGCTGGCTTGCCGCGCGCTCTCACGCGCGAAATTGTCGAGCGCATAGGAGATGTTGGCCGACATGCGCTCGAACAGCGACACCATCTCGTCGTCCAGCGAATTGGCCTCGCTGCGGGTCACATACAGCACGCCGACGCTCTTGCCGCTGCAGAGCAGCGGCAGCGCCGCAGCCGCGCCGATGTGGGCCGAAGCCGCGCCCTCGCGCCAGGCCAGCGAGCGCGGATCGTTGAGGTAATCGTTGCTGATGCACAGCTTCTGCTCGCGAAACGCCTCGCCCCCGACGCCCGATCCCTCGGGCGTGCCGGCTTCCGTCGTGATCACGATCGAGCGCAGCCGCCGAACGTCGTCGCCGCAGCCGGCCGCGAACCGCAAACGGCCGCCGTCCGGTTCGACCAGGAACACGGCCACGGCCAGGAAGTCGCCGCTGGCAAACCCGGCGGAGCAGACCTTCTGGTACAGCTCGTCCGGCGATTTCGCATAGAGGATCGCTTCGTTGATGGCGCTCAACGCCGCAAAGGTGCGCGCGAGTGTCGTCGTCACGATCTCAGCTCCCGGGGCATTCTGCCAGTTTTTCCCAGGTGACTTTATGAATGCCGATCGCCTAAGTGGTCGTTATTGCGCGCCGCAAACTGTCAATCAAAGTGAACGGGCTGCGAACGACCGCGCCAAACTGCCGGAAAATACCGCAGCGTGGACGAATCCTACACCGAAAGCGGGTCTGTTTACGAATTTGCAGCCCTGTATTGGTTTACGGCCGGTTGATATCGCAGCTGCGCTTTGAGACGATGGCTTCAACAACCATTGCCCGCCAAGGGCAAGAAGTCGCGCGGGCCGTTCACCGGGCCGCGCTCGCAACAGGGTTATCCCGTGATCATCCAAGCCGGCGCCTCCGACCACGGCCAGCGCCTTGCCGTGCGATGGGCGAGGGTAGCGGAAGTGCCGTAGGGTGGGCAAAGGCGCTTAGCGCCGTGCCCACCATCTCTCGACGATAGAGAACGTGGGCACGGCGCGAGCGCGCCTTTGCCCACCCTACGGCGCTTTGCCTGCCCTACGAGAGCTGTGCGAGCCGCGCTCAAAACGGCAGCGCCACGCTCGACTTGATCTCCTTCAGCACCACGTTGCTGCGGACATAGCGGATGCCGGGGATGCGAAACATGAACTCGTCGAGGAAGCGATTATAGGCCGCCATGTCCTGCACCACGACGCGCAAATGATAGTCGGCATCGCCTGTGGTCGCAAAGCACTCCAGCACTTCGCGGCGCCTCGTGACCCTGGCGACGAATTCGTCGACGAACTTCGCGTCGTGCCGCTCCAGCGAGACGTGGAGGATGGCCGACATCGCAAAGCCCGCCTGCTCGCGCGCGACCAGGGCCGCATAGCTCTGGATGACGCCAGCCTCCTCCAGCGCGCGCACCCGGCGCCAGCAGGCCGAGGTGGACATGCCGACCTCGTCCGCCAGTTGCTGGTTGGTGGCGCGGCCGTCCTTCTGGAGATGAGCGAGGATTCGCGCGTCCTGGTCTTCGATCATGGGGCCTCGCCACAGGGGAATTTTCCACCGAATTATCGGCCACTCTGGATAATTCTACCACAATAGATCGGATCGAAGAAAAAGATAGGTAAAACCTACCAGCCGTCCGGGCCTACCTTGCTCCGATCCGGGGGAATGCGTGGGAGGTCCGCATGGACGCCATTCCGTCACTCGACACCTATGAGCTTTCCGACCGCTACGACCGCGAGCAGGGCCGCGTCTTCCTCACGGGAACGCAGGCCATCGTCCGCATCGCGCTCGACCAGGCGCGGCGCGATCGTGCGCAAGGCCTCAACACCGCCGGCTTCATCTCCGGCTATCGCGGCTCGCCGCTCGGCGGCGTCGATCTCGAACTCTGGCGCATCCAGGAACGCCTCAAGCGGGACCGCATCGAATTCCTGCCCGCCGTCAACGAGGACCTCGCGGCGACCGCGGTGCTCGGCTCGCAGCAGGTCGAGACGCAAGGCGACCGCGAGGTCGCTGGCGTGTTCGGACTCTGGTACGGCAAGGGCCCCGGCGTCGATCGTTCCGGCGATGCGCTCAAGCACGGCAACGCCTATGGCTCCTCGCCGCATGGCGGCGTGCTGGTGGTCGCTGGCGACGACCATGGCTGCGTCTCCTCTTCGATGCCGCACCAGTCCGACGTCGCCTTCATGAGCTGGTTCATGCCGACGCTGCATCCGGCAAGCGTCGGCGAATATCTCGCGTTCGGCGAATATGGTTACGCGCTGAGCCGCTTCTCCGGCATGTGGGTCGGCTTCAAGGCGATCTCGGAGATCGTGGAGTCGGGCGCATCGGTGGCGCTGCGACCACCGCGCCTCTTCCGCACGCCCGATTTTACGCCGCCGCCCGGCGGCCTGCACTACCGCTGGCCCGACTTGCCGGGCCCGCAGATCGAGGAGCGGCTGGAGGCGAAGAAGCACGCGGTCTACGCCTTCGCCAAGGCCAATCCGATCGACCGTCACGTCTACGACATTCCGGACGCCACCTACGGCATCGTCACCACGGGCAAGGCACATCTCGATCTGATGGAGGCGCTGCGATTGATGGGCCTCGACGAGGCCGCCTGCCGCAGCATCGGGATCGACGTCTACAAGGTCGGCATGGTCTGGCCGCTGGCGCTGCACGACGCCATGGCTTTCGTGAAGGGCAAGCGCGAGATCCTCGTGGTCGAGGAGAAGCGGGGCATCATCGAGAGCCAGTTCAAGGAATATTTCTACGACTATCCCGGCAGCAAGCCCGAACGCATGGTCGGCAAGCACGATGAAACCGGGGCAAGGCTGATCTCCTGGATCGGGGAATTGTCGCCGCGCGCGCTCGCCGGCGTCCTGGCCCGCCGGCTCGATCCGATGTTTCCGGGCCTCAATCTCGCCGCACGCGCAGCCGCGCTCCTGCCGGAGGCGGCACGCAGCATCAACGTCCCGGGCGCAACGCGCACGCCCTATTTCTGCTCGGGTTGCCCGCACAACACGTCGACCAAGGTGCCGGAGGGATCGAAGGCGCTGGCCGGCATCGGCTGCCATTTCATGGCGAGCTGGATGGACCGGGAGACCTCGTCGCTGATCCAGATGGGCGGCGAAGGCGTGAACTGGGCGGCTTCGTCGAGATTCACCGGCCGCAAGCACATCTTCCAGAACCTCGGCGAAGGCACCTATTACCACTCCGGCTCGATGGCGATCCGGCAGGCGATCGCGGCCGGCGCCAACATCACCTACAAGATCCTGTTCAACGATGCCGTCGCGATGACCGGCGGCCAGCCGGTCGACGGTCCCGTCAGCGTCCATGCGATCGCGCACAGCGTTCGCGCCGAAGGCGTGATGCGCATCGCGCTGGTGTCGGATGATCCCGCACAGTTTTCGCCCGCCGACCTGCCGGCCGGCGTCACCATCCATCCGCGCGAGGCGATGGATGCCGTGCAGCGCGAGCTGCGCGACATCCCCGGCGTCTCGGTCCTGATCTACCAGCAGACCTGCGCCACGGAAAAGCGGCGCCGGCGCAAGCGCGGGCAGATGGCCGACCCCAAGCGCTTCGCCTATATCAACGATCTCGTCTGCGAAGGCTGCGGCGACTGCTCGGTGGAATCCAACTGCCTCAGCGTCGAACCGAAGGAGACGCCGTTCGGCCGCAAGCGTCAGATCAACCTGTCGGCCTGCAACAAGGATTTTTCCTGTCTCAACGGCTTCTGCCCAAGCTTCGTCACCGTCGAAGGCGCGACGCGCCGGAAGAAGGCCGCGAGCCAGATCGACGCCATCGGCCATGCGGCCACGCTTCCCCTGCCCCCCTCAGCCTCGCTCGACCGCCCCTACGACCTGCTCGTGACCGGCGTCGGCGGCACCGGCGTGATCACGGTCGGCGCGCTGATCGGCATGGCCGCACACCTCGAACGCCGCGGCGTCTCGGTGCTGGACTTCACCGGCTTTGCGCAGAAGTTCGGGCCTGTGCTGAGCTATATTCGCCTCGCACCAGGTCTCGAGGCCCTGCACCAGGTGCGCATCGACCAGGGCGCAGCCGATGCGCTGATCGGTTGCGATCTGGTCGTCAGCTCGTCGCCGAAGGCATCCGGCACCTACCGCCGCGGCACGCGTGCCGCGGTCAACACCGCGGAGATGCCGACCGGCGACGTCGTCCGCTTCCGCGATGCAGATCTCGCCTCCGCCGCAAGGCTAGGCGCGATCGGCCGGGTCATCGGCGAGCACAATCTCGGCACGATCAACGCCAACGCGCTGGCCGAACGGCTGCTCGGCGATGCCGTCTATGCCAACATCATCATGCTCGGCTTTGCCTGGCAGGGCGGGTTGGTCCCGATTTCGTTGCAGGCGCTGCTGCGCGCGATCGAGCTCAACGGCGTCGCCGTCGAGCGCAACAAGCAGGCCTTTGCCTGGGGCCGGATCGCGGCTTCCGATCCCGACTTCCTGCCGAAAATGACGGAAGCGCCGGAGGTCGAGACGCTCGACCAGATCATCGACCGTCGCGCCGACTTTCTCACCGCCTATCAGGACAGCGCCTATGCGGTGCGCTACCGGGCGACCGTCGCAAGAATTCGTCATGCCGAAACGGCCCTGAACAGCGAGGCTTTGACCGAGGCCGTCGCACGCGGCCTGTTCAAGCTGATGGCCTACAAGGACGAATACGAGGTGGCGCGCCTGCACATGCAGACCGGCTTCCTCGACGAGCTGAAGCGCGAATTCGAGGATGGCTTCAGCGTCCAATATCACCTCGCCCCGCCGTTCCTCCCCTCGGAGCGCGACGCCCGTGGACGCCCGCGCAAACGCGCTTTCGGTCAATGGATCCAGATGCCGCTCGCCGTCCTCGCACGCTTGAAGGGGCTGCGCGGAACACCGTTCGATCCGTTCGGCTATACCCGGGAACGGCGCAGCGAGCGCGACCTGATTGCGTGGTACGAAGCGCTGATCGAACGGATGCTCGACCAGCTCGACGCTGCGCGTCTTCCCGATCTCGTCGCGATTGCCAAGGCGCCCATGGAGATCCGCGGTTATGGACCCGTGAAGGAGGCTGCGATCGCGTCGATCAAGTCGGAGGTCGAGTCTCTGTTGGCGCGCCAGTCGGCGCTGCGAGCGCCTGACCGCAGGCCTCACGAATAGGGATTGATCAGCTTCTGCTGCTCGGCGCTGTGGTGCGCGATCAGGTCGATGAAGGTCCTGACCTTCGCCGAGAGATGATGACGGTGCGGATAGACCGCGTTCATGGACAGCTCGACCGTCCGATATTCCGGCAAGAGCCGCACGAGGCGGCCGGCTTCGAGATCGTCCTGAATGAGAAACCCAGCCATCATGCAGACGGCCGCACCCTCCAGCGCGACCTTTCGCAGCGCTTCCCCGCTATTGGTGACGAAGCTGCCCGAAATACGGACGGAGGCCGGTGTGCCCTTGCGATCAAGGAAGCGCCATTCGTCGCCGAACGGATAGTTCAAATGCCGACCGCAATTATGCCCCTTGAGCTCGTCGAGCTTCTGCACCCTGCCGTGCTTCTCGATGTAATCATGGGAGCAGCACAGCACGTGACGCCAGGTAGCAAGGCTCCGCACGATCAGGCTTGAATCCGGCGGCGGGGTCATGCGCAGGGCGACGTCGTAGCCTTCCTCGATGAGATCAACATCGGCCTCGCCCATGCGCAGATCGACCTTGAGCTCCGGATAGGTCGAGAGCAGTTTCGCCACGACCGGCGCGGCGAACGGGACCATATGGGTGGCGACGTGAATGCGCAGCGTGCCGCGAGGCACCGACTGCAATTCGCTCGCGATGTCGTCGGCCTGCTCGAGATCGGCGAGAATTTGGGTCGAGCGGTCGTAATAGGCCTTACCGATTTCGGTGAGGCTCACCTTCCGCGTGGTGCGGTTGAGCAGGCGCACGCCGAGCCGGTCCTCCAGCGCCTGCACGTGATTGCTCACCATGGTCGTCGACATGTTGAGCCGGCGGGCGGCGGCGGAAAAGCCGCCGTTTTCAACCACATGGACGAAGGCGGTCAGGCTGGTAAAGCGATCCATGGTCGAGATTATCCGCTCTTACTGGATAATGCTTCCATGATTTCAAAGATTATCACAATAGCCAGGACAGCGCATCTTGCAGGTACCAACAGCGCACCATTTCGAAGGGGCGTCTGGGAAGTCCGAGGATGCCATGTCGAATGCTTCTTATGTCACTGAAACAAATGGAAAAATCAACCTGCGCCCGTCCCGGCAGGCGATCAGGCGCGCAGCGGTCGGCCTGGCGCTGGCGATCGGCGCCGCGGTGGCCGTCGACTATGGCTACGACTACCTGAAAACAGGCCGCTACCTGGAATCCACCGACGACGCTTATGTGAAGGCGGATTCCACGATCATCGCGCCGAAGGTCTCCGGCTACATCGCGAAGGTGCTTGTCGGCGACAACGAGAGGGTCAGGGCAGGCCAGACGCTGGCCAAGATCGACGACCGCGACTTCAAGGCGGCACTCGACCAAGCCAAAGCCGACGTCGCTGCCGCCGAAGCCTCGGTGCGCAACATCGACGCCCAGCTCGAACTGCAGCAGCCGATCATCGACCAGAGCACGGCCGATGTCGATGCGGCGGACGCCAATCTGAAATTCGCGCGGGAAGAGCGCGCCCGCTATGACGATCTGATGAAGTCGGGCTCAGGCACGATCCAGCGCGCGCAACAGACCGACGCGGCGCTCCGCGCCAGCAGCGCGCAATTGCAGCGCGCCAGGTTCGGCCTCGTGGCTGCGCAGCGCAAGGTCGACGTGCTCACCACCCAGCGCGCGCAGGCAGCCGCCCAGCTCGAGCGCGCCCGCGCGGCCGCGCTGCAGGCGGCGCTGAACCTGTCCTATACCGAGATCACCGCGCCGGTCGACGGCACGGTCGGCGCCCGGAGCCTCCGGGTCGGCCAATACGTCCAGGCCGGCACGCAATTGATGGCGGTGGTGCCGCTCGATGCGGTCTACGTCGTTGCGAACTTCAAGGAGACCCAGCTCACGCATGTGCGACCAGGACAGCCGGTCGAGCTGCGCGTCGACAGCTTCCGCAACAGGACCCTGCGCGGCCACGTCGACAGTCTGTCGCCGGCGAGCGGGCTCGAATTCGCGCTGCTGCCGCCGGACAACGCGACCGGCAATTTCACCAAGATCGTGCAGCGCATTCCCGTGAAGATCGTGCTCGACGACCACAGCCTCAACGGCCTGCTGCGCCCCGGCATGTCGGCAGAGCCGACCGTCGATACCAAAGCCACGGTGCTTGCCGAGCGCGAGACGGCCAGGCGCCTCGCCGACAACACCTCCCGCGCAAACGGCAGCTGAAGCCATGAGCACACTCCAACCGACCGCCAACGCCGTTGCCGGCCTCCCCGCCGCCGCCGCTGGCCCCGCGGCGCCGGTCTCCACAAAAACCTGGATCGCCGTGATCGGCGCCACGCTCGGCGCGTTCATGGCGGTGCTGAACATCCAGATCGTCAACGCCTCGCTCGCCGACATCCAGGGCGCAATCGGCGCCGGCATCGACGACGGCGGCTGGATCTCGACATCCTATCTCGTCGCCGAGATTGTCGTGATCCCGCTCTCCGGCTGGCTCGCGCAGGTGTTCTCGATCCGCATCTATCTCCTCACCAATGCAATCCTGTTCCTGCTGCTGTCGACCGCCTGCGCGCTGGCGCAGAACCTGTCTCAGATGATCGTGCTGCGCGCCGTGCAGGGGTTCACCGGCGGCGTTCTCATCCCGATGGCGTTCACGCTGATCATCACGCTGCTGCCGCGCGCAAAGCAGCCGGTGGGCCTGGCATTGTTCGCGTTGTCGGCAACGTTCGCGCCTGCGATCGGCCCGACCATCGGCGGCTATCTCACCGAGAATTTCGGCTGGGAGTACATCTTCTACGTCAACCTCGTCCCCGGCGCGATCATGGTCGGCATGCTCTGGTACGCGCTCGAGGCCAAGCCGATGAGGCTCTCGGCGCTGCGCGAGGGCGACTGGGCCGGCATCGTCACCATGGCCATCGGCCTGTCGGCATTGCAGACCGTGCTGGAGGAAGGCAACAAGGACGACTGGTTCGGCTCGCCTTTCATCGTCAAGCTCTCAGTGATCGCGGCCGTTGCGCTGGCCACCTTCCTGATCATCGAACTGACGGTAAAGAAGCCGCTGCTGAATCTGCGCCTGCTCGTCCGCCGCAATTTCGGCTTCGGCATGCTGGCGAACTTCCTGCTGGGCATCGCGCTATACGGCTCGGTGTTCATCCTGCCGCAATATCTGGCACGCATCCAGGGCTACAATGCCGAGCAGATCGGCATGGTGCTGGCCTGGACCGGATTGCCGCAACTCGTGCTGATCCCCCTGGTGCCGCGCCTGATGCAGAAATTCGACGCGCGGATCATCATCGGCATCGGATTCGCCCTGTTCGCGGTCTCCAACTTCATGAACATCCATATGACCAGCGACTACGCCGCCGATCAACTCATGTGGCCCAACATCGTTCGCGCCATCGGCCAGGCGCTGGTGATGGCGCCGCTGTCGGCCGTCGCAACCGCCGGCATCGAGCCGGAGAACGCGGGCTCGGCCTCCGGCCTGTTCAACATGATGCGCAATCTCGGCGGCGCGGTCGGCATCGCGCTGCTGCAAACGGTCCTGACCAAGCGCGAGCAGTATCATTCCAACGTGATGATGCAGTCGGTCTCGCTATTCGAGCAGGCCACCCGCACGCGGCTGGACCAATTGACGCAATATTTCGCCGATCACGGCATCCTCGACCGTGCGGACGCCGCGCATCGCGCCTATGTCGCGATCGGCCATATCGTGCAGAAGCAGGCTTATATCCTCGCCTTCAGCGACACGTTCTATCTGCTCGGCATGGCGCTGATCGTCGCGCTTGCCGCGGTCCTCTTCCTGAAGAAGCCCGGCCACACCTCGGCCGGCGGCGCCCATTGACGTCAACCCAAGGAGAACGACCATGAAGCCCCGCATGAATTTCTACCAGGCCGCCCCCGATACGATGAAGGCGCTGATGGCGCTGGAGCAACAGATCCAGTCCACGGGACTTGAGAAATCGCTGATCGAGCTGGTCAAGATCCGGGCGTCGCAGATCAACGGCTGCGCCTTCTGCATCAACATGCACGCCGAGGACGCTCGCAAGCGCGGCGAGACCGAACAGCGCATCTACCTGCTCAATGCCTGGCGCGAGTCCCCGCTCTATTCCGACCGCGAGCGCGCGGCGCTGGCCTGGACGGAATCGGTGACGCTGATTTCGCAGACCCACGCGCCCGACGATGTCTACGAGCAGGTTCGCGCGCAATTCTCCGAGGAAGAGACGGTGAACCTGACCATGCTGATCGGCGCCATCAACGCCTGGAACAGGATCGCGATCGCATTCCGCGCCGTTCATCCGGTGAAGGTGAAGGCCTCGGTGGCGTGAGGGGTGATGGAGGCAAACGCGTCTTCACACTTTCAACTGTCATGCCCCGCGAAGGCGGGGCATCCAGTACGTCGCGGCTTCTCGATTCAAGCACTCCTGTCACGGAGTACTGGATCGCCCCGTCAAGCCGGGCGATGACAGCGGTGGGAGTGGCTAAACCGCCGTTGCCTTGGCGAACTCCACGTAGATCTCGCGCAGGCGCGTGGCCATCGGGCCCGGCTTGCCGTCGCCGATCTTCTTGCCGTCGATCGCAACCACCGGCTGGACGAACAGTGACGCCGAGGTGGCAAAGGCCTCCTTGGCGGCCAGCGCCTCGGCGACCGTGAACGAACGCTCCTCGACGCGGAGCTGGCGTTCTTCGGCGAGCGCCACCACGGCCTTGCGGGTGCAGCCCGGCAGGATCGCGTTGGAGTTCTTGCGGGTCACGATGACGTCGTCCTTGGTGAGGATGAAGGCCGAGGACGAACCGCCCTCGGTGACGTAGCCGTCTTCCAGCATCCAGGCCTCACCTGCACCGGCCTCGGCCGCGGCCTGCTTCGCCAAGACCTGCGCCAGCAGCGCCACGCTCTTGATGTCGCGCCGCTCCCAGCGGATGTCGGGCACCGTGATGACGCTGATGCCGGTCTTCGCCGACGCCGCATTGATGATGTCCTTTTCCGAGGTGAACATCACCAGACTCGATCTGACGTCGCCCTTCGGGAAGGCGAAGTCGCGGCCCTTGTCGGCGCCGCGCGTGACCTGGAGATAGACGAGGCCGTTCGCGACCTTGTTGCGCGCGATCAGCTCCTTTTGCAGCTCGGTGATGCGCTCGACCGTCTCCGGCAGCTTCAGCTTGATCTCGCCGACCGAACGCTCCAGCCGCGCCAGATGCGAGGCATTGTCGACCAGCTTGCCATCGAGCACCGCCGAGACCTCGTAGATGCCATCGGCGAACAGGAAGCCGCGATCCAGCACCGAGATTTTGGCGTCCGAAAGCGGGACGAATGAGCCGTTGACGTAGGCGATCGGGTCCAAGGCAGGTCTCCTGGGGAGTGAAGGAGGGAATTTGGTCCCGGTATAGGAGATTTGGCGCGCCCGATAAACCCTCGTTCCGTCATTCCGGGGCATTCGCGCAGCGAATGAGCCCGGAATCCATCTCGCCTCGCGTCCTTCCGCCCAATGGATTCCGGGCTCGCGACTTCGTCGCGCCGCGGAATGACGGGAGTCAATGCGACAGGATCTTCGACAAGAACTTCTGCGCGCGGTCGCTGCGGGGCTGGCCGAAGAAGTCTTCCTTCGCCGCGTCCTCGACGATCTCGCCGCGGTCCATGAAGATCACGCGATTGGCCACCTTGCGGGCAAAGCCCATCTCGTGGGTCACAACCATCATGGTCATGCCCTCATGAGCGAGGTCCACCATGACGTCGAGCACCTCGCTGACCATTTCCGGGTCGAGCGCCGAGGTCGGCTCGTCGAACAGCATGACGATCGGATCCATCGCGAGCGCGCGCGCAATGGCGACACGCTGCTGCTGGCCGCCGGACAGGTTGGCGGGAAACTTTTGCGCCTGTTCCTTGAGGCCGACGCGCTCCAGCAGCTGCATGCCTTTCGCCATCGCCTTGTCGCGCGACCGGTTCAGCACCTTCTCCTGCGCGAGACAGAGATTGTCGATGATCTTCAGGTGCGGAAACAACTCGAAGTGCTGGAACACCATGCCGACGCGCGAGCGCAGTTTCGGCAGGTTGGTCTTGGGATCGTTGACCTTGGTGCCGTCGACGCTGATGTCGCCGCTCTGGAACGGCTCCAGCGCATTGACGCATTTGATCAGCGTCGACTTGCCCGAGCCCGAGGGGCCGCAGACCACCACGACCTCGCCCTTGGTGACGCTGGTCGTGCAATCGGTCAGCACCTGGAAGCTCGGCGTATACCATTTGTTGACATGACTGATTTCGATCATGAGCTTCTGGCCCTAGCGAACGATGGCGATGCGCGCCTGGAGCCGGCGGACGGCGTAGGACGCGATACAGGAAATGGTGAAGTAGACGACCGCTGCGAACAGGTACATTTCGACGAGGCGCCCGTCGCGCTGCGCCACCTTGCTCGCGGCTCCCAGGAAATCCGTGATCGAAAGGACGTAGACCAGCGAAGTGTCCTGGAACAGAACGATGGTCTGCGTGATCAGAACCGGCAGCATGTTGCGGAAGGCCTGCGGCAGCACGACGTAGCGCATGGTCTGGCCGTAGGTCAGCCCCAGCGCACTGGCGGCGGCAGGCTGGCCGCGCGAGATCGACTGGATGCCGGCGCGCATGATCTCGGAGAAATACGCCGCTTCGAACATGATGAAGGTGATGAGCGAGGATGCGAAGGCGCCAACGCTGATCGGGCGCGAAGCACCGGTCACCCACTGCCCAATATAGGGCACCAGGAAGTAGAACCAGAAGATCACCAGCACCAGCGGCAGCGAGCGCATGAAGTCGACATAGACCCCGGCGATCCGGCCAAGGATCTTGAAGCCGGAGAGCCGCATCAGGGCGAGCGCCGTGCCGAACACGAGACCACCGAGCGCTGCGAGGCCCGTCAGTGTCAGCGTGAACGTCATGCCCTCGAAGAACAGATAGGGCAGCGCGCGGCGGATGACGTCGAAATCGAGATTGCCGAACATCGCTATTTCCCCGTGATGTAGCCGGGGATCGCGACCCAGCGCTCGAGGAAGCGCATCGCGGTCACGACAACGGCGTTGACGAGGAGATAAAGGATGGTCGCGGCGGTGAAGGCCTCGAACACCTGGAACGAGAATTCCTGCATCGAGCGCGCCTGTCCGGTCAGCTCGAGCAGACCGATGGTGATCGCGACCGCCGTGTTCTTGATGGTGTTGAGGAACTCAGAGGTCAGCGGCGGCAGGATGATGCGGAACGCCATCGGCAGCAGCACGTAGCGATAGCCCTGCGCGGTGGTCAGGCCCAGCGCCGTTGCGGCCATCTTCTGCCCGCGCGGCAGTGAGCCGATGCCGGCCTGCAGTTGCACCGCAACGCGCGCCGACATGAAGAAACCGACGCCGATCGCCGCGGTCCAGAACGGCGCGTTGGGCAGCTGCTTCAGCCAGGTGCCGGCGCCCTTCGGCAGCAGTTCCGGCAGCACGAAGTACCACAGGAAGAGCTGCACGAGCAGCGGCATGTTGCGGAAGAATTCGACATAGGCAAAGCCGAACCAGTTCGCCCCCTTCGACGGCAGCGTGCGCATCACGCCGACGAGCGAGCCGGTGATGAGCGCGATGACCCAGGCCAGCGCCGCGGTCTTGAGGGTCAGCACCAGGCCCGACAAGAGCATGTCGAGATAGGTGCCGGTCCCCATCGGGTTCGGCTGGAAAAAGATTCCCCAGTTCCAGTTGTAGTTCACGTGTCCCCCGCGCGAACGCGCCAGCTATGGATGTCCCGGCGCCTATGCAAATGTCCGGCCACCCCAGTGTCAAGAGTGGCCGGACATGATCTCGATCGAAAGATCGAGGTTTGCTTACTTATAATCGTCCGGGTTCGGCGAGTCCGTCGGCTTGGCGAACTCGTTCTTCAACTCGGCCGAGATCGGGGTGTTGAGGTTCAGGCCCTTCGGCGGGATCTTCTGGGTGAACCACTTGTCGTAGATCTTCTGGGCTTCGCCCGAGGTATAGAGCGCGGCGGTCGCCGCATCGACCACCTTCTTGAAGGCCGGATCGTCCCTGCGCAGCATGATGCCGTAGGGCTCCGGCTTGGAGAAGGCATCCTTGGAGATCTCGTAGTCGCCCGGCGACTTCGAGCCGGCGACGAGGCTCGCGAGCAGGATGTCGTCCATGACGAAGGCGACCGCGCGGTCAGTCTCGACCATCAGGAAGGCCTCGGCGTGGTCCTTGGCGGGGATGATGTTGGCGCCGAGGCTCTTGGCGACATTGGCCTCGGTGAGCTGCTTGATGTTGGTGGTGCCGGCGGTCGAGACCACCGTCTTGCCCTTGAGATCGTCGATCGACTTCAGGCCGCTGGACTTCTTGAAGACGTAGCGGCTGGCGGTCAGGTAGTGGGTGTTGGTGAAGGCGACCTGCTTCTGGCGCTCGGCGTTGTTGGTGGTCGAGCCGCATTCCAGGTCGATGGTGCCGTTGGCCATCAGCGGGATACGGGTCGCCGAGGTCACCGGGTTGAGCTTGACCTCGAGCTTGTCGAGCTTGAGCTCCTTCTTCACGGCGTCGACGATCTTGTAACAAATGTCCATGGCGAACCCGACGGGCTTCTGGTTGTCGTCGAGATAGGAGAACGGGATCGAGGAGTCGCGGAAGCCCAGCGTGATGGCGCCGGTGTCCTTGATGTTCTTCAGGGTGCCGGTCAGCTCCTGGGCCCCGGCCTGGCTGACGGCGAAGGTCGCGGCGAGCGCGAGTCCGATGCTACGGAAATGTTTCACTTTTTTGTCCCCTTTCAGGATGATGCGGCCGGATGCAAGCACAAATCGGCCCGGATTAGAATGTGACTTTCGGCTCGATCGAGGCTCAGGTTAACGGCTTGTCAGCGGTGCTCGCAATTCGCCGAGATCCCAGAACAGCCCGGCCATCACCGTCAAGGCCTCTTCGGTCAGAGGCAGCAGAATGTGCTCATTGGGCGCATGCTGGGAGCAGCCGGGATAGGAGTGCGGGACCCAGATCGTCGGCAGGCCGAGGATTTCGGAGAACACGTCATTGGGGAGCGAGCCGCCGAAATTCGGCAGCACGGCCGGCGCCTTGCCGGTGGTCTCCTGCACCGAATCCGCCGCCCATTTGATCCAGGGGCTGTCGAAGTCTGTGCGCGATGCAGCAAAGCTCTGGGCCGCCCGCACCTCAACCATCGGAAAACCCTTTGCGACCAGATGCGCGCGGATGGCCTCGATCAGGCCCTCGATCTTCGTCCCGACCACGAAGCGCAGTTGCAGCACGGCATTGGCATGGCCGGGAATGGCGTTGGCCGGCTTCTCGGTATTGCCCGACGACATCGCCAGCACTTCCAGCGTATTCCAGGCGTACAGCCGCTCGGCGGCCGAAAGACCCTCCTCGCCCCAGTTCTCGGCCAGCGCGGGCTCGTCCGCGCTCGGCACCACCTGCACATCGGCCAAATAAGAGCGGATCTGGTTGCTGAGCCGCGGCGGCTTCAGCGCGTCGAGCTGGAGGCGACCGTGGCCGTCGACCAGCGTCGAGATCGCGTTGACCAGAATGGTCGCGGGATTGGCCAGGACGCCGCCCCAATTGCCGGAATGGTGGCCGCCGTCGCGCAGGTTCACATCCAGATGAATGCGGATGCCGCCGCGGCAGCCGAGGAACAGGGTCGGGCGGTCGGCGGACAGGCGCGGCCCGTCGGAGGCCATGAACAGGTCCGCCTTGAGCGCATCGCGATTGAGGTCGCAGACCTTGCCGAGGTCGGGCGAGCCGATCTCCTCGCCCATCTCCACGATGAACTTGGCGTTGAAGCCGAGCTTGCCGCCGCGGGCATCGCGCACTGCGCGCAGTGCCGCCATGTTGATGCTGTGCTGACCTTTGTTGTCGGCGGTGCCGCGGCCGTAGAGCCGCGTGCCGGCAACCGTGGTGCGCCAGGGATCGCGCCCGTCGCGCCACTCGCCTTCCATGCCGTCGACGACGTCGCCATGGCCGTAGATCAGCACGGTCGGCGCGGAGGCACTCTCGTGATGCTCGGCGAGCAGGAACGGCGCCTTGCCGCTGGGGGACTCGACGATACGGCTGGTGAAATCCAGCGCGGCGAAGGCCGGCTGCATCTCCTGCTCCAGATAGGCGCGCAGCTCGGGGCTGCGCGAGGTGTTCTGGCTCTCGGTCTTGAAGGCGACGCGGCGGTCGAGCTCGGCGAGGAATGCGCCGGATCGAAAATCCTCACGGGCGCGGGCGATGGCGTCGGCTCTGGTCATGACTTGCGTTTCGGGACTTCAGGACGAAGGACTTTACCCGATACGGGTTGGCCTTCGAAAGTGGCAGGGGGCTGGTTAGTTCTTGTACTTCGCTTGTACTTCTCTTGCACGTCTCTTGGGATTTCGTCCTTGCTTGCCTGAGATTGGCTTGCCAGGCGCGGCAGCACCGCTGATTTGGCCTTGCCAAGCGCAAGCGATATGCAAGAACTTCGCCAAGTTCGGGCGTCAAAGTTCGGGCGCACATCTATCATTCGAAGAGCGCCCAGTACAGAGCGCCGTGGAGCCAGCATGGCCAAGCAGATCAGACTCAACGCATTTGCGATGAATTGTGTCGCGCATCAGTCACCCGGCCTGTGGACCCATCCTCGCGACCGCACCGCCGACTACAACCGCCTGCCCTACTGGATCGATCTGGCCAGGACGCTGGAGCGCGGCCGTTTCGACGGACTGTTCCTGGCCGACGTGCTCGGGGTCTATGACGTCTATGGCAACAGTCCTGACGCGGCCTTGCGCAACGCAGCACAGACGCCGTCCAACGAGCCGCTGCTGCTGCTCTCGGCCATGGCCGCGGTGACGCAAAATCTCGGCTTCGGCGTCACCAGCAATTTGTCGTTCGAGCCGCCCTATCCGTTCGCGCGGCGGATGTCGACACTCGATCACCTCACCGAAGGGCGGATCGGCTGGAACGTCGTCACCGGCTATCTCGACAGCGCCGCGCGTGGCGCCGGCAAGGACAAGCAGACCGGGCACGACGACCGCTACGACATCGCCGACGAATATATGGAGGTCGTCTACAAGCTCTGGGAAGGCAGCTGGGAGGACGATGCCGTGCTGCGCGACCGCAAGCGCGGCATCTTCACCGATCCCAGCAAGGTCCATCGCGTCAATCATGAGGGCACGAACTACCGCATCAACAACACCATCCATCTCAGCGAGCCCTCGCCGCAGCGCACGCCCGTGCTTTACCAGGCCGGCACCTCGCCGCGCGGCCGGCAGTTCGCGGCCAAGCATGCCGAATGCGTGTTCATGTCGGGACCGTCCGCCAAGATCATTGCGCCGCGCGTGTCGGCGATCCGCCAGGAGGCCGCCGCACTCGGCCGCAACCCGGCGGAGATCCTGATGTTCAGCATGATGACGATCATCCTCGGCACCAGCGAGGCCGAGGCGGCGGCGAAATATGCCGACTACCGCTCGCACATCAATCCGGAAGGCGCGCTGGCGCTGATGTCGGGATGGACCGGCATCGATTTCTCCGGCTACGAGCTCGACCAGCAAGTGCGTCACGTCCAGAACGATGCCGGCCGCAGCGCGCTCGACAATGTCACCCGGGGCGATCCGGATCGCGTCTGGACCGTGCGCGACGTCATCGAGCATGTCGGCATCGGCGGCGCCGGCCCGGTCGTGGTCGGCACGCCCGAAACCGTCGCGGACAAGATCGAGGACTGGTTCGAGAAGACCGACGTGGACGGCCTCAACGTGGCCTTCGCGATCTCGCCCGGCGATTTCGAGGACATCGCCGACATGCTGGTGCCGGAGCTGACCCGGCGCGGAAGGTATAAGTCGGAGTATGCGAAAGGCACGCTGCGGGAGAAGCTGTTCGGCGCCGGCCGGGCGAGGCTCGATGCGAAGCATCCGGCGGCGGGGTATCGGGTCGGGAGGAAGGGTGGCTAACGCCCCCACGCCATAAGTCCCGTCATCCTGAGGTGCGAGACCGGCGGTGCATGCACCGCCGGGCGAGCCTCGAAGGATGAACGGCCGAGCTGGCAGCAACAGCGGGGCCGTCGCCCTTCGAGGGCCGCTGAAGAAGCGGCCACCTCAGGGTGACGGTGAGAATTTTGTGCGCGGTGCAGCCACGCCGTCATGGCGCGCAATATGGCGGAGTGCGCCGCGGCGTCCTACAGCTTCCCGTCCACCATCACCTCGATCAGCTTGGTCCCCGGCCGATTGAACGCCGACGCCAGCGTCGCCTTCAGCTCGCCGGGATCGCTGAGCTTGATCGCCTCGCAGCCCAGCGCTCTCGCGACGCCGGCGAAATCCACCGGCGGATCGGCGAAATCCATGCCGACGTAATTGTCGTCGCCGTGGAAGGCGAGCAGGCGCTGCTTGATGATGCGGTAGCCGCCATTGTTGGCAATGACGACGTTGAGCGGCAGCTTGTGGTGCGCCGCCGTCCACAGCGACTGGATCGAATACATCGCGCTGCCATCGCCCGAGAAGCAGACGACGGGACGATCCGGATTGGCGATGCTGGCGCCGACGGAGGCCGGCAGGCCCCAGCCGATGCCGCCGGAGGCAAGGCCGTGATAGCCATAGCGGTCGCGATGCGGGCGCAGCGCCGTGATCTGGCGGCTGGAGGTGAGGCCTTCGTCGACCAGGATCGCATGGTCCGGCATGGCCTCGACCATCTGCAGCACCAAAAAGTCCGGATCGATCGGCGTGCGGCCGGCGCTCTTGCCGATCTGCTCGACCAGCGCCGCGCGGCGTGCGGTCCAGTTGTTCGGCGCGAGCTCGGCAAGGCGCTGCTTGGCGCGGTTTGCAAGTGTTGCACCGCCCATCTCCTTCAGCACCGGGATCAGCGCGCGCAGGGTTTCCTTCAGATCCGCCTTCAGCGCGATCTCGGCGCCGTAATTCTTGGCGATCTCCCAATCGACGAGGCCGACCTGGACCATGCCGAGCCCGTCCGGCAGCGCATCGACCTCGCTATAGACCGACATCCGCAAGGGATCGCCGCCGAGCGCGATCAGGAGGTCGTACGGCGCGAGCGTATCGCGCGCGATCTTCTGCACGCGCGCGAGCGTGCCGACGAAGCTCGGACTCTCCGACAGGAAGTGCGACCCATACGGCGTCGAAGACTGGTAAGCGGCGGCGCCGAGCAATTCGGCGAGCTCGGCGGCCTCCTTCAGGGCATCGCTCTTGACCACCTCGTCCATGGTGACGATGACGGGGCGCTCGGCCTTGAGCAGCCGCGCGGCAAACGCCTTCAACGCTTCGTCCGACGGCTTCACGCGGGCGTCGATGCGGGTGGAGCGGCCGAGGTCGATGCCGGCCTCGCTGTTCAGGATGTCGCCGGGGAGCGAAATGAACACTGGCCCGGTCGGCGGTGTGGTCGCGATCTTGGCCGCGCGGCGGACGATGCGCGGCAGATCCTCCAGCCGCGTCACCTCGACCGCCCATTTCACCAGCGGCTCGGCCATGCGGACCAGCGGGCCGTACAATACCGGCTCCATCAGGCCATGGCCCTGCTCCTGCTGGCCGGCGGTCAGGATCATCGGCGTGCCCGTGAACTGGGCGTTGTAGAGCGAGCCCATGGCGTTGCCGAGGCCGGGCGCGACGTGAACGTTGCAGGCGACGAGCTTGCCGGAGGCGCGGCTGTAACCGTCCGCGATCGCGACCACCAGGCTCTCCTGCATCGCCATCACGTAGGTGAGATCGGGATGGTCCTTCAGCGCATGCATGATCGGCAATTCGGTAGTGCCGGGATTGCCGAACAGATGCGTGATGCCCTCGTCCTTGAGCAGCGCAAGAAAGGCGGAGCGGCCGGTGATCTTGTTCTTCATGTTTCCTCCAGGAGCGAGCGTTGCCGCAAGGCCTGAAGGCATGATGGCCGAAATCGAAGGAGGCGCGCAAGGAAGCACGGTCATGGCAGCGTTGCGCGCGGGCGCTCCTCGTGTCCCGGACGCGTCGCAGCGCGCAGCGGTGCGACGCAGAGCCGGGACCCAGACTCGCTCCGAGTTCGCTGATGCATGGGCCCCGGCTCTGCGGTGCGTCACTTCGTGCCGCACCGCGTCCGGGGTACGAGAGTTGTGCGCCCAGCCCGCGCTACATCTCCTCGCGTCCAAGCTCGAACGGGTCCTCGCCGCCCGCGCGCTTCTTCTTTTTCGAGCGCTGCCAGACCACGCCGGGAAAACCCTTCAGCGGCACCAGCGGCTCGCCGGTATAGGCCCATTCCTGCAGCTCCTCGATCGCGATGTGATAGAGCGGCTGGCGGCCGGTGCGCTCTCTAAACAGCGCACGGGGGATGTTGACCATGTGCGGCCCGCGCGGCCGCTCATAGGCGATCGGCGTGCCGCAATGCGAGCAGAAGCTGCGGGTGGTCTTGGTCGCCTTGTCCTCGTAACGCGTGAGCGCGGTCCTGCCGGATGTGATGCGAAAGCGCTTCTTCCAGCTTCCGACATAGGTCGCATAGGCCGCACCATGGGCGCGGCGACTGGCGGTGGAGTGATCATGCCAGGCCCAGCGTGCTGGGACGTCGATCTCGAAGCTGACCTTGCCGCAGAGGCATTGGCCGGTGGCGATCCCTGCGGCGGCTGCGGCTTTGGCCATGATGTCTCCCCGTCGTCATTGCGGCTGACGGTGGCGCGACACTCTTACTCGTCATTCCGGGGCGATGCGAAGCATCGAGCCCGGAATCCATCTCACCTCCGGATATGCGGTCGGATGGATTCCGGGCTCGCGACTTCGTCGCGCCCCGGAATGACGGAGCAAGTTATGCCGGCGTCAGCTCGTCATACACCGGATAATCCGTATACCCCTTCTCCTCGCCGCCGTAGAAGGTCGCGCGGTTGTACGGCGTGATCGGGTAGTCGTGCTGAAGCCTGCGCGGCAGATCCGGGTTGGAGATGAAGATGCGGCCGAACGCGATGATATCCGCATGCCCGTCGGCGATCGCCGCATTCGCGGTCTCGCCGGTGAAGCCGCCGGCAGTCATCAGCACGCCGCTGTAGAGCGGGCGGAACAGCACCATTGCCGAGGGCACGTTGTCCCAGTGGACGTCGGCGCGGCCGGCGCCGCTGGAGCGCGGCTCGATGAAATGCAGATAGGCAAGACCGAGCTGGTCCAGCGCCTTCACGACGTAGGTGTAGAGCGGCATCGGATCGGGCTCGCCGGAATCATTGGCGATGCCGTGGGGTGAAAGCCGCACGCCGACGCGGTTCGCGCCAAAGACGTCGATCGCGGCCTGCGTGACTTCGAGCAGCAGCCGCGCGCGGTTCTCGATCGAGCCGCCATATTGATCGGTGCGCTGGTTGCTGCGCGACTGCAGGAACTGCTCGAGCAGATAGCCGTTGGCGCCGTGGATCTCGACACCGTCGAACCCGGCCGCGAGCGCATTCTTCGCCCCTTGCCGGAACGCCTCGACGATATCCTTGACCTCCCCGGTCTCCAGCGCGCGCGGCGTCTCATAATCCGAGATCTTGCCGTCGGCCGTCATCGCCTTCATCCCTTCCGCCCTGATCGGGATCGCCGAGGCCGAAACCGGCAGCTCGCCGCCGTGAAAGGAGGAATGCGAGACGCGGCCGACATGCCACAGCTGGAGGAAGATGATGCCGCCCTTGGCGTGCACCGCGTCGACCACCTTGCGCCAGCCGTCGATCTGCGCCTGCGAATAGATGCCGGGCGTCGCCGGATTGCCGCGGCCGTGCGAGAGCACGGGCGATGCTTCGGCGATGATCAGGCCGCCGGGCGTGGCGCGCTGGGCGTAATATTCCGCGTTCAGCGGCCGCGGCGAAAAGCTCTCGCGCTCGGCCCGCATACGCGTGAGCGGCGCCATCGCGACGCGATGCGCAAGCTTGTACGGACCGACCTGCAACGGCCTAAACAACGCTTCGAATTTCATGTGGCCCCCGGATGTTTACAGAAGGATGCGGATCATATCGCGAGGGGCGGCACCCGGAAAAGGCGCCGCCCCTCGAATGCGGATATTCTCTCTCGCGGAACGCGACAGAGAGCAGGCCTTACGCCGTCTTGATCCAGACGGCCTTCACGTTGAGATATTCCTCGACATGCTGCTTGCCGGATTCGCGGCCGTAGCCGCTCATCTTGTAGCCGCCGAACGGCACAGCCGGATCCATCGCCTGGTAGCAGTTCACCCACACCGAACCGGCGCGCAGGCGCTTTGCGACCGCATGCGCCTTGCTGACGTCGCGCGTCCACAGGCCCGAACCGAGGCCGAACGTGGTGTTGTTGGCGCGCTTGACCAGCTCGTCCATGTCCTTGAACGCGATCGCGGAGATGACGGGGCCAAAGATCTCCTCCTGCGCGATGCGCATGTTGTCCTCAACGCCCGCGAACACGGTCGGCGAGACGAAGAAGCCTTTCGACAATGCGCCCTCGGTGACCCGGCCGCCGCCGGCGAGTGCCTTGGCACCTTCCTTCTGACCGATGTCGAGATAGCCGGTGACGCGTTCGAGCTGCTGCTCGGAGACCAGCGGCCCGATCTGCACATTGGGATCGAGACCGTTGCCGACCTGCAGCTTCTTGCCGAACTCGGCGACGCGGCCGACGAACTCCTCGTAGATCGACTGCTCGACGAACAGGCGCGTGCCGGCGCTGCAGATCTGCCCCGAATTGGCAAACACCGCCATCGCCGCGCCAGGCACGGCGGCATCGAGATCGGCATCGGCAAACACGATATCCGGTGACTTGCCGCCAAGCTCGAGCGAGACCCGCTTGAGATTGCCGGCGGAGGCGCGGATGATCGACTGTCCCGTGACGTGCGAGCCGGTGAAGGCGACCTTGTCGACGTCGTGATGCGAGGCGAGCGCGGCGCCGGCGGTCTCGCCGTAGCCGGGCACGACGTTGATGACGCCGGGCGGAATGCCCGCCTCCATTGCGAGCTCGGCGATGCGCAGCGAAGTCAGCGGCGCCTCTTCGGCGGGCTTGAGCACCACGGTGCAGCCGGTCGCGATCGCAGGACCGATCTTCCAGATCGTCGCGGTGAGCGGCCCGTTCCAGGGAATGATGGCACCGACGACGCCGATCGGCTCCTTCAGCGTGTAGGAGAAGATTTCGCCAGGCAGCGAGTTCTCTATGGTTTCGCCGTGGATCGCGGTGGTCTGGCCAGCATAGTAACGCAGCATGCCGACGGCGCGCAGGCGATAGGCGCGGGTGCGGCTGAGCGGCGCGCCCATGTCGAGCGTGTCGAGCTGCGACAATTCATCGAAATTCTTCTCGACAAGGTCGGCGAGCTTCAGGAGCAGGTTCTGCCGCTCGAACGGCTTGACCTTGCTCCAGGGCCCTTCGAAGGCGCGGCGTGCGGCGGCAACCGCACGATCGATGTCTTCCTTGTCACCCTCCGCGACGGTCGCGAGCAGCTCGCCCGTTGCAGGATTGCGGGTCTCGAAGCGCTTGCCTGAGGCTGCATCGACCCATTTCCCGTCGATCAGCATCTGCTTGTAGGACCCATTCGCGAACGGATGGCGCGTGATCGGAATAGCCTGCGACACAGCCATGGCTGCACTCCCTGTCAGGTGATTGATTGGGTCGATCTGGGCGGGATCGTTGGTCGTATAAGTACAACCGGCCCGGAGGGGCGTAAAGACGGCGTGGAGCGAAGACCTCCCATGCCGACTTGTGCAGGGTCGAACCGAGCGCGTGCTATAACGCGACCGAGCGCAACGCAGCTTCGCCGGAGTCCAGCCATGTCGCATCCCGCCATCGTCAAAGACAACGTTGCCGTCATCACGGGTGGCGCATCCGGAATCGGGTTTGCCGCCGCCGCGGCGTTTGCGCGCACCGGCATCAAGGTGTGCATCGCGGATGTCGATCAGGGACGCCTGGTCGAGGCCGCAACAAAACTGTCATCCATCGCCGGTGCCGCGAACGTGATGACGGCCGTGGTCGACGTCAGCAAGACAGAGAGCCTGACGGAACTCGAGCGCGCGGTACGCGAGCGGTTCGGTGGCACCGACATCCTCATGAACAATGCCGGCATCCAGCCGGGCAGCACGCTGTTCGGCGAGCCCGATCATTGGCAGCGCATCATCGCCGTCAACATGTGGGGCATCATCAACGGCTCGCGCATCTTCGCACCCAACATGATCGCGCGCGGCAGGTCCGGCCTCATCATCAACACCGGTTCCAAGCAGGGCATCACCACGCCGCCGGGCGACCCCGCCTACAATGTCTCCAAGGCCGGCGTGAAAGCTTTCACCGAAGCGCTCCAGCATGAGCTGCGCAACACGAAGGATTGTCGCCTCTCGGCACACCTGCTGATCCCCGGCTTCGTCTTCACCGGCCTCACCGCTAGGGGGCGCACCGAAAAGCCGGCCGGCGCCTGGACGCCGGAGCAGACGGTCGATTTCATGCTGGCACGGCTGGAGGCCGGCGATTTCTACATCCTGTGCCCGGACAACGACGTGCCGCGCGCACTCGATGAGAAGCGCATGCTGTGGGCCGCCGGCGACATCGTCGAGAACCGCCCGCCATTATCGCGCTGGCATCCGGACTACGCGGATGCGTTCAAGAAGTTTGTGGAGGGGGAGTAGCTGTCAGACCCTCTTGGTGAGGAGCGCGCCCTTCGCGTCTCGAGCCCCATGCAGGCCCGACTGAGGCAGTCCGGCCTCGATCCTTCGAGACGACCGCTTTCAGCGGTCTCCTCAGGATGAGGGGTTAGAGTGTCGCGGCGCGGCGCGTTAGCGCAAGCGCGCTACAGCGTCTCTTGCTGATGCCCGCAATTCTTGCAGGCGAACTTGACGCGGCTCTGGCCCTTCTCCGCCTGGACCCGGTTCGGGGCGCCGCACTTGCCGCAGACAGCCTCGATGCGGGTCGTGCCCTGCTTGACGACGATGGACTTCTTTTCCATCGATTCGCGGATCAGGCGCTCGGCCTCCTCACGCAGCGATTGTTTCGACAAAGCTGGTCTCCGCCTCTGAACGCGCGAGAGCCATATCGCACCTGCAGTCGGAGCACAATGCAGGATACGGATCGCAGAGCACATCAAGCGTTCAGTTCCGGACGCGAGAGCCGCGGCGCGTATTGCTCCGCGGCCCTCCCGCTTGTCGTCCTGATCGGCTCGGAGCGTTGTTTTTCAAGCGGCCTTGGACACCTCCATCAAGAGCCGCTCGGCCTTCGCATCCTCGATACGATTGACCAGCCGGCTGCTCTCGTGATTGTCGCGCACGGTCTTGGTCAGGGTGATGCAGGTCTGGACCAGCATGACGATGCCCATGGTGAGATAGCCCTTCATCCAGACGTCGATCGGCAGAAAGAAAACGCCGATGGCGACCAGGAAGGCGGAGGCTGCGAAGGACGCGTACGTGAAGGTCACCCAGGCGTTGCTGTGGGGCTGGCCGTTCTGGTTCATGATGGTCTCCTGTGAGGACGAATGATGACGGGGTTTGGGATCAGGCGGTCGGCGAGCGCTTGGACTTCAGCCGCGCCAGCACGTCGTCTGCGGTCGTCTTCAGCCGCGGGCCAAAGCCCTGCTCGGCCAATCTTTCGGCGACGGCGATGGGACCGGTGGCCGCATCGAGCTCGACCAGCGCATCGTCGGCCGCCTGAGCTTCCATCTGCCGATCGCGCAGACGCCGCAAAGTGCTCTCCGCCTCCGGCAGCGTGGTTTCGTATGGACGCGCGGCCTCAATGCCGCTGCGGCGCAACGAGCGGACCGCCTCCGAGGCACGGGCGACGCGGCGGCCGCGATCGAGCTCGGTGATGCGGGCCTGTGCGTTTGCGACGTGCCGCTTCAGCCGGGCGATCTCGGTCGCGAACAGCGCGCGGGCCGTCATCGCGGCATCGCGGTCCGCCTCCAGGCCCGCGATGGCTTCGGCGGCGTCCCTGGCGAGGTCGTCACGGCCGCCGTCGAGCGCCGCAACCGCACGGGTCTCGAGATCGGCGATGCGGGCGAGGGTCGCCTCGAGCTTGCGGCCTTCCTGCTGGTCCTGCGCGATCGCCAGCGCCAGCGTCCGCTTGCTGCGCTCGACGGCGGCAGCCGCATCGCGCATCTGCTGGTCGAGAATCAGAAGGGCCGTCCGGTCTTCCAGCTCTTCGCTCGCGGCGGCCACGCTGCCGCGGAAAAGTGTCACTACAGTCTTGAACATCTTCAGCTCCCTGTTATGAGCGTTGCTCACAATTCCTTTGTAGCAAGGAACCTGAACATCGTTCAAGAATATTTTGAGCAACGCTCAAAAATTTGGATAAAGATGTCTAAGACCCTGGAACGTCGAGAGAAATTGAGATCAGACCTGATCCTGGCGGCGGAGCGGATGATCGCCGATCGTGGGTTGTCGGGGCTGAAAACCCGTGATCTCGCCCGAGAGATCGGTTGCGCCAATGGCGCGGTCTACAACCTCGTGGCCGACATGGACGAGCTGATCCTGCGTGTGGGCTCGCGCACGCTGCTGCGGCTGGACGAGGCGCTCAGCGCCGCGGAAAGCGCGGGCGAGCCATCGCCGCAGGAGACGCTGGTCCGCATCGCCCTCGCCTATTGCGATTTCGCGGCCGAAAATCTCCAGCTCTGGCGCGCGCTGTTCGAGCACCGCATGGAGGCCGACAAGGTCGTCCCCGACTGGTCCGTCCAAGATCAGATGCAGCTGTTCCGCCACATCTACCAGCCGCTGGCCGCGTTGTTTCCGAAGCGCAGCCGCGAGGAGCTCGGCATCACGGCGCGCAGCCTGTTCTCGGCGGTGCATGGCATGGTGGCGCTCGGACTGGAGCAGAAGCTGGTTGCCGTGCCGCTGCCGGCGCTGCGCAAGGAGATCGCGGGACTGGTGCGTGCGATGATCGACGGATTGATCGTGCGCGACGTGGAAAGGAGCGGCGGCGGCTGACTAAAATTTCACCTGTCGCATCGCCAGTAGCACGCTTAGCCTTCGAGCCGTCCCTCACCTCTCGGAGCTACTCATGCCCCTCCTCATCCGCGGCGGCACCGTCGTCAATCACGATCATTCGCGCCGCGCGGACGTGCTGATCGCCGGCGAGACCATCGTCGCGATCGGCGCTTCGCTCGATGCGCCGACAGGGAGCGAGATCATCGATGCAGGTGGCGCCTACGTCATCCCGGGCGGGATCGATCCGCACACCCATCTCGAAATGCCGTTCATGGGCACCGTCACCGCCGACGATTTCGAATCCGGAACCAAGGCGGCGCTGAGCGGCGGCACCACCATGGTGGTGGATTTCTGCCTGCCCGATCCCGGCCAATCCATGCTCGCGGCGTATCAGGAGTGGCGGCACAAATCCGAGAAGGCGGCCAGCGACTACGGCTTCCACATGGCGGTGACGTCATGGTCGAAGCAGATCCATGACGAGATGGAGATTGTGGTCAAGACCTACGGCATCAACACCTTCAAGCATTTCATGGCCTACAAGGGCGCGCTGATGGTGAACGATGACGAGCTCTACAACTCGTTCGCGCGCTGCGCCCATCTCGGCGCCATGCCTGTCGTCCATGCGGAGAACGGCGACGTCGTCGCCCTGATGCAGGAGGCGCTGATCGCGCGCGGCGTCACCGGCCCCGAGGGCCACGCCTATTCACGGCCGCCGGAGGTCGAGGGCGAAGCCACCAACCGCGCCATCATGATCGCCGATATGACCGGCACGCCGGTCTATATCGTGCACACCAGCTGCCGCGAGGCGCATGAAGCCATCGCTCGCGCGCGGGCCAGTGGAAAGCGGGTCTATGGCGAACCGCTGATCCAGCATCTGCTGCTCGATGCCGGCGAATATCAGAACAAGGACTGGGACCATTCCGCACAGCGCGTGATGTCGCCGCCGTTCCGCGACAAGTCGCATCAGGACAGCCTCTGGGCCGGGCTGCAAGCCGGCTCGCTACAGGTGGTTGCGACCGATCATTGCGCCTTCACCACCGAGCAGAAGCGGTTCGGGCGCGGCGATTTCAGGAAGATCCCGAACGGCACCGGCGGCCTCGAAGATCGCCTGGCGCTGCTCTGGACCGCGGGCGTCGCCACGGGGCGGCTGACGAAAGAGGAATTCGTCGCGGTAACCTCGGCGAACATCGCCCGCATCCTCAACATCTATCCGCGCAAGGGCGCGGTCGCCGTAGGCTCTGATGCCGACATCGTGGTGTGGGATCCGAAGGCGAGCAAGACTATTAGTGCCAAACGGCAGATGAGCCGGATCGATTACAACGTGTTCGAGGGTTTTGCCTGCATCGGCGGTGCGGCGGCGACGCTGTCGCGCGGTCGTATCGTCTGGACGGATGGCGATCTGCGCGCCGAGGCCGGCGATGGGCGATACGTCGAACGTCCCGCCTTCTCGCCGGTGCATGTGGCAAATTCCAACTGGAAGGAACTGACGGCTCCGCGCGCCGTCGCGCGCGGCGCGGTGACGCCGTAAGCCATCGCACTCCCTGGCAGAAGTCCGGGGTAACGACCTCAATCTTGGAGAGACTTTAGGAACGAACGGCTGGAGGCCTCGTTGTCGCGTAGTTTCTCTCCAGCACGCGAGTCCCTCATGTATCACCACGTCAAGAAGCTGATGTTCACCGTGCGCGTCGACGAACCCGATCCGCGCTTCGGCAATATGCTCCTCGAGCAGTTCGGCGGCGCCAACGGCGAACTTGCGGCCGCGATGCAATATTCGATTCAGGGACTGAATTGCGAGGATCCCGACCGCAAGGACCTCTTGATGGACATCGGCACCGAGGAGCTCAGCCATCTCGAAGTCGTCGGTTGCCTCGCCCGGATGCACCTTGCGCCCTCGAAGAATGACCGTCAGGCGGCCGAAGCCGATCCGCTGATCGCGATCGCCGGCGGGGGCGGCGTCAACCTGTTCAACTCGCAAGGCAATCCCTGGACCGCCGACTATCTCAAGATCACCGGCGAGCTCGACGTCGATCTTCGCAGCAACATCGCCGCCGAGGCGCGTGCGAAGATTGTCTACGAACGGCTGATCAATTTCTGCGACGACGCTGGCTCCAAGGACGCGCTGCAGTTTCTGATGACGCGCGAGATCACGCATATGAAGGCCTTCGCGCGAGCGCTCGAAAGCCTGTCGAAGCCTGCCTTCAGTGTCGGCAGGATTGCGCCGACGCCCGGCCTCGTGAACCAGTTCTTCAACGACTCCACCGGTAGCGGCGACCACGGCGAAATCGACACCCGCGGCCCCTGGAACGAAGGAGAGGAGTGGGTGTTCACGGAATCGCCCGCCCTCCAATCTTCTGACCCCGGCGCGGCCCCGTCGATCGTCGCGGAGAGCTCGTCGCCCGTCGACGAGGCGGGCCTCACCGACCTTCTGCTTCACGAGCTGCGCGACATCCTCCATGCCGAGAAGCAGTTGACCAAGGCGCTTCCCAAGATGGCGCAGGCCGCGCGCTTCGACCAGCTGCGCGAACTGTTCGAGCAGCATCTGGCCGAGACGGAGAACCAGGTCGAGCGCATCAACGAATGCTTCGAGCTGCTCGGCGAGACCGCTCGCGCCAAGCCTTGCAAGGGCATGATGGGCCTGATCGAGGAAGGCCAGGAAGTCATGAAGGAAGGCCAGGAAAAGGAGGACGCAGCCGCCGACCTCGCGCTGATCTCAGCGGCGCAGCGCGTCGAGCATTACGAGATGTCCGGCTACACCACGGCACGTAACCTGGCGCAGCAGCTCCGGCATAGCGCGATCGTCGCCCTGCTCTCCAAATCTCTTGCGGAAGAAGAGAATGCCGATCTCCTCCTCAACCAGGTGGCGCGATCGCTGATGTCGGTCGCGAAGATGCCCGCCGCGGTGGAGCAGGCTGAATAAGGAGCGCCGATCGCGCAACGCGTCG
This sequence comes from Bradyrhizobium sp. LVM 105, assembly GCF_003957705.1. Taxonomy (NCBI): domain Bacteria; kingdom Pseudomonadati; phylum Pseudomonadota; class Alphaproteobacteria; order Hyphomicrobiales; family Nitrobacteraceae; genus Bradyrhizobium; species Bradyrhizobium sp. LVM 105. Next base: position 238,326 of record NZ_QZMV01000009.1, on the reverse strand, counting down.
CCGGACCCAAGCCGCCTCGCCTCTTCGCGGGACGGCTTGGCAAGTCCCGCCCGTGGCATACACCTTGCCTCTCGATGCCGGATCATTCCGGACAGGAGGCACCCTTGAGCGTTTCACCCCTCGATTTGAACCGCCGCTGCGTCGTGCTCGGCGGCCTCGGTGTCGCCGGTATGGCAGCCTTTGCTCCACGCCTCGCCTGGGCCCAGGGGCGCAACGAGACGCTGCTGGTGGTGCAGGAGCTCGGGCCGAACTCGCTGGACATGCAGGGCGTCGGCTCCAACCAGACCGTGAACGGCCTGTCCTGGAACTGCTACGACCGCCTGCTCACCTACGCCTCCAAGACCCTGCCAGACGGCACGTTGTCGTACGACCGCGAGAAGCTTGCGCCCGAGCTCGCCGAGAGCTGGGAGGTCGCGCCCGACGGCATGTCGTGCACCTTCAAGCTTCGCAAGGATGCGAAATTCCATGACGGCACGCCGGTGACCGCCAAGGACGTCAAATGGTCGTTCGACCGCGCCGTGAAGGTCGGCGGCTTTCCGACCTTCCAGATGTCGGCGGGATCGCTGGAGAAGCCGGAGCAGTTCGTGGTGGTCGACGACCACACTTTCCGTATCGATTATGTCCGCAAGGACAAGATGCTGCTGTTCAACGTCGCCGTCGTCGTGCCCTTCATCATCAATTCCGAACTCGCCAAGAAGAACGCGACGCCGGAAGACCCGTGGGCGCTGGCCTGGCTCAAGAACAACGAGGCAGGCGGCGGCGCCTACAAGATCGAGAGCTGGAAGCCGGGCAGCGAAACCGTGCTGGTTCGGTTCGACGACTGGAAGAGTGGCCCGCTGCCGAAGGTCAAGCGCGTGATCGCGCGCGACGTCCCCTCCGCGGGCACGCGCCGCGCCATGCTGGAGCGGGGCGATGCCGACGTTTCCAGCGGCTTTGCGCCGCGCGATTTCGAGCAGATCATCCGGGAGGGCAAGGTCAAGGTGTCGGGCGTGCCGATCCCGAATGCACTCTGGTATGTTGCGCTCAACACCGCGAAGCCGCCGTTCGACAATGTGAAGCTGCGCCAGGCCATCGCCTGGGCGATGCCGTATGAGCAGATCCAGAGCAGTGCGTTCTTCGGCCGCGCGGTTCCGATGTATGGCGGCGCGGCCGACGTCTCAAAGCCGGTCTGGCCGCAGCCATTTCCTTATGTCACCGACCTCGACAAGGCGAAGGCGTTGATGAAGGAAGCCGGCTTCGCCTCCGGCCTGGAGACGACCTTGTCGCTCGACACAGGCACCGCGACCGTCGGCGAACCCACGGCGATCCTGATCCAGGAGAGCCTCGCCAAGATCGGCATCAAGGCGGGAATCGAAAAAATCCCGGGCGCGAACTGGCGCACGACGCTGAACAAGAAGGAGCTGCCGCTCGCCCTCAACCGCTTCAGCGGCTGGCTGGATTATCCCGAATATTACTTCTACTGGAATTTCCACGGCAACAACTCGATCTTCAACATCTCCTCCTACCAGAACAAGGAGATGGACGCGCTGATCGACAAGGCGCGGTTCACCGCGGATGCGGCGGAATACGACCGGTCCGTGAAGGACTTCATCGCGCTCTGCATGCGCGACGTTCCCGTCGTTCCGCTCAACCAGCCGATCCACGATGTCGCGATGCAGAAGGCCATCACCGGCTACGAATTCTGGTTTCACCGCGAACCGGACTATCGCCAGTTCGCGAAGGGCTGATTCTTTTCCACCACCCGAACACCGCCTGCCGCCCGAGCCTGCGCGATCGGAAAGCCCCTCGCCAGCCTCGTCTCACTCGCGTGCAGCATGGCCGCGTCGAGCTTGCCCCGCCGTGCCCCGTCCAGGGCACAGGCGAAGACGCGGTAGAACTGCGCGCCGTCATAGGCCACCAGCAGCAGATCGACGCCGGCATTGATCGCCTCGACCACGGCCTTGCAGACGTCGTTCTGGTAGATCGCGCCCATCACGAGGTCGTCGGTCATCACCACCCCCTGGTAATTCCACTTGTCGCGGATGATGCCCTGAACGACGGATTTCGAATGCGATGCGGCGCGATCAGGATCGACGGCAGTGAGCGTGACGTGACCGACCATCAGCGCGCTGCGCGAATGCGACAGCACGTCGCGGAACGGAAGCCAGTCGGATGCCTCCAGCTCCTCGACCGGCGTGTCGAGCTTGGCGCTGAAATGATGCGTGTCGGTGCGCACGCGGCCGATGCCCGGAAAATGCTTGAGCGTGGCGCCGACGCCGGATTCTTCCAGCCCGCGCACGTAGGCGCTCGCGATGGTGCTGACGACGGCCGGATCGGTCGCGATCGCGCGCTGGCCGATCAGCGTGTGGAAATCGAGCCGGTTGCGCCGCGCCGGCGGCTTGAGGTCGAGCACCGGGGCGAGATTGAGATTGACGCCGACCCCGGCGAGCTCCCGGCCGTGGATGCGGCCGAATCCTTCGGCCTTGGCCTGCTGGTCGCCGGGCGCAAGCTCGGCGAGCGTCGCCAGGGCCGGCACTTTCGTCAGCGGCGGCGCGAGATGCCCGACGATACCGCCCTCCTGGTCCGCAGCGACGACCAACGGCGGCAGGCCGGCTGCGCGCCTGATGTCCTGGAGCGCGGCGATCTCGCTCCGCAGCGCCTCGACCGTGCCGCCGCGGATGTTGTGCCGGGTGACATAGACACCGCGGATCAATCCCTGCCTGGCAAGGCGCGCGACCTCCGGGAAGGAGGAATAGCCGACCATGAAGTGAGCCCCGAGCTGGCGCGCCTCGGCAGCGCTGGCGCTGAGAACGTCGTGCCTGCGCAACTCGAACTTCAGATGCGCCGCGGACATCAGAACCGGCGGCAGGCACCAGAGCATGACGAGCAGCTTGCCGGCGATGGTGCGCCAACGTCCCCACCGCAGCAGAACGGCGACGATCATGATGCTTGCGGCGACAAGCGCGATGTTTCCGGCGCCGCGCAGCACGAGCAGATAGGGATCGTTCTTGTTTAGGGCCGCGAACGCGACGACAGGCGCGGCAAGCCACAGCAGAATGAGACCGAGACGACGGAGGAATTGCATGATGTGCCACATGCGATGAGGGCGAATGCTTCGCACCTATCAAAGCGACTGGCGTTGCGCGAGAGGCAAGAGCGCGCCTGCACGAAATCTGCAAAAGACTCCTGAAGCCGTGCAGACGATGGTCCCGCCTTCTGCACAAGCGCCGTCCAGAGTTCGTCATGCCAACCATCACGAAAGGTCTTCTGGACATGACAAGCCTGGCTTCGACGATCGCGGAGGAAATCAAGCCGATCGGCCATTCCTCGATCCCGGCCAAGATCGGCCTCGCGCTGGTGCTGGCCGCGCTCGCCGACTGGCTGTTCTACGGGCAGCGGATCGGGCTGTCGCTGGCGCTCTTTGCGATCGCGATCGCCGGCGTGTCGGTGTGCTTCAATCGTGCGGCCATGGATCCGCGCCGCGCTCTGGTCGGTTCGGCCGTTCTCGCCGCCGGTCTCGTGCCTGTGATCGAGGAGCTCAACACGCTGTCGTTCCTGATCCTGGTCGCATCGCTGATGATCGCGTTGCTGCTCGCGACCAATGCGGAAGCGACCGGGCTCGCCGACCGCGGCCGCGCGTTGCGCAACTTCGTCCTGCTCAGTCCCTTCCGGCTCTTTCTCGATGTGCCCCAGGCGTTCGACGCGTCGGCGCTCACCCGCGGCATCGCCCGCTGGCTGCTGCCGGCGGCGCTCAGCACGGTCTTCGTCGCGCTCTTCGCCGCGGCCAATCCGGTGATCGAGCAATGGGTGTCCCTGCTCAATCCGAAGCTCATTCTTCATTATGTCAGCATCCCGCGCGTCCTGTTCTGGGCGCTGATGCTGGCATTGGTCTGGCCGTTCATTCACGTGCGCTGGCGGCGCAAGCCGATCGTCAACACCGCTGCGGCCGACGGTCTCGTGCCGCCGCCGCTCCCGCCCGTTGCCTCCGCCGAATTCCTCGGCCCCTCCACCATCCTGCGCTCGCTGATCCTGTTCAACCTGCTGTTCGCGGCGCAGTCCGTTCTCGACGGCATCTATCTCTGGGGCCATTTGGCACTGCCCGACAATCTGACCTATGCAGGCTATGCGCATCGTGGGGCCTATCCGCTGATCGTAACCGCCCTGCTCGCCGCGGCCTTCGTGCTGGTGGCGATGCGCCCGGGCGGACCGGCCGAGAACTCGACGGTGATCCGGCCGCTGGTCTATCTCTGGGTGGGACAGAACGTGCTTCTCGTCGCCTCCTCCATCCTTCGTCTCGATCTCTACGTCGGCGTCTACATGCTGACTTACTGGCGCGTCGCGGCTTTCATCTGGATGGGGCTGGTCGCGCTCGGACTGGTCCTGATCGTGACCCGCATCGCCCTCCAGCGGTCGAACAAATGGCTCGTCGGCGCCAATCTGATCGCGCTCGCGACCGTGCTTTATGGCTGCTCGCTCGTGAACTTCGATGCCTTCATCGCCGACTATAATGTCACTCACAGCCGGGAAGCATCGGGCAACGGCATGCCAATCGACATCAACTATCTCCTGACGCTCGGACCACAGGCACTGCCCGCCATCGACAGGGCCATCGCACTCCGGCCCGGCTCGAGCGAGAGCTGCCTTGTGTCGCGACGCGACCGCCTTGTAGAACAGCAGCGCCAGGATCTGGCCTGGCGGAGCTGGGGCTTTCGGAGCTGGCGGCTTCAGCGCAGGCTGGACGCGCTGGCGAAGGATCCGTCCGGCACCCGGCCGGCCGGCTGAGCGGAGAGTTCCTTGGCGCATCGCATTCTCATCGTCGACGACGAGGGCCACATCCGCGAGGTCATCCGCGTCGCTTTGAAGAAGGCCGGCATGGACGTGATCGAGGCGCGCGACGGCAAGGAGGCGCTCGGCCGGGTGGCCGCCGACAAGCCCGATCTGATCGTGCTCGACATCGGCATGCCCGAATTCGACGGCCTCGACGTCTGCCGCGAGATCCGCAGGACGTCCGACGTGCCGATCCTGTTCCTGTCGGCGCGCGACGAGGAGATCGACCGCATCCTCGGCCTCGAGATCGGCGGCGACGATTACGTGACGAAGCCGTTCAGCCCGCGCGAGCTGGTGGCGCGGGTCAATGTCATCCTGCGCCGGCTCAACCCGCGCAACGGCGAGACCAAGGCTGGCCCCGCCGCGCTGACCCAAGGCGGCCTGCTTCTCGATCCCGAGCAGCACGTGGCGACCTTCGCCGGCACGCCGCTGAAACTCACCGCGATCGAGTTCGGCATCCTGCGTGCGTTCCTGACCCGGCCGACCTCGGTCTTCAACCGCGAGCAGCTGATGCGCGCGGCTTATCAGCTCAACATCCAGGTCTCCGACCGCACCATCGACAGCCACATCCGTAACATCCGCGCCAAGCTCGCGGCGCTGACCTGCGACAACGTGATCGAGACCATCCACGGCGTCGGCTTCAAGCTCGGCCGCTGCGAGAAAGAGGCATGAAGGCGGCGCCCGACAAATGGCGACCGTCGCTCGGCCTCGTGATCTTCACGGTGCTGGCCACCGTCGCAGTGCTGCCGCTGGTCGGCCTGTTCTTCTTCCGCCTCTACGACAACCAGCTGATCCGCCAGACCCAGGCCGAGCTGATTGCGCAGAGCCGCGTGCTGGCGACGATCTACGCGCAGGAGGTCTCAGTGCGGCTCGACAGCGGGCTGACGCTCGGGGCCGAAGTGCCGCCGAACGTGCTGCCCGATCCGGGCGACCCGGTGACGCCGATCCGGCCCGCGCTCGATCTCACCGCCAACGATCTGCTGCGGCGTCGACCGGATGCGCTGCCAGCGCCCCGGCCCGCCCAGCCGGGCTATGTCGAGATCGGCGCAAGACTGACGCCGATCATCCGCGAGACGCAGAAGGTGACGCTGGCGGGCTTTCGGATCCTCGATCCGCAGGGCGTCGTCATCGCCGGGCGGCAGGAGGTTGGGCAGTCGCTCGCCCATATCGAGGAGGTCGCGGACGCGCTGCACGGGCAATACCGCGCCACTTTGCGCAACCGCGTGCCGGACAAGCCGCCGCCGCCGATCTATTCCTTCAGCCGCGGCCTCGGCGTGCACGTGTTCTCGGCTATGCCCGTCATCGTCAACAACCGCGTCGCGGGCGTGATCTACACCACGCGGACGCCGAGCAACATCTTCGATCATCTCTACCAGGAGCGGGCCAAGTTCGTGCTGGCCGGCCTCGCCGTCATCCTCGGCACCATCGCGATCGGCCTCGTATTCTCGCGAACCATCACCCTGCCAATGCGCGAGCTGGTCGACCGCGCTGCCAGAATCGGCCGCGGCGACCGCGAGGCGTTCCAGCCGCTCCGGCATTACGGCACGCGCGAGTTCGCCCAGCTCTCGCACAGCTTCCTCGGCATGGCCGAGCAGCTGGCGCGGCGCTCGGACTATATCGCGACATTCTCGGCCCACCTCACCCACGAGCTGAAATCGCCGCTGACCTCGATCAAGGGCGCGGCCGAGCTGCTGCAGGATTCGGTGCAGGGCAAGGCAGGCAGCCTGACGCCGGCCGAGCAGAACACCTTCATCGCCAACATCCTCTCGGACACCCAGCGGCTGGAGGCAATGGCGCAGCGGCTGCGCGAACTCGCCCGCGCCGAGAGCCTGCCGCAGAACGAGCGCACCGAGCTCGCGCCGGTGATCGCGGATCTCAAGAGCCGGTTTCCGGAAAGCTCGATCAAGGCCAGCGGCAGCCTCGACCGCTCCATCGCCATGTCAGGCGAGAAGGCGCTGATCGTGCTGTCGCATCTTGCCGACAACGCGATGCGGCACAAGGCGAGGGCGATCCGGCTGGAGGCGGCCTTCGAGCGCACGACCCTGCGTCTGACGGTGAGCAATGACGGCGAACCGATCTCGGCGCCGAACCGCGACAGGATTTTCGACGCGTTCTTCACCACCCGCCGCGACCAGGGCGGCACCGGGATGGGGCTTGCGATCGCGCGCGCGGTGATGGCGAGCCATGGCGGCTCGATCAGCCTCAAGCCGACCGAAGAGGGGGCGGCCTTCGAGCTCCAATTTCCAATAGCCTAGATCGCAAACACCCAGGCGGCGACGATGGTGCCGATGGTGACCAGGCCCGCGATGGTCCAGCCGGCGGCATATTCCAGCTCGGGATGACCGGTCGCCCGCATGATCTCTGCCGGATCGGCGGTATGCTTCTGTGCCATGACAGCCTCTCGCGCGTTACCTCCCGCGTCATATGTAAGTCGCTTGGGGCGTCAAAAGGTTCCGTCACGGATATGCGAGAAATGACGCAGCTCGGATTGTTCACTGAGCCGGAAGCAGGGCCATCCGGGCTTCGCTATGCCGACAATTTTATCGAAGCCGCCCTCGAGCAGGATCTGATCGGCCGCATCGCAGCATTGCCACTCCAGCGCTTCCAGTTCGGGGCGTTCGAGGGCAACCGGCGGGTGGCGTCCTTCGGCTACCGCTATGACTATTCGCTGCAGCGGTTGGCCGAGGCGGAGCCGATCCCGGACTGGCTCCTGCCGATCGCGCGCCGGGCCGAGGCCTGGGCGGGACTGCCGGAGGCCAGCGTCCGGCAGGTGCTCTGCACCGAATACGATATCGGCGTCGGCATCGGCTGGCACCGCGACAAGCCGCAGTTCAAGGAGGTCCTCGGACTGTCGCTGGGCTCGGCCTGCAAGTTCCGCTTCCGCCGGCGGTGCGACGACAAATGGCAGCGCCACACGCTCGAGGCGCAGCCGCGCTCGCTCTACCTGATGCAAGACGAGGCACGCTCGCAATGGGAGCACAGCATCCCGCCGGTCGAGGCGCGCCGTTACTCCATCACGTTTCGGACGATGAAGCGGACCTGACGGGCCGTCCAAAACGAAAAATTTCGAAAACAACCCCATGCACAGTAGAAGGCCATCCCGGCTCGAGCCCCCGGCGGCGACGCGCAGCCGTCCCGGGGGGACCGTACTTGCGTACCAAACCCGGCTGCACGCCGGACCGGCGGCCCGTTCCGTGCCGCCGCGAATCGGTGGGAGGTGCCGCGAATTCGCCTCAAGGCCGGCTGACTAATGAGGCGAATTGAAAAGACGGGCCACATCTGCGGGCCAATATGGGCCCCGAAGGCCGGCATCACCATGAAGAATTGCCTGACATTTTTCCTGCTTCTGACCATGACGGCGGCGTCTGCCCATGTCGTAGCGCCGCCAAGGCTCACGGGCCCCTCAGATCTCATCCGGGTCGGCCTCACCGATTCCGACACCACCGCCGGCGGCACCGCGCGGCTGTGCGAGCAGGTCACCTTCTCGCGCGGCCTGCGCTACGGCGAGAGCGAAGCCAACGTGCTCGATGTCGCCGCCAGCGCCACCAAGGCGGATACGCCGCGGCCGGTGCTGCTGTTCGTGACCGGCGACACCTTCACCGGCGACCACGCCGCGCCGGAATTGTCGCGCCAGATCCAGGACCAGGCGATGTGCTTTGCCGCGCGCAACGACATGATCGGCGTGCGCGTCAACTATCGACTGGCGCCGTCAGCGACCTGGCCGATGGGCGCCACCGACGTCGCGGCGGCGCTGTCCTGGGTCCACGGCAATATCGACCTGTTCAACGGCGACCCCCGCGCGATCGTTGCGGTCGGCTACGGCGCCGGCGCCTTCCATGTCGCCACACTGCTGGCGCATCCCGAGTTTCAGACCGACCGCGCCGATGTCGCCGCCGTTGTCCTGGTGTCCGGCATCTACCGCGCGGGCAAGGACGCGAGCGACAGCGAGAAGGCCTATCTCGGCAGCGATGTCAGCCAATACAACAAGCGCTCGGTTTTCCCGGGTATCCTCAATGTCGATGTTCCGATCGTCCTGGCTTGGTCCGCCGACGATTCCGCTGGGACCGTGGCACAGGGCGAAACCTTGAAGAAGACGCTCTGCGGCGCCGGCCATTGCCCGCGCAGCGCGCTGCTGCGCAGCCGCGACGGCATCGCGAGCGCCCTCGGTCTCGACGGCTCGGGCGACAGCCTCGCCGAGCCGACGCTGCTGCTGGTGCGCCAGCTGGAGGCGCGGGGGCTGCCGTAGCAGCGGCGTTGCTCCGCTATCGACAACTCACGCCATTTGCTAGGCCTCGTCCGCAGGACCCGACAATCCGGTCAACACGCCTGCCGTTTCGCCCGCGCCCCGGCAGGCCACACGATCGCCAAACGCTTGACCTACATCAATCGGCCTTGGTGCGGACTGAGCCGACCTCGTTGGTGGCCAACGAAAAGGTGTCGAGCATGCGCGTCACCGGAAGAGTGCTGTTCATTTCGATCGTCGCTTTCGCCTCGCTGGGGGCGATGTCGCAGCAACGCGCCGAACAGCCGGCGAGCGACAAGGAAATCCGCATCGGCAATGTCATGCCGTATTCGGGGACGCTTTCTGAATTCGGCGCGATCGGTCAGGCGGAAGCTGCCTATTTCGACATGATCAACGCGCGCGGCGGCATCAACGGCCGCAAGATCCGCTTCATCACGCGCGATGACAATTCCGATCCGTCGACGGCGCTGGAGCTGACGCGCAATCTGGTCGAGAAGGACGACGTGCACCTGATGTTCGGATCGTTCGGCACGCCTGGCAATCTCGCCGCGCGCTGGTATCTGAACGAGAAGAAGGTCCCGCAGCTCTTCGTCGCCTCCGGCGACGAGGAGCTGAGCCAGGCCAGGGCGTTCCCCTGGACCATGGGCTGGCAGCCGTCGATCCGGTCGGAGGGGCGCATCTACGCCAACTACATTCAGGCTTATTACCCCAGGAAGAAAATCGTCGTGCTCTGGCAGAACGACCAGTTCGGACGCATGCTCTACAAGGGGATCCAGGAGGGACTGGGCGACCTGAACCGCCATGTCCTCGTCGACATCGCCTTTGACATCGGCGACGAGCACCTCGACGGCCACGTCTCGATCCTCAAGCGCGCCGGCGCCGATATCTTCGTCTTCCTCGGCGTGCCATCGACGGCCTCCAAGGTGATCAAGCTCGCGGCTTCGCTCAACTGGCGCCCGGTCTTCATCGTCAACGATGCCTCCGCCTCGATCGCCAATGCGATGGCGCCCGCGGGCCTGGAGAATTCGGCCGGCGTTATCTCGGCGGCGTTCCTGAAGGACCCGAGCGATCCCGCCTGGAAAGACGATCCCGCCATGAAGGAATGGTTCGCCTTCATGGACAAGTACCATCAGGTCGAAAGCACCAACAACAACGCCGCGGTCTACGGCTACGCCGCGGCCGAGGCGTTGACGCAGGTGCTGAAGCAGTGCGGCGACGACCTGTCACGCGAGAACATCATGCGTCAGGCGGCCTCGTTGAGGGGTTACAACCCCTCCGTCGCGCTGCCCAACATCAGGATGAATACCTCGCCGAGCAATTATCTGCCGATCAAGCAGATGCGGCTGGTCCAGTTCGACGGACGGTCGTGGCAGCCTTTTGGCGAGGTGATCGAGACGGCGTTCACGGAGGGGGTGGCAAGGTGAGGTGGCCTAGCGCGCGCGGTGGTACTGAACCTCCAACAACCAGGCACGCGACGAGAGCAAGGTGGGAGACCCCCTGCTCTTCACCGTCTTCCAGACCGTGTTCGCGGCGCTTCCTGATGATCGCGGACAACACGGGCTTCTCCACCGGGCTGCACACCCACATGGCCCTCTACTCCCTCAGCGACAACCTTCAGAAGATCGACGCCAACGAGGCGACCGGCAGCTACGACCCGAGCCTATGCTTCACCGGCGCCTTCGCTGAAAGACCAATCCACCATCGCGACGCGCATCACGTCGGGCATGCGATACTGGAGATACTTGGTCGGACTTTCCGCCTAGCGCTTCCCCTTCGTGCCCACTAGCCCTGCGGACGCACGAAGAGGGGGCGGTGGACGCAAAGCCACCGATTACTCATCATCGAAATTTCACATGGAATTACTCATCGGAGCAGCCGTCTCGCTCATCGTCCAGGGGCTCAAGCAGAAGGCCACGTCCCAGTGGCAGACGCTCGGCATCCTGCTCGTCCTGTCGATAGCGACGGCCGGGCTTTACTGCACCTTGATAGCCGTGGGCTATTGGGAGACTATCGCCAACATCCTCGTGACCGCAGGCGCCTTCTACGCCTTCGTCCTGCAGCGGTTCGAGAGCAAGGCCGAATAGGCCTGTAAACGGCTCACAGACGAATGGAGACCCCCGGCGTGGGGGTCTTATCGTTTATGCCGTCCACGCGCGTCCTCGAGGCGTGTAACGGCTGTGAAACGCCGCTATGCTGCCTTGGACACCGCATGAGTCGGATACTTAGATGAATCCAGAAAGCTTGAAGCTCACGCTCATGATTGAGCCGCGCTCGAAGGCGGTCCCCTATCCTGTCGATCTTGACGACGGTAGGACCAATCAGGGCTTCAAGGATATCAAAGGCGACCCAGACGCCGCCGCGGCGATTGCGGAGGTCCAAGACTGCCCGTCACTAAGAGATGCACTCATAGCGCTGAACGCAGCCGAGACGCACTTCTTTACGGTCGGATGCGAGAAATCCCTGAATGAGTATGAGGGAAAATTCTGGAAGCGCGGCTACCTTGAGTTCTCTTTCAATTATGCGGAATTGGTTGCCGACGCCCGGCTTTATTTCACGCTGTTCTTCCACTTTAACCAGGCAGCACCCGTTCGAGACTTCTTGCCCAAGCATTCCGTTCATTTCGGGTGGGAGCTTCAGGGGTGCCGCTTCAAGAAGACCGACGCTGCAGGCTTCACCTGCGCCGTTTGGATTACGACTGACGACTGTGCCACAGCCGAAGAATGCGAACGGGTGTGGGATGAAGCCGTCGACCTTCTCGTTGGCTTCTTGATTCATTTCAGGATTTCAAACCTTCCTCCGTCTCCGCCCATATACGGGCCGTCGAGCCATCCATCCTCTTGACTCTTTGTTCTTCGTTCTATTGGCCGCTGACGAACTCAGAGCCGCCAATGCCAGACCTCGACTACATCAGGGCTGAGATCGAGCGCATGCGCGTCCAAGTCGGGCGCCAGCGCAAGGAGATCCTTCAGCTGCAGAGGGCGGGGATTCCTCCGCGTCTGCCGAGGCGCTGCTTGGGCGCATGCTGGCGACGATCGACGGCTTGTGCGCCCAGCGCGACAAGCTGAAAGCCGAGCTTCCCACGGCCTCCAAGCGTAAGGTTCTTGGAGGCCGGAAGTGGTGAACACGTATCGGATCACCACGTCCACTCGATTTCTTTGATTTTTGGGTAGTCACTTGGGTCCCACGCGCTCGGCTCCCAGTCGGCGTCTTCCATCCTCAGCTTCTGCGCGTTCAGCACGGACCCCCAGTGTGCTAGGAGGCCGTGCGCGTCATTGAGATAGGAACTCAGCGAGCCGACGTAGACACCTGCGCGGTCGTACGTCTTCTGCCTGCTGTATGCGGCGACCGTTGATTGAGCAAAGCGAAACAGGTCCCCTGCCGGATCGACCGCATGGAAGTTGGCCGTCAGCCATTCCGTGGCAGGGAACCGCTTGTCATTCTCGATCGGGTAGCCGCGCTCCAGCATCCAATCACGGCTATGCTTCCAGATGTTTTCGAGGCTGTGCGAGAACATCACTTGGAGCGGAACCGAATTACCCATTCGTCCCGTCTCTTCCAGAAGACTCTTGTGCGCCAGTTCCAGACTTTGACGGGCCATATAGGCTATAGGCGCTTGCCAATTTCCCAGTCCGTCTTTTCGGTACTCCTCAATCATGGCGTCCACGGCCATTTTGTAGTCGTACGCCAGCATGTCGTAACCAGAATTGAAGTTGTTGTTCTCGACGTAAATAACCGCGGGCGGCATCTCCTTGTTAAATTCGGTCAACGAACCAAAAAGCGTTCTGTGAAAGCGCGGGTCATCAGCTACTCGCGGCGGCTTGGCCATGTGAACCTCATCAGTCTACGTCGTTCTGGAAAATATTGTGCGACGCTTCTAAAAGCTCCGCCCCCACCCCTCCACTCCGTTTCCTTCTCTCCCGTCGCATGGTGTATCTCCCAGCTTCGTTCGTTGTCCTTGGTGCTCCTCCCCTCCTAGGAAATGGTCCTAGTCCAGAGTGGTGTTTTAAAACAGCGGCGCGAACTTGAAAATTGAGCGGCAGGGAGGTCCGGGTTATCAGGATGTGCCTGCCCGCAGCTAGCGTTCCTCCCCGCTATTCAACTTTCAAAGTGCCTACGTTCATGCGCCCGGTGTCGTGAGGTATCCGTGTGGCTCGGCCCTGCGCACTGCCCTGTACCGAAAATGGGGCTCCAACGCTTTCCGCGCTGATGGGGAAAGGCGAGTATCCAATTCGCCTAGCAGATACTCGCACGCGCTGACGTTCACACGCGTTCGACAATTCCCCCAGCAACAAAGAAAGCTCACCTGCGGGGGCAAGTGGGCTTTCTTTGTACCCAGCCCCCGCTAGGTCCTTCTATTGTAGCACACCCTTAACTTGTGCAAGATGCCTGGTGGGACAACATCTGTCATCCACGGAAAGAAGAGAGCCCGATGTTCGAACCGGTATCGATCACAGAAAAGCTGATGTTTGCGACGGCTCGTATCGTTGGACAGAAAGCAAACGGCTCCGTCAGCACCGGAACGGGTTTTTTCTTTGGTTTTCCGGGGCCGAAAGGCCATGGCCGCATGCTGGTAACAAACAAGCATGTGGTGGAAGGCGTGGCGAATGCGCAGATTATAGTTCATGGCTTCCCGCATCAGGGCAGCAGCATGCGTCCGAAACCGACTCACAAGCTCACGGTCAACATACCTGCGAACTTTTGGGTCCCTCACCCGAATCCGAAGATCGACTTATGCGCGGTGCCGTTCGGCGATCCTCCGAATCCTGAGAATCTCATTCCGTTTGTCACGGACTTAAATGCCGACCTGATACCAGGCCCCGAGTTGCTGACCTCCTTGAGCGCCGTTGAAGACGTTTTGATGTTCGGCTACCCCAACGGTCTATGGGATGCGGTCAACAATTTCCCGCTCGCGCGTCGGGGCATAACAGCTTCACATCCGGCTCTCGACTTCCAAGTAGATGGCGTGCCGACAACTGCACTCGACATCGCCGCATTCCCAGGCTCGTCGGGCTCTCCGGTCTTCATCTATAACGGCGGCTCCGTCCCTGGAAAGGATGGCTCACTCCAAATTGGAAGCCGGCTGCTCTTTATCGGCGTGCTTTACTCGGGCCCTGTAATCAGAGCCGATGGACAAATAGTGATCCGCAATATCCCGACCAATGCCGTGCCGGTGGCTGAGATAAGCCTGATGATGAATTTGGGCTACGCGATTAAGTCTAGAGAGATTTCTGCACTGGTTGATGCGGTCAAGGCAGTCGCCAAAGACTAACTTCAAGGGCTCCAATCCTCGCCCTTCACGTTCCTCACAGGGATAAGAGTTAGGATAAATGTCGGCCCACCTCTTTGATAGAGCGTTGAAGGGTGTTGTTCTCCACTGATTTGAGCATCACAAAAGCCGCCCAGTACGGGCGGCTTTTGTGTGTCAGAAGGCGCCGGGTGCCGAATAGGTTTCTAGCGCGTGAACCCCGCCGCCCTTCAAAAACTTCATAACAATTTTTACAGAGACTGACGGAGTTGGCGACTTGGCCTTGCATAACCGCCCAAAGACGAGATGATCTTGCTTTCCAAGCTGAGTATTCACGACCTCGTTGGCCATACCTTGTATTTCAACATCGATAAGGGCGGGCGGCCTTGCCATCGCGAGGTAGTCCCGGCATTCGCCAGATTGGAGAACCACATCTACCTGATAGACGCCGTCCGGGCGCGGCCCCCCGCGCACGAACTCTCGCGGCATTGCTTCACCAAATAAGCGCCGACGCGTGGCTCGTAGTACGTCATACCACATCTCGTCCGGAGCGTCTTTTGCCAGTTGCTCAACCTCAACCGTTGGCTTTGCTTTTTGTAACTCAGCCCACTGCTTTCCGAACTCCATCGACAAGCCAACAACAACTAAGAAAGCCGAAAAGTACATGTATCTGTAAATGGCATTGATCATCCTCGTTCGTGGATCAGGGATACGCTGTTCCGCTCGAAGCAGCAGATAGGCCAGAATAGCTAAGGCAAGGCCTAGTCCGCTGATACCTGCAGCAAGTAAATTGCCGAGTGATGAAATCATTTAATTTACCCCAGCTTCAATGGGACAATTATGGAGGCCTCAACAAAGGGTGGCAAGCCCGCTCGACACCAACCTGTATGTTCGTAGTCGGCTCCGGCGCCCGCGCGGCTGCACCACGTCCGATATCCAGCGCGAGACGAAGATCGAGTGCCCTAGCGGGCGTATCGCCGAGATGATGAAGGCGGGCGTCCCCATCGTGAGCGTCGGCCGGAAGAAGTATCCAGGCGGCCGCGCCTTCGAGATGTATGCGATAGAGGGCGCCTATAAGACGGTCTATCGCTTTGATGAAGCGAGTGGCGTTATGGTCGAGGAACGAGTAGTCCTATAAAGCCGAAAGCCGGAATGCGAGGGCATCCCGGCTTCTCCTTGGAAACTGTTTCCTCCGCCAGACTTGGACGCTGCTTCTAAGCGGCCCAATCTTCCTTACCGGCAGAGCCGGGGAGCGGATTTTATCCTTATAGCAACTTCGCGAGCGCTTCGAACAGAAGCACGAGGCCCGTAGCTATTGATACTGCATCCGCAACAGCCGAGAGGTTTTCACGGGTCATGCCCGTCCTCCTGACCGTTGGCACCGAGAATCGGTGTACCCTTATGCTGGGTAATATGCGCCTGACATTCAAATAAAATCGTCATTGCGGTGCGGCACAGCCGGCTGCGGCACGTGCCGGAGTTCACAGGCTGCCGGTCAGGCGCAGCGTCTTCTTCACATAGCCACGCAGCTCATCAACAGAGAGGTGTTCGGCATCGGGATTCACCCTCTCCATGCATGTACTTGCGCGAGAAGGTGTTCAGGTCGTCGATAACGTCGTACTTGTCGAGCAGGGACTGTGGCATTCCGTCCTTCTTCACTTTCGCCAGCTTGTCGCCCAGGCTGCCAATTTTCGCTAGCTCCGGCTCTATCTTCACCATGAAGGTTTCCACGATGGGACGGATTCGCTTGACCACATCGCGCGGGTCGCCGCCTGCCCCCTGGTAAAACGTCGAGAGCACGCGCTTGTTTGCTGCGTCGTCGCCTTCCGTATCCTCCTCGATATTCCAGTCCAGAAGGATGGTGACCTCGACGCCGCACGGCGACATTATGAGCGCCTTGCGCTGAGGGTCCTCGGAGGGGGAGGGTCGGCTCACATTGAGCGCAGCGAGATATGAGACGGGGGTTGGGTGAAGGTCTCTCCACACATGGTCTGCCCGTGCGAGAGATCACGCCACCCCGCTAACAGGAGGCAGCCGCGTGCGGCGGAGAAACCGGCTCTTGCTCAACTTGCCTTCCATCGCAAGCCAGATGATGGCTCCCCTGCGGGGCCCCAGCCGGGATGGTACGAACCCACTCATTCAGGTCAGCCGATGCTGGTCTGCCCAGCAAATAGCCTTGGACGAGATCTAGTCCTTGGCCCCTCAGGTAATGTAGCTGCTCCTCGGTCTCGACGCCCTCTGCAGTAACTTGCACCCCTAAGCCGGCCGCCAGAGTCATGATCGAGGCCACCACCGTCCTGTTCGCCGGGTTCGTCACTAAGCCTTTGGTGAAGGATCGATCGATCTTCACCTTGTCGAAGGGGAATGAGACTACCGAACCAAGCGATGCATATCCCACACCGAAGTCGTCCAGCGCGATCGATATCCCGATGTTCTTGAGGTGGCGAAAGAGCAAGAGGTTCTCCTCCTTCTCCTGCAGCAGAATGGATTCCGTGACCTCGAACTCGAGCCGATCGGGCGACAGACCTGTTTCCAGCAGCGCTCTCAGCACATCGTCGAACAGTGCCGGTCCTTGAAACTGCGCAGGAGACAGGTTGACGGCGACCTTGATCCCCTTGGGCCACGACGCTGCGTCTGCGCACGCCTGACGAAGAATCCACCGGCCTAAGGGCTCCATAAGGCCGGTCTCTTCAGCGAGTCCAATGAAGCGATCCGGGTAAAGCAGGCCCTGAGAGGGATGACGCCATCGCACCAAGGCCTCCATCACCCGCGGCTGCAGCGTCTTCGCATCAAAGATCGGCTGATAGTGCAATTCGAAATCGCCCCGGGCCACGGACTCGCGGAGTTCGCCGACACGCCGATTGCGGGCTTGCGCGTTCCTGTGCATCTCTTCTTCGAAGAACCGATAGCCGTTTCGGCCCTCCGCCTTAACGCGATAGAGGGCGAGATCTGCCTTGTAGAGCAGTTCGGAAGCCGTGGAGCCGTGCCGGGGTGCGAGCGCCAATCCGATACTCACCCCGACCGAGACGTCCTGTGCCGCGATCGAGAACGGTATCGCTACGATTTCGAGCAGGGTGATCGCAAGTCTTTCCGCCTGTTCGCGCCCTTCTCCAGCGTTGAACTGAACGATCGCGAACTCGTCGCCTCCCAGACGGGCGATCAGATCGCCATCGGCCGAAACCGACTTGAGGCGCCTGCTCAGCTGCCTGAGCAAGGCGTCACCGGCAGCATGCCCCAGCGTATCGTTCACCCACTTGAACCCGTCGAGATCCAGCAAATAGACGATCAGCTCTTGTTCGTTCGCATTTGCTCGTGCGAGCCGGTTCGATAGCTCCTCGAGCAGGGCGGCCCGGTTCAAAAGCCCGGTCAAAGCGTCGTGGCGGGCCGCATAGTGCACCAGCGCTTCGGCGTTCTTCCGAGCTGTTATGTCGACCCGGATTGCCATGTAAGCCACTGGCTTCCCCTCCGGACCGAGTTGAGGCGTAATGACCGTATCGACCCAATATAAACTGCCGCCTTTCGCTTTGTTGCAAAGCTCTCCGCGCCAGACCCGGCCGCGCGCGAGTTGACGATACATCTGGCGGAAGAACTCACGCGAATGAACCCCGGACTTCAGGATGCGGTGATTGCTTCCGATGAGCTCGTCGCGGTTGTAGCCGCTGATCTCGCAGAGCCGGTCATTGGCATAAGTGATCGTACCGCGCACATCGGTGACTGCGACAATGACCGCTTGATCGATGGCATATTGCTTCTCGATCAGCTCCTGCCTTGCCGCTTCGGCCCGCAGCTCGGCAAGCCGCAGCTGGGTGATGTCCCGATGCCTTTCGACAAAGCCACCTCCCTCCATGGGATGCATGTCGAGCTCTATGACCGTCCCACCTTCAAGTGCGTAGCTGGTTCGGAATTCTGCTCTCAGCTGGATCGCCGCCATGTACTCGGCAATCCGGGCGCCCGCAGACATTCCGTGAGCACCGGCATACCGGCTGACCAGAAGGTCCTGCACGTGTGTCCCGGCGGCAACCTGCGAATGTGTCAGGCCGTACAAACTGCGATGCAGCTCGTTGCCGATCACCAAACGCGACCGTTCGTCGAAAACGCACAAGCCATGAGAGCTACTTTCGATGGCCGCATGAACCAGTCGCTCCCAGTCCATGGCCGGAGAGCCGCGAGGGCCGATAGCAGATCGTGACGCCGGCCGGCTCTCGGCCGAAGGCAGAACTTCGCTCATCGCAGCATGAATTGTATTGTCCGGTCCCATGACTTTTTGCGACGCAACGCTAGGCGGCTTTGATTTCGTCAAAGAAAGCGTCTACCTCGGACCGCAGAGCCGATGCCTGGCCGGAAAGCGCCTCGGAGGCGCTCAGCAGCCTTCCCGCGGTCTGCCGCGTTTCAGCAGCGCCTTGGCTGACTCCACTTATGTTGCTCGAAACCTCCTGCGTGCCGCGCGCGGCTTGTTGAACGTTACGTGCGATCTCGGCTGTCGCGACACCCTGCTCCTCCACGGCGGCTGCTATGATCGTGGCGATTTCGTTGATGGATTCGATCGTACCGCAGATATCCTGCATTGCCGTCACCGACTGCTTCGTCGCGCTCTGGATCGACGAGATCTGTTCCCCGATTTCACCGGTTGCTTTTGCTGTCTGCTCCGCCAAGGCCTTGACCTCGGCAGCAACGACCGCGAAGCCGCGACCCGCCTCACCCGCCCTCGCGGCCTCAATCGTGGCATTCAACGCCAGCAGATTGGTTTGCCCAGCGATCGACTTGATCAATTCCACCACGTCGTCGATGCGTTGAGCCGCTCTTGCGAGGCTCTGGACCGTGGCGCCGGACCTCGAGGCCTGGTCCACCGCAATGCCCGCAATCCGCGTCGATTCCGAGACCTGACGGGCAATTTCCCGGATCGAGGAGGTGAGTTGCTCGGTCGATGCGGCGACAGCCTGCACATTGGTCGACGCCTCTTCCGAAGCTGCCGCCACGGTCGCCGATTGTTGGGTCGATTGCGAAGAGCTCGCCGCCAGCGCACTCGCGGCATCCTGCAGCTGGGCAGAGGATCCACCAACCGTATTCAACACCGCTTTCATCCGCTCGTCGAAGGCACAAATGGCGGCGCGGACCTTCTCTTGGCGCTTCTCCCGTTCGGCGAGCATTGCCTCCTGGTAGACAGAGATCGCGATCTCCATATCCAACATCACAGCGCAATTGACTGCACTGAGAAGCTCGCAGAGGTGCGATGGCCTCCAGCGATACTGCCGTATGCCCACCGCTATGAGCTGATTGAGAACGAAATTGTAGCCGCCGATGTACCATCGCGGCTCCAGGCCGATCTTGTTGTGCACCATCCCGATGGCACGAACGCCCTTCAGGTACTCGTCGTCGAACCGGCCGTTGAACAAGCGAGCCCAGTGCGTGCCCTGCGCCACTTTCAGCCGAGGAACGTTGTTGCCGACCAGGCTCGCCAAATGCGGCTCGATCGTGAGATGCCGGTAGAAGCCGTCAAGAATTCGCGGAACCTCCGGCTCGGCGATGGTCCAGAATTCCCGCAACAGCTCGCCGGTTCGGGCTGTAATACCCATGAAGCGCATCCTAACTCGACGATGCTGATCAGAGGTGGAGTCCGCAGCTAATTCGGTGGTCACGATGACATCCTCTCAAATTGCAAGCCTTGAAAACGATTGGGTAAGCGCGACCTCGCTAATCGACGACGCAGGCTGACTAGCTGGAAAGGGCGCCCGCGATGTCCAAAGAGGAATATTTCCCGAGCGCGATATCAGGCTCGATCCGGCGGATAAGGGAAGGCGTGCATTCAGCCAACAGCTGAGTGCGGGTACCAATTCCGAGGTATCGAAAGATGTCTCTCATGATTCCCGCCCTGAAAGACCGACTGTAATGTCGGAACAATAGTGCGGAGCGACTAACCTTTTGTTAGGCAAAATTGGTGCTCGGCTTTCGTGGCACGCGCCATTGCGCGCGATGAAGCTCGAGAATCACGCGAGCAAAGCGCCAAATTTGCTGGTTGAAGGTGAGATATGCGGGTCGCGCGCGCCAATTCGGCTCGACCGTCCATGACAGCGCGCCAATTTAGCGCGGACGCACGCCCGGCTTGCCTGTTTTCGGAAAGAAGAACTCGACACCCGCCTTCGAAAGTGTGGCTTCGATCGACGAAAGGGCGGGATCGTTGTGATTTGGAGCCGCATCCAATTCCTCGATCCGCCGTATCGTTGCGCGACTGATGCCCGCGGCATGGGCCAGATCCATGACGGACCAGCGCAAGAGACCTCGGGCCGCCCTGACCTGCGCGCCGGTGATCGAGTCGCCCGCGGACCCGGCTGTGTCGGGCTCGAGATCGACGCTTATCCCGAGCCATTCCTTGACGTTGCCGGCGCCATCGAGCACCGGCTGGCCCGTCGAGCGCTTCCATTTGAAGCTGCCGTCTGCGTGCCGGATCCGATGTACGACATCGTAGCCTCGCTTCTCGCGGCTCGCCGCCTCGCGCACCTTGATGGTATCATCGCGGTCATCTGGGTGTATCAGCTGGAGCCAGCCGGAATTCAGCACAGCGGCCTGAACTTCTGCGCCGTGCTCACAATTGATGACCTCGTGGAGGCGGCCATCAGACTTCGCAACCCAGACAACGGCGCCAGTGGCCTTCACCAAGGCCCGATATCGCTCGTCGGCAACCCGAAGCCGGCTGAGTTGGTCTTCCTGGACCGTGACGTCCGTGCAAACGCCTAACGCTTTCTCCGAGTTGCCCTCGTCATCGACGAAAACGATGATCTGGCAATAAATCCATGCGACGTTGCCGCCTCGTCGGATGACGCGGAATTTCCGTCTGATGGTAGACGCTTTGCGAACGATCCGATCGACCTCGGCCTGCGCGCCCCGATCCTCGGGATGCGTCACCTGAAGAATGGAAGAGAAGGACGGAAGTACCTTTCCGGGTTCGATGCCGAGAAGATCATAGTACCCCCTCGACCACTGCATTTCATTGGAGCGCAAATCCCAGCTCCAGAAGCCACACCGCAGTTCGCGCTCGATGATACCGAAGGTCTCTTCGGTCCCTCCCTTCAAGAGGCCCAACATTTCCTGCTCTTAGCTCTCCGACCGTCGCAAATTAGCTAACTCTGCCGTCTTGTCCAGCTCGTCTGATCTATTATTCCGACGGCGCACCTAATCGCAGATCAGCACCCGGCGGTGGCGCCTGTAGACGTAAGCGCAGTTGCCGCTCGCGTAGTAGCTGGAGCGCGAATCATCATAGGCATGACCCGCATAAACGCCGGCGGCGTACGCACCGGCGTATGACGCCGCACGCGCGCCATAGGTGCCGAGTCTGTGGTGAGCATAGTCGCCCCTCCCGATATTCACCGAGACCGCCCGCGCAGAGTTTGCGACCGTCGGCACGCGACCGAGACCTCTTGCGGCGGGATCGGCGCGTGGTACAGCCGCAGGACCAAGGCGCGGCGGTGGCGCACCGAGACCAGGACCCGGGCCCGGTCGAGGCGGGCCGGCGGCGGGAACCGCAGGAGGCGCCATCGGAGGCGGCGGGGGGAATTGCGCGAACGCGGCAGCGGGCATCGTCGCGAACGCCACGCCCAGCGTGACGGCAAGGGGCTTCAATGAAAGCATTCTCGTCTCCTTCAGGCTTGCGTCTCGAGCGCGAGCTCCGGCGCATCGTGCGCGGAGGCCAGTTCGGCTCGAGCCGCGTGAGATTCACCCATCGGCGGTCCATTCAGCTGTTCTGGATGGATCCTGAACCACGCCACGTACAGCGCCGGCAGAAACAGCAGCGTCAGCAGCGTGCCGACGATGATGCCGCCCATCATGGCGTAGGCCATCGGACCCCAGAAGATCTCGCGCGCGATCGGAATGAGCGCGAGGCTTGCGGCGGCGGCCGTCAGCAGGATCGGCCGCATGCGGTGCTCGGTCGCCTCCAGCACCGCATCCCAGGGCGGCCTGCCCTCCTTTTTCAGATCCTCGATCTGCACGATCAGGATCACGGAGTTCCGGACCAGGATGCCGATGAGGGCCAGCACGCCGAGGATGGCGACGAAGCCGAGCGGCGCACCGCTCGGCAGCATCGCCATGACGACGCCGATCAACGCGAGCGGCGCGACCGCGAACACCAGGAACAGGCGCGAAAAGCTCTGCAACTGCACCATTAGCACCGTCGCCATGACGAACAGCATCAGCGGCACGACCGCAATGATGGGCCCCTGGCTCTTGGCACTCTCCTCCACGGAACCGCCGATCTTGATCGAGTAGCCGGCGGGCAAATGCTTGGCGAACTCGGCCACCTTCGGCGTGAGCTGGTCGACGATCGTCTTCGGCTGCGCATCGCTGATGACGCCGGCCATCAGCGTGATGGTGGGAATCCGCGCGCGCCGCCAGATGGTGGGCTGCTCGAGCTCGTAGCGCAGATTGGCAACGGCTCCGAGCGGCACTGATTGGCCGCCGAGCCCGGCCAATTGCAGGTCGCGCAGCGTATCGATCGAAGCGCGCTCCGACGCGGTCGCCCGTCCCGTGACATTGACGAGATAGATGCTGTCACGCACCTGCGTGACCGCCGAGCCCTGAAGCACGGAATTCAGCGTGGTGGCGATGTCTTCCGAAGTCACGCCGAGTTGGCGCGCCTTATCCTGGAGGACGTCGACCTTAACGACGCGCGCAGGCTCCATCCAATCGAACACCACGTTGCCGAGGTCGGGGCTGCTGCGGATGACGCCTGCAAGCTTCTGCGAGAGGTTGCGGAGCTCTGCGATGTCGGGGCCGCTCAGGCGGTATTGCACCGGACGGCCGACGGGAGGGCCGACCTCAAGCAGCTTGACGTAGGTGTCGGTGCCCGGGAAGGTCTTCCTCAAATAATCCTCGAACTGCGCCTTGACCCGGTCGCGCGCGGGGATGCCGCCCTTGGTCACGATCACCTGCTGGCCGAACCAGGTGTTAGCGGTCTGAAGATCGAACGACAGCACGAAGCGGGGCGCGCCGGTGCCGACATAGGTGGACCAGTGCTCGACCGAATCGTTGCCCTGCAATTGTTCGCGCTCGAAGCGGGCCATCTGCGTGTTGGTCTCGGTGATCGAGGCGTTCTGGGGCAGGTTCCAGTCGATCACGAGTTCGGCGCGGTCCGACGAGGGAAAGAACTGCTGTTGCACGAACTGCAAGCCGAACAAGGCGAGCAGGAAGGCGCCGGCCGTCACGGCGATGGTGCTCCAGCGGTGATGCATGCAGAACAGGAGCAGGCGCGCGAACATCTGCGCCGAGCGACTCTTCTGCTCGTGATGTCCCTTCATCCTGGCCGGCAAGATGGTGACGCCGAGAAGCGGCGTGAACAATACGGCGACGATCCACGAGACGATCAACGACACCGCGATCACCACGAACAAGGTGAAGGTGAACTCGCCTGCGTTGCTGCTGTTGAGCCCGATCGGGATGAAGCCGGCCACGGTGACGAGCGTTCCCGTCAACATCGGGAATGCGGTCGACGTATAGACGTGGGTTGCCGCCTTTTCGAGGGGATCGCCGATCTCGAGCCGCGCCACCATCATCTCGACCGCAATCATGGCATCGTCGACCAGGAGGCCGAGCGCGATGATCAGGGCCCCCAGCGAAATTCGCTGCAGCGAAATGTCGCAATAGGCCATCACGACGAATGTGATCGCGAGCACGAGCGGAATGGCGATGGCGACCACGAGCCCGGCACGCAAGCCCAGACTCAGGAAGCTGATGCCGAGCACGATGATGACGGCCTCGAACAACGCTTCGGTGAACCCGGAAACGGCGTGCTCGACCACGACAGGCTGGTCGGCGACGAGGTGCACCCCGACGCCGATCGGCAGGTCGGCAATGACCTTGGTCATCTCCTCCTTCAGCGCCTCGCCGAACTGAAGCAGATTGGCTCCGGATTTCATGCCGATCGCGAGCGCGATGGCGGGTTGACCGTTGTACCTGAACAGCGTTGACGGCGGATCGACGTAGCCGCGAGTGATGGTCGCGACATCGGTCAGCGGGAAGAAGCGGTCGTTGATGCGAAGATTAACCGCCTTCAGGCTGGCCTCCGAGGCGAACTGGCCGTTCACACGGACGCTGATCCGCTCCGGCCCTTCCTGGAATACGCCGGAGGGCGCCACCGCGTTCTGGCCCTGCAGAGAATTCATGATGGCGTGGACGTCGAGGCCGAGGGCGGCCACCTTTCGGGTGGAGAATTCGAGATAGATGACCTCGTCCTGCGCGCCGAGGATATCGACCTTACCGACGTCGGGCACCGTAAGCACCTTGGCGCGCACGTCCTCGACCCGATCGCGGAGCTGTCGCTGGCTCAAGCCGTCGCTGGTGAAGGCATAGACGTTGCCGAAAACGTCGCCAAAGCGATCGTTGAAACCGGGGCCGATCACGCCTTGCGGGAAGTCGCCCTTTATGTCCGCGATCATGTTGCGAACGCGCACCCAGGTCGGCTTGACGGCGGCCGCCTTGGTCGAATCGCGCAAATAGACGAAGATGACGGTCTGGCCCGCGACCGTCACGCTCTTGGTGTAGTCGAGCGATTCGAGTTCCTCCAACTTCTTCTCGATGCGGTCGGTGACCTGACGCGTCATCTCCTCAGGCGAGGCTCCGGGCCACTGCGCCTGGATCACCATGGTCTTGATGGTGAAGTCAGGGTCCTCCTGGCGTCCGAGCTGGAGATAAGCAAACAGGCCGGCCGCCATGAAGGCAATCATGAAATACCAGACGAGCGAGCGATGGCCGAGCGCCCAGTCGGATAGGTTGAACGACTTCATTGATCTTGATCCTGTTCGATGCGGACGTGCTGTCCAGGCCTGAGGCTGTGAATTCCGGCGGTGACGACACGGGCGCCCGCGGCAAGCCCGCTGGTGACGCGGATGCCCCCTTGTTCGGTGACGCCCTCGATTTTCTGCAGCGCGACGGTGCCGGCGGACTGATCGACCACCCAGACGAAATCGGCGCCGTCCCTGGCGAGCACCGCTGATGCGGGCAGGCGCAAGGCCTCGCTCTGGTCCTTGCCGAGCTTCGCCGTGACGGTCGCGCCGAGGCGGAAGCTTTCGGGCGGGTTGTCGAGCGCGATCCGGACGCGCCGCAGCCGCGTCACCGCATCGGCTTGCGGCGCGATTTCGCGGATTCTGCCCTCGACCTGAACGGCGGGAAGAAGCTGCAGGCTCACGGTGAACGGGAGACCGACTTCGAGGGGGACAGGGAGGTCTTCCCCGATATCGACGACAGCCTCCCGAATGTCCGGCCGCGCGACCGTCACCACAGTCTGTCCGGGCGAGACCACCTGGCCGACTTCCGCCCCGACGGCCGTGACGACGCCCCCGAAATCAGCCTTGATCTTGGCATAGCCAAGCTGCTCAATCGCCTTGGTCAGGCTCGCCTGCTCCTGTGCGACGCCCGCTTCGGCTCCGGCGCGCGCCTGCTCGGCATTGTCCAGTGTCTGCCTGGTGGTCGCATCGCTGGTGATGAGCGTGCGTTGCCGATCCTCCGAGGCCCTGGCCGTCGCAAGCTGCGCCTCGGCCTTTGCCAATTGCGCCCGCGCTGCGCGAACGGCGAGATCGAGTGCGATTGGATCGATCGCGCCAACGACCTGCTCTTCCTGGACGATGTCGCCAACGTAGACCGGGCGCGAAGTCAGCCGTCCGAGGACGCGAAAGCCAAGGTTGGTCTTGTAGCGCGGCTCGACCACCCCGACGGCAATTGTGCTGTCACCGCTGATCGGCTTGGCAATCATCGAGAGCACGGGGCGAACAGGCTCCGGCGCGTGCGCCTCCTTGTCGCAGCCGGCGAGCAACGAGGCCGCCGCGAGCACGCCGGCGAACATCATGACCTGTCGCTTCATGAGCGATCTCCCTCTTCGGTGACCGGCTGGCCGATGCTTAGAAGCTTGCCGCCGTCGACGACGACGCGGTCGCCCGGCTCGAGGCCTGCGCTGATCAAGACCTGACCGGCCTCATAGGCACCGACCGCGACGGGCTTCAGCGACGCTGTCTGCGTTTTCGGGTCGACGGCCCAGACGGCGGGCTTCCTCCCTGCGGCGGTCAGCGCGCTCCAAGGCAAGACAATCTCGTTCTGCGTCTTCGCCTTGACCGTCCCGGCGACGGCACTGCCCAGCGTCATCGCGGCCGGCGGATCCTTGATCGATACCTTGACGCGGATCGTGGAGCTCTTCGCGTCGATCACCGGTGAGATCTCTCTCACCTCTCCCGTCGCGGTCACGCTGGGATCGGAGACCAGCGCCAGCGTCACGTGGCGAGCGTCAGTCTGGCCAAGGAAGACGGATTCGTAGACCTCGAAGACAGCATCCCGCGCCCCATCCTGCGCAAGAGAGAACACGGGTTGGGCCGCCGGCACGACCTGGCCAGCCTCGAGATTGCGCGCGGTAATGACGCCATCGGCTTCAGCGCGCAGCACGGTATGGCTGAGCGCATCGCGCGAGCTGCCCAGCTGCGCCTTGGCGGCTTCCAGCACGCCCTCCGCCGTTCGCAGGCCTTCCTCTGCCTGATCGTAGACGGCGCGGGTGGTGAAACCGCTCGCGATCAGCGCCTTCTGCCGGGCGAAAGTGGCGCTCGCCACGCGCAGCCGCGCTTCGGCGGAGGCCACCGTCGCGATCGCAGCATCGACATCGGCCTGTTGCTCGGCCGGATCGAGCCGGGCCAGGACATCGCCTGTGTTGACGTGAGCGCCGACATCCACCGTGCGTGCAACCACCTGCCCGCTGACGCGAAACGCAAGATCGGCACGGAAGCGCGCCTGAACCTCCCCCGTCAACGTGGCGGAGGATTCGCGGTCGCGCGGCTGCACGATCATGGTCCGGACCAGCGTGGCGCGTGTGGCCGTCCGCGCCGCGTGATCATCGCAGCCGGTCAACGCAATGCTCACGAGCAAGGTCGCTGCGGCGAGACCCTTCGCTGCCCGCTGCGTTCGAGCGACGTGGATCGGATCGGAAGGTTGATCTGTCATGACGCGTCCGTATGGTGGGAGGGCGACAACAGCCCGCCAAGCGCATCGGCGGATGGGCGGGGACGGAGCGCAGCGCCATCCGAAGCGGCGGCGGCTCTCGCGCGCCGCGGAACCCTCATCTGGCGCGTTGCGATTGACCAGTTTGCGCCCCGTTCGCGCTCGGTCAGCGGGAAGGAGAGGACAATCGAGGTGAATTCAGCGCCGAAGCCCTGCTCGATGCGGCCGCCAAGGGCCCTCGCGATATCCGTCGCGGTTCGCAATTCGCGGTCGGAAGCCTCGCGCGCGGGACGCGAGCCGTTGTCCAGGATCACGCAGTTTACCAGTGCACCGGTGCGCGTCAGCTTGATCCTGATCTGCCCCGCCCGCGCGTCGAAGCACGCGTGCCTTGCCGCGTGCATCACGAGTTCATGGACGATGAGCCAAAGGTACCAGCAGCGCTCCGGCTTGAGCGCGATGGACTGGGTTGCGAAGGCCAACTGGATATCCATCCGGTCCAGGAGCGCCCGGCGCATGCCAAGGCCCAGCTTGCGAATGTAGGCTGCGGCATGGATCAGCGTTTCGCCCGCCGGCATCGCCAACGCACGATGCACGTCGGAATAGCCATGCAGCAGCTCGACGACATCGCTGAGTGCGCGCTTGGCTTCCGCTCCTTCGACCCGGACGGCGGTGGCGGTCACGACGTCGATAGCGAAGGCAACACCGTGGGCCACTCTGTGATGCAGCTCGCGCAGCAGCACGCCTTCCTGCAATGCACAAGGATCCGGGATCGAGACAGTCACGACATTCTCCTCAGTCGGTCCGGACGAGCGGGGTCGAACACCCCACCTTTGCGCCTGATCATCCGGGGGCCCTCGCCGGTCCCGCAAAGGGACCAGGTCCGGCGAATTAATATACTACACCGTATATTTTCTTTTTCTTGCCTTTCTTCGCGGGCCATGTCAAGTGGGAAAGCGACATGCAAAGACCGCGAGGAGGTCCAAGAATGAAGAAGACGAAGCGAGGCAGGCCACCCAAGGGTCTTGCGGGCGATGCACAGGCACGCATTCTCGATGCGGCCCAGCAGCTTTTTCTCGAGAAGGGCTACCGTAGCGCCAGCATTGACGACATTTCCGAGCTCGCCCCTGCAAGCAAGCCGACGATTTACGCCCACTTCCCCGGCAAGGAGGCGCTGTTCGCCGCCGTGGTGGCCCGCACCATCGACGGCTTGACGGACTTCGAGGGCTTCTCGCCCGAAGGCCGCTCCATCGAGGACAAATTGATGAGCCTCGGGACCGCCATCGTCGAAAGGGTGGTCGAGGAATCGCTGGGCATGGTGCGCGCGACGATCGCGGAATCGCAGCGGTTCCCCGAGCTGAGCCGCAATGTTCACGACGCAGCGCGCGATCGTTCCCTGGCCGCGGTGTCCCAGCTGCTCGACGACGCCACGCAGAGGCTCGCGCGCTCCCCGAAGGGCCCCTTCAGCGCCAAGCGAAGCCGCGCTACGGCGCAGATCTTTCTCGACCTGATCCTCCTACCGATGCTGTTTCGGTCGCTCGTCGGCGAGACTCCCAAGGACCTGAAGAAGGAACTTCCCGGCTTCGTGCGCGAACGCGTCGGATTCTTCCTCGCGGCCTGCGAGACAGGCTGGCCGCATTAGCGTTGCGGCAAGCCCCGCGTGGCGCGTTGGAGGCGCCCCGCTAGCCGGCAGCCTCGAGCCGCACATGCGATGGCATCCCGGCGTGCAACGACGGGCTGCAAGCCAGAGCGTCCAAACAAAATCTCGACATCTTCTCGAAGCTTGGCCGAAGCGTCGCCGCCCCAGCCCACGACGGATTGAGATGAACATCCATGGCTTGCAGCAGACAACAGGTCAGCGCCATCGGACTACCGCCCCGCAACTCACCGCTTGCCTGCCCGGTGCCGATGATCGGCCGCACAAGCCCTCGGATCCTGTCGTCGTAGGCGCGGACGACGGTCCAGTTTTGGCGGACGGCCAAGGCCACCAGATCCTGCAGCCTTCCGTGCTTCGCCGATCGGCCTTCATTGCAGTCGGCGATCGCTTTCAGGATTGTCGCCAAGCGCCGCAATGCCGGCCCGGGGGTACGGGCCGCCTCGGTTGCCGCACTGACCGTTTCCTCGAGCACCTCTCCTACGACTGTCTCTTCAATCGCCTGCTTCGACGAAAAAAAGCGGTAGACGTTGGCTGAGGACATCGACAAGTGCCGCGCGATGTCGGAGACCGTGGTCTTGTTGTGGCCGATCTCGCAATAGAGCTGGAGAGCGGCCAGCACGATCTTGCGACGGGCGTCCGCATTCCCCGTCCTGTGCCCAATTTCCTCGCGCATGCTTCTCACCGCGCCGGGAAGTTCATGAGCTCGCGGCGGCAGGCTTCGCCGAAATCGCGCAATGGATCCATTTCCTCGATGAATTTGGGCAGGTCCACAAACGTGCGATTGGGCGAGAGATACGCCTCGATGATCAGGTGCCCGGTTCGCTCAGCGGCCTGGACGACCTCGTTGCTCGACAAGATCCGCATGCGTCCGACCAGCGTGTAGAAGCCGACCAGCTGGGGGATTTCCGCCCGGTCGTTGATCAGGGCGTCGGCATAGAGCCGTGACGCCTCCTCGATGAAGCTCCGGTACAGCCGCTCGCGCTTCGAGAACGAGCGGGCATGATGACGCTCGCGAAGCCGCCGGCGTCGGCCGAACCACCCACTGACGATGGTCGAGACCGCGCCGAAGGCGGAGCCGCCGAAGGCAGCCAGGGCCGATATGTACATCGCGCTCACGAGATCGCTCCTGTCTCCTGTCGCAGCGCGGATATCAACCAGGACAGAGCCCGGTCACACCCGCCGCAAGGTCACTTGGTTATCTGGTCCTGGCCGAACCGGTGGTCGCACGATCGAACACCGCTTTGCATGCATCGGTCAGATCCGATTTTCTGAGCCGCAGGCAGCCTTCGACTCCCGCCGGATCCGGAATGTAGGCACTGCACAGACGAAAGGCGTCCGACGTGCAAGCTGCCCGCTGCTCCGGTGTGCCCCGGTTCTCCTCGGCAGAAGCTGCTGCGCAACCAAGCACAACCATGGCCGCTGCGAGAACCGCCGGCATCAATCTTGTCATGTCAAATCCCTTCTCTGTTCCAGGCTTGTTTCGTTCAGCTCGACGCTGCCTCGCCGCCTCGATCTGCATTCACGGGTGACGCCCCGTCTTGACTTCGGCCCTGGCGCGTGATTTATATGAACTATACGGTGTATTTTATTAAGGAGGCGAAGAATGTCAACCCTGCTGTTCGCGTTGATGCGCGAAAATCCGTTGCCCGGTCTTGCCGCCGCATCGCTGAACGTCGTTGTCGCCCTGTGCCTCGTGGCCTTGAGCCTGCTGCTTGGCATCACGATCGCGATGATCGCGTGGGCTCATTCGCTCGCCGCGCGCCAGCCCACCCCTGTTCTGCCGAACCGGAGGACGGTCGCATGACGCCGGCCCTGCTGATCGCCCGCAACTGCATCATCTGCTGGGTCAACGTCTGGATCGCGCCGATCGAATGCGCGTTCGACGTGATCGAGTCCGAGCTCGCGCGCAGGGGTATTGCGCCTGACGAGGCCTTCCGCCTCACGCACGCAGCGTGACTGGACGCCCCCTGACATGCCGAACTTCATCGAAGTCTTTGACGCCATCGAAGTGGATTCAATCAGCGGAAAGGCCGTGTGGACCGGTGTCACCGGAACACGAGCCGCGCTTCAACGCGACGGATTCATGATCGCCCCGAACGCCCCAGCCCATTGTCCAGCCAAATGGCTCGACGATCGCGGCTATCTCGACGCCAAGCTCGCGCGCCCGCATTCGCGCCCGTGGAGCCTCTGACGATGAGACAGAGTGACTCCGTTGTCGGGAGCCGCGTGCCGTGAGCCGACGATCCCTGATGTCAATGCACGCGAGCCTGTCAACCGCCAGCGCCCTACCCTTGCGCGGCTATTTTCTGTCGGTCGGAGGCGCCCTGCTCTGCTTGCTTTGGGCGACCGGTCTGGTGCTACCGGCGCAACTGCCGGACCGCCTCGCGGAGCCGGATCCTGCGCGGCCTGCGATCCGCATTCATTCCGACGTGAAGGTGCCGGAGCGCGTCGTGATCGATACAAATCAGCTCCCGCCGACACCCGCCGGCAGCGAAGTCGTTGTGGCCGCTTCGCAGCCGGATCGCCTCGTTGCGTCCGGCGCCGTTCAAGAGACGATTACGGCCGCGCCGATCGTTGATGTCAGAAGTCACACTGCACCGGAGATTCAGCTGCGCGACAGCTTCGCGCAATCGGCAGCAGATCAAGCAGTGGCAAGGCCTCGTGCAGTGGCCACGTCGAAGCTGAGGCCCTCTCGGACACGAAGCGCGACACGGCGAACCACGCGCCACTCGAATCCGCATGGCAGGTCGAGCCGCTGCGGCCGGGCAAGCCATGCCGCTTGCGGCGACGCGCTTGCGTTCACTCGCCTTTGGTAGGCGGTCAATCACAAACCCGAACGAGATTTGTCCAATGTCGATGAAGCATTTGTTTGCCCTGATCGTGTGTTCCGCCACGATCGCCGCGACCGCCGCAACGGCCGACGTCCAGGATTCGGCGAACACCGAGAGCCGAAGCCCGAGCACGCAAAGCGATGCCGAGGCGGCCGCTATTCAACGCGTCCTATCGGAATTCCGCACCACACGCGTCCCGCTCAGCCGGGCGATGGCGATCGCGGAACGTCTGCATGATGGCTCGAAGACGGCCGACATCAACTTCGAGATCGACGGCCCGCCCGTCTACCGCGTTCGCACGATCCGCAACGAGCGCGTGTGGGAGAACGCCATCGACGCAAATACCGGAAGCATCACGGGCAAGGAGATGACGTCGTCGCTGAAGGAACTCGATCGTGAAGACCTTGCCAACATCCTTGCCCTGAAATGGATCAAGCAGGAATTGTCGGATGCCGTGCAAATCGCCGAGAAGGCGGCGGCAGGCAGCGCGCTGGCCGGTGGACTGATCCGACAGGAAGGCAGACTCAACTTCGTGATCTTGGTCGCCACCGAGGGCCATTTGAAAGAAGTGACGCTCGAGCCGCCCAAAGTCACAAAGCAAGACTCGAGCCGCCATTAACACGAGCATCCAATCAACAATTCAAGAGCACCCGCCATGAACTTCCAGCCCCGATCAGAACTCGCATCCGCCCAACGGCAGCTTCCCTTCGATTGCATCGCGCTACTGTTACAAGGCGGCGGTGCGCTTGGCGCGTACCAGGCGGGCGTATACGACGCCCTGGCCGAAGCCAGCATTCATCCCGATTGGGTCGCCGGCATCTCGATTGGAGCCATCAATGCCGCAATCATCGCCGGCAATCCGCCCGAGTCCCGCGTCGACCGCTTGCGCGATTTCTGGACCCATATCACCTCGACGGCGCCTTGGGACTTGTCCGGAACTCCCTTCATCGAGTGGACGCGGAGCGACAGTACGCGCAACCTCATCAACCAGATGAGCGCCGGTATTGCGGCCACGTGTGGCGCAACCGGTTTTTTCTCCGCCCGTCCCGTCCTGCCCTGGTTGCAGCCCGGCGGAGCCAGCGATGCGACAAGCATCTATGACACGCGCGCGCTCAAGACCACGCTGGAGCGCCTGGTCGATTTCGATCGGCTCAACAGCGGACTGACGCGCTTCAGCGCCGGCGCGGTCAACGTCCGAACCGGCAATTTCGTCTACTTCGACAACACGACCCATACCATCCGGCCGGAGCACATCATGGCGAGCGGCGCACTGCCGCCGGGCTTTCCGGCGGTGGAGATCGAAGGCGAGCACTATTGGGACGGCGGTCTAGTCTCCAATACGCCGCTGCAATGGGTGATCGAATCGGATGCCTCGCAGGACATCCTGGCGTTTCAGGTCGACCTCTGGAGCGCGCGCGGTCAACTTCCTGCCAACATGGCCGAAGTGATCACACGGCATAAGGAAATCCAGTATTCCAGCCGCACTCGCGCCAGCACCGACCAGTTCAAGCGAGTGCAGCGCCTGCGGCGCGCGCTCACGGAGCTGCTCGGCCGGCTGCCAGACGATCTCAGCCAGCACGAGGACGTGAAGCTACTCAACACGGCGGTCTCCCGCAACGTCTACAACATCGTCCATCTCATCTATCGTGCGCGCAATCACGAGGGACACTCCAAGGACTACGAGTTCTCGCGGCTTTCGATGCAGGACCATTGGCGCGCGGGCTACCACGACGCTCTGCGCACGCTGCGCCATCCTGAGGTGCTCGCTCGACCTTCGAGTCCCGACGGGGTCTTCACCTTCGATCTCGAACATGACGGCCGCGAGTAGCCTCGACCTCATCCCTGGAGAGAACGCAAATGCGTGAGACTGATGTGAAACAACGGGCCTTCGCCATGCCGCTGACCAGCCCGGCCTATCCGCCCGGGCCGTATCGGTTCGTCGATCGCGAGTACCTGATCATCACCTATCGTACCGATCCGGCCAAGCTCCGGGCCGTGGTACCGGGGCCGCTCGAGATCGACGAGCGCGAAGCTCTCGTCAAATACGAGTTCATCCGCATGCCGGACTCCAACGGATTCGGCGACTATACGGAAAGCGGACAGGTCATCCCCGTCTCCTTCCGCGGACGCAAGGGCGGCTACACGCACTGCATGTTCCTCAACGACGAAGGTCCCATCGCGGGCGGGCGCGAGCTCTGGGGCTTTCCGAAGAAGCTTGCGCACCCGACCCTGCGGACCGAGATCGACACGCTGATCGGCACGCTGGATTACGGCCCGCTCCGGGTCGCCACGGGGACGATGGGATACAAGCACCGCGAAGCCGATCTGGCGAAGATCAAGGCTGCACTTAACGAACCGAACTTCCTGCTCAAGATCATCCCGCACGTCGACGGTGGCCCACGCATCTGCGAGCTCGTTCAGTACCATCTCGAGGACATCGTGCTGAAAGGTGCCTGGACCGGACCGGCGGCTTTGGCCCTCACACCACACGCATTGGCGCCAGTTGCCGAGCTGCCGGTTCTGGAAATCGTCTCAGCCACCCACATCCGCGCCGACCTTACACTCGGCCTCGGGACAGTGGTGCATGACTATCTGCAACAGCCGGCGCGCGGCTCGATTCGAGCCGGTGAGCGAGCGCTGGTCTTCTGACTTCAACTCCGCGTCGCGACCAGCGGCACAGCGCCGATTGTTCGCATGCCATAAGGGAAGTGTACGAGATGGGAATTCTGAACGGCAAGACCGCAGTCGTCACCGGCTCGACCAGCGGCATTGGCCTCGCCTGCGCGCAGGCTTTTGCCGGCGCCGGCGCCAACGTGGTGATCAACGGTATGGGCGAGCCCGCCGAGATCGAGAAGGAGCGGGCCGCCATCGAGGGCGAATTCGGCGTCAAGGCGATCTATTCGCCTGCGGACATGACCAAGCCGCACGAGATTGCCCGGCTCATCGCGCATACCGAAGACATCTTCGGCGCCGTAGACATCCTGGTCAACAATGCGGGTATCCAGCACGTTTCGCCGATCGAGGACTTCCCCGCCGAGAAGTGGGATGCGATCATCGCGATCAACCTGTCCGCCGCCTTCCATGCCATCCGCGCGGTCGTACCCGGCATGAAGAAGCGCGGCTGGGGCCGCATCATCACCACGGCTTCGGCGCATTCGCTCGTCGCCTCGCCGTTCAAGTCGGCCTATGTCGCGGCAAAGCACGGCATCGCTGGCCTGACCAAGACGGCAGCGTTGGAGTTCGCCCGTTCGAAGATCACGTGCAATTGCATCAGCCCCGGCTACGTCTGGACGCCCCTCGTGGAAAAGCAGATCCCAAACACGATGGCGGCCCGTCGCATGCGGAGGGATGAGGTCATCAACGATGTCCTGCTCGCCGCGCAGCCTACCAAGGAGTTCGTCACCGTCCAACAGGTCGCTTCGCTGGCGCTGTTCCTGTGCAGCGACGACGCCGCTCAGATCACGGGCGCCAACCTCTCGATGGATGGCGGCTGGACGGTTGCGTAGCCGTTTTCACCACGCATGTCTTCTCTCAAGGAGGCCGCTCGGTTCAGGACCAACCGCCCCCTCCAGCTCGATCTCGCGGAAGACAACAGCCTGGCCAACGCCCTGCGTGGACGCGAGGAAACCTTCAATGCGGATGTGCTGCCCGGCAATGCCGAGCTGATGGCTCCGAGCGACTTCTATGCAACGATTGCGTTCGGGCAATCGCGCGGTCTGAGGCAGACGACCGAGGGTCAAATGGAAAAAAAGGCAAATGTCCTCTCGATTAGCCAAAACGCAGCCACCGCGCCTATCGCGTACGCCGCGACGATATCGAACCGAATGGCAGCCTGCCGAATCAAGGCAGGTTTGAGACCAGTAGTAGCCGCAGTGCGCAACAAGCTGCCCGCCACAAGGACCACGGCTACGAATGCCAATTGTCCAAACTCGACGCCGAGGTTGAAGAACAGCAGAGCAATGGGAATGGCATGGTGAGGCAGTCCCACCTCGGCCAGTGCACCGGCAAAGCCAAAACCGTGTAAGAGCCCAAAGCTGAAGGCGACCAGCCATGGCAGACGCGCCGAAAGACTTGGTTCTCCACGCCGTGCATTCAGGATTTCGACGGCTACCAGCATGATGCTCAGAGCTATGGTGGCTTCCACGGGCGGCCCCGGCACCTTCACGAAACCCAGCGTCGCTGCGGCAAGCGTAATGCTGTGCGCAATGGTGAAGGCCGTAACGGTGATGGCGACGCGGCGCCAGTCGCGCACCAGGATCACCAGCGCCAGTACGAACAACAAGTGATCGAAGCCGAACAGAATGTGTTCGACGCCTAGCCGCAGATAAGTCGCCGCCACTTCTCCCGAACCGGGCACGGCTTGAACCACGAACGATGTCTTGGTCGGAGAGAGCCGTTCGGTCTGGATTGCGCCTTCAAGGCTTTCGACCCGAACCAGTACGTCCGTCGCTGTGGCCGACAGGCCCTTAATCGATACCGCCTGTCCGGCCAGTCCTCCATCCCGTCGGATGGTCCGGCGTTCGACATAAGCTCCGTCGCCGAACGACGCGCGGGGCAGCCCTGTGTCTTGCGTGCCCTCGGGCAGTTTGACATAGATCGCGAGCCGCAAGTCTTCCCCTCGCGCGGGAATCTTGAAGCGCAAATCATAGGTGCCGGGACTGGTCTGTCGCATCTCGAGATAGCCCGGCCGAAGCTCGTCGGCTAGCGCGGGGTGCGCCAGGAGTATCGCCACAACCGCAAGGATCAGGCGGAAGCCGTTCATCGGCTGGCGGCCTTTGTCGCCCTTGCCCCAGGCTGTTCAACCACGATTTCGTAGCGGCTCCGAAGCGAGGCATACAGCTTCTGTTCGATCTCCAGACGCCGCGCGTTCGTCCACTCGCGGTGGACGGCCGCCCGGACAGCATCGAGCGGCGGCAAGTTTCCTGGCATCCGCTCACTGATGAAGACGAAATGCTGCCCGAAGCTGGAGGAAATCGGGCCCTGCCAGCGGCCCTTTTCCATGGCCGATATCTGTTTGGCGAAGCTTTCCCCAAATATGCTCGTAAGCTTGGTCGGCGACACGTCTCGAAACTCTTCGCCGAGCAGGAATGCATCCCCGAGTGCCGTCGCGTCTGCGGCTTGGTCGGCTCGCGCCAGAATGCCCGCAAGCTGCTTGCTGTCGCTGTCGATGGTATCGGCGCGCCTCGTGGCGCTGAGGAAGACGTGATGGAAGGCTAGTTGATCCTCGGCTCTGAACCGCTCCGGATTGGACGCGAGATATGCCGCAAGCTCCGCCTCACTGGGTTCGGGTACGGACATCTCGCTCGCGAGAAATTCCATCTTATGCCGCACCCGGCGGCGAATGATGACGTCGTCGCGGTCCAGACCGGCAGCTCTGCCCTCGCGATAGAAGACCTCGTCTCGGATATAATCATCTATCAGGCCGCGCAATTCCTCCTCGTTGGGCGGCCGCCGCCAGGTTCGTACAAAGGCATCGCCCAGGTTGGTGACTTGCGACGCGGAAACCACGATCTTCTCAGGCGCCTCCGCCTCTCGCTTGCCGGCGAGCCCGTAGATCGCGAACAGCGCGGCGCCGAGCGCGAGAAACTGGAGTAAGGGCTCCCGCAGCAGCCGGACAATCAAGGCGTATACCAGATCGGGGAAGTATAGGCCCGTTCGGTGGTCGTCATTCTGACTTCAGCCGGCATGGTGACGCCAAAATATTTCGCATCATAAGCGGTCCAGCGCGGCGTCGGGATTTCGATGACGCGCACATAGTAAAAGGCGCGCAACGCCGGATCGAAATCCGGATCTTTCCAGACCGTGATCATCTCGCCGGCCCCGATCGTGTTGGTCCAGGTCGCGCTCGCGACGTCGACGGTGCTCCCGACAGACGTCTTGCTGCGACCGTCCGCGTCGATCGTGCGGCCGCCCGACACAGCGACGTCGTAGACCCGTTCCTGCGTCCGGCCGTCTTTTCCGAGCCAACCCTTGATGACCTGGATGCGATCCAGATTTGCGCCGATCGGATCCTTCAATGCGGCGACAAGAAACGAGGGCGATTTTCCGTTCGGCGCGCTAGTCAGGTCCCCGCCCATCGGCACACCCTTGGTATAGCCGACGCGGGCCGGCATGCGGTTATTGGCGTCGGCCGCCTCGAAATCCCATCCGCCGAAGAAGCGGACGACCATCCTCGGACCGGTGGTGGCATAGGTCTCGCGCCGCTTCATGGCGTCGAAGATTGCCTCGCGGGTATTGTCCGCCGCCCATACCGCGGCATAGCCGGCGGCCGTCGTTTCCCAGCCCATGATGACGGCCTTGTCGGTCTTGACGAAAGGATGGGTCGCTCGACCGGCGCTTGGTTCGGAAGAAGATGTCTTGCCGAAAAAATTATCCTCCTCAATCGCGGCTAGCCCCGTGTGCGTATCGGTGCTGCCGACCAGACCAAACTTGTAGGGATTTAGGCCAAGCTCGGCTTCCATCTTGAGGCCATTTTTGAGCGCAGAACGGACATACTCAAATTCGAGCATCTCGGGCTTTTTCACTTCGGTCAGATCGAGGTTGCCCTTGTCCCAACGTTCGTAGTTTGCAAACTCATCGTTGGGCGAAAGGAACGGATGGGTCTCGCCGTCGCCTTTCATTTGCGTCGCTTCGTAGAGCGGCTCCCAGCGAGTGCGGTTCTCCGCATATTCACGGTCGATCCGCTTGCCGTTGAACGACTCGATGATCGGAAACATCCGGCCGTTGCTGAGATTGCCGTTGTGCGCAAGGGCAAGAATTTCCGCACCGGTTTTGTCCTCGACCATCGCCATCCACTTCCAGAGATCGCGAGGATTCGGACTGCCGAGCGGCGGCAAGGTGGTGTAGGGCTCAACGAGGCTGGCCTTTGCTCCATTGTCTCGCCAAATAATATTGCGATGGAGATTGTTGCCCCCGGCGTTCGAGGTCCACTCATAGCCGATGAAAGCGGTGAAGCGGCCGGGTTCATTGGCTTCTTCCGCCGCCTTAATCGTTTCGCGCCAGGCGCTGCGATAAGCTGGCGTGCCCGGGGTTGGGAAGCCCTTGGGCATTTGCCCCTTGCCGAAGCTGGTGATGATATCAAGGGCTGCCTGCGCACCCTTTCCAGAATTGATCTCGTCGTACCACTTTCGACCCTGAGGCGTTGCCAGCAGGGCTGCATCGCCGCCAATCAGTTGCGGGAAGAAGCCCATGCCGTCCGAATGGTCAGCTACCACCATGAAATCCAGCGGCCGCGAAAGTTTGGCGCGTTGTCCGCTGGAAGAGATGACTTCCTCGCCCTTGGCAAAGCGATAGGCGTCCTTGGGGCCGAGCCGGGCACCGAACGCGCCCGCGTCCATCGAGTAAGACGTATGCGTGTGCGTGTCGCCGAAATAGGGCCGTGTCGGAAAATTGCGACCCGCGTAGGGGGAATAAGGTGGCTTGGCCGGAAAAGCCTTGTCGGCGGTCTCCTTGTCGAGCGTTCCTATGTCAGTGGATTGATCCTCCGCACCGACCGCGGTGACAAATACACACGCCCCGCACATCCCGGCAAATACGGTTGCGGAAAAAGATGACAAACGGCTCATCATGGGCGCCCCTACAATCGCGGCCAATTATGCCGTTAGATCATCAGAACCCGGCGCATGGCCGGGCCTGCGCCTTATGGTCCACTAATCCAAACGCAGCGTCTGTGTCACACGGACCTTCTCTTTGAATGCCCGCAATGCTGACCTGCAGTCCAAACGGAAGACGGCCTGTCAGCGTCGGCCGACTCGATTAACGGGACCACCGCGATTCATGGGTCGCCCAGGGGTCACCGCACGCGCAACCGGCCGAGCTACCAGCCTGACGCCAGGCCTTGCGATGCAGCCGGCCGGATAGCTGATGTATTGGCAGTAGACCACGGCACTGGCCGGCTCAATGCTCGCGACCGTGCAACAAGCGAAAGCCAGTGCTGACAGCGGAATGGAGAGCTTCATTGTTCATCCTCCTTTGGAACACCAAACGGTCCCGTTGAGCGGCCCGCGGCTGATCCAAGTTCAGGGACAGCCCGCTCAGAGGATTGGGCGATAAGATCACGGTCGAACTGCTACTGGCAATCGTTTTCGACATGCTGGAACAATGTGGCAGTGCACTCGCGGTCCGTGGCGGGGAATTCGCCTGCCACGCGGCCAAACTAGCCGGAGAATGAAGCCAAATATTGAGGCGATTTGGCTGTTGCCTAGAGGCACCTCCGGAGCCCCTTGCGGGGGAGTGTTAGGAAGAGGGGTGCCAGAACAGCTGCACCTCGCCTCACGCCGGCTTCAGCGAAGCCAGCGCGCTCTCGAGCAGTGCGCGCACCCGCGCGGCATCGCCCGACTTCACCACCGCGGGGTCGAGATAGAGCTCGAGCCCCGGCGCGCGCTCGGTGATGACGCCGCTGTTCTCGGCTGCTCCGTCTGCCAGCGCATCGACCGAATAGGGAATCACCTCGCGGCTGATGCCCTTCATCGTGATCGCCGGCAGAGCGTGGGCGCGAACGATGTCGCTGACGAGCGCGAAGGTCTCGTAGCTCAGCACGATGCCGCCGGGCTCGGCGATCGACTGCAGGCGCGCGGCGAGGTTCGCCTCCGCGCCGATGATGGTGTAGTCCATGCGGTCGGAGCTGCCGAAATTGCCGACATTGCAATAGCCGGAGTTGATGCCCATGCGCGAGCGGAACGGCTGCTCGATGCCGGACGCCCGCCATTTCGCATTGAGCTCGGCAAGGCGCTGCTGCATGCGCCAGGCCATCTGCAGACAGGCCTGCGCATCGGCGCGATCGCCCCTGGTCTCGGGATCGCCGAAGAAGATCAGCATGGCGTCGCCGATGAACTTGTCGATGGTGCCGCCATATTCGTGGGCGATCGCCGACATCTCGGTGAAATATTCGTTGAGGAGCTGGGTCAGCTGCTCCGGCTGGAGCCGTTCCGCGGTCGCGGTGAAATTCTGAATGTCGGAGAAGAAGATGGTGAGCTTCTTGCGCTCGGTGTGGATGGTGACGTCCTTCTGGCCCGAGAAGATGCTCTTGTAGACCTGCGGCGGGATGTAGCGCGAGATCTTCATCGACAGCGACGCCAGGAAGTCGTTGGCGGATTCGAGCTCCTTGTTCATGTTCTTGATGCGGCGCGCCTGGCGGCGCTGCAACGACAGGAACGCCAGCCCGCTCCCTGCGGCGATCACGAAATAGGCCAAGAGGAACTTGAACGAGAAGATGTTGGCGGCGATCGGCTGCGCGATGATCACCTCCTGGATGCCTCTGACGTCGCCGACCTTCCAGTCCTTCTTCGGGCTCTCGGGATGGCTGTTGTGGCAGCTGACGCAGGCCGGCCCCATCGTAACTGGGGCAACGAGACGGACCTTGTCGTTGAACAGCGAGGTCTCGGTGTCCACGATCTTCTGCTCTGGATCCTTGCGGAGCGCCTCCAGCGCATCCTTCTCGAACTTGTCGAGCTGATGCGGGGCGCGGTTCTGGAACGGGAAGTCCGAGACGAAGCGATAGGTGATGTTCTCCTGCTGCGCGCCGATCACCCGGCCGAGCTCCAGCGACAATGTCGCCGGGATCGGGATCGCACCGGGGACGGATTCGTAATTGTGCACCACCTTGGTGCTGCCGTTGGGGTTGGCGAGCACGCGCCCGACCACGTTGGAGGCGTAATAGCTGCGCACGCTTGATATCACCGAATTGAGATCGAGCGCCTGCCGGCGCAACGCCGTCTTGCTGAGCTCGGTCAGGTCCAGCCACACCGCCAGCGGCAAAGCGAGCAGGAGGAAGGCAATCACGGCCCCGGTGAGGATGCCGCTCTTGCGCTGCTCTTCGGAGATCTCTTGTTTCACGTTGGGGCTCCGTGGTGTGCCTTTTTGTCGCTACGGCCGGCATCGCGATGGAACATGCGGCGGCACAGAACCCAGAAAACGCAGGTCCGCGCAACCCCATTTTATGGTGGTCGGGCCAAGCGCCTTTTCGTTTGATCACGGATGCTTAAGATCACCGCCGACCTGCATCCGCCGCGCCGGGAGAGGCCCATGACCGAGACCATCCGCATCAAGCGCTTCCAGGCGCGTCCCGTGATCGTGCCGATGAACCTGCCGCTCCAGACCGCGACCGGGGCGGTGGCCAAGGCGCCGCTGGTGCTGATCGACTGCGAGACCGATCAGGGCGCAGTGGGCCATTCCTATCTGTTCTCGCTCACGCCTTCGGCCTTGAAGCCGCTGGCGGCGATGGTCACGGAAATGTCGGACCTGCTCACCGGCGACGAGCTGCTGCCGTTCGAGATCGAACGCAAGCTGAGCCAGCGCTTCACGCTGCTGGGCCTCGCCGGCCTGCAACGCCTGGCGCAATCCGGCATCGACATGGCGGCCTGGGATGCACTGGCGCGCACGCGCGGCCTGCCGCTGGCACGGCTGCTCGGCGGCGCGCCGAAGCCGGTCAAGGCCTATAATTCGAAGGGGCTCGGCATCATGCCGGCGGGCGCCGCCGTCGACGAGGCGCACAAGCTTCTGGCCGAAGGCTTCCAGGCCGCCAAGATCCGCGTCGGCCGGCCCGATGCGCGCGAGGATCTCGCGGTCGTGCGCGCGGTGCGCAAGGCCGTCGGCGACGAGGTCACGTTGATGTGCGACTACAATCAGGCGCTGACGGTGACCGAGGCCATTCGCCGCGGGGAGATGCTCGACGACGAGGGCCTCACCTGGATCGAGGAGCCGATCCGCCACGATGACTATGCCGGCTGCGCCCGCATTGCCGATGCGCTGCATACGCCGATCCAGATCGGCGAGAATTTTGACAGCGCCTTTTCGATGCAGGCGGCGCTGTCGGCGGAAGCGTGCGACTACGTGATGCCTGACGTCCAGCGCATCGGCGGCGTGACCGGCTGGCTCCGCGCCGCTGCGCTCGCCCATGCCGCCGGCATCGAGATGTCCTCGCATCTGTTCTCGGAAGTCAGCGCGCACCTGCTCTGCGTGACACCGACCGCGCACTGGCTGGAATATGTCGACTGGGCCGACGCGGTGCTTTCGACGCGACTGCAAATCAAGGACGGCTTTGCGTTGCCGAGCGAGCAGCCCGGCAACGGGATCACATGGGACGAGGCGGCGGTGAAGAAGTATCGAGCGGAATGATCGCGGGCACAGCTTCGTTATCGGGACGTTGACGACGTCGGTTGACAAGCACGAGCCTCTCAAGCAGAATTTTGGCGGGTAGATACCGCCTGCCGCTTGCGCCCTTCGGGGTATGGTGAAGTGTATCGGACCGCCGCCCGCTTCCTTTGCTCACGCGAACGGGTCAGTAACGCAAGCCCTGACATTCTCCGTTCATATTGCAAAGGAACAGAGTATGCGCGATTTCCGCGACGCCAAAGCCATGGCGCAGACGCTCCGCGAAACCCTCAACGCCCGGTCAATCTCCCTTACGGTCAGTGAGAGTCTCGAGCTCGTCGCAAGACTATTCGGGTTGGCCGATTGGAATGTCCTGGCCGCTCGAATCCGCTCCGCGGAGCAAGCCGGTGCGGGCCGGAGCAACGAGGAAAGCACGAAGTCCGATGCTGCGGATCAACTCCGCTCACAGGCCAAAGAAATTCAGTTGCCGCAGGCGATGCTGGATCGTTATGGCGGAACCTACCAATTCCATGGCGCCGTCTTCACCGTGACGCGTGAACAGGACCACCTCTCCGGACGGCTCAGCGGCCAAAGCTCAGTCCCCTATTACCCGGTCGGCGAAACGGAATTCGTCGGACGGGAGATCGATGTCACGCTACGGTTTATCCTCGGACCGGATGGGGTGCCGACCGGCGTGATCCTGCGCCAGCACGGCAACGATCACGCGATGCAACGCATCGACGCGACCGCGGCGCAAGAGCTCGAGCGCGCGATCGAGAGGCGCATGAGCGCCCGCTCCGCCAATCCCGGGACCGAGGCCGCGTTGCGCCGTCTCATCGAAAGCATCGCATCGGGCCAGCCCAATTATGGCGAGATGAGCGCGGATCTGGCCGAGGCGACCCGCAAGCAATTGCCGCGCCTGCAGCCCGGTCTTGCGGAAATGGGCCCGATCAAGTCGATCGAATTCCTAGGCGTTGGCGCGCAAGGACAGGACGTTTACTCGGTCTGGCACCAGGGTGGCGCAGCCTCGCACTGGCACATCGCGCTTGGGACCGATGGCAAGATCGTCTCGGCGTTCGTCACGCCGGGACCATAGGCGCAGTCAGGCTACCACGCTTCCGCGCCCGGAATTTTCTTCCGCACCGCCATCCGCTGGATCCAGATGCAGCGACGGACGGACTTGCCGGATCGGCCGACGGCGGATATCCCCTCGCCGGCCTGAAGCAGCGGCGCCACGTTTTCGCGCAAGCTCCGGCAGCGCTGGAGTTCGGCTTGCCAGTCGACGGCGGCGTCGGCGCGCGACGCAATCAGCGCCAGCATCGCCATCGCGAGACCGATCGTCGTCCGCATCGCTCGCATTCCCTTCATCGCGATCCGCCCGCATCGCGCTTGTAACGGAAGTCGCAATGAGGCGCGCCCTGCATGATGGTCTGCGTCCGGGTGAGCTTGATGTCGGGACCGAACCCT
Organism: Bradyrhizobium sp. LVM 105; assembly: GCF_003957705.1. NCBI lineage: Bacteria > Pseudomonadati > Pseudomonadota > Alphaproteobacteria > Hyphomicrobiales > Nitrobacteraceae > Bradyrhizobium > Bradyrhizobium sp. LVM 105. The sequence continues at coordinate 194,026 of NZ_QZMV01000009.1, read as the reverse complement.
TCCGCAGTCGCAAAGTCGGCCGTGCAGACCAGCAGGAAGCCGAGTTCCGGTTCGCCGAGAGCCTTGTAGAACTCGGCATAGGCGCACCGCGTCACGTCGAAGGCGAATGCGTCATGCGTCTGCTCGATGACGTCGTAGGCAAGCGCGTCGTCGCGGGCGTAGGTCCTGAAGGCCGAGGACACGGCCCTGCCAAGGTCGCTCTTGTTCTTCGCCTTCCAGAATTCCTCGCCGAAGCCGCGATAGAGGTCGCCAAGCGCCTTGCGCACCAGCGTGTTGGCGCGGGCTTCGCCGAGTTCGGCCTGGAGCGCCTTGACCAGCGGCACCAACACCTGTGCCTGGATTTTTGCTTGCTCGATGACGGATATGCTCATGGGCGGCCCCGTTCTTGAAGCGAGCGTAGCCCGAATGGAGCGACTTGTCCGCCGGAGCTCGAAGAGCGTAGGCGGAAGCGCGATCCGGGACGGCGGCATGGGGACAGACTGCGGATGACGCGGAGCTCGATTCGGCTGGGCGCCGTTCCGGAGAAACCGAGCAAGACGCCTCAGTCCGTCTACGCTCTGCGAGCTACGCCGGACAGGCTGAGAGGAGTGGATCGCGGCTTGCCCAGCCGAAGCTCGCGGCGCCAGCCCGCCTTCGCCTTTGGGCTTCGGCGCGGCATCCTTCTCTCGCTTCGCGAGCGAAGGATGGTGGGCACGACAGGGATCGAACCTGTGACCCCTACCATGTCAAGGTAGTGCTCTCCCGCTGAGCTACGTGCCCTAAAAGTCCATTTGGGTCGGGTGGGGTCCCTATAACGGCTCAGGGGACCCGGCGCAAGGACGGAACGGGGCCGATTTAGGCCGCCAGCATCTTGTTCACTTCGCTGACCAATTCGCGCAGGTGCACGGGCTTGGACAGCACTTTGGCATTCTTGGGGGCGTCCGAATCCGAGTTCAGGGCGACCGCGGCAAAGCCGGTGATGAACATGATCTTGATGTCAGGGTCGAGTTCCGAGGCCCGGCGGGCGAGCTCGATGCCGTCCATCTCCGGCATCACGATGTCGGTGAGCAGCATCTCGAACGGCTCTTCCCGCAGGCGCTGATAGGCGGCCATGCCGTTGTCGTGGGACGAGACCTGAAAACCGGCGTTTTCCAGCGCCTTGACCAGGAAACGGCGCATGTCGTTGTCGTCTTCGGCGAGCAGGATCTTTGGCATGGCAGGAATCGTTGCATCCCCAGAGGATATCAGCAGAGGTCACTAAGCCCGACAGAGGGTAAATTTGGGGTGAAAATCTTTACCTTAGGCCGGCTGCGCTGCCGCACCGTTGTGAACCGGAAAGCGGCTTGAATCAATCGAGCCGCGCGGGCGCATCCCCGCTTCCCTGCCCGCACGGTTAAGACGTGTTCCAACGGACCGAGACATCTTTTCGCTTGGCAGAATGGTTGCGATTCCGGACAATGACGACACATAAGAGCCGCATCCATCGGCCGAATCAATGCGGTCTGGCCCCCTGCCAGATCCCGGCGCGAAGGGACGAAGCCTGAGAAGATGACCCGGTTTGACGGCGAGACGTCGCCAGCCTTCGAGATCGTCGAGCCCGCACAATGGCGCGCGCCGGTCATCTTCAACTCGCCCCATTCCGGCTCGACCTATCCTGACGAATTCCTGGCGGCGTCAAGGATCGACCTGCTGACGCTGCGGCGGTCCGAAGATTCCTTCATGGACGAGCTGATCGGCCACTTGAGCGAGCGCGGCTTTCCGACCGTGAGGGTCAACTTTCCCCGCTCCTATGTCGACGTCAATCGCGAGCCCTATGAGCTCGACCCGCGCATGTTCACCGGCCGCCTGCCGAGCTTCGCAAACACCCGCTCGATGCGGGTCGCCGGCGGCCTCGGTACCATTCCGCGCGTGGTCGGCGACGGCCAGGAGATCTACCGTGACCGCATCCTGGTCGACGACGCGCTGGGGCGGATCGAGACGCTGTACAAGCCTTACCATCGCGCGCTGCGCCGGCTGATCAACAAGGTGCACCAGATGTTCGGCACCGTGGTGCTGGTCGACTGCCACTCGATGCCGTCGGTCGGCGTGTCCCGCGACGAGCCGCGCCGGCCCGATGTCGTGATCGGCGACCGCTACGGCACGAGCTGCACGCCGCTTCTGCCCGACCGGGTCGAGGAGACCATGACCGGACTCGGCTATTCGATCGGCCGCAACAAGCCCTATGCCGGCGGCTTCATCACCGAGCATTACGGCAATCCGGCGAGCGGCCTGCATGCGGTGCAGCTCGAGCTCAACCGCGCAATCTATATGGACGAGCGGCGGCGCGAGCGCGGTCCACGCTTTGCGCAAGTGGCGACCGATTTCGGCGTTCTCGCCGACGTGCTGGCGACCACGATTCCGTTCGGCGATCTCGGCCCATTCCAGGCGGCGGCGGAATAGGCGCCGGCTTCTTTCTCGAATGATATTCTGAGCGCGAGCGCGTTTTCGCTTCGCAAGCTTGCGCGCCCTAAAACGAAAACGCGGCGGCAAGAAAAAAGGGCCGCTCGCGAATGACGCAAGCGGCCCAAGTCTAGGGAGGAAACGCCCAAGGAGGGCAGCGGTAACGCCAAGCGCTACCGCACCGCAACAATATGCGACCGCGCCGCACAAAGTGCAAGGGCTTTTGCTCCATTTCCCATGCAAAATGCACATGGCTCAGTTGCTTCCATGGAAGCCCAGATTCAGTTTCTTTGATAAGGAAATTCAATGGGTTGATAGATGTTTGCATACGAACAAGGCAACCTCGGAACTAAGTTTTCAACGCAATGATCGATATTTGGCCAGGAGATGACTGAGAGGCGGCAGTCCGTTTCGGCATCCAAAATACCAGGGTGCAAATCAAGACAGCGCTGCCCGCGGGAGGCGAATTGAGCTAGGCAGGAGGCGAGCTTCATCCAACTTTCGCTTTTGAGGATTTGGCCTGTGACGGTGATCGACTTCTCCGCCTTCATCGGACGGCTCGCCACCGCCTCCGGCGAAACCATCCTGCCGTTCTTCCGCACCTCGCTGTCGATCGACGACAAGAGCAAGACCAAGGACTTCGACCCGGTCACCGAAGCCGATCGCGCCGCAGAGGCGGTGATGCGCCGGCTGATCAAGGCCAACTTCCCCCAGCACGGCATCGTCGGCGAGGAATTCGGCAACGAGCGCGAGGACGCCGACTATGTCTGGGTGCTCGACCCCATCGACGGCACCAAATCCTTCATCGGCGGCTTTCCGATCTGGGGGACGCTGATCGCGCTGCTGCACAAGGGCACGCCGGTGTTCGGCATGATGCACCAACCCTTCATCGGCGAGCGCTTCTCCGGCGACAACGGCTCGGCCAATTACAAGGGCCCCTCCGGCGAGCGCCGGCTCCAGGTCCGCCGCTGCGCCTCGCTCGCGGAAGCCACGACCTACACCACGAGCCCCCTGCTGATGAACGAACGCGATCGCGCCATTTTCGGCCGCATCGAAAAGGGCGCACGGCTGTCGCGCTATGGCGGCGATTGCTACTCCTATTGCATGCTGGCCGCAGGCCACGTCGACCTCGTGGTCGAGACCGAGCTGAAGCCGTACGATATCGCGGCGCTGATCCCGATCGTGACCGGCGCCGGCGGCGTCGTCACCACCTGGGAAGGCAAGCCGGCCCAGGGCGGCGGCCGTATCATCGCGGCCGGCGACGCCAGGGTTCACGAAGAAGCGCTGAAGCTTCTCAACCAGTGACAGACGCGAGCGGGAGGCTTGCATGACGATCTCACGCAGGCTTCTCCTTGGTTTATTCCTGTTGCTGCCGTCAGCGGCGCGGCGCAGAATTTACCCGCAAGACCGATCAAGCTGATCGTGCCGTTCCCGGCCGGCGGTCCCAACGACATCATCGCGCGCGTGATCGGCCAGCGCATGTCGGAGCTCTCGGGCCAGCCGGTCGTGATCGACAATCGCGGCGGCCAGGGCGAAGGTGATCAAGACGCCGGCGTGGAGACGGCGAAGTAACTCTTTAACCTTCCCTTGAGGGCAAGAACCGACCTCTCACAACGCAACAGGTGCGTTCCCTCCCCCCCTTGCGGGGGAGGGTTAGGGAGAGGGGTCCACACGGGGACACCATCGAGAACGAAAAACTTCTTCGCATCAGTGACACCTTTTGCTGGGTACCCCTCTCCCCGCAAGGGGGGAGGGAGCGCAGTTGTGTGCATGGCGGCAGCGTAGATTCACAACAAGACGCGCGGCGAGGACACAGGCTCAGATCAGCGTGCACGACTTCCTCACGCCGCTTCTGCCCTTAAATGCTCCACCAGCATCTTCGCCGGGCGGGGCAGCGCCTTGAAACTGCGCGCGCAAATGGCGAGGCGGCGGTTGGCCCAGGCGTCGCGGAGCCGGACCACGGCGAGCGGCATCAGCTTGGCGCAGCGGCGGGCGGCGGATTCCGGCACCAGGGCAACGCCGACCTCGGCGGCAACCATCTGGCAGATCGCGTCGAAATCACGCAGGCGCGCGCGGAAATGCGGGCGCATGCCGAGCCGGGCCGCATGCTTCGAAATGTGCATCTGCAGCGCGGTGGCGCTGGTCAGGCCGACGAAGTCGCAGGCTCCCGCCTCATGGAAGTCGATCTGGCGCCGGCCGGCGAACGGGCCGCGGCGCGCGGTCACCAGCGTCAGGCGATCTTCGCTGAACACGAAGCGCTCGATATGGTCGGGCAGCGCGTGCTCGGCAGCGAAGCCGAGATCGGCCGCGCCCGCGGTGATCGCCGCCGCAATGTCGGTGCTCTCGCGCTCCTCGATGTCGACGGCGACATCGCGATGCTCGCGCAGGAAGCCGGCCAGCGCCTTGGGCAGATGCTCGGACAGGCCCGACGTGTTGGCGAGGAAGTGCACGCTGGCACGCACGCCGGAGGTAAAGCCGGCGAGATCGCCGCGCATGGCGTCGATCTGGTGGATGACGAGCCGCGCATGATCGAGCAGGCTCTCGCCGGCCGCGGTCAATTCGACGCCCCGCCGTCCGCGCTTGAGCAGCGCGACGCCGAGCGCGTCCTCGAGCCCCTTGATGCGCGCGCTGGCCGAGGCCAGGGCCAGATGCGACCGTTCTGCGCCGCGGGTGATGCTGCGCTGGTCGGCGACCGCGATGAAGAGCTGGAGGTCGATGAGGTCGAAGCGCATGGCAGGTCTCCCAGCCTTCGCTTCCTACGAAGGCCTACTCCGTAACCTCCAGATTGTGCGCCGGCGCGGCTTCGGTCAATGTGCCGGCATGATCGACCCGCTGCTCATCCTCATCGCCGCCGTCTTCCTGATCGCCGGATTCGTCAAGGGCGTGGTCGGTCTTGGCCTGCCGACGGTGTCCATGGGCCTGCTTGCGGTAAGCATGGCGCCGAGCCGCGCCATCGCCATCGTGATCGTGCCCGCCATCGTCACCAACATCTGGCAGACCTTCGTCGGCCCGTATTTGCGGGATATCCTGCGGCGGCTGTGGCCGCTGATGATCGGCACCGTGATCGGCTGCTGGCTCAATGCCGGCGCGCTGACCGGCCCGCATGCGCGCTACGGCACGATCGTGCTCGGCGTCCTGCTCGTCGTCTACGCGGTGATCGGCCTGAACAAATTCAAGTTCCACGTCGCGCCCAGGAACGAGAAATGGGTCGGCGGCGTGGTCGGCGTCGTCACCGGCGTGATCTCGGCCTCGACCGGCGTCCAGGTGATTCCCTCGATGCCGTTCATGCAGGCGATCGGCATGGAAAAGGACGAGCTGGTGCAGGCGCTTGGCGTGTTCTTCACGACGGCGACGCTGGCGCTCGCCTTCAACCTCACCGCCGTTGGGTTGTTGACGCCGACCAATGCCGTGCCGGGCGCCGTGGGCCTCGCCATGGCCTTTGCCGGCATGTTCATCGGCCAGTCGGTGCGGGCGCGGATGCCGGCCGAGGCGTTCCGTCGCTGGTTCCTGATCGCGATGATCCTGCTCGGTTTTTATCTTGCCGGCAGCGCGCTGCTGAAGGAGCTCGCCTGAACCTACGACTTCGGCTCGTAACCCGGCACCCATTTTTCGTGCTGGGGCAGATCGTCCCTAATCGTCCACCATGGCGCGCACGAGGAGGTGAAGACGTGCAGGCGCGGCCTGACTTGCGGATCGTCGTCGAGCAGGCCGGCGGGAACGCTGATTGTCGGAAGATAGCTCGCCTTGCCCGGCGTCGGGCAACCGCAGGTCTTGCAACGATGGCGGAAACTGCCCGGCGAGGATTCGTAAGCCACGGTCGCGTCCTCACCCGCGACGAAGCGAAACTTGTCGGCATCGACATGGGCGTAGGTCGCGAAGGCGGCGCCGGCCAGCTTGCGGCAATTGGCGCAATGGCAGTGCGTCAGCGCACGCACCTTGTCGATCTCGAAACGCACGGCGCCGCACAGGCAGCTTCCACGAATCATCGAAACCTCCCGAGCACGGCCTCGATCGGGGCCGCATCTCATCCGTTCGAACGAGTTACCGGCTCTCCAGCATGGCGACGCGGATGCCGAGATAGACGAAGAGGCCGCCGAGCGCGCGGTTGACCCAGGCGATCGCGCCCTCGGACTCGCGCAGCCGGTGGGCGGCCTTCGCCGCGAACGCCGCCAGCACCAGGCACCACAGCGTTCCCGTAAAGATGAAGATCAGGCCGAGCGTCAGAAAGGCGAGCGGCTTGTGCGGCGCATCGGCTGCGACGAATTGCGGCAGGAAGGCCAGGAAGAACAGCGCGACCTTGGGATTGAGCGCGTTGGTGAAAACGCCCTGGAGGAAAACCCGCCGCAGCGTGCTGCGCACCGGCTCGTCGATCGCCGCTGCCAGCACCGGGCGCGACCACAGCATCTGAAGCCCGGTCAGGACGAGATAGGCCGCACCGACCAGCTTCAGGATCGAGAAAGCGGTCGACGAGGCCATCAGCAGGGCCGACAGGCCGATCGCCGCGGCCGCAACATGGACAAAACAGCCGCAACTGATGCCGAATGCGGCGGCGGCTCCGCCCCGCCAGCCCATCTGCATGCTGCGGCCGATGACGTAGACGGAATCGGGCCCGGGCGTGACGTTGAGCAGCACTCCCGACAGGATGAACAGCCAGATTTCGTGAATGCCCAGCAATGGTGGTTCCCCTGCCGCCGTCCGGGCGGTCGCCACCACTTAGTTGGTTCGTCCCTCTCCGTCCACCGCCGGAATTGCGTGGGATTTACCTCGAATTTGCAATGCGGATCCCACTATCGCTCGGCTGCATCTGCTCTATAAAGGCAGGGTTCTTGAAATGCGGGATTCGAGGCGACTGCCACGCCGTGGCCGGTCTGTCCTCCCTTGGAGCTGCGAGAATATGGAAAGACGTCTGGCTGCCATTGTCTGCGCCGATGTCGCCGGCTATTCGCGCATGATGGGCAGCGACGAGGCCGGTACCCATGCTGCCTTCAAGGCCCATCGTGCCGCGATCCACCCCATCATCCTCAATCACGGCGGCCGCGTCGTGAAGAACACCGGCGACGGCTTCCTGCTGGAATTCCCCTCCATCGTCGGCGCCACGGAGGCCGCGATCGCGATGCAGACCCTGATGGCGGAGCGCAACCACCATCTGCCGGCCGACCGCGCCATGCAGTTCCGCCTCGGTATCCACATGGGCGACGTCATCGCCGACGAGGACGAGGTGTTCGGTGACGATGTCAACATTGCCGTCCGCCTGGAATCGGTGGCGAGCCCCGGCGGCTTCGCGATCTCGGCCAAGGCCTTCCGCGAGGCGAGCAAGCATCTCACCGTGCCGCTGGTCGATGCCGGCAACCACCGCTTCAAGAACATCAAGGACCCGATCGGGGTCTTTACCTGGACGCCCGAGGGCGCCCCGGCGCTCGCCCCCGAGTTCCGGGAGGCATCCGCCCTCTCGCAGCAGTATCGCACGGCGATCGTCGGCGTGCTGCCCTTCGCCAATCTCAGCGACGCCCAGGACGAATATTTCTCGGACGGCCTCACCGAGGATCTGATCCACGCATTGTCGCTGCAATCCTTTTATCGCGTGCTGAGCCGCAACTCGACCTTCGCTTTCAAGGGCAAGAACACCAGCACGCGCCTGATCGCGCGCGAGATCGACGCCACCTATCTGATCCAGGGCTCGGTGCGGCGCGCCGGCGCCAAGATCCGCGTCACCGCCGAGCTGATCGCGCCGGAGACCGGCGAGCAGCTCTGGACCGGCCGCTACGACCGCGACATCGGCGATCTGTTCGCGATGCAGGACGAGATCACCACCAACCTGTCCGCCGCCATCGCCACCGAGATCGTCAGGGCCGAGGCCTCGGCGCCGGCGCGCCTCTCCCCCGACGTGACCGCCTGGGACCGTTTTCTCAAGGGATTGTCGCACTACTACCGGCTGACCAAGGAAGACTCGGCCGCCGCCGTCGACCTGTTCCGCGAGGCCATCCGCCTCGATCCCAAACTGTCGATCGCGCACGCCTATCTCGCCACGATCCAGATCCAGAGCATCCAGTTCGGCTGGGTCAAGGGCACGCGGGAGATGTGGGCGGAGGCGATGGATCTCGCCGAAACCAGCGTCCGGCTCGATCCGCGCTCCTCCTTCGCGTTCTCGATCCTGTCCTGGGTCCATGCCATGGAGGGCCATTACGAGGCGGCGATGGACGCCGCCAGGCGCGCGGTCGCGCTGAACCCCTACGATAACGGCGCGCGCGGCGTGCTCGGCATCTGCCATTTCGTCATCGGCGAGCACCGCGAGGCGATCGAGCTGTTCTCGATGGCCGCGCAGCGCGACAACAGCGACCCGCGCTACCAATGGGCGGCACTGAACGCCTTCAGCCACTATCTGTTGCGCCAATATGACGCGACCCTGTCATGGGCGCGCGAGCAGCTCTACATCAACCCCAACCACATGCAGGCGCTGGCGATTCGTGCCGCCGCGTTGGCGCAACTGGGACGAAACGACGAGGCGAGCGAAGCCGCCCGCGTGCTGATGAGCAACTACCCGACGCTCAACGTCGACCGTCACCTGCGCAATTTCCATTGGAAGAAACCCGAACATCTCGCCCATTATCGCGAGGGCCTGCTGAAGGCCGGCGTGCCGCTCGGCAAGCTGACCCTGGTTCAGAGCGACGTCAAACGCGCCGCCGAGTCCTGACGGGCGCGCCGGGGACACTCATTCTGATCCTTGGCGACCTCGCGCCTGCTCTTATTGACACGACAGTGAAATCGGCCACACTTCGTCACACGCTGAAGTAGTATATTGTGCTGTCGGTTTGTTAGGACTTTCCGCGCTTGATCGGCGCGCCATTTCGCGATTCGCTGTTTTCAGGATTTGGGCCATGCATCACCCCGCCTCGAAGCCTCCCTTCGATCCGTCGATCCCGGTCTCGCCGAACAATCCATGCCCGTTCCTGCGCGGCCTCGTCGGTGAAGGTTTCGTCGAGGGCGGCACCGTCCCGCTGAACACGCTGTCGCAGACCATCGCAAATGCGACCGGCGAGACCGGGCTGAAGAAAGTCTCGGCCCGCATCCAGGTCCGCGGCGTTGCGCTCATCGCCAACGGCTTCAAGCACATCCTGAAGAGCATCTGGTCGGGCGCGCAGCTCGACGCGCTGCGTGGCGGTCCGCTCGACAAGCACGGCGCCGGCTCGCGCATCCTTGGCGTCGACGGCAAGGTCAACGAGGACGAGATCGCGCGGCTCGCGAGCTTCGGCCGGGCCTACACCGACCCGAACACCGGCGGCAGCGAGCCCGGCCTCAACGCTGCGGAAATCAAGACCTTCATGCGCGACAACCTCAAGCGGGCCGGCAGCGCCGCACGCTGGTACTACCCGCTGCTGATGAAATTCGAATGGCCCATCCTTTTGAAGATCATCGGCAAGGGCAAGACGGACGAGGAGCGCTATCTCAGCGTGGCCGACGTTCGCACGCTGTTCAACGAGCGCCGATTCCCCGACCGCATCAATCAGCGGATATTGTCGCAGCCGCTGCTGTCGGCCTGCCAGTTGCGCTTTCGCTGGGCCGTCGCGCTGACGGCGTTCGTCATCGGCCTTGGGCTCGTCGCGCTGGTGGCCATCGCCGAATTCCCCAACCAGGTCCGCGCCATGCTGCCGCAAAAGGGCATCCTCGTGAACCTTCTGCCGCCGCCTTTGCCTGCAGTCCCGGAAACGAAGGCCGCCTTCTGGCTCGAGCAAAACTGGTCGCTGAAGGACCGGCACTGGTTCCATCATGCCAGCCAGGGCACCGCGACCTTTCCGGTACCCTATGAGTGGTTCATGGCGCTGGAGCAGCCGCGCCTGCATCTGTTCTCGAAGCCGGGCATGATGAAGGACAGCAGCTATCTCGAAGGCTTCGGCTTCATCCCGAGTCCGCAGTCGATCCAGACCGACACGACGACATTGCGCCGCTTCGGCTACGCCAATGTCTACGAGACGACGCAGTTGCCGGACTGGTCGACCAGGTGGACGCCGGCCGAGAACGTCGACGGCCTGCCGGTCGGCTTCGCGCGGATGACCGGCGTCGTCGATCCCGCGACCGGCCGTCGCGAGGAGGACAAGATCGGACTGACCTGCGCGGCCTGCCACACCGGCCAGATCCACTACCAGGGCGTGGACGTCCGCTTCGACGGCGGCCCGGCCATGACCGACCTGAAGAAGCTGGAGCTCTCCACCGGCCTGTCGATCGCCTATACGCTGTACGTCCCGTTCCGCTTCCAGCGCTTTGCCGATCGCGTGCTCGGCCCCGATGCCAGCAAGACCGACCGCGCCGCGCTCAAGCAGAAGCTCAGCGCAATCGGCACGTTTCTGATCGACTGGGCGAAAACCCAGCAAAGTACGATTGAAGGCAAGAAGACCTGGGACGGCAGGCAGCAGAAGGACACCGAGGAAGGGTTTGGCCGCCTCGACGCCCTCAACCGCATCGGCAACCAGGTCTTCTCGCAGGACCTGGCGCTGAGCGGGGTCAAGGGATTCGAGAAGAACCTGCACGCCCAGGACGCGCCGGTCAGCTACCCCGCGATCTGGACCGTGCCCTGGTTCAAGTTCGCCCAATACGACGCCTCGATCGAGCAGCCGCTGATCCGCAACGCCGGCGAAGCGCTCGGCGTAACCGCGCTGCTCAACCTGTCCGACGCTTATCCGGAGGAGAGGATTTGGCGCTCCTCGGTGAACATCAGGACGCTCGGCTGGATCGAGGACATGCTGAGAGGCCCCGATCCGTTCAAGGCGCCCGATCCTTCCACCGGTCCGAAGTTCGGCGGCCTGCTCGCGCCGAAATGGCCCTCGCAGATCCTCGGCGACGCATGGCGGCTGAAGCCCGATCGCGTCGAACGCGGCCGCGCCATCTATGCCGAGATGTGCTCCGGATGCCACCTGCCGGCCGTCGACACCCCCGCCTTCTGGTCATCCAAGCACTGGGAGCCGAGCGGCGACAGCAAGGTGCTGAACGCCGTCACGATTCCGCTCAAGGAGATCAACACGGATCCCGAGCAGTCGCTCGTGCTCGGCAACAGAATCGTCGATGTGCCGGCCTTCCTGAAGGTGAACACGGCCGACCTCCAGACATGGTGGCAATGCGAGGTCCCGACCGCGAGCAAGTCGCCCAACGAGATGGTCTATGCCCTCGGCCTGATGACGGTGGTCGATCTCGTCGCCCGCAAATGGATGGACGAGGAGAACATCCCGGAGGCAGAGCGGGGAAAGATGTGGAATCTGGCCCGCAAGAATTGCCTCAATCCGGCGCCCGATCCGCGCTATCGCGCGCGGCCGCTGAACGGGATCTGGGCCACCGCGCCTTACCTGCACAATGGCTCGGTGCCTTCGCTGTATTGGCTGTTGAAGCCGGCGAGCGAGCGCCCGCAAAAATTCTGCATGGGCCGCCGCGACTATGATCCCGAGACCGTCGGTTTTGCTGTCACCGCAAATGAGACGTGCAAGACGGGTGAAACCGAGTTCTCTACGACGGGATCCGACGGCAAGCCGGTCCAGGGCAACAGCGTGCTCGGCCATTCCTTCGAGCGCAAGGACGGCGAGCCGAAACGCCCCGGCGTGATCGGCCGCGAATTCAAGGACGACGCCGAGCGCTACGATCTGATCGAGTATCTGAAGACGCTGTGAGCTTACGCGTCATTGCGAGCGCAGCGAAGCAATCCAGATTGTCGCCCCGGAAGCAGTCTAGATTGCTTCGTCGCAAGGGCTCCTCGCAATGACGGAGAACGAGGACACCCCCCGTCGTCATTCCCCCTTCACTTGAACAGCGGCGTGCCCGGCACGAAGGCGTCGAAGGCGGCCCAGAACTGGGAGCGGTAGCGATCCTGCTCCTGCAGGATCTCGTGCTTGGCGCCGGCGATCACGAGATGGGATCCGGCACGCAGATGATAGGCGAACTCCTCGATCGCCGCGGTCGAGACCACGGTGTCGTTGGAGGCCGCCAGCATCAGGATCGGCTGGCGAATCTGGGAGGGATAGTTCACGCGCTTGAACGTGTGCATCGCGCGGAAGGCGGTATCGGCCCAGGCGACGGTCGGCGACGCCAGTCCGAGCGTCGGGTCCTCCTCCAGGATCGCGGCATTGCGTGCATAGCGCACGGGATCGCTGGTCACGGGATTGTTGATGAAGGGATCGAGCCCGGTGAGACGGTCGCTGCCGCCGGGGACATAGCGGCCGCCCTGCCCGAGCAGGCGCATCGTCTTCAGCAACGCCCGCACCGGAAACGAGGTGGTGCGGCCGGGCAGGTCGATCATCGGTGCCGACAGCACCATGCGGTCGAACCAGCGCTTGCCAGCATGCGCCACCCGCAGCATCACCGTGCCGCCCATGGAATGGGCCAAGGCGAAGAACGGCGGCGGGCAATCCGGCAGCACCACCTGCTGCACGAAGGCCTCGACGTCGATCTCGAAATCGGCGAAATCGCGCACATAGCCCTTGCGCGGGTCGCGCTGGCGGCGCGAGGAGTGCCCCTGCCCGCGCCAATCGATCATCGCCACCGCAAAGCCGCGGTCGCGCAGGTCGCGCACGGTCTCGAAATATTTCTCGATCTGCTCGCTGCGCCCGGTGAAGACGCAGACCGTGCCCTTGCGGTTCGCCGGCGGGGCCCAGCGTGCAAAGCGCAGCTCGACGCCATCGGGGGTCTTGATGGTGCCGCTGACGACGTTTTCGGGGACGGGGTTGGACGGGATCGAGACCAGCGTCATGATTGGAGGTGCTTGGGCGCGAAGTGCTGCAAATCAAGGGGCCAAAGCGCCGAAAAGGCGCAAATGCCGCCCTCTTGAACGCCGTCTCGTTCCACCCATATCACCTTCGTGCAGGCCGCTACCAGTGTTTCGGAACCGGAACATCAGGCTGCACACAGATGAAAGCCCGGCCCGATTGGCGGGCGGGTACCCAACAGTCGCTCAATGGAGGACTTGACCATGCGTAGCTACGATCTCACCCCGTTCTATCGTTCCACCGTCGGCTTCGACCGCCTCTTCAGCCTGCTCGACCAGGCCGGTTCGGACGGCAGCAGCCCCGGCTATCCCCCTTACAACATCGAGCGCACCGGCGAGAACGCCTACCGCATCACCGTTGCGGTTTCGGGTTTCGCCAAGGACGAGCTCTCCATCGTCGCGAAGGAAAACACGCTGACGATCAAGGGCGAAAAGGTCGCCAACGAGAACAGTAAGAACGAAGTGCTGTACCGCGGCATCGCCGCGCGTGCCTTCGAGCGCGCTTTCCAGCTCGCCGACTTCGTGCAGGTGAAGGACGCCTCGCTCGAGAACGGGCTGCTTCACGTCGACCTCGTCCGTGAGATTCCCGAGGCGAAGAAACCGCGCCAGATCGCGATCAACACCGGCGCTCCGAAGGCGCAGGTGATCGAGAACTCGGCCGCGCAAGCCGCCGCGTAAATCGCGCGCCACTTCCAAGTTACGAAAACGCCCCGGTGCCCCGGGGCGTTTTTTTTGCGTGTTCCGTCCACGGCTCGGGTTTTCGGTCGAAATGAAAATACGGGTTCGAGTCGTCATTCTAGGATGACATGGTGCTGCATAGGCCGGGCTGCGTGTCGCGGCCGGTACATCGATCGCGCAATCACGACGCGCCCGATCAAATGCCTGTCACGGGTGAGTGACCAAGCGTAACGCCACCGCCTCGCGCGCCGTCCTTTGGAGATCGAACACAAACGAGACGGAAAACGATCATGACTTTTTGGCGCAGCCTTTTCGTCGCCGCGAGCCTGCTGGCGGCTCCCATCAGCTTTGCCCATGCGCAGACGGTGAAGGCCAAGAACGTCGTGCTGGTGCACGGTGCCTGGGCCGACGGCTCCAGCTGGTCGGAGGTGATCCCGATCCTCCAGGCCGCAGGCCTGCATGTCACGGCTGTGCAGAATCCGCTGTCGTCGCTCAGCGATTCCGTCGAGGCGACCAAGCGCGCGCTGGCCGAGCAGGATGGTCCCACGGTGCTGGTCGCGCATTCCTGGGGCGGCACCGTGATCAGCCAGGTCGGCACCGATCCGAAAGTGACCGGGCTCGTCTATGTCGCCGCCCGGGCGCCCGATGCGAACGAGGATTTCGTCGCGCTGTCGAAGCAGTTTCCGACCGGCCCGGTGCGCGCCGGCATCGTCGAACGCGACGGTTACACCAAGCTCTCGGAAGACGCCTTCCTGAAGTACTTTGCCAATGGCGTGAAGCCTGAGCAGGCCAAGGAACTCTATGCCGTGCAATGGCCGACCGCGGCCTCGATCTTCGCCGGCCGCACCACGGAAGCGGCATGGCGCAGCAAGCCGAGCTGGTACGCTGTGTCGAAGAACGACTACACGATCAACCCCGATCTCGAGCGCTTCCTCGCCAAGCGCATGAACGCCACCACGATCGAACTCGATGCCGGCCATCTCTCGCTGGTGTCGCATCCGAAGCAGGTGGCGAATCTGATCCTGGAAGCCGCGGGGTATCCGCGGAGCTAGGGTGATCGCTGAAAATGCAAGAGCGCCCGAGATCTTCAGGCGCTCTTTGTTTTACTCAATCTCTCCCCAATGTCGTCCCCGCGAACGCGGGACCCATAACCCCAGGGAGTAGTTTGGCGAAGATTCTCAGTTCGGTACTCGCACCTCATCCCCACCGATCAATCACGCGGTATGGATCCCCGCGTTCGCGGGGATGACACCGTTGGTGAGGCCGACGCCGTCGCGCCAAACTCGCAGCGCTAATCGAGCCCCTGTGCGGCCGGCATGTCCTGGGTCGGCAGGATCGCCGGGGCAGGCTTGGCTTGGCCGACGGTCGGCGCGGCGCCTGCCGGAGCGGCCTCGACAGGCTTTGCCTGCACGGCAGCGGTCTGCTGTGCGGCAGCCTGCGGCGCTTGAACCTGCTGCGTCGCGGGCTTGGCCGCGGCAACCGGTGCCTCGCCGCGTCGTGGGGCGGCCTTGGGCAGCGGCACGGAGCGGCTCGCCACATGCGGGATCGCGGCTGGCGGGCGCGGCGGGCCGCTGCGGACCATGGTTGGCGGCGGCAGCGCGGTTTGCGGCCCGTAGTAAGGCGCGACCGCGCGCTCCTCATAGGTGGGCGCCATGCCGTAGGCGTCCGTGGCCGGCACGAAGCGGATGATCCGACCATCGCGGGCGTCGATCACGAGCCGGCCATCGTCGCCGCGGCGGTCGATCACCGCAATCGTGTAGACGCTGCCGCGCAGGCGCGGGATGCCGAGCGGCGAGAAGCCGTTGTCGCGCAGAACCGCATAGACCTCGGTGGCCGGCAACAGCGCAGGCGCCGGGCCGCGCTCCTCGTAGCCATAACCGTAGCCGTAACGTGGCGGCGGGGGTGACGCGGCTTCGCCCGGCACATACGGTCCGCCGAAATCCGACACCGCGACATAGCCCCCGCCCCCGATACCGCTGGCCGGAACTTGGGCCCGAACCGCGGTTGCAGCCAGCACCAGCGCGGCAGCGGCCACACATCCTGTGAAAAACTTCATGGTCGATACGCTCCTGTCAGGCCCCCGAATGTCTCGCGCTCTTTCGCTTCTTGCGGCGTGGCGCTCGGTTCGAAGGGCTGAGGCGAAGCTTCATTGGGGATTCCGGCGTCCACAGGGCCGGATCAGGGCGCGTTTCCTTCAAAACCGCGGCTGCGCAACTTTTGGAAAGCGATTGATTGACATTAGGGGAATCGGGACTTCCGCACGCTTGTGTGCTAGACAAAAATTTGGCAAGGTGATGGTTAGGACAGGAAGACTGTCTCAATTTTGCTCGCGATCCCGGCACAGGGATTGCAGCGAATCCTGGTGCTCTCGGGACCCAGGAAGGTGCCAGGCAAAGCCGTTCTCGGGGACGAAGAACGCCTAAGCCTGAATTTAAGAAAATGCGGCTCGCAAAGGACGAGCGGTGACCCAGAGGCGGGTGCCGCGGAACGCCCAAGGTGCGCCGAAGATAGCGGTGAGGCAGCTTGCCGCATGGAGAGGACAGGAACAATGAACGGGTCGCAATTCGAGCGCGCAAGCATCGTGGCAGAACAGCTGTCGGCGACGGCCGCCTCGAAAACGACCGATCCGATTCAGGAGCACAATTCGCGCCCCAAAGCCGAAGGCCTGTACGATCCGAGCCTCGAGAAGGACTCCTGCGGCGTCGGCTTCATCGCCAACATCAAGGGCAAGAAGTCGCACGAGATCGTCTCGGACGCGCTGAACATCCTCTGCAATCTCGAGCATCGTGGTGCCGTCGGCGCCGACCCGCGCGCCGGTGACGGCGCCGGCATTCTGGTGCAGATCCCGCACGCCTTCTTCAGCCGCAAGGCCAAGGAGCTCGGCTTCGCGCTGCCGGCGCCCGGCGAATACGCCATCGGCGCGCTGTTCATGCCGCGCGACACCGCCTGGCGCAACGTCATCAAGAGCATCATCGCCGACCAGATCAAGGAAGAGGGCCTGATCCTGCTCGGCTGGCGCGACGTGCCGACCGACAATTCCTCGCTCGGCGTCACGGTAAAGCCGACCGAGCCCGCCTGCATGCAGGTGTTCATCGGCCGCAACGGCACCGCCAAGACCGAGGACGAGTTCGAGCGCCGGCTCTACATCCTGCGCAAGTCGATCTCGCAGGCGATCTACCAGCGCCGCGACCGCGGGCTTGCGGGCTATTACCCGTGCTCGATGTCCTGCCGCACCGTGATCTACAAGGGCATGTTCCTCGCCGACCAGCTCGGCAAGTACTATCCCGATCTGCACGAGCAGGACTTCGAGAGTGCGCTCGCGCTCGTGCACCAGCGCTTCTCGACCAACACCTTCCCGGCCTGGTCGCTGGCGCACCCCTACCGCATGATCGCCCATAACGGCGAGATCAACACGCTGCGCGGCAACACCAACTGGATGGCGGCGCGGCAGGCTTCGGTGAGCTCCGAGCTGTACGGCAAGGACATCAACCGGCTCTGGCCGATCTCCTATGAAGGCCAGTCGGACACCGCCTGCTTCGACAACGCGCTCGAATTCCTGGTCCAGGGTGGCTACTCGCTGCCGCACGCCGTCATGATGATGATTCCGGAGGCGTGGGCCGGCAATCCGCTGATGGACGAGAAGCGCCGCGCCTTCT
The DNA here is from genome assembly GCF_003957705.1 of Bradyrhizobium sp. LVM 105. NCBI lineage: Bacteria > Pseudomonadati > Pseudomonadota > Alphaproteobacteria > Hyphomicrobiales > Nitrobacteraceae > Bradyrhizobium > Bradyrhizobium sp. LVM 105. Next base: position 176,533 of record NZ_QZMV01000009.1, on the reverse strand, counting down.
ACGAATATCACGCCGCGCTGATGGAGCCGTGGGACGGCCCCGCCGCGATCGCCTTCACCGACGGCCGCCAGATCGGCGCCACGCTCGACCGCAACGGCCTCAGGCCCGCGCGCTACCTCGTCACCAAGGACGACCGCATCGTGATGGCGTCCGAGATGGGCGTGCTGACCATCCCTGAGGACCAGATCATCACCAAGTGGCGCTTGCAGCCCGGCAAGATGCTGCTGGTCGATCTCGAGCAGGGTCGCCTCATTCCCGACGACGAGATCAAGGCCGAGCTCGCCAGGAGCCATCCCTACAAGGAGTGGCTGGAGCGGACCCAGATCGTGCTGGAAGAGCTGCCGAAGGTCCCGACCACCGGCGTGCGCTCCAATCTGTCGCTGCTGGATCGCCAGCAGGCGTTCGGCTACAGCCAGGAAGACATCGCGATCCTGATGACGCCGATGGCGGCCACCGGCGAAGAGGCCGCGGGCTCGATGGGTAACGACACGCCGATCTCGGCGCTGTCGGACAAGGCCAAGCCGCTGTTCACCTACTTCAAGCAGAACTTCGCGCAGGTCACCAACCCGCCGATCGACCCGATCCGCGAGGAGCTGGTGATGAGCCTCGTCTCCATCATCGGACCGCGGCCGAACCTGTTCGACCTGCAGGGCATGGCCACCACCAAGCGTCTCGAAGTGCGTCAGCCGATCCTGACCGACGCGGACCTGGAAAAGATCCGCTCGATCTCGGACGTGGCCGACACCCACTTCAAGTCGCGCACGCTGGACACGACCTTCCACGCCGGTCTCGGCGCGGCGGGCATGGACCAGGTGCTGGACGAGCTCTGCGCGCGCGCCGAGAGCGCGGTGCGCGAGGGTGTCAACATCATCATCCTGTCCGACCGCATGGTCGGCACCGACCGGGTGCCGATCCCGTCGCTGCTGGCTTGTGCCTCGGTCCATCATCACCTGATCCGCACGGGTTTGCGCACCTCGGTCGGCCTCGTCGTCGAATCCGGCGAGCCGCGCGAAGTGCATCACTTCGCCTGTCTCGCGGGCTACGGCGCCGAGGCGATCAATCCTTACCTCGCGTTCGAAACCATCATCGCGATGAAGGATCGCCTGCCCGGCTCGCTCGACGACTACGAAATCGTCAAGCGCTACATCAAGTCGATCGGCAAGGGCTTGCTCAAGGTGATGTCCAAGATGGGCATCTCGACCTACCAGTCCTACTGCGGCGCTCAGATCTTCGACGCCGTCGGCCTCAAGGCCGACTTCGTCGCCAAGTTCTTTGCCGGCACCCACACCCGCGTCGAGGGCGTCGGCCTTGCCGAGATCGCCGAAGAAGCGGTGCGGCGTCATGCCGACGCGTTCGGCGAGGCACTGGTCTACAAGAACGCGCTCGATGTCGGCGGCGAATATGCCTATCGCAGCCGCGGCGAGGACCATGCCTGGACCGCCGAGTCGGTGTCGCTGTTGCAGCACGCCGCGCGCGGCAATTCACAGGAGCGCTACCGCGCCTTCGCCAAGATCCTCAACGAGCAGTCGGAGCGGCTCCTGACGCTGCGCGGCCTGTTCCGGATCAAGAACGCGGAGGAGGAGAAGCGCAAGCCGATCCCGCTCGACCAGGTCGAGCCGGCCAAGGACATCGTCAAGCGCTTCGCCACGGGTGCGATGAGCTTCGGCTCGATCTCGCGCGAGGCACACACCACGCTCGCGATCGCCATGAACCGGATCGGCGGCAAGTCGAACACCGGCGAAGGCGGCGAGGAAGCCGATCGCTTCAAGCCGATGCCGAACGGCGATTCCATGCGCTCGGCGATCAAGCAGGTGGCCTCGGGCCGCTTCGGCGTCACCACGGAGTATCTCGTCAACTCCGACATGATGCAGATCAAGATGGCGCAGGGTGCCAAGCCCGGCGAAGGCGGCCAGCTGCCCGGCCACAAGGTCGACGCGACCATCGCCAAGGTCCGGCACTCGACGCCGGGCGTCGGCCTGATCTCTCCGCCGCCGCACCACGACATCTACTCGATCGAGGATCTGGCGCAGCTGATCTACGACCTCAAGAACGTCAACCCGACCGGCGACGTCTCGGTCAAGCTGGTCTCCGAGATCGGCGTCGGCACGGTGGCGGCGGGCGTCGCGAAAGCGCGCGCCGACCATGTCACCATCGCAGGCTTCGAGGGCGGCACCGGCGCTTCGCCCCTGACCTCGATCAAGCATGCCGGCTCGCCTTGGGAGATCGGCCTCGCCGAAACCCATCAGACCCTGGTGCGCGAGCGGCTGCGCAGCCGCATCGTGGTCCAGGTCGACGGCGGCTTCCGCACCGGCCGTGACGTCGTGATCGGCGCGCTGCTGGGGGCCGACGAGTTCGGCTTCGCCACCGCGCCCTTGATCGCGGCCGGCTGCATCATGATGCGCAAGTGCCATCTCAACACCTGCCCGGTCGGCGTCGCCACCCAGGACCCCGTCCTGCGCAAGCGCTTCACCGGCCAGCCCGAGCACGTGATCAACTACTTCTTCTTCGTCGCGGAGGAAGTCCGCGAAATCATGGCCTCGCTCGGCTTCCGCACTTTCAACGAAATGATCGGCCAGGTGCAGTTGCTCGACCAGACCAAGCTGGTGGCGCATTGGAAGGCCAAGGGCCTCGACTTCTCCAAGCTGTTCGTCAAGCAGAAGGAAGAGAAGGGCCAGAAGATCTATCACTCCGAGCGCCAGAACCATCATCTGGAGGCGGTGCTCGACCGCTCGCTGATCGAGCAGGCCCAGCCTGCGCTCGACCGCGGCGCGCCGGTGAAGATCGAGGCCAACATCAACAGCACCAACCGCTCCGCGGGCGCGATGCTGTCCGGTGCCGTCGCCAAGATCTACGGCCATGCCGGCCTGCCGCACGACACCATCCATGTCAGCCTCAAGGGCACCGCCGGCCAGGCCTTCGGCGCCTGGCTCGCCCACGGCGTCACCTTCGAGCTCGAAGGCGAAGGCAACGACTATGTCGGCAAGGGCCTCTCGGGCGGCAAGATCATCGTCAAGCCGCCGCAGAACTCTGCAATCGTGCCGGAAGAGAGCATCATCGTCGGTAACACCGTGATGTACGGCGCGATCGCGGGCGAGTGCTACTTCCGCGGCATCGCCGGCGAGCGTTTTGCCGTGCGCAATTCGGGCGCGGTCGCCGTGGTCGAGGGCGCGGGCGATCATTGCTGCGAATACATGACCGGCGGCATCGTGGTCGTGCTCGGCAAGACCGGGCGCAACTTCGCGGCCGGCATGTCCGGCGGCATCGCCTATGTGCTCGACGAGACCGGCGACTTCGACAAGCTGTGCAACCTCAGCATGGTCGAGCTCGAGCCGGTGCTGTCCGAAGAGCTGATCAATGCCGGCACCTATCACCATGCCGGTGACCTCGAGTCGCACGGCCGGGTCGACGTGTTCAAGAACCTGCTCGCCTCCGACGTCGAGCGGTTGCACGTCCTGATCTCGCGCCACGCGAAAGCCACCGGCTCCAAGCGCGCCGCCGACATCCTTGCCAATTGGAAGGAATGGCTGCCCAAATTCCGCAAGGTGATGCCGGTCGAGTACCGGCGCGCGCTGCGCGAACTGGCCGCCAACGCGGACGCCGAGCCGAAAATCGCGATCGGGGCGTAAGAAAAAAGCCCTCATGGTGAGGAGCGCGCAGCGCGTCTCGAACCATGAGGTCACCATCCGGGCCTCTATCCTTCGAGACGCGGCGCGAAAAGCGCGCCGCTCCTCAGGAAGAGGAGTGAGAGAACAAACGACTAAGCGGCAGGGACTTCGGGTTTAATGGGCAAGATCACGGGTTTTCTCGAAATCGAACGGCGCGACCGCAAGTACACCCCGGTCGCCGAGCGCGTGAAGCATTACAAGGAATTCGTCGTTCCCCTCTCCGAGAAGGAGGTGCGCGACCAGGCCGCGCGCTGCATGAACTGCGGCATTCCCTATTGCCACGGCACCGGCTCGGTCGCGCCCGGCACGCCCGGCTGCCCGGTCAACAACCAGATCCCCGACTGGAACGACCTCGTCTATCAGGGCAATTGGGAAGAGGCCTCGCGCAATCTGCACTCCACCAACAATTTCCCGGAGTTCACGGGGCGAATTTGCCCGGCACCGTGCGAAGCCTCCTGCACGCTCAACATCGACGACAACCCGGTCACCATCAAGACCATCGAATGCGCCATCGTCGACCGCGCCTGGGACAATGGCTGGCTCAAGCCGGAGATCGCCGCCCAGAAGACCGGCAAGAAGGTCGCCGTGATCGGCGCAGGGCCAGCCGGCATGGCCTGCGCGCAGCAGCTCGCGCGCGCCGGTCACGACGTGCACGTCTACGAGAAGTACGCCAGGGCCGGCGGCCTGCTGCGCTACGGCATCCCCGACTTCAAGATGGAGAAGGACGTCATCGACCGCCGGGTCGCCCAGATGGAAGCCGAAGGCGTCACCTTCCATTACAACAGCCATGTCGGCGCGGACGGCAATGTCGATCCGCGCGAGATGCTCAACGAGTACGACGCGGTGGCGCTGACCGGCGGTGCGGAAGCCCCGCGCGACCTGCCGATCCCCGGCCGTGAGCTGTCCGGCATCCACTACGCCATGGATTTCCTGCCGCAGCAGAACCGCCGCGTCTCCGAGGAGCCGCTTGGCGACGTCCAGGAGATCCTGGCCGGCGGCAAGCACGTCGTCGTCATCGGCGGCGGCGATACCGGCTCCGATTGCATCGGCACCTCGCTGCGCCAGGGCGCGCTCTCCGTGACCCAGCTCGAGATCATGCCCGCCCCGCCCGAGCGCGAGAACAAGGGCCTGACCTGGCCGAACTGGCCGCTGAAGATGCGGACCTCCTCCAGCCAGGCCGAAGGCGCGGTGCGCGAATACGCCGTGCTGACGCAGAAGTTTTCCGGCGAGAACGGCCAGGTCAAGAAGCTGCACTGCGTGCACGTCGACGACAAGTTCAAGCCGATTGCCGGCACCGAGTTCGAGCTCGACGCCGATCTCGTCCTGCTCGCGATGGGCTTCGTCCATCCCGTGCACGAGGGCCTTTTGAAGCTGCTCTCGGTCGAGCTCGACCCGCGCGGCAACGTCAAGGCCAACACGCTGGACTACCAGACCTCGCGCCCCAACGTGTTTTCGGCCGGCGACATGCGCCGCGGCCAGTCGCTGGTGGTCTGGGCGATCCGCGAAGGCCGGCTGTGTGCGCGCTCGATCGATACGTTCCTGATGGGGAAGACGGATCTGCCGCGGTAATCCCAGTCATTCCGGGGCGCGCGAAGCGCGAGCCCGGAATCCATCTATCCACATACGCCGGCGCTCGATGGATTCCGGGTTCGCGCCAAATGGCGCGCCCCGGAATGACAATCGGAAAGGGCGGTGCCTCCGGCTTCGTCTAACGAGACGCGCAAGCAGGCGCTCCTAATTCTGCAGCCTTACGCCCACCATCACCACGGTCCCCTGCGAGCTCGAGCCCGGCTGGTTCGACTCCAGGATGTCGTGACGCAGCGTGCCCTTGACCCAGATGTTGCGGTTGAGCTTGTAGATCAGATTGCTCTCGAACGAGTAGGTCTTGTCGTTGCGGTTCTGGCCCTGGTAGTCGAGCGTGCCGTAGGTGAATTTGCCGATTGCGGTGAGCCAGCGGCGGAAGTCGTGGTCGACTTCGGCCGAATAGGTCCGCACCAGGACGCCGGAGGAGCCGGCGACCGTGGTCTCCGCGATCTGCGTGTCGGTGAAGAATTTCACCGTGGTGAGCCCGCTCGCATTCCAGATCAGCGAGCCCGAGGTGAGAAACCCTGCGAGCTGGCTGAGGCGCGGATCGGTGTAGTTGCGCGCGGAATAACCGACCGAGATCTCGCCGGTGAGGATGCGCGAGAACTCGAAGGACGAGCCGACCTTGGCGTAGCCGCCGTTTGAATCGCGGAAGTAGCCGTTGCGATCGGCGGCCTGATCGTGGACGCGGGTGTCGCCCTGGATCTCGACGAACGGCTTCAGCCCGGGCTTCAGATCGTAAGAGAAGCGCCCGACGCCGCCATACTGGTTGAAGTTACGGTCGTCGTTGCTGGAGGTCGCCCCGTCGGTAAGTTTCGAGTCCGTGTAGGCGGTGCGATCGACGGTGGCGCCGGCGGCGACCTGAAAGCGATTGAAGGTCTGGTCGAAGCCGACGGTCGTGCCATAGGCGGCGTAAACCGGATATTTCTGCAAGCCGGTCTGCACGTTCGGGCTGCCGGGATTGTCGGTGGCGAGGCGCAGGCGCAGCTGCGAGGTCAACTTGAGATCACGGGTGACGTCGAGCCGGCCGTCGACATGGCCGGTAAAGTCAGGACGATTGATCTCGACCGGCGACGGCGAGGCAGAACCGTTGATGGTCACCGGCATATTGTTGGTGTAGCCCGAGAACGAGCCGCGCAGGTCGGCGACCAGCGCGTGGCGCTCCCAGTCGGATACGACGAGGAGGTCGGGCGCGACCACATAGACCGGCGAACCGACCGGCTTGTTGAGACGCGCCGGATTGGTGTCGTAGCCGGTGGAGAGCTCCAGCCCGCCCTTGATCAGGAAGCTGCCGGCATAGTCGCCGACGGCGCCGAACGGATCGTCATCCGCCTTGAGGCGGCGGCGCAGCGGCTGGCCGGGCACGGTGCCCGCCATCGCCGCCGGCACGGGTGACTTGTTCGCGGAGGCGGATGGCGGCGGTGCAATCTTCGGCAGGCCGAGCGTGGACGGCGGCGGCGCTGTGGACGGCACCGGCGAGCCGGGACCGGCCGCGCGCTTCGGCTTCGGCTGGCCGGGATAGAGCTTGGATTGCTGTCGCTTGCGGTTGAGCGAGTCGTAGCCGGAGCCGCTCGCGCCGGCGGCGGCGGGAAGGCCATAGGTCGGGACCTGGCCGATGCGGGAGGCCGCCGGCCTCTCGCGGGCCTTGCGCGGATCGGCACTGGGATCGGGCAGCGCCGGCAACGCGTCCGACGGCGCCTGCGGCACGCCCGCCGTGCGGCGGGTCGGCAGCGTCTCGGGCGAGGCGAAGCCGCCGCGGTTGGGATTGAACAGATCGGGCGTGAGGCTCTGGGCGGCCGCGGGGGCATTTCCGAGCGTCGTCAGTGCAAGGCACGGCAAAGCCGCGCGCAGGAATTGCGCGCGTTTGCTCCGGCCGGTGCAGGGAGACGACCCCACGATGGAATAACTCCAACGAAATCAAACACTTTCACGATCGCACCCACCGGCTGGCGGGAACCATCGTTAATGGAGTTAAAACAATTATGGTTAATGACCCGTTGAGGGCCCTGGCGCGCGCGTCGCCTCCAGAGCCGCGGCGTGCTAATGAGGCGCCGACCGGGCGAATGCCCCCTCCTCCCTGGACCAGATTATGCCGAGCTCGAAACCGCTGATGACAGCATCATCCGGCCCCATCCCCGACAGCGTCGAATCCGCGCTCCGCACCCTGGAGACGGAGAGCGGCGGCATCAACGCGCTCGCAGCCGCCCTGCGCGGCCCGCTGGGCGAGACGTTTGCCAAGGCGGTCGACTTGATTCGCAACGCCAAGGGCCGCGTCATCGTCACCGGGCTCGGCAAGTCCGGCCATATGGGGCGCAAGATCGCCGCGACGCTGGCCTCGACCGGCACGCCCGCCTTCTTCGTGCACGCCGCCGAGGCCGGCCACGGCGACCTCGGCATGATCACCACCGACGACGTCATCATGGCGCTGTCCTGGTCCGGCGAGCAGCCGGAGATGAAGAACCTCGTGAACTATTCGGCGCGCTTCGCCATTCCGATGATCGCGGTGACGTCGAATGCGTCTTCGTCGCTGGGCCAGGCCGCCGACATCGTGATCGAGCTGCCGAAGGCGCGTGAGGCCTGCCCGCACAATCTGGCGCCGACCACCTCGACGCTGATGCAGGCGGCGATCGGCGACGCGCTCGCGATCGCGCTGCTCGAAGGCCGCGGCTTCACCGCGCTCGAGTTCGCGCATTTCCACCCCGGCGGCAAGCTGGGCGCGATGCTGAAATTCGTCCGCGACTACATGCGCACGGGCGCGGAAATCCCGGTCAAACGCCTGGGCACCGAGATGTCAGAAGCCGTGGTCGAGATGTCGGCCAAGGGCCTCGGCTGCGTCTGCATCGTCAACGCTGCGGGCGAGGCCGTCGGCATCATCACCGACGGCGACCTGCGCCGCAACATGCGGCCCGACCTGCTCTCGGCATCGGTCGACGACATCATGACCAGGCAGCCGAAGACGGTGCCGCCCTCGATGCTCGCCACCGAGATGATCGAGGTGCTGAACACCCGCAAGATCACGACGCTGGTCGTCACCGAGGCAGGCAAGGTGGTGGGCATCGTGCATCTGCACGACCTGCTGCGGGCGGGCGTGGCTTAAGGCGCGATCTCTCCCCGCGCCGTCATTCCGGGGCGCGCCCGCTTGGGCGCGAGCCCGGAATCCATTCATCTCCGAGGGCGCTGCACGATGGATTCCGGGCTCACGCTTCGCGTGCCCCGGAATGACGGCGGTTAGAGTGGCGCCGGAAACCGCGTCGCGTTCTCTTCCAGCGGCAACCGCAGCCCGTTCGCCAGATACGACACCGTGCGATAGAATCCGCACAGCAAAATGATCTCCAGGATCTGCGCCTCGTCGTAATGCGCCGAGAGCGCGGCGAATTCCTCGTCGGTGAACGTCGCACGGGCGTGCAGCGCGTCGACGGCCGCGATCAGGGCCTGCTCCGCCGCTGACCAGCAGGCCGACATCGCATCGCCTTGCACGGTCGCGCGCACCTCGTCCCCGGCGAGCTTCGCCGGCCCGGCGAAAACGGCGACATGCACGCCCCATTCGTATTCGCACTTGTTCAGCGCACAGGTGCGGTCGATGACGATCTCGCGCTGGCGCAGCGGGAGCGGGCCGGGATCGAGCAAGCCGCCGGCGCGAAACTTGTCCCAGGCACGGCCGTGACCCGCCATAACCCGGAACAGCAGCAGCGGTGGCGCGCCGCGCATGATGCGGTCGAACTGCGCCTGGATCTCCGGGGGATAAGGCGGGGTGAGCGGCGCAATGCGCGGCGTGGGTGGAGACATGAGCCGTCCTTCGTTGCTACAATTACCGTAGCATAACGCTACATTATCTGTAGCAAACCGCAAGAGGGTGACGATGGCCAAGAAGCCAGGCACGACGACGCCTCGGGTGCGGGGATCGCGCAGCGGACGGCCGATCATGGCGCTGCTGGATCTGCTCGGCCGGCGCTGGAGCCTGCGGATATTGTGGGAGTTGCGCGGCGAGCCACTCACCTCCCGCGCATTGCGCAGCGCCTGCGACGAGGCCTCGCCGACGGTGCTGCAGGCACGGCTGACGGAGCTGCGCGAGGCGGGGTTCGTCGAGCTTGGCGAAGGTGGAGGTTACGGACTGACGCCGCTCGGGCGGGACTTGTGCGAGACGTTCATGCCGCTGCACCGGTTTGCGGAGAGGTGGAAGGCCCTTTCGCCCTCTCCCCGCTTGCGGGGTCGCGACGAGCGTCGCTCGCGCGGAGAGGGTCGGGGTGAGGGGGAGCCTCCGCGGAGACGGTGAGAGACGGACTCGCTGAGAGTCCCCCTCACCCGGATTGCATCTGCGATGCAATCCGGCCTCTCCCCGCAAGCGGGGAGAGGCGAAGAGAGCTACGCCGCCGCGACCGTCAGATTGGCACCGTCCACCTGCACCACCTTCACCCGCGTTCCGGCGGGCGTGTCGGGGCCCGCCACGCGCCAAACCGTGTCGCCGATGCGCATGGTGCCGCTGCCGTCGATGATCGGCTTCTCCAGCGTGAACTCACGCCCGAGCAAGGCCTCGGCGCGCTTGTTGAGGAAGGGGCTGGCGCCCGCATCCGGCTGCGGCCGGGCCAGGCGGCGCCACACCGGCACGGCGGCGGCGGCAAATACCGCGAACATCACCAGCTGCAGCTGCCAGGACGTGGTCACGGCGAACGAGATCAACCCCACCAGCAACGCGGCGAGCCCAAGCCAGAGCAGGAATATGCCCGGCGCCAGCACCTCCAGCGCCATCAGGACGAAGCCGAAGATCAGCCAGTTCCAGGTGCCGAGCGATACGAGCATGTCGGTCATGATAGACCTTCCATCATTGGCGCAGGCCCTAGCAAAGGGTCATGCGCCGGTGACTATCCCTGCCGCGGCGGCACCGCCGGCGGCGTGCTGCCGGTCGGCGGGACTGAGCCGGGGCGGCGAGCGGCGGCGGACCCAGAGGCCGCGCTCTCGCCGAACGTCGCCTTGGCGATCTCGCCGATGCCGGCGAGCGAACCGAGCATACTCGTGGCCTCGATCGGCAGCATGATGATCTTCTGGTTCGGCGCGTCCGCGAACTGGCCGAATGCCTTGATATATTTGTCGGCGATGAAATAGTTCAACGCCGCGACGTCGCCCTTGGCAATGGCCTCGCTCACCATCTGCGTGGCCTTCGCTTCAGCCTCCGCCGAACGCTCGCGTGCCTCGGCGTCGCGGAACGCAGCCTCCTTGCGGCCTTCGGCCTGCAGGATCTGGCCCTGCTTGGCGCCCTCGGCGCGCAGGATCTCGGACTGGCGCTGGCCTTCGGCGGCCAAGATGTCGGCGCGCTTGACGCGCTCGGCCTTCATCTGCCGGCCCATGGCCTCGACGAGGTCGGCGGGCGGCACGATATCCTTGATCTCGATGCGGTTGACCTTGAGGCCCCAGGGCGAGACCGCGGCATCGACGACGCGCAGCAGGCGCTCGTTGATCTCGTCGCGATGCGACAGCACCTGGTCGAGATCCATCGCGCCCATCACCGAACGGATGTTGGTCATGGTCAGCACGGTGATGGCCTGCGTCAGGTTGGAGACCTCGTAGCTCGCTTTCGCGGCGTCGAACACCTGGTAGAAGGCGACGCCGTCCACCGTCACGGTGGCGTTGTCCTTGGTGATCACCTCCTGCTCGGGAATGTCGATCACCTGCTCCATCATGTTGATCTTGCGCCCGACGCGATCGAAATAGGGCACGATCAAATTGAGGCCGGGGCTCAGCGTCTGCGTGTATTTGCCAAACCGCTCGATGGTCCAGTCATAGCCCTGCGGCACCGTCTTCACGCCGGCCACCAGCGTGACGATGACGAGCAAGACGAGAACAATCGCGAAAATGTCGAAACCGCTCATATTTCCTCCAAGGCAGGAAAGGCCTTTCCCGCGCTGTCATTGGTCGGGAACACGACCTTACCGGTTCAGCGGTCGCGCGTAACGTCGGCATCAGCGCAAATCTGCACAAGGCGGACGGAGCGGAATCGCGACGATCATGTATTTGGAGGGAGGCTCTTGAAGGATGCGGGAGCGAGCCTAGCGGCAAAGGTTAATATTGCGGTGCAGGCGCCTGTCATATCCAGCCCTGCAGCTCGCGCAACACCAGGCTGCGGATCACGTCCATGCCGGGCTGGCTGTCGTTGAGGCAGGGAATCGCTGAAAACTCTTCGCCGCCATTGTGCTTGAAGATCTCGGCGTTCTCCTGCGCGATCTCCTCCAGCGTTTCCAGGCAGTCGGCGGAAAAGCCCGGCGTCACCACCGCGATGCGACGCACGCCTTCCTTCGCGAGCCGCTCCATGGTCTTGTCGGTATAGGGCTGGAGCCACTCGGCATTGCCGAAGCGCGACTGGAAGGTCAGCAGCAGCTTCGTCTCGTCCATGCCGAGCCGGCGGCGCAGCGCCTCGGTGGTGGCGATGCAGTGCTGCTGATAGGGATCGCCCTTCTCGACATAGGATTTCGGCATGCCGTGGAAGGACGCAACGATCAGCTCGGGCTTGAACGGCAGGCTCGCCAGATGCGTCTCGATCGAGCTCGCGAGCGCCTCGATATAGGCCGCGTCCTCATAATAAGGCGGCGTCACCCGCAGCGTCGGCTGGTTGCGCAGGCGGGCGAGCACGCGGAACACTTCGTCGCAGACGGTCGCCGAGGTCGAGGCGGAGTATTGCGGATAGAGCGGCACGGCGAGGATACGCTCGCAGCCCTTCGCGATCAGCGCGTCGATGCCGGACTTGATCGAGGGATTGCCGTAGCGCATCGCCCAGTCCACCACGACGTGGGCACAGTCCGACAGTGCCGCGGCGAGCTTGTCGGCTTGCGACCGCGTGATGGTCTTCAGCGGCGATTCATTCTTCTCGGTGTTCCAGATCTTCTGGTAGTCGAGCGCCTTGGTGCGGGGACGGCTGCGCAGGATGATGCCGTTCAGCACGGCTTTCCAGATCAGGCCCTGGTCCTCGATGACGCGGGCGTCACTGAGGAACTCCTTCAGATAGACCCGCACGCCTGGCGCATCGGCGGTGTCGGGCGTGCCGAGATTGACAAGGAGCACGCCGACACGCGGCAGGGCGGATTGGGCGGCTGGTTTTCCGGTCTCGATGGGGACGACACTGGTCATGCCTGTGTGGGTCGCGCGTTGGTCCGAACTTGTCAAGATGAGGCCGATTTCGTTAGGGTCGCACCCAGGCCGAGGAACGACGATGACACTCGCGGAATGGTGCGTCTTTGGAGCGCTGCTGCTCTATCTGTCTACGATCGCCGCGGTCAAATGGATCAGGTTTCGGCGCTTCGACAATTCCCGGCCGCGCGACCCCGCCTTCTATGAGGACCCCCTCTCGCAGCGCGCGCTCGGTGCGCACCAGAATGGCATCGAGACCTTCCCGTTCTTCGCCTTTGCGGTGCTGCTCGCCGAATACCGGGATTCGCCGCAGCGGTTGATCGACGAGCTCGCGGCCCTCTTCCTCATCGTCCGCCTCGCCTATGTGCTGACCTATCTCGGCAACCGACCGACGCTACGCTCGATCCTCTGGACCGTCGGCTTTGCGATCAATCTCGGGATCTTCTTCATGCCGGCCTTGAAGCGGTTCCTGCCGGTGTGAGGTCTCTCGCCGCCGTGTCCCGGACGCGGTGCAGCGCCCTTGCGCTGCTCCGCAGAGCCGGGACCCAGAGGCCACCGCTGCTTGCGGAAAGTTGGGCCCCGGCTCTGCAGCCCACCGTCCAAGAGACGCTGCGCTGCGTCCGGGGCACGAGAATTCAGCTCAGAAACACGTGGTCCGCTCAGCCGCGATGTAGCCGAACAGCAGGCCCGCGCCGAACAGCAGCACGACGCCGGCGGCGGCGAATTCGATGCCGCGCATGAACAGCGCGCCGCCGCCGTCGCGCCCGGCGCTGAGGCGCGCGGCGATGTCCTTGGCGGAGACGGCGACGACCGCGATCGCCGCAACCGTGATCGCGGTGCCAAGCCCCATCAGGAGGGTCGCGGCGATGCCGGCCCAGAACAGGCCCTGGGCGAGCGCGAAGACCAGCACCAGGATGGCGCCCGAGCAGGGACGGATGCCGACGGTGAGGATCGCGGCAAAGCCGCGCCGCCATCCGCCGGGGCCGGCGAGCTCGCTCGGCGTGGGACCGTGGGAATGGCCGCAATGCTCGTCATGGATATGGTCATGTCCGTGATGGGCATGGACATGCCCATGGCCGTGATCGTGGTGATGGTGATCATGGCCGTGACCGTGATGATCGTGAGCATCATGATGATGGTGATGATCATGATGGTGCGGCACACCGGCGATCGCCGGCACCGGCTGGGCCGCCTGTAGCGCCCGGATGAAGGTACGGCCCTTGATCCAGACCAGGCGCAGTCCGAACAGCGCAATCAGGGCATAGCTCGCGATCTCGATCACCCCTTCCGCCTTGCACATGGTCTTCGCGGTCGCATTCAGCACCCAGGCCGAGATGCCGACGATGAGGATCGCCACCAGCGACTGCATCAGCGCCGAGGCAAACGACAGCGCGATGCCACGACGAGCGGTCTCGCGGTTGGCGACGAGATAGGAGGCGATCACGGCCTTGCCGTGGCCGGGGCCGGCGGCGTGGAAGATGCCGTAAGCGAACGAGATGAAGAGCAGCGTCCATACCGCCGAGCCATCGGATTTCGCGGCGCGGATTGTCGACGACATCTGCCGATAGAATTCCGATTGCTTTGCCAGCAGCCAGCCGATGATGCCGCTGGCCTCGGGCTCGGCCGCCTGCGCCGGGCGCGGCGCGCCGAACGGATTCTGCGCGAGGACATCGTGGAGCGCGGCATCGGCCACGCTGACCGCCAGCAGGACGGCCGCGCCGGCGAGCAGCCCGCGCGCGAGCGGAGGGAGTTGCGGCTTCAAGGGCAATCCACCGTGATCTTGTTGGCGAACATCATGCCGAAATTCGAGTTCTCGCCGTTCAGGAAGGTCTGCTCGTTCAGCTTCTGCGCGCTCGCGGTACCGTCATTCGGTCGCTCGAGCTTCATCTGGCAGCCGGCGGGCGCACCGACCAGCTTGACCGGGTTGCCCTTGGCCATCTGGAAGTCGATGAAGAAAGAGCGGTCGAACACTTCGAGCACCAGCTGCCTTGGCTTGACCGGATTCTTCAGCGGCAGCGTGAAGTGCAGGGTCAGCACGGTGTCCTTGTAGTCGAGGAAGTAGTCGACCGGCTCCTGGAATCGCTCCTTCTTGCCGTCCGCTCGCGCGAAGGTGAAGTAGGCATATTCCTTCAGCGACTCGACATTGGTCTGCGCCAGCGGCCCGAGCTCCTCGCGGGTATAGGCGCCCTTGGTCTTGCTCTCGAGCCCCTGCACCGCATAGGCCGAGAACATGTCGTCAAAGGTCCAGGCGTGGCGGACGCCGGTGATCGTGCCGTCCGCAGCATAAAGCAGCTCGCTGGTGGCGGTGATCCAGACATGCGGATGCGCGCTCGCCGCGCCGGCGGCGAGCGACAGGCCAGCGGCGAGCAGCAGTCCGAGCAGGCGGCGCATCGTGCCCATCAGGCAGCCTTGGCGTTGTCGAGCAGGCCCCGCCGGCGCAGCAGCGCATCGGGTTCCGGCGGGCGGCCGCGGAAGGCCTCATAGGCGGCTTCCGGATCGAGCGATCCGCCGGAGGCGTAGATGTCGTCGTGCAGGCGTTTTGCCACCGCGGGATCGAAGATGTCCCCGGCCTCCTCGAAGGCGCCGAAGGCGTCGGCATCCATCACCTCCGACCACATGTAGCTGTAATAGCCGGCGGCGTAATGATCGCCGGTGAAGATGTGGCCGAACTGCGTGGGCCGGTGACGCAGCGCGATCTCTTCGGGCATGCCGATCTTCTCCAGCTCGCGTCGCTCGAACGCGCGGACATCCTGCGCGGCGGCGGCCGGCTGGGTGTGGAATTCGAGGTCGATCAGCGCCGAGGAGACGAACTCGACGGTGGCAAAGCCCTGGTTGAATTTGCGCGCGGCAAGGAAGCGCTGGAGCAGGTCGTCCGGCAGCGGCTCGCCGGTCCGGTAGTGGCGGGCGAACTTCTGCAGCACCTCGGGCCGCTCCTGCCAGTGCTCATAGAGTTGCGACGGCAGCTCGACGAAGTCGGTGAACACGGAGGTGCCCGACAGCGACGGATAGGTCACGTTGGAGAGCATGCCGTGCAGGCCGTGGCCGAACTCGTGGAACAGGGTGCGGGCATCGTCGGGCGACAGCAGCGAGGGCTCGCCGTCGGCGCCCTTGGCGAAGTTGCAGATGTTGAGAACCAGCGGCGCGACGTCGCCGTCGAGCTTCTGCTGGTCGCGCAGCGAGGTCATCCAGGCGCCGGAGCGCTTCGACGGGCGGGCGAAGTAGTCGCCGTAGAACAGCGCCTTGTGCTTGCCGTCCCTGTCCTTCATCTCCCAGACCCGGACGTCGGGGTGCCAAACCGGAACGTCCTTGCGCTCCTCGAAGGTGACGCCGAACAGCCGCGTGGCGCAGTCGAAGGCGGCGGCGATCATGTTGTCGAGCGCGAGGTATGGCTTGATCGCGGAATCGTCGAAATTGGCGCGCTGAAGGCGCAGCTTTTCGGCATAGAAGCGCCAGTCCCAGGGGGAGAGCTTGAAATTGCCGCCCTCCGCCGTGATCAGCGCCTGCATCTCGTCGCGATCGGCGAGCGCACGCGCCCGGGCCGGCTTCCAGACCCGCTCCAACAGGCCCCGCACCGCGTCCGGCGTCTTGGCCATGGAATCCTCGAGCCGGTAGGCGGCGTAGGTCGGATAGCCCAGGAGGTTCGCGCTCTCCTCGCGCAGCTTCAGGATCTCGACGATGGTTTCGTTGTTGTCGTTGGCATTGCCATTGTCGCCGCGGGCGATGAAGGCCTTGTAGACCTTCTCGCGCAGGTCGCGCCGGGCCGAGCTCTTCAGGAACTGTTCGACCGAGGAACGCGACAGCGTGACGATGGCCTTGCCGTCCATGCCGCGCTCTTCCGCCGCAGCCTTGGCGGCGGCGACGAAGCTCTCCGGCAGGCCCTGGCGGTCGGCCTCGCCCAACTCCATGACCCAGTCCTGCTCGTCGCCAAGCAGATGATGGCTGAAGCCGGTGCCGAGCTGGGCGAGCCTCTCGTTGATCTCGGCCATCCGGGCCTTGGCATCCTCGGACAGGCCGGCGCCAGCGCGGTGGAAGCGGGTATAGGTGCGCTCCAAGAGGCGGAGCTGCTCGGGCGAAAGACCAAGATCGGTGCGGTTCTCGTGCAGCTGGGCGATGCGACCAAACAGCACGGCGTTCATCATGATCGGATTCCAGTGCCGCGCCATCCGCAAGGAGACATCCTTGTCGATCTCCAGGATGGCCGGATTGGAATGCGCCGAGACCAAGTCGTAGAACACCGCCGCGACCTTGCTCAGCAGCTTGCCGGAGCGCTCCAGCGCCGTGATGGTGTTGGCGAAGTCGGGCGCGGCCGGATCGTTGGTGATCGCCGCGATCTCGGCGGAGTGGTCGGCGAAGGCCTGCTCGAACGCCGGCAGGAAGTGCTCCGGCTTGATCTCGTCGAAGGGCGGGGTCGCAAACGTCGTCACCCAGGCCTTCAGCAGCGGATTGGTCTCGGAGTCCGTAGTTTGGCGGGGGTCTGACATTGCAAGTCCCGGTTTTCATGGCTCGATTGTTGCGGCCAGCTATAGCACGCGATGGGGCTTTTTTGGGCCATTTGGCCTTGCTCCCGGCCGCCTTTTCGGGGAGATTGCGGCCCTCGATGGACCACGGACCCCTTAAGCTCATGAACGCGCCTTCCTCGTCTTCCCGTCAGATCGTCTGGCCCAGCGTCATCACCGTCATCAGCGCCGCCATCCTGATCGGCGCCGAAGTGTTCGGCGCGGCGTTCGCCGGCGGCTGGGCGCTCGCGATCCTGTTCGGGCTCGGCGACCAGGGCGCGCACATCCTGCAGGCCGTGCTGTTTGCACTCGGCGTGCTCGTGATGACGGCCTTCATCCGCGCGGCTCAGCGCGTCGAGCCCTTCACGAAGCGCGGCTGACGCCTCTCGCGCGCGAGAGACGCGCGCGCTGCCACGAAAAACTTAACGCCCGTTCATCTTCCGCGTCGCTCGCGCAACACTGCGCAAGCAGACGTTAGGCAATTCTGTTCGCAGCCTAAAAAAATTCTTGCGAAGCCGAGTCAAAACACTTATGTGCGGACTTGCCCAATTTCGCACGTGCCTGTGGTCGTGTGTCAGTCGGTAGGTATCCGGACAAGAGGCCGGACAGCCGCCAAGGGGTGAAGAAGCCGAGGGGCTCTTCGGAAGTGCGGAAGTCGGAAGGCCGAGGTCGCAAGACGCGAAGGTCGGACGACGAAGCAAACCCGGAGTGCCCAGCATCTCTCTCAAAGAGATGCCTTGTCGAAGGTGACTTCGCTCTTTGCAACCGTGACTGGCAGCCGGAGGCGAACCGGCGCACCCCGCTCTCAACGGGGGACGCGACTTAAAGCAACGACGGATCGGGCTTTTTTGGTCTCTACCGGCAGTCCAACGCCGGCGCGGGCTACTGAAAAGGCTTGTCCTTCATTGCCAGGTGTGCGGGCGGGAATACTCCCAACCAATCCACGGCAGCACAGTCTGGTTTGAGTCTTTTGGCTTCGTCGCGCCTCCATCGCGCGATCCGGCCAGAGCACTCCTATCCGACGTCATGTTTTGAACGGGCCCGTCGCTGGGCCGTTTGGGAGAGTGCCATGACCGAACGTATCCAGGAATTCCTGCGCAACCGCCGCAAGGATGGCCTCGACACCGAGCCGTGCCTCGTCGTCGACCTCGAGGTCGTGCGCGACAATTACCAGAGCTTCGCCAAGGCGCTGCCCGACAGCCGCGTGTTCTATGCCGTCAAGGCAAACCCGGCGCCGGAAGTGCTGGCCCTGCTCGCCTCGATGGGCTCCTGCTTCGACACCGCGACCGTTGCCGAGATCGAGATGGCGCTGGCTGCGGGTGCGACGCCCGACCGCATCTCCTTCGGCAACACGATCAAGAAGGAGCGCGACATCGCGCGCGCCTTCGCGCTCGGCATCCGGCTGTTCGCGGTCGATTGCGCCGCCGAGGTCGAGAAGGTCGCCCGTGCCGCCCCCGGCGCGAAGGTGTTCTGCCGCATCCTCTATGACTGCGCCGGCGCCGAATGGCCGCTGTCGCGCAAGTTCGGCTGCGACCCGGAGATGGCGGTCGAGGTGCTCGACCTCGCCAAGCGCCTCCGGCTGGAGCCGTGCGGCATCTCCTTCCATGTCGGCTCGCAGCAGCGCAAGGTGAAGGCGTGGGATCGTGCGCTGGCGATGGCCTCGCAGGTGTTCCGCGACTGCGCCGAGCGCGGCATCAACCTGACCATGGTCAACATGGGCGGCGGTTTCCCGACCAAGTACCTGAAGGACGTGCCGCCGGTCGTGACCTACGGCCGCTCGATCTTCCGCGCGCTGCGCAAGCACTTCGGCAACCAGATTCCGGAGACCATCATCGAGCCGGGCCGCGGCATGGTGGGCAACGCCGGCATCATCGAGTCCGAGGTCGTGCTCATCTCGAAGAAGAGCGACGAGGACGAGGTGCGCTGGGTGTATCTCGACATCGGCAAGTTCGGCGGTCTCGCCGAGACCATGGACGAGTCGATCCGTTACGCCATCCGCACCCGCCACGACGGCGCGGACATGACGCCTTGCGTGCTGGCGGGGCCGACCTGCGACAGTGCCGACGTGTTGTACGAGAAGAACCCCTACCCGCTCCCGGTCACGCTCGAGATCGGCGACAAGGTTCTGATCGAGGGCACCGGGGCCTATACGTCGACCTACTCGTCGGTGGCCTTCAACGGCATCCCGCCGCTGAAGACGTACCACATCTGATCCGCCTCTTTGTCTGAGGCCTGACGAACCCGGGAGCCGGCTTGCCGGCTCCCCCCTCAACATCTCGATTTCTGACGACGTCTTGGACCGGCGTGCTGCCCGCACGTCCGTTCAAGCGGGGACTGATGCGCCATGACTGCTTTTCGGAAGCCACAGATCGCCCTCACCTCGAAAGCCGCTCCGTTTGCGATCCGCAGCGAGCGTGCCGTCGACGTCGCCGCCCGTGAGGCGCTGCTCGATGCCAGCTTTGGCGAGGACCGCCATGGCCGCACCTGCCAGCGCCTGCGCGACGGACGCGCGCCTGCCGCAGGCCTCGCCCTGTCGGCCGTGCGCGAGGGCAAGCTCGTGGGAACCGTGCGGCTGTGGCACGTCAGCGCCGGAGGCAGGCCCGCTCTGGTCCTCGGACCGCTGGCGGTCGATCCTGCCTGCCGCGAGCTCGGGATTGGCGCCGCGCTGATGCATCAAGCGCTGGCCGCCGCCCGGGCGCGCGGGCATGAAGCCGTGATCCTGCTCGGCGATGCCTCCTATTACGCCCGCTTCGGCTTCTCGGCGGAGAAGACGGCTGGGCTTTCGCTGCCCGGCCCGTTCGAACGCGACCGCCTGCTGGCGATCGAATTCACCGACGGCGCCCTGGACGGCGCCGAGGGGATGATCGTCCCGACCGGCTCGGCCCTGCCCAAACGGAGGTCGGTTCGCGGACCTGTGGCGCGCGCGGCCTGAGGGATCGCTTTCATCGCGGCGACCCGAGCCGCACTGAGCGGCAACGCCCGGCCGCGTCTGCGTCACGCCCGCTCCTTTAGGGTTGCGCAGGCGCCAGAAACGCCCTTTAACCCCGCGAAACATCCTTCAGTCGAGGCTCCAAACCATGCCCCGTCGCCTGATCTCCACCGGCTCTCCGCTCGAGAAGACCGTCGGCTACAGCCGCGCCGTGATCGACGGCGATTTCGCCTTCGTCGCGGGAACCACCGGCTATGACTACAGCACGATGACGATGCCGGCCGACGTCACGAGCCAGTCACGCAACTGCTTCAAGACCATCGAAGCCGCCCTGAAGGAGGGCGGTTTCGAGATGGCCGATATCGTCCGTGCGACCTACTACGTCACCGACACCAGCTACATCGACGCCCACTTCGCCGTCTGCGGCGAGGTTCTCGGCGACATCAGGCCGGCCGCGACCCTGCTGGTCGTCAGCGCCCTCGCCAAGCCCGAGATGAAGGTCGAGATCGAAGTCACCGCCAAGCGCCGCAGCGTCTGACAAGCGCCGCAGCGCCTGATCCACCCACCCTTTGCCTGCCAGCACGTTCCGGAGAAACCGTCCCATGAGCCCTCCCTCGCAGATCTACGCGAAGATCACCGGTCCCATCGTCATGGTCGGCTTCGGCTCCATCGGCAAAGGCACGCTGCCGCTGATCGAGCGGCATCTCGATTACGACAAGTCGCGCGTCACCGTGATCGATCCCAAGGACGAGGGCCGCAAGGCGCATTGCGAGAAGCACAATGTCCGCTTCATCCAGAAGGCCGTGACGAAAGACAATTATCGCGAATTGCTGTCTCCGCTGCTCACCGAAGGTGGCGGCCAGGGCTTTTGCGTCAATCTCTCGGTCGACACCGGCTCGACCGACATCATGGAGCTCTGCAACGAGCTCGGCGCGCTCTACATCGATACCGTCAACGAGCCCTGGCTCGGCTTCTATTTCGATTCGTCGAAGGGCCCGGAGGCGCGCTCCAACTACGCCCTTCGCGAAGTGACGCTGGCCGCCAAGAAGGCGCGCCCCGCAGGCTCGACCACGGCCGTCTCCTGCTGCGGCGCCAATCCCGGCATGGTCTCCTTCTTCGTCAAGCAGGCGCTGCTCAATGTCGCCGCGGATCTGAAGCTCAATGCCCCCAAGCCGAAGACCAAGGCCGAATGGGCGGATTTGATGCGGCAGGCCGGCATCAAGGGCATCCACATCGCCGAGCGCGACACCCAGCGCTCCAAGAAGCCGAAAGAGCCCGACGTCTTCGTCAACACCTGGTCGGTGGAAGGCTTCCTCTCGGAGGGCATGCAGCCGTCGGAGCTCGGCTGGGGCACCCACGAGAAATGGATGCCCGAGAATGCGCATACCCACGAAGCCGGCTGCGGCGCTGCCATCTACCTGATGCAGCCCGGCGCCAATACGCGCGTGCGCACCTGGTGCCCGACCCGCGGCGCGCAATACGGCTTTCTCGTCACCCACAACGAGTCGATCTCGATCGCCGATTACTTCACGGTGCGTGACGCATCAGGCACGGCGATCTATCGGCCGACCTGCCACTACGCCTACCATCCGGCTGATGATGCCGTGCTGTCGCTGCATGAGCTGTTCGGCCGCGCCGGCAAGATGCAGGAGAAGCACCACATCCTCGAGGAGGACGAAATCGTCGACGGCATCGACGAGCTCGGCGTGCTGCTGTTCGGCCACGACAAGAATGCGTATTGGTTCGGCTCGCAGCTCTCCATCGAGGAGACCCGCGAACTCGCGCCCTACCAGAACGCCACCGCCCTGCAAGTGACCTCCGCCGTGCTCGGCGGCATGGTGTGGGCGCTGGAGAACCCGAACGAGGGCATCGTCGAAGCCGACGAGATGGATTTCGATCGTCTCCTGGAAATCCAGCTGCCCTATCTCGGCCCGGTGAAGGGCTTCTACACCGACTGGACCCCGCTGACGGACCGCCCGGGACTGTTCCCGGAGGACATCGACACCAGCGATCCCTGGCAGTTCAAGAACATTCTGGTGCGGTGAGGGGCGACGCGTCCCGCCTCGCCCACAACTGTCATGCCACGCGAAGGCGGGGCATCCAGTACGCCGCGGCTTCTCGGCTCTGTCACAACTGTCTCTGCAATACTGGATCACCCGCCTTCGCGGGTGATGACACCATTTGTGTGGTGGCCGCCCTACTTCCTCTCAAGCGGCGGCGCGATCTTTTCCGCCGGTGCCGGCGGCAGTGCCGGCCTGGTCGCCGCGCCTTGCGTCTGCGGATCGGGGCGCGCGGGCTCAGGCGCCGGCGTGGTCGGCCGATCGCCGCCGGGCTTGGCCTCCGCTGGCACCTTGCTCTGCTCGTCGGACGGAGTTCCCTGAAGCGGCTGCGTCGCCTGTGCCATCTGCATCCGGCTCTCGGCGCGGATCTGGGCGAGCGACATCACCGACACCACGAGTCCCGCCGCGAACAGCGAGGCAGCGATTGTCAGGTCGAGACTCAGTCTGTGCTTGTCATGTTGGCCGGGCATGTCGATCACCGCCTTTATCCGCGGGATCAACGAAATCGACCGACCAGGGTTCCATCCTCGGCAAGGCGGCATCTGCCCGTCTGCGCGCCAAAACGACGCGCTCACTCGGTCGTGCTGGCTTCCCAGGTGGCATGGCGCACGCCGGGCAGATGCTGCAGATCGGTCGCCACGGCGTTCAATTCGTTCGGGTCGATCGCGCTCGCGACCAGCTTGGCGACGATCTCCAGCATGTCCTCGCCGATCTCGACGACCTCGACACCCGCCACGGGATATTGCGCACCCTCGAGCTTCTCGACGAGGCGGTCGCGCATGTCAGGCAAGGCATCGGCCGCGACCGCGAGCTTGAAATAGTAGGTCGCCTCCAGCGCCTTCTCGTTCAGGGGGATGCGGTTGATGGCATTGACCAGCGGGCGCAGCATGGTGTTGCCGGCGATGACGAAGACCGTCAACGCAGCCGCCTGCGCGATCATGTCGGCACCGGCGCAGGAGCCGACTGCGGCCGAAGCCCATAGCGTCGCTGCGGTGTTGAGCCCGCGCACGTCCATGCCCTGCTTCATGATGACGCCGGCGCCCAGGAAGCCGATGCCCGAGACGACATAGGCGATCACCCGGACCGCACCGTCGGCGCCGTCCAGCTGCATGGCGAGATCGACGAAGGCGGCGGCGCCGACTGCGACCAGAACATTGGTGCGCAGGCCCGCGGTGCGCTGGCGATATTGCCGCTCGGCGCCGATCAGCGTGCCCAGCACGAAGGCCGTGGTCAGGCTGACCAGCGTGTCGGCGAAGTCAGCAAGCTGGAAAGTCGTGAGAAATCGCATGGTCCCCTATACGGCTGGAACCATGACAGATCAAAGCTCGAGCAGGCCGCCGTCCCCATTTTCGTCGGCAAACGCCAGCAGCGTGCCCTTGGCGTTCCAGCCGATGGCGGCGACGGGCGGCGTGCCGTTGCGGCGGACCAGGATCTCGGCGCCGTCCTCCAGCCGCACCATCAGCACGGTGCCGTCGCTGTAGCCGGCGGCGAGGATGTCGTTCTTCGGATGGCAGGCGACGACCGAGACGCGGGCCTGCAGCGGCGCCAGCATCGCGGGCTCCTTGCCCATCGGACCGTCCTTGCTGCCGAACGGCCAGATGATGACGGTGTCGGCGCCCGAGGTGGCGAGGCCCTTGCCGCCCGCGCTCCACGAGATCGAGCGGACCCGGCCGGGATAGCCGGTCATGCGCATGTGCCTGTTGTCGGCGAGCCGCCAGCCGTGCAGCGCCGGCTCGTGCATCGCGGTCACCAGGAACTTGTTGTCCGGGCTGAAGGTGACCGCGTGATGCGAGCCCGCCCAGGGCAGGAATTCGGCGGACCCTTCCATGTTGGGAAACCACAGCGTCACGCCGTTGTAATGCGCGATCGCGAGCCGCAGGCCCTTGGGCGCGAAGGCGAGACCGCCGACGGTCGAGGGCACCTCGAGCGACTTCTCCTCGGCCTTGCCGCTCTTGACGGTCGCCGTCTTGCCGGCCGACCAGGCGAAGGCGCCGTCGGCGTGCAGCGCCACCGCATCGATCCAGCGCCGCTTCGGATCGGTGGCGAGCAGCGTTACCTCGCCCTTGGCGTCGAGCGAGACGACCTTGCCGTCGTCGCCGCCCATGACGAGGCGCTTGCCGTCGAAGGCAGTGGAGAGAATACCGCCACTGTGCACGGCGACCTTGGTGATCTCGCCCTTGGCGTCGACGAAGGCAACGTTCTCCTCGCCGCCGACGAAGGCGGCACGATCCCCGAGGAAATGCACCGAGGTCACGGCCATGCCGAGCGTGACAGGCTTGACGCGGTCGGTGACGGAGACGATCGAGGCGGAATCGGGAGGCGGCGTAAACTCTTTCATCACGAGACGATGCAGCTCTCGAAACCCTTGCGGATCGCCTCTTCCGGCAATTCGCGGCCGATGAAGACGAGGCGGCTCTCGCGCGGCTCGCCTTCCTTCCACTTCCGCTGGTGGTTGCCCTCCAGCATCATGTGGACGCCCTGGAAGACATAGCGATCGTCGTCGTCGTGGAACGCGAGGATGCCCTTTGAGCGCAGGATCTTGCCGCCCTCGACCTGCACCAGGTTCTGCAGCCAGGGCATGAACATATTGGGATCGAGCGGCTTGTCGGTCTTCAGCGACAGCGACTGCATGTCCTCGTCGTGGTAGTGCTTCAGGCCGTGGCCGTGATCATGATGATGATCGTGGCCGTGATGGTGGTGGTGATCATGGTCGTGGTCATGATCGTCGGCCTCCAGGAAATCCGGCTCGATATCGAGGATGCGGTCGAGATCGAACGCGCCGCGGTCGAGCACGTCGGCCAAGGCCACCGAGCAGCGCTCGGTGCGGTGCAGCTTCGCATAGGGGTTGATGGCGCGGATGCGAGCCTCGACCTCGGCAAGCTCGCCCTTGCTGACGAGGTCGGTCTTGTTCAGAACGATGACATCGGCGAAGGCGATCTGGTTCTTGGCCTCGGGCGCGTCCTTGAGCCGGTCGGACAGCCATTTGGCGTCGGCGACGGTCACCACCGCATCGAGACGCGCGTTCTTCTGCACGTCCTCGTCGACGAAGAAGGTCTGGGCGACTGGCGCGGGATCGGCAAGGCCGGTGGTCTCGACGATGATGGCGTCGAACTTGCCCTTGCGCTTCATCAGGCCGTCCATGATGCGAACGAGGTCACCGCGCACCGTGCAGCAGATGCAGCCGTTGTTCATCTCGAACACTTCCTCATCGGCGCCGATGATGAGGTCGTTGTCGATGCCGATCTCGCCGAATTCGTTGACGATGACGGCGTATTTCTTGCCGTGGTTTTCCGACAGGATGCGGTTGAGCAGCGTGGTCTTGCCGGCACCGAGATAGCCGGTCAGGACGGTCACGGGAATTTTTTGGGAGGTCGCTTCAGACATAACAACTCCGACTTCGGGCGATTTCCGCGCGACGCGAGGCGGGGTGGCCCCTGCCCTAATGGTCAAGCGCGCTGGTCAGGGCCTTTATATTGTGCCTGACCATGTCAATGTAAGTGGGTGCAGGCCCCTTTTCGCCGGTCAAGCCGTCTGAAATCAGGGTCCCGCCGACCTTTGCCCCGGTCTCTGCCGCGATCCGCCGGATCAGCCGGTCGTCGCTGATATTCTCCAGGAAAACAGCCGGGATTTTCTGGGCCTTGATCTGGCCGATGATGGCCGCGATGTCCCGGGCGCTGGGCTCGGTTTCGGTGGAAACACCCAGGGGGGCGACGAACCGGATACCATATTCGGCGGCGAAATAGCCGAAGGCATCGTGGGTGGAGATCACCTTGCGCCGCTCGGTTGGGATTTTGGCAACGGCCTCGCGGACCTCGCGGTCGAGCGCTTCGAGCTTTTCCAGATAGGCCTTGGCCTGGGTGCGAAAGAAGTCGGCTGCGTCAGGATCGGCCGCGGCCAGCGCGTTGGCGATATCAGCCACGTAAACCTTGGCGTTGGGGACGGACTGCCAAGCATGGGGGTCGGCGCTTGAGCCGAGCTTGAGCGGCGTGATGCCGGCGCTGGCGGTGACGACCCGCGCCTTGCTGCCGGAAGACTGCACGAGACGCGGCAGCCAGCCCTCCAGCCCGAGCCCGTTGACGATGACGAGCTTTGCCTCCGCGACGCGCTTCGCATCGGCGGGCGGTGGCGTGTAGACGTGGACATCGCTGTCGGCGCCGACCAGCGTGGTCAAATTGATCCTGTTACCGCCGACATTACGAACGAAATCGGCGAGGATCGAGAAGCTCGCGACAACGTTCAGCCGCTCCGCAGCCTGAAGTGGCGAGGCGATCAGCAGGAGCACGCAAAGCAGGATGGGCCGCATCGTCACGCCTCCAGATGCCGGCCGGGAAACATCTGCCGGACGACGCCGCCGACGCGGCCGAACAGGACGGAGACCACGTAGATCACGGTCGCGACGAGGATGATCGCGGGGCCCGACGGCACGCGGGTCTGGAACGACAGCACGAGGCCGGCATAGCCGGAAATTGCGGCGGCGACGACCGCGATGCAGATCATCGCGGTCAGGTCGCGCGACCAGAACCGGGCGATGCCCGCCGGCAGGATCATCAGGCCGACCGCAAGCAGCGTGCCGAGTGCCTGGAAGCCGTTGACGAGGTTGATCACGACCAGCGCGAGGAAGGCGAGGTGCGCGGGGCCACCGGCGCGGCTGACCGTGCGCAGGAACAAGGGATCGACGCTCTCGATCACCAGCGGACGATAGATCACGGCGAGCACCAGCAGCGTCACGGTGGCATTGAAGGCCACCACCAGCAGGGTCTGGTCGTCCATCGCGAGGATGTTGCCGAACAGCACGTGCAAGAGGTCGATATTGGTGCCCTTGATCGAGACGATGGTGACGCCGAGCGCCAGCGAGGCGAGATAGAAGGTGGCGAGCGAGGCGTCCTCCTTCAGCCCGGTCGAGCGCGCGACCACGCCGGCGAGGATCGCGACCGCAAAGCCTGCGATCAGGCCGCCGGCCGTCATCGCGAACAGATTGAGACCGGAGAGCAGGAAGCCCACCGCGGCGCCCGGCAGGATCGCGTGCGCCATGGCATCACCGACGAGGCTCATCCGCCGCAGCATCAGGAACACGCCGATCGGCGCGCCGGCCAGCGCCAGCGCGATCACGGCGGCGAGCGCGCGCCGCATGAACTCGAATTCGGTGAACGGGCCGATCAGCGCGTCATGGAGCATCGGATATCAGGCCGCCCGGGAGCTGATATCATCGGCGGCGCAGGCCGCGGCGCTGTCGTCGAAGGCCTCGCACATCCGCATCGCGACCAGCAGGTTTTCCGGCGTCAACACGTCCGCGGTCGGTCCCCACGCCACCGGGCCACGCGCCAGCACCAGCGTCTCGCTGAAATGGTTGCGCACCATCTCCATGTCGTGCAGCGCGGCGAGCACGGTGCGGCCCTCGTTGTGCCATTGCTTGACCAGCGCGAGCAGGTCGGCGGTGGTCTTGGCATCGATGGCGTTGAAAGGCTCGTCCAGCACGATCAGGCTGGCGTCCTGAAGCAGCACGCGCGCGAACAGCACGCGCTGCATCTGGCCGCCGGAGAGCGTACCGATCGGGCGATTCTCGAAGCCGTTGAGGCCGACGGACGCGATCGCACGGAGAATCTTTCCGCGCGCGGCCTTGCCGATGCCGCCGAACAAGCCGGCATCCCGCCACAATCCCGTGCCGACGAAGTCGAACACCGAGATCGGGAAGCTGCGGTCGATCTCCGCGCTCTGCGGCAGATAGGCGATGTCCCTGCTGTCGAGCCCGCCGAGATGGATGCTGCCGTCGAGCGGCTTGAGAATGCCGACGATGCCGCGCAGCAGGGTCGACTTGCCCGCGCCATTCGGGCCGATCACGGCGACCATCGCACCTCGCGCGACTTCGCCGCTCAGATGGTGCACGGCGGGATGCCGGTCATAGCCGAGCGTCACGTTGTGAAAGTGCAGTGCCGCCATCGTCACCTCATCGCCAGCAGGACCACGCCCCAGAGCACGGCGCAGACGGCGAGCGCAGCCGCAAGACGCGCGGCCACCGTCATGCGCAGGATCGACCAGGGCGCCGCCTGGGCGGGATGCGGCGAGGCGGCATCGTGGACATGGGCATGGCTGTGATCGTGTCCATGCCCGTGCCCGTGCCCGTGCGCATGGGAATGGCCGTGGGCATGGTCGTGATGGTGGACGGGGGACGCGGCGGGAACCATTGAGAGATGTTATATTATAACATTACTCCTGTCCATGACCCAGCCGTCATTCCGGGGCGATGCAGAGCATCGAACCCGGAATCTCGAGATTCCGGGTCCGGCTTCGCCGACCCGGAATGACGGTGCAAGCTCAGGGCTTGCCGATCACCATCGCGATGGCGGCGGCCACGAAGGGGAATGGCACCGAGACGGCACAGCGGAACCAGACGAAGCGGGCCGGCATGAACGGGATTTCCCACAAGATCACCCGCTGGAAGGCAAACAGGGCCCAGGCGACGACATAGGCCACCACCTGCGGCATCCCACCGCCCGACTTCAGCGCCACGGTGCCGATGGAGAAGCCGATCACGGGGCCGCCCGGCGTCGCCGCGCCGGCGACCACGGCGGTCGCAACGCCGAGCCAGCCGCTGTCCGGCCCGAGCCAGCCGGTGATCACCTCCTGCGGGATGATGGCGGCGATGTAGCCGGAGCCGATCACACCCAGCGCGATCCGCGGCACGATGTTGATGAAGTCCATCGAGCCTTCGCGCAACGAGGCTTTGAACACCGGCGGGCCGCGGCGAAAGGCGATCAGCCCGACGCCAAGCACCGAGCCCCACAGCAGGATGTCGATCAGAAGCGCGGCGCTCATGCCGCGTCCTCGTCGCTGGCGCGCTTCGGATAGAGCCGGACGTAGACGAAGCGGCCGAGCGCACCGGCCAGCACCGGCAGCGGCAGCGAGATCACGATCCGCCACAGCGTGAAGTCGGTGCCCATGATCGGGATCTCCCAGGCCACCGCCCGGCCATAGCCGATCAGGGTCCAGCTCACGACCATGGCGATGGTGGCGCCGAAATCGGCTCCGACCGCCAGCAACGCGCTCGCCACGGGATAGGCGGTGAACGGCCCGCCCGGCAGGATCGCGCCGAAGGCGGTGCCGATCAGAAGACCCATCAGGCCGGATTTCGGCCCGAGCGAACGCGAGACTTTTTCGTGCGGCAGGATCTCGGAGATGAAGGCCCCGAGCAGGCAGCCCGCGAGCACGCGCGGCAGGATGCCTGAGAACAACGAGAGATCGTGGGTCAGGATGTCGAGAACGCCGTCGGTGCCGTCACGCCGCCAGACCAGCGCTGCGCTCACCGCGACCAGAGCTGCGATGATGATGGTCGACCAGCCGATCGGCTTGCGCACCCGCCCAGGCCGCGGCTCGGAGTCTGCGTCCTCGGCAGGCGCCGGGTCTTTCGGGGAAGGTTCTGACAACGGGCTCGGGCCGGATCGAGGGGATGCTCGTTGTGATTAGAAGCGCCGGCCGCTCGATGCAAACGGAACGATCACAGGCCCATACGCGCACCGTGCAGGGCAATTCCGCACAGCAAAAAGGCGGCCGCGCTGATGCGACCGCCTTTTTGTCATTCCGGGGCGGCGCATCAGCGCCGAGCCCGGAATCCATCGGGCGTCACCCGAACGGATAAATGGATTCCGGGCTCGCGCTTCGCGCGCCCCGGAATGACAGGCTCACGCCTTCTCGAACAGGGACTCCACGTATTCCCAGTTCACGAGGTTCTCGACGAACGCCTTGAGATAATCGGGACGGCGGTTGCGATAGTCGATGTAGTAGGAGTGCTCCCAGACGTCGCAGCCGAGGATCGGGGTGGCGCCGTGCACCAGCGGATTCTCGCCGTTCGGGGTCTTGGAGATCTCGAGCTTGCCGTTCTTGACCTGGAGCCAGCACCAGCCGGAGCCGAACTGGCCGACGCCGGCCGCCTGGAAGTCGGTCTTGAACTTCTCGAAGCCGCCGAGGTCCTCGTTGATCTTCTTCTCGAGCTTGCCCGGCAGCTTGGTGCCGCCGCCATTGGGCTTCATCCAGCTCCAGAAGTGGATGTGGTTGTAGTGCTGGCCGGCATTGTTGAACACCGCGGGGTTCTTGCCGAACGAGCCCTTGACGATCTCCTCAAGGGACTTGCCTTCCCATTCGGTTCCCTTGAGCGCGTTGTTGCCGTTGGTGACGTAGGCCTGATGATGCTTGTCGTGGTGGAATTCCAGCGTCTCCTTCGACATGTACTGGCCGAGGGCGTCATAGGCGTAAGGGAGTGGGGGCAGCGTAAAGGTCATGGGTTCTTGTCCGCAACTGGTGGGGAACGAGTTCTAACGGTCACCCCTTATAGAAGGTTCCGTGGCCGTTAAATACCTCAGAATTTCGAAAACGCGTGACGGGGACGCTTGGCTCGATTGCATAAAATCGTCGCAGCACGCGGAGACCTCCGCGGTCCTGGTGGCTCGATGCAAAATATCATTGCCTTTGAGGCGCTTATGGCAGAACGAATGCCCCACGCACGGACCTTGCGAAAGACAAAGCCATGAGCATTGAGATCGACATTCTGAACGGCGACGCTTCGTGGCCGATCGCAAAGCCGCTGCTCAGCGCGGTCTGGGACCACGATGCGGCGGAGAAGCCGTCCTGGGCTCACGTCAAATGGGCCAATGCGGACCTCCGCGTGCTGATCGAGACGCCCGAGGACGGCCTGGTCTGCCATGTCGGCATCTACTTCCGCACCGTCACTTGGAATGGGCAGAAGGTCCATATCGGCGGCATCGGCGGGGTCTGCACCCGGGAGGACCGGCGCGGCCGCGGCTATGCGACCGTGGCGCTCGACGCGGCCGTGCACACCATCAGGGCCAACGAGGCCGTTCGCTTCGCGCTGTTGTTTTGCGAGCCCCACAATTTCGCGTTCTACGAGACCCGGAGCTGGCTGCCCTTCAAGGGTGAGGTTTATTGCGAACAGCCGGAGGGGCGGATCCGCTTCACCCACATGGCGCCCTACGTCTTCAACATCGTCCGCGCCCCGACGCTGGGCACCATCGACCTATGCGGCCTGCCCTGGTGAGCCCTGCGTGAGCGAGGGCTGGGCCGGCCGCCCCGCGCGCTTTAATATGTCAATCATCATTTAATATTCCACCCGGTGAACATGACGATCGACGCTCCCCTAGACGCCGTCCCGCCGCGGGGGCCGATCGCCTCCCCCATTGCGAGCCTGCTGACGGCGCCGATCCTGCCGACGCTGCTGCGGCTCGCGATCCCCAACATGATCGCGATGGTCGGCAGCACGCTGGTCGCGATCGCCGAGACCTCCTATATCGGCCGGCTCGGCACCATCCCGCTCGCCGCGATCGCGCTGGTGTTTCCGTTCGCAATGCTGACGCAGATGATGAGCGCGGGCGCGATGGGCGGCGGGGTATCCTCCGCGATCAGCCGCGCCCTCGGCGCCGGGGATCGTGACCGCGCCGCCACGCTGGCGCTGCATGCGGCCATCATCGGCCTCTGCGGCGGGCTGTTCTTCACGGTGATGATGCTCGTCTTCGGCCGCTGGTTCTTCACCCTGCTCGGCGGCCGCGACCGCGTCCTGGAGGAAGCCAGCGGCTATTCGCAGGTGCTGTTCTCCGGTGCGGTCGCGATCTGGCTCGTCAACACGCTGGCCTCGGTGATCCGCGGCACCGGCGACATGCGCCTGCCGTCGATGACGCTGATCGGAGCGAGCGTGCTCCAGGTCGTGCTCGGCGGCACGCTGGGTCTCGGCCTGTTCGGCGTGACGCAATTCGGCATGCCCGGCGTCGCCAGCGGCCAGTTGATCGCGTTCAGTTGCGCGGCGGTCTTCTTCCTCTGGTATCTATGGTCCGGCCGCAGCCGGCTGCAGCTCGACTTCCGCGCCTTCCATTTCGAGCGCGCGATGTTCCTGGATATTCTCAAGGTCGGCGCGGTGGCCTGCCTGTCGCCGCTCCAGACCGTGCTCACGATCCTGATCTTCACGAAGATCCTGGCGACCTTCGGCACCGAGATGCTGGCCGGTTACGGCATCGGCTCGCGGCTGGAATTCCTGCTGATCCCGATCACCTTCGCCTTCGGCATCGCCTCGGTGCCGATGGTCGGCCTGGCGATAGGCGCCGGACAGTTGAAGCGGGCGCGGCGTGTCGCCTGGACCGCGGCGGCGGCCTCCGGACTCACGGTCGGCCTGATCGGGCTCGTCATCGCGCTCGATCCCGCGCTGTGGGTTGCACTCTTTACGCAAGATCCCGGCGTCACGGCCGCGGCGCACAGCTATTTCCACTGGGCCGGTCCGGCGTTCGTGTTCTTCGGCGTGGGCGTGTCGCTCTACTTCTCGTCCCAAGGCGCAGCGCGCGTCGGCGGACCGGTGCTCGCCTCCACCGCGCGACTTCTCATCGTCGCGATCGGCGGCATCGGCCTCATGATGGCGCAGGCGCCGGCCTGGACCTTGTTCGCGCTGGTCGGCGGCGCCATGGTCGTGTTCGGCCTGTCGACCGCGGCCTCGGTCGCGTTCGCGCGCTGGGGTAAATGAGCGCGGGCAAGTAAGCGCAGGAACGTGCCACCGACAGCAAGAATTCACATCCCGCGCTCGCCAAGCGTCCGGGACACGGGAATCGGCTACGCCGTCATCGCCTTCAACGCCGTCGCTGCCGAGGCATAGCCGCCCCGGGCGCCGTCGATGAAGTGGACGTGGTCGCTACGCAGCGCCGAGGGCGTGAAGCAGGTCATCATCGCAGCGTCCTGCTGATGGAGGCCATAACGCACGATGCCGTCGCGGGCGGCGGCCGCGAGGCGACGGCTCAACGCGCGCTCGAGCTGCGGGGTGCAGTCGAGAATCATGCGCAGGCCGTCGTCATACTTCCTGAAGTCCGAGTTCTCGACGACCTGGCGCTTGTAGAGACTGGGCACGAAACCGCCGACCTTGATGTCGAAGCGCATGATCAGATAGGCGAACAGCGTATAGGCCAGCACGCTGGCTCGGCGCGCAAGCAGCGGGCCGCCGCGCCTGGAGCGGGCTTCGTAGTCCAGCCCCTGCGGCGGCCATTTCAGCGGCGGTCCCTGCGGCGGCACCGGACGGGCGCCGTCCGGGCTGCGCTCGACGAGATGGATGACGTCCTCGATCACCTTGCGGAAGGCATGCGGATCGACGCCACGCGCCGGCATCACCAGCACCGACAGGATCAGCCCGCGCGAGGCGGGCATCATCTCGAAGCGGCAGGACAGTCCGGACAGGTCGGGCTGCGTGCCCGCCGGCGCCTCGGCGAGCGCGAACTCGCCGCGCTTCATCGCCGCGTCGGCAAAGGCGAGTCCGCCACCGGAGAACAT
Source organism: Bradyrhizobium sp. LVM 105 (assembly GCF_003957705.1). Classification (NCBI taxonomy): domain Bacteria; kingdom Pseudomonadati; phylum Pseudomonadota; class Alphaproteobacteria; order Hyphomicrobiales; family Nitrobacteraceae; genus Bradyrhizobium; species Bradyrhizobium sp. LVM 105. Next base: position 143,376 of record NZ_QZMV01000009.1, on the reverse strand, counting down.
CGCATAGGACAGGTTCGCCGACGGACCAAAGCGCGCGACACGCACGTCGAGGCCCTGCGCGCGGATGGCGCTCACCGGCACCAGCGCGATCCGCATCCTCAGGTCGAGATCCTCCCGCACCCAGGTGGCGGTCGCGGCGAGCGCGGCGAGCGCCGCATCGAGATCGCCGGACGCGACCGCAAAGCTTGCGCCGTCGCCGCCGAACACGAAGGGGAATTCGCGACCCTCCAAGGCATTCGTCACTGCCGCGATCACGGCCGCGCCGGCCATGTTGACCGCCTTGTAGCGCTGCGCCGCGATCGCCTTGGTGGAATCGACGATGTCAGCAACGCCGATGCTCCAGTCCTCCGGAAGCGGCGCATAGAGCGCAGGATCCATCAGGCTGGTGAAGCCGCGAAAGACGGGAATGCCGCCATAGAAGGATTCGCCTGAGGTCATCGGGGATGCCGGATGGTTGGAATGCGCGACAGATACGTGGCAGGATCGATCCGGGTTCGCCGGCCGGCGGCCCCTTTCAATCATTTGGCCGAAATGGGCCGGAACGACAAGGTGCGGCCCCCGGCTATGCCGCAGGGGTCATTGATCGGCATCAAACGGCCCGCCGGGAAGTGCCGCTATCCTCGTTCAACTCCACGGCCTTGCATGGGATGATCGAAGGTGTCCGACTTCGGCGATAGGGACTCCACCTCTCCGGTCCGGCGGCGCACGGGCGTCGACCCGATCAGCGCGGTCAAGATGCCCGAGAGATTGACGGAAGCCGTCGATGCCTGGGCTGAAGCCCATCGCCTGACCCGCTCGGATGCCATCTGCAAACTGATCGAGCTGGGCCTGAAGTTCGCGCCGCCGGTGGTCCCGTCGGTGCATCCGGTCGCCTCGGACGCCACTCGGATCGAGGAGATCGCAGTCCACGAGATCGAAACGCTGCTCGATCCCGCGTTGCCGGAGGACGAGCGCGAGCGCCGCATCCGCCGCCTCACCGAAGGGCCGCCCGAATTTTCACACGAACGAATTGACCTGCCGAAGGACCCGCCGAAGCACCGGACGTGACGGCCAAAGCATGATCCGGAAAAGTACGCAGCGGTTTTCCGAAAAGATCATGCTTAAACAACAGCCTAAAGCGCTTCAGTGCAGCTTCTCATCCTGACGCTTGCGCGAGGTGTCGAGAGACGCGTCATGGCAGCCGACCAGGCGGACGAATTGCTGCGGGTACATCTCATAGCCGTGAGCGCCGGAATTCTGATGCGCCATCGGCGGGCAATGGACAACGTCCGGCTGGGCTTGCTCCGTCCGGCTCCGGATTGAAGCGGTCGTGTTTGGCATGGCCATGGACTGCTCCCTGTCGATTAGGGCAGATCGATTGACGTAACCCAATCGATTGCGAGGCATGTTACGACCAAATCGGGCGGAATGTCATTGCCCCCGATCAACGCAATCATGCCGGCCGGGTTCCGCTATGCCGTGTTGCCCGCATCGACGGTGAACACGGTCCCGGTGACGTTGCGGCCGCCATCCCCCAGCAGATATTCCACCATGCGCGCGACGTCGTCCGTCTCCGGCAGGCGGCGCAGCGCGCTGCGTCCGGCGATGCGCTTGCGCCCCTCGTCGGACAGATTGTGGGTGAGCTCGGTGTCGATGAAGCCCGGTGCGATCGCATTCACGGTGATGCCGACCTTGCCGACCTCGCGCGCCAGCGAGCGGGTGAAGCCGGTGGCAGCCGCCTTGGTCGCGCCATAGACGGACAGGCCATTATAGCCGGTCGTCGCGATGATCGAGGAGATGTTGATGATGCGGCCGGCGCCGTCCGCCATCATCTGCCGCGCCACGTATTTGGTGAGGATGATCGGCGACAGCACGTTGAGCTGCACCAGCGCCTCGATCTCGGAATTGTGCATGGTGGCGAGCAGACCTTCGGTCCCGAGGCCGGCATTGTTGACGAGGCCGTAGACCGGGCCGAACTCGTCGCGCACGAGCTTTGCAAAAGCCGGGATGGCGTCGATCACGGCAAGGTCGCAGGCTCGGAAATGCAGCCGGCCCTCGGATTCGGCGATTGCGCCCTCGAGCTCCTCGCTCGCGCGCCGCGCCACTGCGATCACGTTGTAGCCGGCACCGACCAGGCGTCTGCCGATCGCCAGACCAATGCCGCGGCTGCCGCCGGTGACGAGAACGTTATGCATCGGTGCGCGCCAGCTTGCCGGCCGGGGTGACATCGAGCGTCTCGACGAAGCGGATCACCGCCGGCACCTTATGCGAGGCCAGCTGCGCACGGCACTGAGCCAGGATCTGGTCGCGGATCTCCTTCGCGCGCGCCTGATCGGTGCCGTCGGCCAGGACCACGTCGGCGACGACGATGCCGCCGGTGATCGGACTCTTGCGCGATTTGGCCCGCGACATCCGCACGTCGGGATGACGGTTAATCACCGCCTCGATCTCCTCGGGGTGGACCTTCAGCCCACCGATATTGATGATGCCGCCGCGGCGGCCGACGAAATAATAGCGGTCGCCTCGCAGCTCGACGATGTCGCCGCTATCGACGAAGCCGTCGTCATCGGTGAGCGCCGTGGCGCTGCGGCCGACATAGGCATGCGCGGTGCGCGTCGAACGGATTCGGAGCGAGGCGTCGACCACCTTCATCTCGACGCCGTTGCGATTGCCGAGGTAGTCGGCCGGAAAGCCTTCCAGCCCGTCATTCACCGCGAAGCCGACGCCGGCCTCGGTCGAGGCATAGGCGTGACCGACGGAGGAATTGGGGAATGCCGCCTTCAATCCGTCGAGCACCGCCTGGTCTGCGATTTCACCGGAAAGGCGGACGTAAGCCGGGGCGAATTGCGTAGCCGAACCGCTCATCAGGAGCTTGCGCCAGTGCGACGGCGTGCCGGAGATGTGCGAGACACCACGCGCCTTCAGCCGCGCGACGTGATCGCCGAGCGCTTCATGCGGATCCGACAACACCATCGAGCCGCCGGAGAGGACGGCGCGAAGGAAGATCTGCAGGCCGCCATAACGGCGGATGTCGTAGAACGTCGCCCACACCGGCGCAGGTCCGCGCGCGGGGCCTTCGGCCACGATGGCGCCGGTCAGCGCTTCCAGCGTGTGACCGACGATCTTGGGCACGCCGGACGTGCCCGAGGTCAGCATCAGCCATTCCGTGGCGCGCTCGGTCTTGGCCGGCGCGGTCGCTTCAAGCGGCAATTGCGCGGTCACGACGAGCGATACGCCGGAATCGGCCCAGCGACCGGATTCGTCGGTGACGACGGCATCGATCCCGGCATCCGCGATCAGCGCGTCGAGATGTGCCGGGTTGAGATCGGGCGGGCACAACAGCATGCGGCTCGCGACGCCGTCGAGCTCGATCATGGCAAGGCCCGACCGGAGCTGGTCGGCCAGTTTGAGCAGCACGGAGCGGCCCGACAATTCGCGCAGCCGGCCGCCCAGGACCGTCTGCGACAGGATGTCGGTCAGCGAGACGCTGGTCCGCGGATCGGACAGCGTGCGGCCTTTCAACTCCGCGCCAAGATGGTCGCGGAGTGCAAAGATCTCACGCGGGGACATTTTCGTAGGCCCGCACGAAATCGCCCACGGTGGCAGGGAACGCTGCGTCCTCGGAAATGGTGAAGGGATCGACGCCGGTGTCATCCTCGAGACGCGCCACCAGGATGGCGAAGGCGAGCGAGTCGAAGCCCGTCTCGTGCAGCGACAGATCGTCCGACAGCTCCGGAAGCGTGACGTTTTGCTCCTTGGCGATCTGCCGGATCGCCTCGATGACCTTTGACCTTACCGACATGGCTGGCTCGCTTTGTTATCGTTGGTGTTGCGGCGGCTCTTGCTGGCCGCCTCCCCATGGCGGCCTGTTTACCGGAGAGAAGTAAATGGCTTCTTGGACAATTCAGATAAAATTGGACCTATCTGCCGATTTTGGCGGGAGTTATAGCCTGATCGAGCCGCCCAGGATTGCCGCATAGGCCTCGGCATCGAGCGGGACATAGGCTCCGAATTTCGAGTCCGCCATGAACAGCGGGTCGGGGATCGCGGCGGGATCGAAGCCTTCCCGCGACAGATCGCCCTTCTTCTGCTTGAACGTCTCGGTCGCATCGATCTCGCGGGAGATGCGGACGAAGACCGGGCGCGCATAGGCCGGCAGGCGTTGCGCGAGATGTGCGGGCAGTGCCGCAATGTCAAACCCTTCGTTCACCACGATCGCGCTCATGCCGGCGCGGCCATCGGCGCCGGGGATGCTGACGCCGTAGGTGGTGGCGTCGACCACGCCGGTGAAATCGCGCATCACCTCGTTCACCTCGGAGGTCGCGACGTTCTCGCCCTTCCAGCGGAACGTATCGCCGATCCGATCGACGAAATGGAAGAACCCCTTGTCGTCGATCCGCATCAGATCGCCGGTGCGAAACCAGGCATCGCCCCTGGCAAACACATCGCGCAGGATCTTCTTCTCGGTTTCGCCGGCGTCGGTGTAGCCCTCGAAGCGACCTCCGCCCTCGTCGGCGGTACCGATGCGGCCGATCGCTTCGCCGGCCTCGCCGCGGGCGCAGGCGATGCAAAAGCCCTCCTCGCTGCGCAGCGGCGCGCCGCTGTCGGGATCGAGCCTGACGAGATTGGCAGGGAAGCGATGCGCCAGCAGCGGCGGGATGCGGCCAATCGCGCCCGGCTGCCCCTCGACGTTGAACAGCGAGAAATTGCCTTCCGTCGCCGCATAGAATTCGAGGATACGGGGAATGGCGAAACGCGCCTGAAAGTCTTCCCAGATGTCGCCGCGCAGGCCGTTGCCGCAAACGAGGCGGAGACGATGGCGGTTCTCGTATTCCGAGGGCGGAGCCCTGAGCAGGTACCGGCAGAGCTCGCCGATATATTGAAACAACGTGCAGTCGTGACGGACGATGTCGGACCAGAAATGCGAGGCCGAGAATTTCTCGGCGATCACCACCGAGCCGCCGGCGGCGAGCATGCTGCACGGCGCGACGATGCCGCCGACCGAGTGGAACAGCGGCAGGCAATCATAGAGCCGGTCTTGCGGGCTCGCGCCGGTGAGACCGGCGAACCAAAAACCCCAATTGAGAATACGGCGATGGCTGATGCTGGCGGCCTTCGGCAGGCCTGTCGTGCCCGAGGTGTAGATCAGCAGCGCGCGGTCGTCGATGGTGACCTCGCCGTGCTCCTCCGGCGACAGCGGCGCGTCGTCCAGCGCCGCAAGCGCGACATCGATGGTGCGGTCGCCGCGGGCATCGCCATGCGTCCACACCTTGGCCTGAATTTTCAGATGCGGCGCGGCTCCCTCCAACATCTGCGTCAGCTGATGAGCCACGATGATGTGGGAGGGCTTGGCGACGTCGATGCAATGCGCGAGCGAGGGTCCGACCAGCTTGGTGTTGAGAAGCGCGACCACGCCGCCGACCCGGCTGATGCCGAGCCACGCTGCGAGATAATCGATGCCGTTCGGCATGATCAAGGCGACGATATCGCCCTTGGCCACGCCGACCGAGCGCGCCCAGCGCGCGTAACGATTGATGCGTTTCGACAGGCCCGCATAGTCGAGGCTGGTTTCATCCGTGAGCAGCGCGACGCGATCGGGCTGGCGCTGCGCCCAATCGTCGATGACGTCGGCGAACAGGCGTCCCGGCAGCGTCTCGATCCGAGCGGTGAGCTCGATCGCCTTGAGCCAGATCTTTGAGGCCGAAGGGGTGCGCCGGGCTTTCGGTTGCTCGATGACAGCGCTCGTCATTGCCGTTCATTCTTTCGGAAGGTGTCTGCTGGCTCCCCAAGCTTAGCCCCCGCGCCCTGCCCAGGTGTTAAAGGACAAGGTAAAACCCGGTTAGTGCGAGATTAACGCTAGCCATCCTTTACCAGGCCGACGATTTCGGCAGCCGTCAGCGCAGGCCGATCGCCGGCGCAAGATGGGCGGAGCTGTCCGGACAGAAAGGATTAGCTGCCTGCGAGCACGCAATCCCACCCCCAGGGATGCGGCTGGCGCTCACGTCATCTTCGCAAGCGGCTTGCGTTTGGCTTGATGGCGGACGTAGTGGCCGCTAGCCGCTGCGCTTGTGACGCGAGCGCTGCGAAGGTGCATTGAACTGATAATACGGATTGAGATCGCAGGTCGCGGAGCGGCCTGAGGCTGTGGCGCGGCACTGCGGCATCGAGGTGAAAGAGCAATCATACCAATTCAGGCCGCCGCGACCGGCATAGACGTGCATGCAGACGGGATAGCGCGGATCGTAGGTCTGCGCATGCGAGGAGGTTACCGCGAGCAATGCCGCGATGGCCATGATGGGATACAACCAGAGACGCATGAAGGGTGCTCCTGCACGGCACATCGACGATCGCTAATGCGGCTTCTTGTAGCGCCGGCGCGGCGGCTCCTCGGGCGCGTAATAGGGATTGACATCACAGCTCGCCGCACGCCCCGACGCCGTGGCCCGGCATTGCGGCATCGAGGTGAAAGAGCAGTCGAAATAATCACCGCCACTGCCGCCGCCGATACCGCCGTCGGTGTAAACATGCATGCACACGGGATAGCGCGGGTCGTATCTCTGGGCATCGGCCGGTGCCGCGACGAACAACGTGGCAATCGCGGTGAGCGTCAAAATCGACAGGCGCATGGACTTAATCCCGAATCGACGGCGTCGGCCGGTCTGATGCCGACGACCTGCTATGGCATAACACGAGGCCGGCGGCGACTGTTCCTAGCGACCGATGACGGCAAGGTGAGCGCTGCGGGCTGCGGCGCTAAAGCATGATCCGGAAAAGTGCGCAGCGGTTTTCCGAAAAGATCATGCTTAAACAACAACCTAAAGCGCGATGACGATTCATCCGAATCGCATCGCGCTTTAGGCGCCGAGCCCCTGCAACACCAGCCTGTTCAGCCTCGCGGCAAACGCCGCCGGGTCCTCCGGCAATTCGCCGTCCAGGATCTGCGCCTGTTCGAGCAGGAGCAGGCTGAGATCGTCGACCGTTTTCGAGCCGTCTTGCGCCTTGGTGATCGCCGTCACCAGCGGATGCCGCAGGTTGATCTCGAGGATGGGCTTGGTGCGCAGGCCGCGGTTCTGCTGCGACAGGATGCGCTCGAGCTCGCGGCTCGGCCCCTGGCTGTCGGCGACGAGGCAGGAGGCCGAGCTGGTGAGGCGCGTCGAGGCCTTGACGTCGCTGACGCGCTCGCCGAGCGCGGCCTTGATCACGGCGACGGTGGCGGCCTCATCCGCGGCCGGCTCCTCCTTCTTCGCCTCGTCCGCCTCGTCAATGCGCGGGATCAGGTCGAGATTGAGATCGCCCTGGCTCAGCGACTTCAGCGGCTTGCCCTCGAACTCCGACGGCATCGAGGTCCAGAAGGCGTCGACGGGGTCGGACAGCAGCAGCACCTCGATGCCGCGCGCGGTTGCCGCCTCGAGCCGCGGATTGGACTTCAGCCGCTCGATGCTGTCGCCGACGAGATAATAGATCTCGGTCTGGTTCGGCTTGAAATCGGCGATGACCTGCTTCAGCGAGCGCTTCTCGCCCGACGTCGTGGTGAAGCGCGACAATGCCAGCAGCTTTTCGCGCCGCTCGAAATCCTCGTAGATGCCTTCCTTGAGCACCGCCCCGAACGCATCCCATATCTTGACAAAATTCTCCGGGTCCTTGTCGGCGAGGCCTTCAAGCTCCGACACGACCCGGGTCGCCACCGCCTTGCGGATCTGCGTCAGCTGCGGATTGTTCTGCAGCATCTCGCGGGAGATGTTGAGCGGGAGATCCTCGCTGTCGACGACGCCGCGGATGAAGCGCAGATACCCCGGTAACAGATCGGCATCATCGGTGATGAAGACCCGGCGGACGTAAAGCTTCACCCGACCCTTGCGGTTCGGCTCGAACAGGTCGAACGGCTTGGTCGAGGGCGCGAACAGCAGCACGGCGTAGGAATAGCGCCCCTCGGCGCGGTAATGCAGCGTCATCGCGGGATCGTCGAAGGCGGACGCGATCTGCTGATAAGCCTTCTTGTAGTCCTCGGGCGTCAGCTCGGATTTCGAACGCTGCCACAGCGCGCTCGCCGAATTGATCTGGCGCGGCTCGCCTTCTTCCGGCACGAGCTCGATGGGAAACAGGATGTTGTCGGAATAGGCATGGACGATGCGCTCGATCTCGAAAGCCTCGAGATATTTCCTGGCATCGTCCTTCAGGTGCAGGACGATCTCGGTGCCGCGGCTCACACGCGCCGCCTCCTCGCCGCTGGCGCGGGCGATCTCGAAGCCGGAGCCGCCGGAGGACGTCCAGGTCCAGACGTCGCTCTCGCCGGCGCGGCGGCTGATCACGACGATCTTCTCTGCGACCATGAAGGCGGAATAGAAGCCGACGCCGAACTGACCGATCAGGCCGAGGCCGTCCTTGGCCTCCTTCAGCTTCGACACGAACGCCTTGGTGCCGGAGCGGGCGATGGTGCCGAGATGATCGATCAGCTCCTGCCGCTCCATGCCGATGCCGTTGTCGGCGATCGTAAGCGTCTTGGCCGTCTTGTTCGGGGTGATGCGGATCTTGAGCGCGTCGCCCTCGCCCAGCAGCGCCGGGCTGGCGATCGCCTCGTAACGCAGCTTGTCGCAGGCGTCGGAGGCGTTGGAGACGAGCTCGCGCAGGAAGATGTCGGTCTCGGAATAGACGGAGTGCACCATGAGGTGCAGAAGCTCGGAAACCTCGGCCTGGAAGGGCTGCGTATGCACAGCCGTGTCTGACGTCGTCATGCGTTTACCCGGTCAAAACGAAAGGGAAGAAACCCGGGATATAACGCGAGGCGACAGGGGATCAAGTGGACGTGAAAAATCGCCCTCCCGGCGGGAGGACGATCTGTTCGCTCGCTCGGCGGATCAGGTCACGCAACGACCGGGCTGGAGCAGCTTTGCGACCTCGGTCAGCGAGCTCACCATCGGCTCGCAGGCGATCGTCGGCTTGGTGCGCACCTTCTTCTGGTTCTGGAGCAGTGCTGGCGGCTTGGCGTTGCCGGTCTCGATCGCCGCCGGGACCCGCAGCAGCACCGACGTGGCGGCGAGGTCGTTCAGCCGCATCGAGACGGTGCGGGTGGAAACCGCGGCCGGCTTGAGTTCGGCAAGGCGATCGGCTTTGCCGGCGCGATTGACATTGTGACTTGGGGCGTGACCCGGGGCGAAGCTCGCGCTGTGGCTGGGCACATCGGCGACCGCCTGCCAGCGGTCGGCCAGATCGTGGCCGGAGGCCAATTGCACCGCGCCGAGCGTTGCGACAATCGCGATTGCGCTCAAAAATACCTTATGAATCTGTGACATGGCTGTCGGTCCCTCGCCCCATGGCGATCGCGGGAACAACGCGAGGGGAGGACCGGGGGTTCTTGGCCGCCACGATCACTTAACCGTGTCCGACAAACTCAGCAGCGTGCAAAATATTTCGCAAAATATTTCGGAAGGCGTGGAACGACTCGCCTGGACAGGAGTCGTCTCTGCAGCCGGCTATTCCCCCCTGCCCCATAAGCCGGCGACGTAGGGCGCGACTGTGGTGATGCCGGTCGCGCCTTACTTTTGTCTGCGGCCCACTTCGGTTCGAGTTATTGGGGCTTGCCCGCGAGCCAGTCCCGCCCCTCGCCGTAGAGCTTCTCGACCTCGGGCCCGGTCAGGCCTGGCATGTCACGCTTGACCTTGTAGCCGATCAGCTCCTGCATGTAGGCGAGGTGGCGATAGCCTTCGGGCAGCGCGGCGAGCGCGGTCTGGTCGAGGCGGAGGGATGCTGCGGGATCGACCGGGTCGATCCGGTCCTTCTCGTAGATCGGCTGGCGCCGGACGATGCCCCATTTTCCAATTCCTGTTTGGTCTTGCCGCCTTTCCAGGAAATCGTAGAAACGTCCGGTGCAGACGACGTCGCAGAGCACGTCGTGCACGGGGGCGCGCTGCGAGATCGTCATCTTGGTCTGGGCGATCGCCCGCGCGCCTGCGAGGTCGATGCTGGTGCCGCCGAGGAAATGCAGGATGCGCACGCCTTTGGCAAACCCCTCCTGGCTGACGCGCATGAACTCCCGCGCCGGCCCCTGAAACCAGGTGGCGGACATCCAGCCCTCCTCGTGCCAGACCGTGGCGAACCGCTCCCAATCGCCGGCATCGCGCCACACCGCCCAGTTCTCGACGAGGTCGCGGATGGCGAGACGATCGAGCAGTTGCTGGTCCATGGTCCGTATCTCCCGGCGGCTTGAGGCTGCGATGGACGTCATCGGCCCAACCTATCAATGGAGCAAGTGGGTTGCCGTCAAGCAGGTGATGCTACACGGCCTTGCGAATTGCCCACAGCCAAGCAAACGCGACACGCGCAACGGTTCTTGAAATCAACCAGACCGCGATTAATAATCGCAGCGATGCAGATGAAATTCTCCTTGCTGGCCGCGCTTCTCGGATTGCTCGCGACGCTCCCCGCATATGCGCAGACTGTGGCGTCAGACACCCAAGAAAGCTCTATCAACGCCTGGAAGAGGCAAGTTTCCAATCGGTTGGTCAGCAAGAGTATCTATCCGCGCAATTCGCCTACCGAAGGCGGTACGGCGAAAGTCCTGTTTGTTCTCGATCGGACGGGCAATTTGATCTCGAGCGCGCTGGCCGAAAGCACGGGCTCCGGCGAACTCGACGCCGCGGCCTTGGCTATGGTGGAAGCGGCTGCGCCATTTCCAGAGCCGCCCGCCGAGATTGACGAGGATGGTCTTCGCCTCACGGCGCCCATCGTCTTCAGGGCGAAAACGACGCTACCGTGGACGGGCAGCCTACCGCCAGCAGAGTCGGCTGCAGAACAAGCCAAGGTCGATGCCAAGATGCGCAGCATCTGCCGGCGCTGCTGAAAAGGGTATGCAAAGAAACGGCGCGCCCTGCGACGCGCCGTCCTCTGGTTCGATACAGGTCTTCTTACGCCGCCGGCGCCCTCGGCGCGCGGTTGCGCGAGTTGCGCTGGAAGAACAGGGCCTGGCTCGCCACCGCCGACACCATCGCGGGCTGGAACGGTTTTGAGATCAGGAACGCCGGCTCGGGACGCTCGCCGGTGAGGAATCGCTCCGGATAGGCGGTGATGAACACCACCGGCACCTCGAAGGTGCGCAGCAGCTCGTTGACGGCGTCGAGGCCCGAGGAGCCGTCGGCGAGCTGGATGTCGGCGAGGATGAGGCCGGGCCGCTTGTTCTTGGCCAGCGCCACCGCATCGGCATGGGTGCGCGCGACACCGACGACGTTGTGGCCGAGATTCTTCACCAGGCTCTCGAGGTCCATGGCGATGAAGGTCTCGTCCTCGATGATCAGCACGTCGGTCGCGATCTCGGCCGCCATCTCGCGTCCGGCGGTATCCGCCAGCCGCCGCGTCTCCGCGACGTCGGTGCCGAGGATGAAGGCGACTTCCTCCTCCGAGAATCCCTCCAGCGAGAGCAGCAGGAAGGCCTGCCGCGGCAGCGGCGTGATGTTCGACAGCCGCCGCTCCGGCGGCATCGGCAGGGTCGTCACCTCCGAATCGTCGTTGACGGAGACCGAATTCCAGATCTGGGTGAACAGCCGGAAGAGCCCGACGCGGGGTCCATGGCTCTCGTCGAGCACCGACGGATCTCCGAGCATGGCTTCCAGCATGGCTGCGACATAGGCGTCGCCGGATGCCTGGCTACCCGTCAGGGCGCGCGCGTACCGGCGCAACAACGGCAAGTGTTCGGCAACGAGCTGTGAACGGGACATCCCCACTCCATTCATCTTCGGGCCAAACCTGGCAACGCGGGGGGCCCGGGTTCCCCTGTTGGCTGTTTACGCCTCACGCCAAGAAAAGTTCCGCCAGAGGGGGAACTTTTTCTCGAACCTGGAATTGTGCCTATTCAGGGAACGGCTCCCGGTTGAGAAAACTTCTCGATTTTACAGTAACTTAACTCGGGGAAACGTGGAACAGGTCATGAAAGATCTCAAGTCTCAAGCAACCAGAAGCACGACCCCCGGAAAGGGAGGGCTCACTCCGGAGATTCAATCCCGGATCGGGCATCAGCTCCGCGCCATGTATGACGACGTGGTGCGGCAGGGGGTTCCGGATCGGTTCGCAGAACTGATCAAGAAGCTTGATGCCCAGGGAGCCACACCCCAAGTGGAAAATGACGGGGGATCTAACGACAACAACAATGGGAGGGATTAATGCCTCTCACGGACTCCCTGCGTAACGACATCCTGGCGGCCGTACCTAGTCTGCGCGCGTTTGCCATCTCGCTCAGCGGCAATGCCGACCGCGCCGACGATCTGGTGCAGGAGACGCTGCTCCGCGCTCTCGCCAACATCGACTCGTTCCAGCCCGGCTCCAACCTGCCGGCGTGGCTGTTCACGATCCTGCGCAACCTGTTCCGCTCGGACTATCGCAAGCGGCGGCGCGAGGTCGAGGATGCCGAGGGCAACTACGCCAAGACGCTGAAGACACAGCCGTCGCAGAACGCGCATCTCGAATTCGAGGAATTCCGTACGGCGCTCGACAAGCTCCCGCAAGACCAACGTGAAGCGTTGATCCTGGTCGGCGCCTCCGGCTTCTCCTACGAGGACGCGGCTTCGATCTGCGGCTGCGCAGTCGGCACGATCAAGAGCCGCGTCAACCGCGCGCGCTCGAAGCTCGCCGCCCTGCTCTATGTCGACGGCGCCGAGGACTTCGGGCCGGACGAGACCGTGCGGGCCGTGATCGGCGGCAGCGGCGGCTGACCGCCGGCGTCGTCAAGTTCGAGACACCAGGAAGGCGGCCGCTTCCGCGGCCGCCTTTTCATGCGTGCGAGAACCGCGCCGCCCGCGCCGATCACTCCTCCACGAAGGTCACGGTCTCGGCCACGCTTGCACGCGAGGTGCGGTAGCTGTTGACCTTGTGGGCGTGGTCGGCATAGCCGAACGAAATGCCGCAGACGACGCGGCGATCGTCGGGCAGGTTGAAGTGGCGGCGGATCAATCCGGAGTGCCGCGCAAGCGCGGCTTGCGGAATGGTGCCGAGCCCGAGCGCCTGCGCGGCCAGCATGAAATTAGAGACATAGGCGCCGCAATCGATCGCACCGTAAATGCCGAGCGGCTCGTTGGTGTGGATGATCGCAACATGCGGCGCGCCGAAGAAATTGTAATTCTCCAGCGCCTGCTTGGCGTAAGCGCTTCTGTCGCCCCGGGCGATGCCGAGCGTGTTGTAGAGCTGAAAACCGCTTTCGCGGCGGCGCTCGAGGTAGACGCCGACATATTCGCGCGGGGGCGTGAAGTCGTAATCGTCGCCGAGACCCTTTGAAGCTTCCGCGTAGATCGCCTGGCGAAAACGCTCCTTGGCTTCGCCGCTGGCGATGACGACCTGCCAGGGCTGGCTGTTGCACCAGGACGCGGTACGCTGCGCGGTCGTCAGCACATGCTCGATGGTCGCCCGATCGACGTCCTTCGGAAGAAACGCGCGGACGGAGTATCGCTCGTTGAGCAGCTCTTCGAGCACGCCGATGCGGTCTTGGGTCTGGCTCACTTTTGCATCCATGAATTGGCTCGCGCTCTCGTAGGGTGGGCAAAGACGCGCAAGCGTCGTGCCCACCGACAGACTTGCCCCGAAGCATCTGCATATGGTGGGCATGCTTCGCTTTGCCCACCCTACGAGATACCGCGAGACGTGAGGTCACCGCCCCTTGGTCGGGATCTTATTGTACGGCACGTCCTTGTCGACGCGGATGTCGCCGGGCAGGCCCAGCACGCGCTCGGCGATGATGTTGCGCAGGATCTCGTCGGTGCCGCCGGCGATGCGCATCGAGGGCGAGGACAGCAGCATCTGCTGGAACTGGCCCTGCACGGTTTCCTCGTCGCTGCCGGTGAGAACGCCGGCCGCACCCTGCAGGTCCATGGCGTAGGTCGCGATGTCCTGCAGCATCATGCCCGAGACCAGCTTGCCGATCGAGTTCTCCGGCCCCGGCCGCTCGCCCTTCGACAGCGCCGAGATCGTGCGGTAGCTGGTATATTTCAGCCCGTTCGACTTCGCCGCCCAGCTCGCCAGCTTCGAGCGCACGGCGGGATCGTCGATGGCCAGGCCATCCTCGAGCATGAGGTTGGAGCAGAATTCGAACATCTCAGGCACGCCGGTCGCCAGCCGCGCGCCGATCGACATGCGCTCGTTCATCAGCGTCGTCAGCGACACGCTCCAGCCGTCGCCGACCGCCCCGAGCCGCTGGCTGTCCGGGATCACCACATCGGTGAAATAGACCTCATTGAACTCCTGCATGCCGTTGGCCTGCTTGATCGGGCGAACCTCGACGCCGGGGCTCTTCATGTCCAGGAAGAACATGGTGAGCCCCTTGTGCTTGGGCACATTGGGATCAGTCCGCGCGATCAAAAGGCCATAGTCGGAATAATGCGCGCCCGAGGTCCAGATCTTCTGGCCGTTGACGACCCAATCGTCGCCCTTCTTCTCGGCACGCGTCCGCAAACCGGCCACGTCCGAACCGGCGGACGGTTCGGAGAACAGCTGGCACCAGATCTCCTCGCCCGAGGCGAGCTTCGGCAAGTACCGGCGCTTGGCGTCCTCGCTGCCGAACGCCATCACGGTCGGGCCGCACATGCCCTCGCCGATCTGGAACGGCTGCGTCAGCTTGCCGTAGACGCCTTCCTCCTGCTGCCAGATCACCTTCTCGATCGGTGTCGCGCCGCGGCCGCCATACTCCTTGGGCCAGTGCAGGCAGGCCCAGCCCGCATCGGCCTTTTTCTTCTGCCAGGCCTTGCCGACCTCGACGATATCGCGGCCGGCAAGACGAATGCGGCCGAGCGAGGATTTTGACAGCTCGGCATGCAGCTCCTTCGGCGCATTGGCGTCAATCCATTTGCGCGCGGTCTCGCGGAATGCGGCTTCCTGCGGGGTGTCGTCGAAATTCATGGCGGACCTCTCAATCCTTGCGCGGGTGCGTAGGGTGGGCAAAGCGAAGCGTGCCCACCACCTTTCGTTCTCGACAGAGTTGGTGGGCACGGCGCGTACCGCGCCTTTGCCCACCCTACGATTCTAGCCTCTTCCCTTCGTCGGGATCTTGTTGAACGGCACGTCCTTGTCGACACGGATATCGCCGGGCAGGCCCAGCACCCGCTCGGCGATGATGTTGCGCATGATCTCGTCGGTGCCGCCTTCGACGCGCGTTCCGGGCGCGCGCAGCAGCATGGCCTGGAAACGACCGGCCAGCTCGGCATCCTCGCCGCTGGCCAGGCCCGCGGCCCCTTGCAGATCGAGTGCGTAGGTCGCGACGTCCTGGATCATCGAGCCCGCCACCAGCTTGCCGATGGAGTTTTCAGGCCCCGGCCGCTCGCCTTTCGACAGCGCCGAGATCGCGCGCATGCTGGTGTATTTCAGCCCGCTCGCCTTCACCGCCCAGTTCGCCAGCTTCGAGCGCACCGCGCGGTCCTCGATCGCAGGGCCGTCGTCGAGCAACAGGCTGGAGCAGTACTCGAACAATTCAGGGAAGCCGGTCGAGACCGCCGCACCGATCGCGCTGCGCTCGTTCATCAGCGTGGTCAGCGAGACGTTCCAGCCGTCGCCGACCTCGCCGAGGCGCTGGTGGTCGGGAATGCGGACATTGGTGAAATAGACCTCGTTGAAGTCGGACGCCCCGCTCGCCTGCTTGATCGGCCGCACCTCGACGCCGGGGCTCTTCATGTCCAGGAAGAACATGGTGAGACCCTTGTGCTTGGGCACGGTCGGATCGCTGCGCGTGAGCAAGATGCCATAGTCGGAATAATGCGCGCCCGAGGTCCAGATCTTCTGTCCGTTGATGATCCAGTCGTCACCGTCCTTCTCCGCGCGCGTACGCAAGCCCGCCACGTCGGAGCCGCCGGCCGGCTCGGAGAACAGCTGGCACCAGACCTTCTCGCCGGAGGCGAGCGGCGGCAGATAGGTGCGCTTGTGCTCCTCGCGCGCGAACGCCATCATGGTCGGCCCGCACATGCCGTGGCCGATGATGAACATGCGGGACAATTGGCCGAACGGCCCCTCTTCCTGCTGCCAGATCACGCGCTCGATCGGCGACGACCCACGGCCGCCATATTCCTTCGGCCAGTGCAGGCAGGCCCAGCCGGCATCGGCCTTCTTCTTCTGCCAGGCCTTTGCGACGTCCAGGATGTTGGCATTCTTGAGCACGGTGCGGCCGAGCGAGGATTTGCGCAGCTCCTCCTCGTATTGCTTGGGCGCATTCGCCGCGATCCAGGCGCGCGCGGTGGCGCGAAATTCGGCTTCCTGCGGGGTGTCGTCGAAGTTCATGGCTTTCTCTCTGTCATTCCGGGGCGCGCGCAGCGCGAACCCGGAATCTCGACGCTATTCACTCATCTCCGGATTCCGGGTTCGGCGCTATCGCGCCGCCCCCGGAATGACGACAACATCAGGCCGCGTTCTTCTTGCGCATGCGGTCGATCAACTGGTCCTCCCAATAGCTGAGGCTGCCGAGCCCGAGCGCCATCGCATTGGCGCGGCGGTAGTACATGTGGCAGTCGAACTCCCAGGTGAAACCCATGCCGCCGTGGACCTGGATGTTGTTCTTGGCGCAGTGCTGGAAGGCCTGCGTCGCGCTGATGCGCGCGGCGGCCGCGGCCTCCGGCAGCTCGGCGGCGTTGGTCGAGAGCGCCCAGGCGCCATAATAGCTGTTGGAGCGCGCCAGCGTCGCCGAGACGTACATGTCGGCGAGCATGTGCTTGACCGCCTGGAACGAGCCGATCTGGCGGCCGAAGGCGATGCGGTCGAGCGCGTAGTCGCGGCCCATCTCCAGCGCCCGGTCGGCGCCGCCGACCTGTTCGAACGCGCAGAGCACCGCGGCGCGGTCGAGCACCTCTGTGAGGATGCTCCAGCCTTCGCCGGCGGCGCCGAGTGGCTCCGCCTTGGCGTCCTTGAAGGTGATCTCGGCCTGCCCGCGGGTCGGATCGAGATTGGTGAGGCTTTTCACCTCGACGCCGCCAGCCTTCAGATCGACCAGGAACAGCGAAATGTCGCTGTCGCGCCCGCTCGATCCGGTGCGCGCGGCAACCACCGCAAAGTCTGCAATGGCACCGTCGGGGACGGGCTTCTTGACGCCGTTGAGCAGGCCGTTCGCAGCCGTCAGCTTGACATTCTTCGGCGACGGATTGCCCTTGCCCTCGAACAGCGCCAGCGTGCCGATCGCTTCGCCCGAGGCGATCGCAGGCAGCCATTTCTTCTTCTGCGCCTCGCTGCCGGCGATCAGCAGCGCTTCGGCGGCAAGATAGACCGTCGAGGAGAACGGCACCGGCGCATTGGCCCGGCCCATCTCCTCCGCGATCACGCAGAGCTCGAGATGGCCGGCCCCTGCGCCGCCGAACTCTTCCGGAATCGCGACGCCGAGAAAGCCCATCTCGGCGAGGCCCTTCCACAGCTCCTTGTCGTAAGGCGCCTTGCCGTCGAGCACCACGCGCACGGCCTTGGGCGAGCACTTTTCAGCGAGGAATTTGCGCGCCTGGTCGCGGAGCTGCTTCTGGTCGTCGGAGAAATCGAAGTTCATGGCGGGCTACCTCTTATTGTCTGTCACTTCTATTGAGACCGTCATTCCGGGGCGCCGCGTAGCGGCGAGCCCGGAATCCATTTCTCCAGGCGTATGCGGCCCGATGGATTCCGGGTTCGCGCTACGCGCGCCCCGGAATGACGAATGGAGAGAGAAGTACTTCATCGCAACACGATCACCTCGACATCCGGCTTTTCCGCATAGAGCCGCTCCACCAGCGCGGCGCGCCGCTCGAGGCCGGCGCGCTGGTTGATATAGCCCTTGTCGGTGAGCTCGTTGCCGTCGATCGAGGGCGGCTCGACCATCAGCATGGCGCGCGCGATGATGCGGCTGCTGGCGCCCTCGCATTCCTTGTTATGCGCTTCCAGCCCGCGCCTGAAGCAGGCGACTACGTCAGGATGCTTCACCGCATCGACAAACCTCAGATCAGGATTGCCGGCGAGCTGGCGGCAGGCATGAAGGTTCGGCCAGGCGAGCAGGCCGATGAACGGCCGGTCCTGTCCCGCGACCAGTGCGTCATGCACCACCGGCGTTGCGGCTGCGATCGCATCGGTGCGCAGCGAGCCGACATGCACGAAGGTGCCGGTGGTGAGCTTGAAATCTTCGACCACCCGCCCCGCGAAGATGATGCCCTTCACCGGATCGGTATCGTCCACGAAAATTCCGGCATCGCCGATGCAGTAGAAGCCTTCCTCATCGAACATCTTCTTCGTCAGCTCCGGCTGGCCGAAATAGCCGGGCGTGACGTTGACGCCGCGCAGGCGCAGCTCGTATTTCGAGCCGCACGGCACCATCTTCAATTCGACCCCGGGGAAGGGCAGCCCGATCAGGCCGACGCGCTCGGTGTCCCAATAGGTGCCGGTCGAGGTCGGCGCGGTCTCGGTCGAGCCCCAGCCGGTGTAGAACACGATGCGCTCGCCGGTGGTCTTGACGGCGAGAGCCTGCATGCGGTCATAGAGATCGTCAGGCAGCCGCGCGCCGCCATAGGCCATGATCGACAAATTCTTGAAGAACGAGCGGCACAGCGCGTCGTCCTTTTCCATGGCGGCTGCGAGCGCCGCATAGCCGGCCGGCACGTTGGCGTAATAGGTCGGCGAGATCTCGCGCAGGTTCCGCAGCGTCTCCTCGAACTGGCCGGGCATCGGCCGGCCGTCATCGATATAGAGCGTGCCGCCATCGATCAGGATCGGGTGGAATGCCGCGTTGCCGCCCATGGTGTGATTCCACGGCATCCAGTCCAGCATGGTCGCAACAGGGCCATCAGGCGAGCGTGGACGCACCTGCATCATCATCGCGGCATTAGCGCACATCATCTCCTGCGTGTTGATGACGGCCTTGGGCATGCCGGTCGAGCCCGACGTGAACAGCAGCTTGCCGACGGTCTGCGGCGTAATTCTTGCGATCGAATCCTCGACGTCCTTTGTCACCGGCGTGGCCGCCAACTCGGCAAAGCTGACGCTTGTGATGCCCTCACAAGGCCGCGCGACGTGAACCACGGTGACGCCGGCGAGATCGAGCGCTTTCAGCGCCTTCTCGAAGGTCGGACCGTCCTGCACCATCAGCACGGCCGGCTTGATCAGGTCGAACAGGTACTTCAGCTTGACGTGATCGTGGCTCATCAGCGAGTAGGCCGGCGACACCGGCGCCGCCGGTGAGCGTGCCTGCATCGCGGCCTGCGTCATCAGCGCATGCTCGATCGAATTGCCGGAGAGGATCGCAACGGGGCGACCATCGAGCCCGAGATCGAGCAGGCCTTGCGTCAGCGCATCCACGGTGCGCTTGGCTTCAGCATAGGAGACCTTGCGCCATTCGCGGTTCGGGCCGCCGCGCTGCGCCAGCCAGATGCGCTCGGGCGCTTCCTGCGCCCACTTCGCCAGCGACGCCGGAATGTGCTTCTCGTAAGCTTGCAGCGGAATGCGCGACTTCAGCACCACCGTGCCGTCGGCGCGGCGCTCGACGTCGATGTCGCGCTTGAGCCACTCCACTTTGCGAAAGGCGGGCTTCGTCATCACCGCCGCCGCGCTTCCACCCATTTTGCGTCTCCCGGAATTATGTCCTTCGCGGATCTTCGTGGTTCAGCGCTTGATATAGACAGGCTTTCGCTTCTCAAGGAAGGCCCTGATCCCTTCCGAAAATTCCTCCGATCGGCTGCAGAGAACTTGGTTGCGATCCTCCATCGCGATCGCAGCCTCCAGCGAACCGGAATCGACACCCATGTTGAGGCATTCCTTTGAGAGCCTCAGCCCCACGGGCGAAGCCGTCATCATCGCCTCGACATAGGGCTCGGCCGCTTCGTCGAGCTTGTCCTCGTCCACGACCTCCGAGACGAGGCCGACCGCAAGCGCCCGCTCGGCGCCGATGAAGCGCCCGGTGAGGATCAATTCAGATGCTACGGAGACGCCGACGAGGCGCGGCAGGAAATAGCTGGTGCCGATATCGCAGCCGCCGAGGCCGAGCTTGATGAAGGCGCAATTCATCCGCGCCGATTTCGTCGCGATGCGGATGTCGGAGGCGAGTGCCAGCGCAAAGCCGCCGCCCGCGGCCGCGCCCTGCACCAGCGACAGGATCGGCTGCGGACAACGTCGCATCAGCATCACGATGTCGGCGATGCGGCGTTGCGAATCCAGCGACTCCGTGACGCCGGGCGGTTCTTGCTGCCCGGCACGGCGCGCCATCGCCGCCTTGAGATCGAGGCCTGCGCAGAAATTTTTGCCGGCGCCCTTGAGCACCACGACACGCGTGTCGCGGTTGCGCTGCAGGCCCTGGAAATAGACGTTGAGCGCGTCGATCAGCGCAGGATCGAGCGCGTTGAGGTGTTCAGGCCGGTTCAGCGTCACCCGGTCGACGCCGTCGTCATGCTCGATCAGCAACGGTTGGGACATGGGGCTCGTCCTTTCGTGCCACACGGAGACGGTCTCCCACCCTCCCTTGGAGGGGGAGGGTCGACTCACATTGCGCGCAGCGAAATGTGAGTCGGGGTGGGGTGACAGTCTCTCCGTTTGAGACGCTGCCCGTGTGGAGAGATCACCCCACCCCGCTCGCGCCTCGCGCGATCGACCCTCCCCCTCCAGGGGAGGGTAAGAAGAACACCGCTTACCGCGGCGCCATGCGGATGGCGCCGTCGAGGCGGATGGTCTCGCCGTTCAGCATCGGGTTCTCGACGATGTGCACGGCGAGCGAGCCGTATTCGGCGGCATCGCCGAGACGCGAGGGATGCGGCACCTGGGCGCCGAGGCTCTTGCGGGCCTCTTCGTTCAGACCCATCAGCAGCGGCGTAAAGAACAGGCCGGGCGCGATGGTGTTGACGCGGATCTTCTGGCTGGCGAGATCGCGCGCGGCCGGCAAGGTCAGGCCGACCACGCCGCCCTTCGACGCCGAATAGGCGATCTGGCCGATCTGGCCTTCGTAAGCCGCGACCGACGCCGTGTTGATGATGACGCCGCGCTCTTCACCGACGGGCTCGATCGTGACGAGGCGCTCGGCGAACAGGCGCAGGCAGTTGAAGGTGCCGATCAGATTGACGTTGATGATGCGCGCGAACTTTTCGAGCGGATAGACGCCGTCGCGGCCGACGATGCGCTGCGAGCCGCCGATGCCGGCGCAGTTCATCAGCACGCGAGCGACGCCATGCGCGGCTTCGGCTTTCGCGATTGCCGCCTTGATCTGCTCTTCGCTGGTGACATCGGCATGCAGCGCGACGCCCTTCACTTCGGCGGCGACCTTCTCGGCGTTGTCCTTGTTCTGGTCGATCACGCCGATCTTGGCGCCTTTGGCCGCCATGGCGCGGGCGGTCGCCTCACCGAGGCCTGAGCCGCCGCCGGTGATGAGAACGGCTACGTCTTTCAACTGCATCGCTTGTACCTTTCCTTGGGCGTTTCTTCTCTGGACTTTAAGAGGTTCAGCCGGATCATCCGGCTGCAACGGCTTCCCCGGCCTGCGTGAGGATGCCGCCGCAGATCAGCGTTTCCATGTGCTTGATATATTGCCGGCAGACATCATCGGTGACCGGGCCGACGCCGGTCGCGCGGGACATCGCATGCCGGCCGAAGAACAAATGATCGCAGGCACCGATCAGGCTGGTGTAGAACAACACCGGATCGGTCTGGCGGAATTCGCCGCGGCTGACGCCTTCGGCCAGCAGGCGGCGGTGAAAATCCAGCAGCGGTGCGACGAAGAACTTCGAGACCTCATCGGCCGAGTCGGCACTGGTCTCGTGCAGGAGATAGTGGATCAGCCGGTTCATATAGGGGAACCGGTGATAGGCGCGGATGATGCCGGCGATATGCAGCTTGAGCTTCGCCGTCGCCGTGATCGGTTGCGCCAGAAGGTATTCGAGGTTGGACATTTCGGTTGCGGCATCGCGCGCCAGCAGCGCCAGCAGCAAGCCGTCCTTGTTGCCGAAATGATATTTGACCAGGGCGGCGTTGGCGCCCGACTTCTGCGCGATGTCGGACAGCGAGATCTCGATCGAGGAGCGTTCGATCATCAGCTCGCTCGCGGCCACGAGCAATTTCTCCGCCGTGGAATTCTTCCCGCTGGGGAGCCTGTTCGGTACGCTGGTAGCCACGGAAGTTCCCTGTTCGCCGCTCGGAGCGGAGCGCAGATAAGCCCAAGCAGCGCCTCATCACAAGAGTTAATTGATCGATTGACTAAACGATCTCCCGTCCCTTAAATCCGTCCCCGACAACCAACCCAAAGCAAGAATTCAGGGAGAAACCGACATGGCCGAGGCTTACATCGTCGCCGCCGCGCGTACCGCCGGCGGGCGCAAGGGGGGCCGCCTCGCCGGCTGGCATCCGGCCGATCTCGCCGCGAGGGTGCTGGACGAGCTGGTCGACCGCACCAAGGTCGATCCTGCCTTGGTCGAGGACGTGATCATGGGCTGCGTGATGCAGGTCGGCGAGCAGTCCAACAACGTCGCGCGCAACGCGGTCATGGCCTCGAAGCTGCCGGAGAGCGTGCCGGGCACCTCGATCGACCGCCAGTGCGGCTCCTCACAGCAGGCGCTGCACTTCGCCGCGCAGGCCGTGATGTCCGGCGCCATGGACGTCGTGATCGCGGCCGGCGTGGAATCGATGACCCGGGTTCCGATGGGCCTGTCCTCGCAGCTTCCCGCCAAGAACGGCTTTGGCAATTACAAGAGCCCGGGCATCGAGAAGAAGTACCCGAATATCGTGTTCAGCCAGTTCACCGGCGCTGAGATGATGGCCGAGAAGTACGGCCTCTCCAAGGACGAGCTCGACCAATATTCCTACGACAGCCATCAGCGCGCGATCGCGGCGACGCAAGGAGGCCACTTCAAGAACGAGATCGTGCCGCTCGAGATCACCCGCGCCGACGGCTCGAAGGACACCCACCACATCGACGAGGGCATCCGCTTCGACGTCACGCTCGACGGCATCAGGGGCGTCAAGCTGATCGCCGAGAACGGCAAGCTCACAGCGGCCAGCGCCAGTCAGATCTGCGACGGCGCCTCGGGCGTCATGGTGGTGAGCGAGAAGGGCCTGAAGCAGCTCGGCGTCAAGCCGCTCGCGCGCGTCCATCACATGACCATGACCGGCGGCGACCCCGTCATCATGCTCGACGCGCCGCTGCACGCGACCAAGCGCGCGCTGGAGAAGGCCGGCATGAAGATCGGCGATATCGACCTGTTCGAGGTCAACGAGGCCTTCGCCTCGGTGCCGACCGCGTGGCTGAAGAGCACCGGCGCCGATCCCGAGCATCTCAACGTCAACGGCGGCGCCATCGCGCTCGGCCATCCCCTCGGCGGCTCCGGCACCAAGCTGATGACGACGCTGGTCCACGCCCTGCATCAGCGCGGCAAGCGCTATGGCCTGCAGACCATGTGCGAAGGCGGCGGCATGGCCAACGTGACGATCGTGGAGCGGCTGTAGAAAAACAAAAGCGAGTAATGAGTGGCGAGTAGCGAATGGTGATAGGCGAAGAACGGATTGCCCTTCTTCCCTATTCGCCGCTCGCTACTCGCCATTCGCGTTTTGAGGAATCGTCATGACTCACCCCTCCATCCACGCCCGCACCACGCCCGACAAGATCGCCTACCAGATGGCCGGGACCGGCAAGGCGATCACCTATCGCGAGCTCGACGAGCTCTCGAACCAGGGCGCGCAGCTGTTTCGCTCGCTCGGGCTGAAGGCCGGCGACCACATCGCGCTATTGATGGAGAACCGTCTCGCCTTCATGGAGCTGTGCTGGGCCGCGCAGCGCAGCGGGCTCTACTACACCGCGATCAGCCGCTATTTGAAGCAGGACGAGATCGACTACATCATCGCCAATTGCGGCGCCAAGGTCGTGATCACCACCCCGAAATGCGCCGACCAGATCAAGGGCCTGAACAAGGGCGCCGCCGGCGAACCGATCTTCTACATGATGGACGAGCCGCTGCCCGGCTTCCGCTCCTACGACAAGGAAGCCGCCGCGCAGCCGACCACGCCGATCGCCGATGAGGTCGCCGGCTACGACATGCTGTATTCGTCCGGCACTACCGGGCGGCCCAAGGGCGTCAAGAAGGGGTTTGAAGGCAAGCCCATCGACGAGCCGAGTCCACTTCTGCGCGTGCTCTGCGCCGACATGTGCGGCATGAACGCGGAGAGCATTTATCTATCCCCGGCGCCGCTCTATCACGCCGCCCCCTTGCGCTTCAACATGATGGCGATCGTGCTCGGCGGCACCTCCATCATCATGGAGCACTTTGACGCCGAAGAGTTCTTGAAGCTGGTCGAGAAGTACAAGGTCACCCAATCGCAGCTCGTGCCGACCATGTTCGTGCGCATGCTGAAGCTTCCGGACGAGGTCCGCACCAAATATGACGTCTCCACGCTCAAAGGCGCCATTCACGCCGCCGCTCCCTGCCCGGTCGACGTCAAGGCAAGGATGATCGAATGGTGGGGGCCGATCCTGATCGAGTATTACGCGGGTTCGGAAGGCAACGGCGTCACGGTCTGCAGCTCGCAGCAATGGCTGGAGCATCGCGGCAGCGTCGGCCGCGCCGTGGTCGGCAAGGTCAAGATTCTGGACGAGAACGACGAGGAGCAGCCGGTGGGCGAGATCGGCACGGTCTATTTCGCCGACGCGCCCGCGTTCACCTATCACAACGACCCCGAGAAGACGAAGAAGGCCTATAATGCCAGGGGCTGGTCGACGCTCGGCGATGTCGGCTACCTCGACAAGGACGGCTTCCTCTATCTCACCGACCGCAAGTCCTACATGATCATCTCCGGCGGCGTGAACATCTATCCGCAGGAGACCGAGGACGTGCTGATCACCCACCCTGACGTCGCCGACGTCGCGGTGTTCGGCGTCCCGAACGAGGAAATGGGCGAAGAGGTCAAGGCGGTGGTGCAGCCGCACGACATGACGCGTGCCGGCAAGGCGTTCGAGGCCGATCTGATCGCCTATTGCAAGGGCCGCCTCTCCGCCATCAAGTGCCCGCGCTCGATCGATTTCGAGCCCGAGCTGCCGCGCACACCGACCGGCAAGCTGGTGAAACGGCATCTGCGCGATCGGTATTGGCCGAAGGCCGCGGCGAAGATTTAGGAGGGGATCTCGTAGGGTGGGCAAAGGCGCGAAGCGCCGTGCCCACCATCTCTCGATTTCGATAAAGGTGGTGGGCACGCTTCGCTTTGCCCACCCTACGACGCCGGCGCAAGCCGTCTCAATCAAACAAGCTCGGCGTGTGGTTCACCAGCGCGCCTTCGATCTCGAGCATCTTCAGCTTGGTCACCACGCCGCCGTTGGCCGAGAAGCCTCCGGGCTTGTTGCCGGCGGCGAGCACGCGATGGCAGGGCACCACGATCGGGCACGGGTTACGGCCGAGCGCCTGGCCGACATCGCGCGACAGCTGCACGCCGCCGAGCTGCTTGGCGATATCGCCATAGGTGATGGTCTTGCCCGGCGGAATCGCGCGGGCGATCTCATAGACGCCGCGGTTGAACTCGGGCACGCCGTCGAGATCGAGCGGAATGTCGGTGAGGTCATCCGGCTCGCCCGCGAGCAGTCTTGTGATGCGGTCGATCGCCTCTCGCACCTCGGCGGTCGGCTCGGCTTCGGTGGCCTCGGCGTGGCGCTGGCTGATGCGGGTGCGTATCTTCTGCTCGCCACCCATGGGCAATTGCGTGCCGTTGATGCCGCGCGGGCCCCAGGCGATGGCGCAAAGGCCGATCCTGGTATCGAACAGGGCAAAATGCTGGTCGGTCATGATTTGGTTCCTGGCTTGCGTCCTCGTCGCATGCCCCCATCGTGATCTCGGACCAAATCTAGGCTTGGAAATAGTTGCGATCCACCCGGTTTCCGGGAATCTTGCACAGGAGTTCCGCCTGCCTCGCGAGTCCAGAATGCAAAGCCTCCACGTCAATGGTTACGACATGCCCTATCTCGACGTGGGCGAGGACAGGGGCCGGCCGCCGCTGGTCTGCGTGCACGGCTCGCTCAACGACTTCCGCGTCTGGGGCTGCGTGCTCGGACCGCTGACGCAGCAGCGCCGCGCAATCGTTGTCAGCCTGCGGCATTTCTTTCCCGACCGCTGGGACGGCATCGGCGACACCTATTCGATCGCCCAGCATGTCCAGGACGTGATCGCCTTCATCGAGAAGCTTGACCTTGGCCCCGTTGACCTGATGGGGCATTCCCGCGGCGGGCACATCTGCTTTCGCGTGGCTCAGCAACGCCCCGATCTGCTGCGACGGCTCGTCCTGGCGGAGCCCGGTGGCGAGCTCGATGCCAGCCTCGATCCCGATTATGTCGGCGGCCCCTCGCCGCTCCTGGCGCGTTTCACGGCTTCGGCCGAGAAGATCGCCGCCGGCGATGTCGACGGCGGCCTCGCCGTCTTCGTCGACACGCTGGAGGGCGCCGGCACCTGGCCGCGGCTGCCGGCGATGGTGAAGCAGAACCTTCGCGACAACGCCTATACGCTGATCGGCCAGGTCCGCGACAACCGCCCGCCCTTCTCGAAGGCGGATGCGGAGTCCATCAAGATGCCGACGCTGTTCATCCTGGGGGCGCGGACCAAGGGCCTGCTGCCGAAGGTGCTGCATGCGCTGGCCGCGCATGTGCCCTATTCCAAGACCGCAATCATTCCGAACGCGACGCATCCGATGTTCGAGCAGGCGCCGCAAAAATTCTCCGAAGTGGTCCTGGACTACTTAGCAAGTTGATTCTTGGCGAGCTGATCATGCAGACATTTCGCGTCAACGATTACGACATGGCCTATCTCGAAGTCGGGAGTGGCCGGCCGCTGGTCTGCGTGCACGGCACGCTCGGGGATTTCCGCACCTGGTATTCGGTGCTCGGTCCTCTGTCGAAGACCCATCGCGTGATCGCGGTCAGCCTGCGGCATTTCTTCCCCGAGCATTGGGACGCCGTCGGCGATGACTACAAGATGGCGCAGCACGTCGCCGACGTGATCGCGTTCATCGAGCAGGTGAAGCCCGCGCCCGTGGATCTGATGGGCCATTCACGCGGCGGCCACATCGCGTTTCGCGTGGCGCAGGCGCGGCCGGATCTGCTGCGAAAACTGGTGCTGGCCGAGCCGGGCGGCGATCTCGACGCCAGCCTGCCCGTGCCCGAAGGCACGCCCGCGCATCCGCCGCTGGCGGCGCGCACGGCGCGCTCGGTCGAGATGATCCGCGCCGGCGATCTCGAGGGCGCGCTGCAGAATTTCTACGAGGGCATCGAAGGCGACGGCGCCTGGCGGCGCGTTCCGGCGGCGGCGAAGCAGCAGCTGCGCGACAACGTGCTCACCTTCCTCGGCCAGATCAACGAGCAGCGCCGGCCCTATACGCTCAAGGACGCGCAGGCGGTCAGGACGCCGACGCTGCTGATCGGCGGCGGCGCGACGACAGGAAGCCTGTCGGTGTTGTGGCGCGTGCTGGCCGCCCACATCGCGGGAGCTGAGACGGCGGTGATTCCGAACGCCGGCCATTGGATGTTCGAGCAGGCGCCGCTGGAGTTCGGCGAGGTGGTGAACCGGTTCTTGGCGGAGTAGCGGTGCTGTTCGCCTCTCCCGCAAGCGGGGAGAGGCGAAAAACAAGACCTCACGCTTTCCACACACCGACCGGCATCTTGATCGCTGCGTTCAGCCGGTTCCAGACATTGATGGTCGCGATCGACAGGATCAGCGTCGCGAGCTCGCGTTCGTCGAAATGCTTGTCGGCCTCGCTCCAGACCGCATCCGGCACCGGATCCTCGCGATCGGCGAGACGGGTGACGGCCTCGGTCAACGCCAACGCGGCGCGCTCGGCCTCGGTGAAATAGGGCGCATCGCGCCAGGCGGACACGGCGAACAGGCGCTCGTCGGTCTCACCCAGCTTGCGGGCGATCTTGGGATGCATGTCGACACACACACTGCAACCGTTGATCTGGCTGGCGCGCAGGTGCACCAGTTCCAGGAGCTTTTCCGGCAGGCCCTGCTTGGTCAGGTTGCCGAGGGACTGAAGGACATTCATGGCCTCGGGGAGGACCATGACGGGGTGATTCATGCGGGCGTGCATCATTTTCGTCTCCATCGCTCGAATTTCGAAGGTTCCGGTCACATCGGCCGGATTGGCTTCGTCATGGGCATGACGGTTCGCGACGAGGGAATGTGACCGATGACCGAGCAAAATTTTCTCACTGAACAGTTCGAGGCCAGCCGGGACCATTTGCGCGCGGTCGCCTACCGGATGCTGGGCTCCCGCGCCGAGGTCGACGATGCCGTGCAGGAGGCCTGGCTGCGGGTCAGCCGCTACGACATGTCCGATATCGCGAATTTGCGCGGCTGGCTGACCACCGTGGTCGCGCGCATCTGCCTCGACATGCTGCGCGCGCGCAAATCGCGCAAGGAAGAACCGATGGGCCCGCATGTGCCGGAGCCGGTCGACGAGACGCCGCTGCGCGAGGCTGAGATGGCCGACTCCGTCGGCGCGGCGCTGCTCGTCGTGCTGGAAACGCTGCAGCCCGCGGAGCGGCTCGCCTTCGTGCTGCACGACATGTTTGCGGTGCCCTTCGAGGAGATCGCGCCGATCGTCGGCCGCTCGGTCGAGGCGTCGCGGCAGCTCGCCAGCCGGGCGCGGCGGCGCGTGCAGGGGGCGCCGGTCCCCGAGACGGACCTGTCGCGTCAGCGCACCATCGTCGATGCCTTCCTCAAAGCGTCGCGCGAGGGCAATTTCGAGGGGCTGCTGGCCGTACTCGATCCCGACGTCGTCTTCCGCGCCGACGAGGCCGCGGTGCGGCTCGGCACGCTGGCCGAGATCCGCGGCGCGGATGCGGTCGCGCAGCTCTACAAGGGTCGTGCCCAGACGGCGCGGACGGCGCTGGTCGACGGCGAGATCGGCGTGGCCGTCATCCTCGGCGGGCAGCTGCGCATCGCGGTGCGCGTGACATTCAAGAATGACCGCATTGCCGGGATCGAGGCCTTGGCTGATGCGGAGCGGATCGCCGCGCTGGAGGTGGAGGTGCTGGAGGGCTGAGGCCCGAACGCAATATCGCGAAAACAACCCCATGCACAGTAGACGGGCCTAGCGATATCAATCGCTTAGCTAACGCCACGCGAGGGCATTGCGCACCCTCCGATACCGCTTGACGACCTCCCTGGCAGAGCGTAGCGTCGAATACGGAATTCCGTATTCCTATTCGGAGCTGCCGGCGTGATCCCCCTCGACCCGCTCCCGAACCTGATCGACCAAGTCTATGCGCGCATCCTGGAGGCGATCTCCGACCGCACGCTCGAGCCCGGCCAGCGCATCCGCCAGAACGAGCTCGCCGACAAGCTCGGCGTGTCCCGCCAGCCGGTATCGCACGCGCTGCATCTGCTGCACCGGCAGGGTCTCGTCGCCGAGAGCGGCAAGCGCGGCTTCGAGGTCACCCAGCTCGACCCTGCGCGTATCCGCCAGCTCTACGAGGTGCGCGGCGCGATCGATGCGCTGGCGGCCCGGTTAGCTGCGATACGCGCGGGACACGACGCGGCCGGCCGCGCGCGGTTGGAAGCGGCACTGGCCGCCGGAGGCCGCATCGACCGCACCACGACTCTGGCCGAGCTCATCGTGCTCGATGTCGATTTTCACCGCGCGATCTATCAGCTCGCCGGCAATCCCGTGATCGAGGAGACGATCGCGCCGCAATGGCCGCATATGCGCCGCTCGATGGCGACGGTGCTGTCGGAGCTCGACTATCGCGGCAGCGCCTGGGCCGAGCACGCCGGTATCGCCGGGCACATTCTCGCAGGCGATGCGAGCGCGGCCGAACGCGCCGCGCTCGCGCATGCGCAAACGGCGGGACGGATGACCGAGGAGAGGTTGAGGGCGACGAACGAGGCGGCGTAGCCGCAACATACGCCGTCATTCCGGGGCGTCGCGAAGCGTCGAGCCCGGAATCCATCGGGCGGGACGCGCTGAGGATAAATGGATTCCGGGTTCACGCTTCGCGTGCCCCGGAATGACAAATAACAAAACAGGAGGACGGCCCATGAAACTGTCTCAGGAGCAATTGGAGTTCTTCCACCGCGAGGGCTGGTTATTCCTGCCCGAATTGTTCGCCCAGGAGGAGATCGACCTGCTCGCGCGCGAGGCGGTCGCCATTTACGAGGCCAACCGGCCGGAGGTCTGGCGCGAGAAGAGCGGCGCACCGCGTACGGCGTTTGCCGCGCATCTCTACAACGAGGCGTTCGGCATCCTCGGCGCGCATCCGCGCATGATCGAGCCGGTCGAGCAATTGTTCGGCGAGCCGGTCTACATGCACCAGTTCAAGATCAACGCGAAATCGGCCTTTACCGGCGACGTCTGGCAATGGCACCAGGATTACGGCACCTGGAAGCGCGACGACGGCATGCCGGAGCCGCGGGCGATGAACATCGCGATCTTCCTCGACGAGGTGATGCCGATCAACGGCCCCTTGATGCTGGTGCCGCGCAGCCAGAACGCCGGCGATCTCGAGGCCTCGCACGACCTCGCCACCACCTCCTATCCGCTGTGGACGCTGGACGAGGCGACGGTGACGCGCCTCGTCGCGCAGGGCGGCATCGTCGCGCCGACCGGCAAGCCCGGCGGCATGCTGATGTTCCACGGCAATCTCGTGCACGGCTCGAGCGGTAACATCACGCCCTATCCGCGCAAGATCGTGTATCTGACGCTGAACGCGGTCTCGAACTACATCCGCACCCCCACGCGGCCGGACTATATCGCCCATCGCGATTTTACGCCGATCAAGACCGTGGACGACGATGCGCTGCTGCGGCTCGCCCGTGCCCCGCGGCAGGCGGCGGAGTAGACTGTCATTCCGGGGCGACGCGTAGCGTCGAGCCCGGAATCCATTGGGCCGCAGAGACTGCGGAAGAATAGATTCCGGGCTCGCGCTTCGCGCGCCCCGGAATGACGAACGTTGATAGCTCACCTCGCCTGACAGCCATATCGCTCACGGACCATTCCCATGAACCTCTTCCGCCTCCTCCAGGCCCGCGCCTCCGCCGGCAAGCCGGTCCGTGTCGCATTGATCGGTGCGGGCAAATTCGGCTCGATGTTTCTGGCGCAGGTGCCGCACACGCCCGGGCTGGAGGTGCCCATCATCGTCGACATCGACCGCGACCGCGCACGCGAGGCCTGCCGCACCGTCGGCTGGGATGCGGAGCGTATCGCGGCAACAATGTTCACCGACGACGGCGCGCGCGCCATCGCCGGCGGCGCGATGGATGTGGTGGTGGAGGCGACCGGCAATCCCGCCGCGGGGATCAAGCATGCGCGTGCCGCGATCGCCGCGGGCAAGCATATCGTGATGGTGAATGTCGAAGCCGACGTGCTGGCGGGGCCGCTGCTCGCCGAGGAAGCGCGCAAGGCGGGTGTGGTCTATTCGCTCGCTTATGGCGACCAGCCGGCGCTCACCGCCGAGATGGTCGACTGGGCCCGCGCCACCGGCTTCCGCGTCGTGGCCGCCGGCAAAGGCACGAAATACCTGCCGGCCTACCACGACGTGACGCCTGACGGCGTCTGGCAGCATTACGGCCTGACCGCAGGCGAAGCGCAGTCGGCCGGCATGAATCCGCAGATGTTCAACTCGTTCCTCGACGGCACCAAATCGGCGATCGAGATGGCTGCGATCGCCAATGCCTGCGCGCTCGACGTGCCCGCTGACGGCCTGCTGTTTCCGCCCTGCGGCGTCGACGACCTGCCGCACATCATGCGGCCGCGGTCGCGCGGCGGCGTGCTGGAGCGGCCCGGCGTGGTCGAGGTCGTCTCCTCGCTCGAGCGCGACGGCCGGCCGGTGTTCCGCGACCTGCGCTGGGGTGTCTACGTCGTGCTGGAGGCTCCGAGCGACTATGCCGCCGACTGCTTCCGGCAATACGGCCTGAAGACCGACGCCAGCGGGCGCTATGCCGCGATGTACAAGCCCTATCACCTGATCGGGCTCGAGCTGAACATCTCGGTGCTGTCAGCCGCGCTGCGGGGCGAGCCGACCGGCCAGGCCAGCGGCTTCCGCGGCGACGTGGCGGCGGTCGCCAAGCGGAATTTGCGCGCGGGCGAGTTGCTGGACGGCGAGGGCGGTTACACGGTGTGGGGCAAGCTGGTACCGGCGGCCGCGAGCCTGAAGGCCGGCGCGCTGCCCATCGGCCTCGCACACCGCGTGAAGTTGAAGCATGACGTCGCGCACGGCGCGGTGGTGCGCTGGAGCGATGTCGAATTCGATGCGGGCAACGAAACGGTGAAGACGCGCAAGGCCATGGAAACCGCATTCGCAGCGCAGCATTGACCGACTTGGTGGGGAGCAGCCAAAGCGCGCTTGATTTGCGGTTCCCCTTTGGTCATGCTGGCTGCGATCCGGGAATACTGAATTTCGGACATACATAAGGAAACGTCGGCCAGCGACGAAGACGAAAGCGGCGCCAAGACCGCGATCCCTCGTCGAGGACTCGGCATCACAGGAGGGAAACGCATGGAACGTCGTAAATTCCTGACGGCAGGCGGGCTGGGCCTTGCCGCAAGCGCAGTTGCAGCGCCAGCTATCGCGCAATCAATGCCGGAGGTGAAATGGCGGCTCGCCGCGAGCTGGCCGAAATCACTCGATACGCTTTATGGCGGCTGCGAATATTTCTGCAAGCGCGTTGCCGAGATCACCGACAATCGTTTCCAGATCCAGCCCTTTGCTGCCGGTGAGCTCGTGCCTGGCCTGCAAGTGCTCGACGCCGTCTCCAACGGCACGGTCGAGATGGGCAACACCGCGCTGTATTATTATTGGGGCAAGAACCCGGCGTTCACGTTCGGCACGTCGCTGCCGTTCGGTCTCAACACGCGCCAGCACATTTCCTGGCTGCTGTGGAGCGGCGGTCAGGACATGCTCAACGACCTCCTCAAGGAGTACAATGCCATCGGCGTGCCGACAGGCTCGACCGGCGCGCAGATGGGCGGCTGGTTCCGCAAGGAGATCAAGACCGTTGACGATCTCAAGGGCCTGAAATTCCGCGTCGGTGGCTTCGCCGGCACCATCATCGCAAAGCTCGGTGGCGTGCCGCAGCAGATCGCGGCCGGCGATATCTATCCCGCGCTGGAGAAGGGCACGATCGACGCGGCCGAATGGGTCGGCCCGTATGACGACGAGAAGCTCGGCTTCGTGAAGGTCGCAAAGTATTATTACTATCCGGGCTGGTGGGAAGGCACCGGCCAAGGCCACAACATCATGAACCTCGAAAAGTGGAACGCGCTGCCGAAGCCTTATCAGGCCGCCATCAGCGCGGCCTCGCTGGACACCTTCACGTGGGTGACGGGCAAGTACGATTCGGTCAATCCGCCGGCCTTGAAGCGATTGCTGTCTGTCGGCGCGATCCTCAAGCCGTTCCCGCAGGAAGTGCTCGAAGCCTGCTATGGCGCAGCCAACGGGATCTACGCCGATCTCGCCAAGAGCAATCCGCATTTCGGCAAGATGTATGCGAGCCTG
>NZ_QZMV01000009.1:0-105000 GCF_003957705.1 Bradyrhizobium sp. LVM 105 | reverse complement strand
TCCGACCTCACGCTTATCAAGCGCGCGCTCTAACCAACTGAGCTACAAGCCCCTAACGCATATCCCGTCAAGGACCAGGGATCCTGCATGACGCAGGCCCAGCGCGTGTTCGTCCGCGAAGAAAGAGAAACGTAGACGGCGAAATCCCGCCAATGCAGCTCAACGATCTGGCGATCTGTTGGCCACTGATGTTTCTAAAACGGTTCGATAGAAGCAAGCTTCTGAAGAACCATCCTTAGAAAGGAGGTGATCCAGCCGCAGGTTCCCCTACGGCTACCTTGTTACGACTTCACCCCAGTCGCTGACCCTACCGTGGCCGGCTGCCTCCCTTGCGGGTTAGCGCACCGTCTTCAGGTAAAACCAACTCCCATGGTGTGACGGGCGGTGTGTACAAGGCCCGGGAACGTATTCACCGTGGCGTGCTGATCCACGATTACTAGCGATTCCAACTTCATGGGCTCGAGTTGCAGAGCCCAATCCGAACTGAGACGGCTTTTTGAGATTTGCGAAGGGTCGCCCCTTAGCATCCCATTGTCACCGCCATTGTAGCACGTGTGTAGCCCAGCCCGTAAGGGCCATGAGGACTTGACGTCATCCCCACCTTCCTCGCGGCTTATCACCGGCAGTCTCCTTAGAGTGCTCAACTAAATGGTAGCAACTAAGGACGGGGGTTGCGCTCGTTGCGGGACTTAACCCAACATCTCACGACACGAGCTGACGACAGCCATGCAGCACCTGTGCTCCAGGCTCCGAAGAGAGGGTCACATCTCTGCGACCGGTCCTGGACATGTCAAGGGCTGGTAAGGTTCTGCGCGTTGCGTCGAATTAAACCACATGCTCCACCGCTTGTGCGGGCCCCCGTCAATTCCTTTGAGTTTTAATCTTGCGACCGTACTCCCCAGGCGGAATGCTTAAAGCGTTAGCTGCGCCACTAGTGAGT
Source organism: Bradyrhizobium sp. LVM 105 (assembly GCF_003957705.1). Lineage (NCBI taxonomy): Bacteria > Pseudomonadati > Pseudomonadota > Alphaproteobacteria > Hyphomicrobiales > Nitrobacteraceae > Bradyrhizobium > Bradyrhizobium sp. LVM 105. The sequence continues at coordinate 104,060 of NZ_QZMV01000009.1, read as the reverse complement.
AAACCCACTAACGGCTGGCATTCATCGTTTACGGCGTGGACTACCAGGGTATCTAATCCTGTTTGCTCCCCACGCTTTCGTGCCTCAGCGTCAGTATCGGGCCAGTGAGCCGCCTTCGCCACTGGTGTTCTTGCGAATATCTACGAATTTCACCTCTACACTCGCAGTTCCACTCACCTCTCCCGAACTCAAGATCTTCAGTATCAAAGGCAGTTCTGGAGTTGAGCTCCAGGATTTCACCCCTGACTTAAAGACCCGCCTACGCACCCTTTACGCCCAGTGATTCCGAGCAACGCTAGCCCCCTTCGTATTACCGCGGCTGCTGGCACGAAGTTAGCCGGGGCTTATTCTTGCGGTACCGTCATTATCTTCCCGCACAAAAGAGCTTTACAACCCTAGGGCCTTCATCACTCACGCGGCATGGCTGGATCAGGGTTGCCCCCATTGTCCAATATTCCCCACTGCTGCCTCCCGTAGGAGTTTGGGCCGTGTCTCAGTCCCAATGTGGCTGATCATCCTCTCAGACCAGCTACTGATCGTCGCCTTGGTAGGCCATTACCCTACCAACTAGCTAATCAGACGCGGGCCGATCTTTCGGCGATAAATCTTTCCCCGTAAGGGCTTATCCGGTATTAGCACAAGTTTCCCTGTGTTGTTCCGAACCAAAAGGTACGTTCCCACGCGTTACTCACCCGTCTGCCGCTGACGTATTGCTACGCCCGCTCGACTTGCATGTGTTAAGCCTGCCGCCAGCGTTCGCTCTGAGCCAGGATCAAACTCTCAAGTTGGACTTGAACTTTGAACCGGCTGATCACAACGTTTGACGAGGTCCCACCATTTTTCCATCGACCGAAGTCGATGAGCTGCCTGCGATTCACATCGCTAGCAACGATGGTGTTTCCTTTAAAACGTGTACCGCCGAAGTCTTTCGTCCGGTCTCGATCAGGAAAGCCGAAGCTTTCCAGAAGCGAGACCCGCAAGGACTCCGCCGTCCACGTTTCTCTTTCTTCATCTTCACTTGTCAAACAGCCCGGGACCAGAAGGCCCCAACCTTCCCTAGGTGGGAAGGGTTCCGACACCCTTACCGACGATGGATGAACTCCAACCGACTTGTGTCGGCTGTTGTGTCACTCAACAAGGTGAGGAGCATCAGTGGCGCGTTCGCTCGCCTTGGTCAGTGACCCGGCGGCGCCGCGCTCAGTGGTTGGGGTTATAGGCCCCACCTTCCGGGCTGTCAACGCCAATCGTCAACAAATCGTCGCACAGTGGATCATCGAAAATAATCGCACGTTTCCAGACGGTTAGAAGGATCACGAAGAGCCGGGCCGGCGCGGTCCGACAAAAAAACTGAAAAAAAGTTTGGCCTCCACCGGGCCTCGGAAGGGCTCCGGGAGCGGCTTACCGCGCCCCCTCAGGGCGGGCTCCGGCGCCCGGCCGCTCGGGAAACTTTTTCCATGACAGGCGCCGTACTTGAGCCACATTCCCGCGGCGTTCTGATAAGAGACAAGCTTGAATCGCGGGATGCCAGTGGGGGCTGCCGGCGGTTTTCATGGGGTCAGAGGAAGGCGATCTTGCAGATGACGCGGCCTTCCCCGGACATTCGAGAGACATCGAGAGAGCTTTATCCGTCCAGCTGTTCGTAATTTCGGCCGGCCCCTCCGAGGGGCCTTCTGAGCGCGAGCGCCTGTGCGGCTTGCCTTTTTCCGGCGATCCCCTTCAAGAGGGCGGCTAGGGATGAGGTTCGAAGCGGGCTTCTTGGGTCGTTGATTGGGGGACTTGAGTGAACCACAGGACGACACGCGGCGCTTACGGGCGTGAGACCGGGATCATCGATCTCGGCCACGAGCCGCCGCTGTCCGTCGACGGTTCTGAAGCCGCCGTGATCGACCGCCGCCGCGTCTCGGTGCAATGGTTCAGCGGCACGATCTTGACCGGACTCTGCGGCGCAGCCCTGATCGGCGGCGCCGTTTTCGCATCTCTCGACGGCGAGATGACCTTCGCCAAGGTGCCGGAGCGGGTCGAGGGCGCGCTGCGCGGCGCCTTCGGTGCCGCCGATCGCGCCGCCACGCTGCACAAGAGCGACCGCCTGCCGCCGCCGAGCGAATCCACGGCGTCCCGCAACATCGTGCGCGTCTCCACGGTCGCCCGCGTCGGCAACCGCGACGTGATGCGGGTGCGCCCCTTCGTCCGCATCGCCGGCAACCTGTCGATGACGACGAGCGATCTGTCGGCGAAGATTCCGCCGTTCAACGCCCAGCGCCTGCTCACCGATGTCGGCTCCGATCCGAAGACGGCAGCGGAAGACCCGAACAATCCGGAAGCCGTCGAGCCCGACGCGGAGGTCTCCTTCGTCACCAAGGACCTGTCGCAGGTGCTGCCGAAGGCGAAGATTTCCGCCGTGGTGGCGCTCGACGACATCCTGATGCGGGTCCGCGACGCCGCCAATTGGCGCGGCAATGGCGGGGTGCGCTACGCCTCGCTCGCCAATGCCGCCGCCGACATCTCCGGCGCGGCCGGCCCCTCCGATATCAGGACCGCCTACGCCGCCGAGGCCTCGCCGTCCGATCCCTATGCCGGCTTCGAGACGCGCGTGGTGCCGGAAAACGTCACGCTGCTGCCCAAGACCAAGGAGCAGATCACCGGCGGCAATCCCAACGGCGAACGCGTCCATCTGGTCAAGAAGGGCGACAGCGTCGCCGGCGTACTGCGCGATCTCGGCGCCACGCCTGAGGAGATCAAGGCGATCACCGCGACGCTCGGGCCGCGCGGCCGCGACGGCGGCCTCAAGGAGGGCGAGAAGCTCCGCATCCTGATGGCGCCCGCGAGTCCCGGCGCCCGCCTCCAGCCCTACCGCGTCGTCGTCGCCAACGAGACCATGGTCGAGGCGATCGCGGCGCTGTCCGATCTCGGCAAATACGTCGCGGTCGACGTCTCCAGCATGAACACCGCCGCCGACGCGGCGGCCAGCGCCAACAGCAGCGACGACGATGACGACGATGACGGTTCCGGCGTGCGGCTGTACCAGAGCATCTACGAGACCGCGATGCGCAACAAGGTGCCGATGCCGGTCATCGAGGACATGATCAAGATCTACTCCTACGACGTCGATTTCCAGCGCAAGGTGCAGCCGGGCGATTCCTTCGACGTGTTCTACGCCGGCGAAGACGAGGGCGTGACCTCGAGCGAAAAGAACGATGTGCTGTTCGCCTCCCTCACCGTCGGCGGCGAGACCAAGAAATACTACCGCTACCAGAGCCCCGACGACGGCGTCGTCGACTATTACGACGAGACCGGCAAGAGCGCGAAGAAGTTCCTGGTCAGGAAGCCGATCAACAACGCCATCATGCGCTCCGGCTTCGGCGGCCGTCGCCATCCGATCCTCGGCTATGTGAAGATGCACACCGGCGTCGACTGGGCCACCGCCTACGGCACGCCGATCTTCGCCTCCGGCAACGGCGTGATCGAGAAGGCAGGCCCCGAGGGCGGCTACGGCAAGTACATCCGCATCAAGCATTCCAACGGCTACGAGACCGCCTACGGTCACATGTCGGCCTTCGCCAAGGGCATGGAGGCGGGCAAGAAGGTGCGTCAGGGCCAGGTGATCGGCTTCGTCGGTTCGACCGGCCAGTCGACCGGCCCGCACGTGCATTACGAGATCCTGGTCAACGGCCGCTTCGTCGACCCGATGCGCGTGAAGCTGCCGCGCGGCCGTTCGCTCGAGGGCCCGATGCTCGCAAGCTTCGAGAAGGAGCGCGACCGGCTCGAGGGCATGATGAGCGGGCGCGGCGGCGCCATCGCCCGCATGTCGGACGCCACCGGCGGCCCGCTGCAGGTCACCAACCGCTAGCCCCAACCGGCCGTCATCGGCTGACGTCTCCAAACACGCTCCGAATCCGACGTTGATCGCGCACGGCCGCTTCGCGGCGTCACAACGTCAAGTTTCGTTTGCCAAAGTGGTGTGAGCGGCGAATACTTTCCAAAAAAACGGGAGGTCTCGCCATGAACAACAGGCTCGCCTGCGCAGCCCTGGTCGCCGCGCTTTTCGCCACCACGAGCGCGTCGGCGGACAGTTGGGAGGTCACGAAGCTCGTTCCCGGCTCGGCATTCCATGGCGTGCACGGGCTCGGCGTCGACAAGGCCGGCCATCTGTTCGCCGGCAGCGTCGCCGGCGCGGCGCTCTACGAGGTCGATATCTCCGGCGGTAGCGCCAAGGTTGCAATCCCTTCGCCTGTGGGCATGGCCGACGACATCGCCTTCGCGCCTGACGGCACCATGGCCTGGACCGGATTCTTGACCGGCGATCTCTATGCCCGCAAGGGCGACGGCCCGATCAAGAAGCTGGCGAGCGGCCTTCCCGGCATCAACTCGCTCGCCTTCCGCAAGGACGGCCGGCTCTACGCCACCACCGTCTTCCTCGGCGACACGCTCTACGAGATCGACGTCGAGGGCTTGAAACCGCCGCGCCAGATCATGGAGAAGATGGGCGGCCTCAACGGCTTCGAGTTTGGTCCCGACGACAAGCTCTACGGCCCGCTCTGGTTCAAGGGCCAGGTCGCCAAGGTCGACGTCGACAAGGCCGAGCTGACCGTCGTTGCCGAAGGCTTCAAGATCCCGGCCGCGGTGAACTTCGATTCCAAAGGCAATCTCTTTGTGATCGACACCGCACTCGGCCAGCTCGTCCGGGTCGATCCCAAATCCGGCAGCAAGACCATTGTCGCGCAATTGAAGACGTCGCTGGACAACCTCGCCATCGACGACAAGGACCGCATCTACGTCTCCAACATGGCCGACAATGGCATACAGGAGGTCGATCCCGCGACCGGCCAGGCCAGGCAGATCATCATCGGCAAGCTGGCGCTGCCCGGCGGCATCGGCGTCACCTCGGAGAACGGCAAGGACACGATCCACGTCGCCGACGTGTTCGCCTACCGCACGGTGAATGGGGCAACCGGCGAGGTCACCGAGAAGGCGCGCATGCACGCCGCCGGCACGACGCTCGAATATCCGATGAGCGCGACGGCGCAGGGCAATGATGTGGTGCTGTCGAGCTGGTTCACCGGCACCGTGCAGGTGATCGACGCCAAGACCGGCACCACGCGCGACATGCTGCACGGCTTCAAGGCGCCGCACGACGCGATCGTGCTCGCGGACGGCAGCATCTTGGTCGCCGAGCTCGGCACAAAGTCGCTGGTCAAGGTGAGCGGCGAGCACGGCAAGGACCGCACCACGCTGATCGGCGACCTCGAGGGCCCGGTCGGGCTCGTTCGCGGCAAGACCGACGAGGTCTACGTCACCGAGGCCTTTGCTGGCACAGTGTCCCGGATCGACGCCAACGGCGGGAAGACGGTGGTCGCGAAGGAGCTGAAAATGCCGGAAGGCATCGCGCGCCGTCCCGATGGCCAATTGATCGTGGCGGAAGTCGGGGCAAAGCGGCTGATCGAGATCGCGCCGGACAGCGGCAAGATCACCGAGATCGCGGCCAATCTCCCGATCGGCCTGCCGGGTGCGCCTGGCGGATTGCCGAGTAATATTCCGACGGGGGTTGCAGTCGGGGCGACGGGCGTCATCTATTTCAGCTCGGACCTCGAGAATGCGATTTACAAGGCCGCCAAGAAGTAGGCCTGGGTTGCGCGCGTTGGCCGGGAACCGGTGGGCCGGTTTCCGGTTGGACGCTGACGAAGCCGACAGCAGGAGGGCTGCCCATGACGCGCCTCTCACGCGACGATGTCGCCAAGGCGGTAGACGGCGCAGACGATGTCACCATTGCCCAGATTATCGGAACCGGCGCAACCGCCGAGGAGCTCGCAGAAGCCAGGGCCTGGCTCGCCAATGACGAGCCGATGATCAACGATTTGCGGCCGCTGGCGCAGGGACGGGTGCGCGAGCTCGTGGATATTCTCTCCGATCTCGCTGAAGACGACGAGGAGCAAGGCCCTGTCGATCCCGGCTCCGCATCAGCACTCGGTTAACCGGCGGGCCGTCGGACAAGTCGAACGCCCCGGAGAGGTTGACCTCTCCGGAGCGCTTGGTTGCTTTCGAACGACCGCGCTCAGTTCAGCTTGCGCTTCGCCACCGGCGCCTCGAACGGGGTGATCTCGGCGGTCTGCGGCGCCTTGCCGTTGAAGGTCAGCACGTTGCCTTCGGACGAGATCGCAACGCTGTCGCCGTCCTTGACGTCGCCCGCGAGGATCATCTCGGCGAGCGGGTCCTGGAGGTGGCGCTGGATCACGCGCTTCAGCGGACGTGCGCCGTAGGCGGGATCCCAGCCCTTGGCGGCGAGCCAGTCGCGGCCGGCCGCATCGAGCGTCAGCACGATCTTGCGATCGGTCAGCAGCTTCTGCAGCCGCGCGAACTGGATCTCGACGATCCGGCCCATCTCGCTGCGCTGCAAGCGGTGGAACAGGATGATCTCGTCGACGCGGTTGAGGAATTCGGGGCGGAAATGTCCGCGCACCATTCCCATCACCTGCTCGCGCACGGCCGAGGTGTCCTCGCCCTCGGGCTGGTTCACCAGATACTCCGACCCGAGGTTCGAGGTCATGATGATCAGCGTGTTGCGGAAGTCGACGGTGCGGCCCTGGCCGTCGGTCAGGCGGCCGTCGTCGAGCACCTGCAACAGGACGTTGAAGACGTCGGGATGCGCCTTCTCGATCTCGTCGAACAGCACGACCTGGTAAGGCCGGCGCCGCACCGCCTCGGTGAGGGCGCCGCCCTCGTCATAGCCGACATAGCCCGGAGGCGCCCCGATCAGCCGCGAGACCGAGTGCTTCTCCATGTACTCGGACATGTCGAGGCGGACCATCGCGGTCTCGTCGTTGAACAGGTACTCGGCCAAGGCTTTCGTCAGCTCGGTCTTGCCGACGCCGGTGGGCCCCAGGAACATGAACGAGCCGGTGGGGCGGTTCGGGTCCTGCAGGCCGGCGCGCGAACGGCGCACGGCGGTTGCGACCGCACGCACGGCCTCGGCCTGGCCGACGACACGCTTGCCGAGCTGCTCCTCCATCTTGAGGAGCTTCTCCTTCTCGCCTTCCAGCATCTTGTCGACGGGCACGCCGGTCCAGCGCGAGACCACCTGCGCGATGTGGTTGGCGGTGACCGCCTCCTCCACCATCTCGCCGGAGCTCTGCCTTGTGTCGTCCTTGGCCTCGATCTCGGCAAGCTGCTTCTCGAGCTGCGGGATCCGGCCATAGGCGAGCTCGCCGGCCTTCTGGAATTCGCCGCGCCGCTGCGCGTTGGCGAGTTCGACCCGCAAGCCGTCGAGCTCGGCCTTCAGCTTCTGGGCGTCGGAGAGCTTGTTCTTCTCCGCGCTCCAGCGCGCCGTCAGCGCGGCCGACTTCTCCTCGAGCTCGGCCAGATCCTTCTCCAGCGTCTGGAGCCTGGACTTGGAGCCGGGATCGGTTTCCTTCTTCAGCGCTTCCTGCTCGATCTTGAGCCGAATGATCTCGCGGTCGAGCGAATCCAGCTCCTCCGGCTTGGAATCGACCTGCATCTTCAGCCGGGCCGCGGCCTCGTCCATCAGGTCGATCGCCTTGTCGGGCAGGAAGCGATCGGTGATGTAGCGGTTGGACAGGGTCGTCGCCGCCACAAGCGCGGAATCGGTGATCCGCACGCCATGGTGCTGCTCGTACTTGTCCTTCAAGCCGCGCAGGATCGAGATCGTGTCCTCGACCGAGGGCTCGCTGATGAAGATCGGCTGGAAGCGCCGCGCCAGCGCGGCATCCTTCTCGACGTGCTTCTGGTATTCGTCGAGCGTGGTCGCGCCGATGCAGTGCAGCTCGCCGCGCGCGAGCGCCGGCTTGAGCAGGTTGGAGGCGTCCATCGCGCCGTCGCCCTTGCCGGCGCCGATCAGCGTGTGCATCTCGTCGATGAACAGGATGAAAGTGCCCTCGCTCCCGGTCACCTCCTGGAGCACGGCCTTCAGCCGCTCCTCGAACTCACCGCGATACTTCGCCCCGGCAATCAGCGCGCCGAGATCGAGCGACAGCAGCTTCTTGTCCTTCAGGCTCTCCGGCACGTCGCCATTGACGATGCGCAGCGCAAGGCCTTCGGCGATGGCGGTCTTGCCGACGCCGGGCTCACCGATCAGGACGGGATTGTTCTTGGTCCGGCGCGACAGCACCTGGATGGTCCGCCGGATTTCCTCGTCGCGGCCGATGACCGGATCGAGCTTGCCGTCGCGCGCCGCCTGGGTCAGGTCGCGGGCATATTTCTTCAGCGCATCATAAGCGTTCTCGGCGGTCGCGGAGTCCGCGGTGCGGCCCTTGCGCAGCGCCTCGATCGCCGCGTTGAGGTTTTGCGGGGTGACGCCGCCCTTGTTCAGGATCGTGCCGGCCTCGCTGGTCTTCTCCAGCGTGAGCCCCAGCAGCAGCCGCTCGACGGTGACGAAGCTGTCGCCGGCCTTCTCGCCGGCCTTCTCGGCGGCGTCGAAGGTGCGGGCGAGCTCGGGTGCGAGGTAAATCTGGCCGGCGCCAGCGCCGGAAACCTTCGGCACCTTGCCGAGGGCGTCCTCGGTCGCCTTCAGGATTGCACGGGAATTGCCGCCAGCGCGGTCGATCAGACCGGCAGCGAGCCCCTCACTGTCGTCCAAGAGGACTTTCAGCATGTGCAGGGTCGAAAACTGCTGGTGCCCCTCGCGCATCGCGAGCGACTGCGCGGACTGGATGAAGCCTCTGGAGCGTTCGGTATATTTCTCGATATTCATCTTTTCTGTCCCTCGGCCTGCCCTTGGGGCCCTCTCAGGCACCCCAATACGGCATCTTCATTGGGTTTCGGCTGACCGCATTGAGGATTCTCAAGCGGAAACGGCGGTCTTTTGCCGGCTTGGCGCCGGCCTGAGGCAGATGTGGGAAGCGGTCCGGCGGAACGAAAGAGGCGAGTTCACAATTTCGTGCGCTTCTCGGCTGCTTGGCGCGGACCGGTCGAATCCCCTAAGTAGCGGCATGACAGCCAGCCAGACCGCCGAGATCACCGGCCTCTACCGCTACCCGATCAAGGGCCTGACGCCGGAGCCCCTGCGCCGCGCCCCCTTGCGGGTGGGCCAGACCCTGCCCGCCGACCGCCGCTACGCCATCGAGAACGGCCCGAGCGGCTTCAATCCTGATGCACCCGAATGGAAGCCGAAAATCCAGTTTCTGATGCTGGCGCGCAATGAGCGCCTGGCCGAGCTCGACAGCCATTTCGACGACGCCAGCAATGTCCTGACCATCCGCAGGGACGGTCAGGTCGTTGCCAGCGGGGACCTCGAGACCGCGGCCGGGCGGGCGGCCATCGAGCGCTATTTCGCGGAGAACTTTCAGCCGGAACTCAAGGGCCCGCCGAAGCTGCTGTCCGGCCGCGACCACAGCTTCTCCGACGTCGCCCGCAAGGTGGTCTCCATCATCAATCTCGGCAGCGTCCGCGCCATCGAGACCATGCTGGGCGGCACCGCCGTGCATCCGCTGCGCTTCCGCGCCAATCTCTACGTGAAAGGCTGGCCGGCCTGGTCGGAGCTCGATCTCGTCGGCCAGACGCTTGCGATCGGACAGGCGCGGCTGAAGGTGGTCAAGCGCATCGTCCGCTGCCCCGCCACCAATGTGGACCCGGTGACGGCCAAGCGCGATCTCGAGATCCCGCCGACGCTCTCGCGCCACCTCGGCCACATGGACTGCGGCATCTACGCCGAGGTGATCGAAGGTGGCGAGATCGGCGTGGGCGATGCGATCGCGGTGGAACAGCCGAAGCTGCTGTGAGCTTCGTAGGGTGGGTTAGCCGAAGGCGTAACCCACCATCGTCTGTCACCGCAGAAGCCGAAGAGGTGGGTTACGCCAGCGGACCGCGCTTCGCGCGCCCGCTAGCTAACCCACCCTACGCACTTCACCTCAGTTCGGCATCACATACGCATAGATCTTCCCGCGCGAGACCGGCGCCTCGCGGACGCGGTTGCCGTTGTTGCCGGAGATCATGATCGGATTGCCCTGCGCGTCGATGCCGGTGACGATGCCGACATGGCCGCCGCGGCGACCGCGCGACATCACCGCGATGGCGCCGACCTGCGGACCGGAGACGCGCGTGCCGTAACGCGCAAACGAGCTCGCCATATCCGACCCGGTGCCCTGATGACCGGTGTGCTGCAGCACCATGTTCATGAAGCGCGCGCACCACAGGCTGCCGCGCCCGGTCGGATTGCCGCCGATGTAGCGGCGCGCCTCCGAGACGAGGCCCGAACCCCCACCGAAGCCGCCGCTCGCGGCCATGGTGTTGGTAGCCATGCCGCCGCTATTGGCGTTCGGATCGTAGCTCGCCTGAGTGCCAGCGAATCCGCTCGCCTGCAACTGCGCAGCGCTGCGCTCGAAGCGCGAGCTGCGTGCGTGGTGGCGGTGATGATGATGTCTGGCGTGGTGCACGTAAGCGTGCCGCTCTGCGCTATGACGATGATGCGGCCGCGCTGAGGCCGGAGAAACGAACGCGGCAAAAGCCGCGGAGAAGATCGCCAGCGCAACAACACAACGCGACAGGCGAGACGCAAACAACTCAACCATTCTTCATCCTTCGTTGACACCCCACTTCCCGCCGGCCCGTGCAAGAGCCGACATCCGTCCGGCCGTTAAGCCGCCGGATGTGGCGAGAAAAAGACGCGGAAAGTCTGCGAATAGCTGCGATGATTTTGCGCCGACACTGGTCCGATGCCGCCGCATTGCGGACAACAGCATTAACTGCAATCCTGTGAAAGCGGCTTGAACAGAGGGAAAAGGTTAATGCCCCACGCCACGACCAGGGACGACGTCCGCATCTATTTCGAAGAGGCGGGTCGGGGAACGCCGATCATTTTTCTGCACGAGTTCGCGGCCGACTACACCAATTGGGAGCCGCAGATGCGTTACTTCTCGCGCGGCCACCGCTGCATCACCTATTCGGCGCGCGGCTACACGCCGTCGGACGTGCCCGAGGGCGAAGTCTACAGCTACACGCATTTCTACAGCGACGCGCTCGCGGTGCTTGATCATCTCGGAATCGAGCGCGCGCATCTCGTCGGCCTGTCGATGGGCGCCTACTCGTCGCTCCAGATCGGGTTGAACGCGCCGCAGCGCGCGCTGTCGATGACGCTGGCCGGCGTCGGCTCGGGTTCGGAGATCGAGAATCTGGAGGCCTGGCGCCAGCAGTGCCGCGCCAATGCCGAGCAGTTCGAGACGCTGGGCTCCGCCGAGGTCGCAAAGGTCACGCGCGAGGCGCCGAGCCGGATTCCCTTCCTGGTGAAGGATCCGCGCGGCCACGCCGATTTCTACGCCGCGCTGGCGCGTCACGACGCCAAGGGTTCGGCGCGCACGATGCGCGGCTTCCAGGGCGGCCGCCCGTCGATCTACACGATGACGGATGCGATCAGGAAGGCGACGACGCCGGCACTGATAATCTGCGGCGACGAGGACGATCCGTGCGTGGGCGCAAGCCTGTTCCTGAAGAAGCACCTTCCCGCGGCGGGGCTGGCGATGTTTCCGAAATCCGGCCACGTGCTCAATCTCGAAGAGCCGGCGCTGTTCAACGAGAGCGTGGAGCGGTTCGTCACGCTGGTGGAAGCGGGGCGCTGGCCGGCGCGCGATCCGCGCTCGCTGGTCCCACACTAGCTGTCATTCCGGGATGCGCCGAAGGCGCGGGCCCGGAATCCATCGGGCCGCAAACGCTGTGGCACGATGGATTCCGGGCTCGATGCTTCGCATCGCCCCGGAATGACGGAGAGAGACTACTTCCCCCCGCCCCTGCTCAGCAGAAACACCGCCTGCTCGCCGAACATGTTCCACACCCACCAGGGCAGGTTCAGCGGCACCGGGCGGCCGTAGAGATCGAGCGCCACCGAGCGCTCCATCTTGACGTTGATCTCGTCGCAGAGCTGCACGAAGTCCTTGATGGTGCAGAAATGGATGTTGGCGGTGTCGTACCAGGTCGCCGGCAGGTTCTCGGTGCGCGGCATGTGGCCGCCGATCAGGAGCTGGAGCCGCATCTTCCAGAAGCCGAAATTCGGGAACGAGACGATGGCTCTTCGGCCGATGCGCAGCAGATTTTCCAGCACCACCCGCGGCTGCCGCGTCGCCTGCAGCGTCTGCGACAGGATCACGTAGTCGAAGGCATCGTCGGGATAATTGACGAGGTCGGTGTCGGCGTCGCCCTGCACCACCGCAAGGCCCTTGGCGACGCAGCGGTTGACGCCCTCGCGCGACAGCTCGATGCCGCGGCCGTCGATGCCGCGGGTCTCCAGGAGCTGAAGCAGGTCGCCCTCGCCGCAGCCGACGTCGAGCACTTTCGAGCCCGGCTTGACCATCTCGGCGACCAGGAGGTGATCGGCGCGAAACTGGCCGGACTGACCCGCCGCAATGCCGCCGAGCGGCAGCACTTCCTGTACAGACATCGCTAGCCGTCCTTCTTGCCGGTGAGCCCGCGCGCCTTGCCTGCCGATTGCAGGAAGGCGCGGGAGATGTCGAAGAATTCGGGCACGTCGAGCAGGAAGGCGTCGTGACCGCGATCGGTCTCGATCTCGGCGAACGACACGCGCGCGCTCGAGGCGTTCAGCGCATGCACCAGCGCGCGCGATTCCGAGGTCGGAAACAGCCAGTCGCTGGTGAAGGAGACGACGCAGAAGCGGGTCGCAATTCCCGCGAACGCCTTTGCGAGCACGCCGCCATGGTCGGCGGCGATGTCGAAATAGTCCATCGCGCGCGTCAGATAGAGATAGGAATTGGCATCGAAACGCTCGACGAAGGACGAGCCCTGGTAGCGCAGATAGGACTCGACCTGGAAGTCGGCGTCGAACGAGAAGGTCGGCAACTCGCGGTCCTGCATGCGTCGGCCGAACTTGCGATGCAGCGCCGCGTCGGAGAGATAGGTGATGTGCGCCGCCATGCGCGCCACCGCGAGCCCGCGATGCGGATGGATGCCGCGATCGGCATAGCCGCCGCCGTGCCAATCGGGATCGGCCATCACGGCCTGACGGCCGAGCTCGTGGAAGGCGATGTTCTGCGCCGAGTGCCGCGTCGCGCAGGCGATCGCCAGCGCGGAGAACACGCGCCCAGGATAGGCCGCGGTCCATTGCAGCACCTGCATGCCGCCCATCGAGCCGCCGACCACCGCAAACAGCGTGTCGATGCCGAGCCGATCGATCAGCATGGCCTGCGCGCGCACCATGTCCGGAATCGTGATGACGGGAAATTCGAGCCCCCAGACCTTGCCGGTGGCGGGATTGATCGACGCCGGCCCAGTCGAGCCCATGCAGCCGCCGATCACGTTGGAGCAGATGATGAAGTAGTGCTTGGGATCGATCGGACGGCCGGGGCCGACCAGGGTTTCCCACCAGCCGGGCTTGCCGGTGACGGGATGGACATTGGCGACATGCTGATCGCCGGTCAGGGCATGGCAGATCAGGACCGCGTTGGAGCGATCGGCGTTGAGCTCGCCATAGGTCTGGTAGGCGATCTGGAACGGGCTGAGATCGACACCGCAATCGAGCCGCAGCGGCTGCTCGGCACCGAAATGCGCAACCTGCGAGCTCGGATGATCCACCTCGTGCGACCGCTCGTCGGCGCTGATCGCAGGACTCGGTATCGACTTGACGCCACCCATCTGACCATCGACCTCGTTTGCGATCAAACGCTTGATCGCCACTTGCATCAGGCCATGAAAAACCCGGCCTGAACGATAGGTTCGGCCGGGATCGGAAGCGTCCCCGGCCTGTTTAGCGAGTTTTTTAACGTGGCTGCAAGCCGGCCGGCTCAAATGACCACGGAACGGGCAAAAGCTACCGTCTTGGGCGGTTTTCGTCAAGTCGCGGCCCGGATCGGCTCAATTCGCCTCTGCCGCGTCGCCTGGAAAGGACGTCATTTCTCTTTGCTTTCGCCGCCCCGACTGCCTAATCAGAACATCCCCATTCGGAACGATCGACCGCCAGATATGTCCCAACGTCCGCCCGCGCCGCCATCATTGCAGGAACTGCGCAAGGAGATCGACGCGATCGACGAGAGCATGCATCGCCTGTTGATGCAGCGCGGCGACATCATCGACCGCCTGATCCAGGTGAAGCAGACCCAGGAGGTCGGCTCGGCATTCCGCCCGGCGCGCGAGGCCGCCATGATGCGCGACCTCGTGCGGCGCCATCGCGGCATCCTGCCGCTCGACACGGTCGAGAGCATCTGGCGCGTCATCATCTCGACCTTCACCTATGTGCAGGCGCCGTTCTCGGTGCATGCCGACATCTCGGCGAGCGAGCCGGCGATGCGCGATTCCGTGCGCTTCCATTTCGGCTTCACGGTGCCTTACGTCGCGCATTTCAGCGCGCAGGCCGCGGTCGAGGCGGTAGCGAGATCCAAGGGCGATCTGGCGCTGGTCTCGGCGACGTCGAGCCGCACGCCGTGGTGGCTGGAGCTGGAAGCCGCCGGCGCGCCGAAGATCATCGCGCGGATGCCCTTCGTCGAGCGCGCCGACCATCCGGCCGCACTGCCGGTGTTCGCGGTCTCGCGCGTCGCCGACAGCGCCCTGGACACGGAGGTCGAGACCTTCAGCGTCCGCGTGTCGGGGTGGAACGCGGAAGTCGCGCGCGCCCTGTCGCCGCTCGCCGAGATCGTCGCGGTGCCCGACACCGCCTTCGACGGCGCGGCGCTGCTGGTCTCGGTCACGAGCGCGACCAGCATCGATAAAATCAGGGCTGCCCTGATCGAGGCGGGGGCCTCGGTGCGCTCTGTGGCCCTCGTCGGCAGCCACGCAACGCGCTATACGGTGCCCCCGACCGGGGCGAAATCGTAAACCACGCGCCACGCCCTGCCATTTTCGGAGTTCAAGATGTCCCGCCCCGTGCCGAATCCCGGCATTCTCGATATTGCGCCCTACACGCCCGGCAAGAGCCCGGTCGCCGAACCGGGCCGCAAGGTGTTCAAGCTCTCGGCCAACGAGACGCCGTTCGGGCCCTCGCCCAAGGCGATCGAGGCGTTCAAGCGCGTGGCGGACCACCTGGAAGACTACCCGGAAGGCACCTCGCGCGTGCTGCGCGAGGCGATCGGCCGCTCCTTCGGGCTCGACCCCAACCGCATCATCTGCGGCGCCGGCTCGGACGAGATCCTCAATCTGCTCGCCCACACCTATCTCAGTCACGGCGACGAGGCGATCTCCACCACGCATGGTTTCCTGGTCTACCCGATCGCGACCATGGCGGTCGGCGCCAAGAACGTCATCGCGCAGGAGAAGGATCTGACCTGCGACGTCGATGCCATCCTCAAGGCGGTGACGCCGAAGACCAAGCTGGTCTGGCTCGCCAACCCCAACAATCCGACCGGGACCTATGTGCCGTTCGACGAGGTCAAGCGGCTGCGCGCCGGCCTGCCCTCGCACGTGCTGCTGGTGCTGGATGCCGCCTATTGCGACTACGTTTCTCGTAACGACTATGAAATGGGGATCGAGCTCGTCGCCACCACCGAGAACACGGTAGTGACCCACACCTTCTCCAAGATCCACGGCCTCGCCGCGCTGCGCATCGGCTGGATGTTCGGGCCCGAGCACATCATCGACGCCGTCAACCGCATCCGCGGTCCCTTCAACGTGTCGACGCCGGCGATGTATGCCGCGGTCGCCGCGATCGAGGACACTGCGCATCAGGCGATGTCGAAGCAATTCACCGAGACCTGGCGCAACTGGCTGACCGAGGAAATCGGCAAGCTCGGGCTGAAGGTGACGCCGAGCGTCGCCAATTTCGTGCTGATCCACTTTCCGGCCGACAAGGGCAAGACCGCCGACGACGCCGACGCCTTCCTCACCAGGCGCGGCCTCGTGCTGCGCGGCCTGAAGAATTACGGCCTGCCGCATTCGCTGCGCATGACCATCGGCACCGAGGAGGCCAACCGCCTCGTGGTCGACGGCTTGCGCGACTTCATGGCCGGCAAATGAGCGAGCAGGCGCACTTCCAGCGCGTCGCGCTGATCGGCTTCGGCCTGATCGGCGGCTCGATCGCGCGCGCTGCGAAGCTCCAGGGCTTGGCTGGCGAGATCGTCACCACCGCGCGCTCGGAGCAGACCCGCGCGCGCGTCGCCGAGCTCGGCATCGTCGACAAGGTCGTGGCGACCAATGCGGAAGCGGTGAAGGATGCCGATCTCGTCATCCTCTGCATTCCAGTCGGCGCCTGCGGGCCGGTGGCGCAGGAGATTGCCGCGCATCTGAAGCCCGGCGCCGTTGTCTCCGACGTCGGTTCGGTGAAGGGCGCGATCGTCAGGGACATGGCGCCGCATCTGCCGAAGACCGTTCATTTCGTGCCGGCGCACCCGGTGGCGGGCACCGAGCATTCGGGCCCGGATTCAGGCTTCGCCGAGCTCTTCATCAACCGCTGGTGCATCCTGACCCCGCCCGAAGGCGTCGATGCCGCGGCGACCGATCGGCTGCGGGCGTTCTGGGCGGCGATGGGTGCCAAGGTCGAGGTGATGACGCCGGATCACCACGATCTCGTGCTCGCCATCACCAGCCATCTGCCGCATCTGATCGCCTACACCATCGTCGGCACCGCCGACGAGCTGGCCCAGGTGACGGAGTCAGAGGTCATCAAGTTCTCCGCCGGCGGCTTCCGCGATTTCACCCGCATCGCGGCCTCCGACCCGACGATGTGGCGCGACGTCTTCCTCGCCAACAAGGAGGCCGTGCTGGAGATGCTCGGCACCTTCACCGAGGATCTCGCCAAGCTCACGCGCGCGATCCGGCGCGGCGACGGCGAGGCGCTGTTCGACCACTTCACCCGCACCCGCGCCATCCGCCGCGGCATCGTCGAGATCGGCCAGGACTCGGCTGCGCCGGATTTCGGCCGGCCGCATGCGGCGCTGAAGAAGCCGTAGGCATCGGTCATTCCGGGGCGACGCGCAGCGTCGAACCCGGAATCCCGAGATTGCAGCGCGAGATTCCGGGTTCACGCTACGCGTGCCCCGGAATGACGGCAGGTCAATACAGCGGCGGAATCTGGCCGACCTTGACCGGGCCGAGCAGCACCGCGCCGTCGACGAACTTCAGCGGAAAGCTGCGCGCCTTCTTGCCTTCGAGCGTGCTCTCGGTACCGATCGAGTTGATGCCGGCGGCGACACCGGCATTGGCGTTCTGCCTGATGACCTTGCCGAGACCGGGCACGGCGCGATCGAGCGCGCCGAACAAATTGGTGAGGTCCTGCGACTTCACGCCGGGCGCGACGCGGTCGAGCGTTGCCTGCGGCACGCCCTCCTCCAGCATCTTCTCGATGCCGAGCGCGGGGATCACGCGCTCGAGGCCCGCCACGGTCATCTGCAATTCACCGTCGAGCCGGCCGTTGGCGGAGAGGCCGAGCGTGCCGGCCGCAACCGCGATCATCTCACCCTGCTGGATCCGCGACTGCACGATCTCGATGTGACCGCCGGCAGCCTGAATCTCGCGGAAGCGCTGCGGCCACGGCTTTGGCGCGAGGTCGGAGAGGCCGGTGACCTTGGCGCGCGTGTCCGCCTCGAATGGCTCGGCGAGCAGGGGATGAACGCCCTGAATGCTGCCCTGCGCGACATGGAGCACGGTTTCGATCACGGGATGGTCGGCCGGCGAGCCGTCGGCGAGGCGGCCGTGCAGCTCGACCTGCTTGGCGCGCGCAAGCGGCACCTGCACGCTGCCGTCGAGGCGGTTGAGCGAGGGATCGTCGAACACGATGGAGGCGCGATCCGGCACCGAGGGCAGGCCGACCACGCTGCTGCGGCCCTTGCTCCAGTTCACCACGAAGGTGTTTTGCGTGACGCCGTCGGTCAGCGTCGCGGGTGCGGAAAATTCGGCGATCACGAGCTTGGGATCGTAGACCTGGGCGACGACCAGGATGTTGTCGAGCTTGGCCGTGAACGGCGTCTTGCTCGCGTTCTGCGAGACCAGGGACACGCTGGCGCCGGAGCACTGGATCTCGAAGCGGAACGGGAAGCCGGCGATCGAGCGCTTGGCGCAATCATAGATGCGGCCGGACTTGGCCTCCTGCGCCCGCCAGGCGTCTGCGGCCGTTTCGGCCTGCGAGGCCGCATAGAACCAGAAGCAGCTCCACGCGACGGCGAGAATCAGGACGAGAATGGGTGCGACGAAGAGGCCCCAACGGGAGCGACGGCCTGCGGCAACGTTCATATTGGACATGCGGCGACCCTTTGATCCCAGATTCAGGCAAATGTAAGCGTGGTCCGTCTGCGACGAAAGGCGGAGAATTCGCTTCGCTTCGGGGCATGGTTCTGGTAGCCGTGCCCGAAATGTCGGAAATCACCCTCCCCTCCGTCACCACCGCCAAGGGCGACCTCTGGGTGTTCGGCTATGGTTCGCTGATGTGGCGGCCGGGCTTCGACTTCGAGGAACGCGTCCCGGCGCGGCTGGTTGGCGAGCATCGCGCGCTCTGCGTCTATTCCTTCGTGCATCGCGGGACGTCGGAGAAGCCGGGCCTGGTGCTTGGGCTCGACCGCGGCGGCGCCTGCCGCGGCATCGCCTTCCGCGTCGCTGAAAAGAACCGCACCGAGGTCGTCGCTTACTTGCGCGCGCGCGAGCAGGTCACCTCGGTCTATCGCGAGGTGATGCGCTCGGTATGGCTTCAGAACGACGCGCGCCAGCGCGTCTCCGCGCTCACCTATGTCGTCGACCGCGGCCATGCGCAATATGCCGGCCGGCTGTCGCTCGCCGAGCAGCACCGCCATGTCATCCAGGGCCATGGCCAGTCGGGCGCCAACCGCGACTATGTCACCGCAACGGTGAAGGCGATCGAGGCCGAAGGCTTTCGCGACAGGCAGCTGCATCAGCTTGCATTGATGCTGCATGGCGACGCGCATTCCCTGCACGCGCCTGCGGCGGTGGAAGACCGCGAGAACCGCTAGCTCTCCGCCGGCCTGTAGCTCGGCGCCGAGCCGATCAATTGCTCCTGCTCTTTGCGGCCTGCTTCGACGAGACGGCTGGTCGCGTCCTCGATCGCCGTCTGCACGCGGGAGAGAAACTCGTCCTTCGGCAAGCCGGGCGGCAACGGATCGAGGAACTCCACCACGAGCGTGCCGGGATAGCGCATGAAGGTGCGGCGGGGCCAGAACAGGCCGGAATTGAGCGCGATCGGCAGGCACGGCACACCACAGGACGAATAGATCTGCGCAAAGCCGGTCTTGTAATCCGGCGGCGCGCCAGGCGCGCGGCGCGTGCCTTCCGGAAAGATCACGAGTTGCCGGCCGCTGCGCACCGCCTCGCGCGCCCGCCGGGTCATGTCCAGGAGCGCCTTCACGCCGGCATTGCGATCGATCGCGATCATCCCGGTCTTGACCAGGAACTGACCGAACACCGGGATCTGCATCAGCTGGCGCTTGAGGATGAAGATCGGGCGGTGGAAGAAGCCCGGCAGCACGAAGGTCTCCCAGAACGACTGGTGCTTCGCCACGATCACCAACGGCCCCTGCGGAATCTTCTCCGTACCCCGGAATTCCACCTTGATGTTGCAGACCACGCGCATCAGGACCAGCGTCGCCTTCGCCCACCATGCGGCGACCGTCAACATGGCGCGTGGCGGCAATGCGAAGGTCGGCAGCGCCACGATCGCGAGGCACACCAGCACGGCGTAGAACAGCACGTTGAACACGAGCGAGCGCAGGAAAATCAGAAACATCGACGGTCCATCAATTTGCCGATCAATTGGCTTGTCAATTGGCCTGGGCGGTGGCGGGCCGCTTTGGCTGTTGCCCTGCAGGCTGCTCCGACATCTCGGGCGAAAGGTCAATCCCGACATCCTCCAGCCGCACCCTGAGCTCGGCCGCGATGTACTTGACATATTCCAACAGCAGCAGCCGCAAGGTGGGCGCCGAGATCCACCACGGCTCCTCGCGCCATTTGTCGCCAACCACCGCGAACGGGATCAGCGCCGTCTGCGGCATCGCATGCGAGAATTCCACCAGGGCGCGCGGCATGTGGTAGTTCGAAGTGACCACGATCAGCGACTTGAAGCGGCGCCCCTCGGCCCAGCGCCGCGCCTCCGCCGCGTTGCCGCGGGTCGAGAGCGCGGTGCGGTCGAGATCGACGCAACAGGTCATGAAGGCCTGGTTCTCCGGCAGCGTCCTGGAGATGTCGTTCGCCGTCGAGGTCGGATGCACGCCGGAGATCAATAGCCGCCTACCGTAGCCGGCAGCGAGCAGCTCCATCGCATCCGACACCCGCGAGGAGCCGCCGGTCAGCACCACAATGCCGTCAGCCTTGCGACTCGGTGCGATCTCGGCGCCGCGCAATTGCGACAGGAACGCGACGAAGCCCGCCGCGGCGCCGACGAAGGCGAGCGCGATCGTCGACACGATTGTCGCGCGCAGCCAGCCGCGCGGCAGTTTCGGCGATCGATCGTCGGTCGGCGAGGTCATGTGATGCCGGTAATCCCTTCCCTGAAGCGATTTTATGACGTTTTGAGGCGAAGTGGAGTCCGGTTTCCTTCCTCTCCCCTCATCCGTCGCTTCGCGCCACCTTCTCCCGCAAGGAGAGAAGGGGCGATCTCAATCCACATCATTCAAGGTCGCGAACAGCGTCTGGCGCGAGGCCACCGCGGTGATGGCGCCGATCAGCACGGCCTGGACCGCAAGCACGATGTAGCCGGACGGCCGCAGCGAGAAGGTGCCGAGCAGCGCGGCGAACTGGTCGCCGACGGGGGTACCAGAAAACCATCCGGCGATCGACTCGGAGAAGCCGAACACCAGCATGGCAGCGCCGCCGCCGATCACGCCGCCCTCGAGGCCCAGCCTGAGGAAATGACGCAGAAAGTGATTGGCGATGTAGCGGTCGCCGGCGCCGACGAAGTGCAGCACCTCGACGATCGGGCGGTTCGCCGCCATGGCGCCGCGGGTCGCGAACGAGACGGAGATGATCGTGGCGACGATCACGAGCGCGAGGATGCCGAGGCCGGCGAGCACGGTGGCGTTGGTCATCGAGCGCATCCGCTCGATCCAGGCGCGATGATCGTCGACGCTGGCGCCCGGCGCGACCTGGTTCACCCGTGCGCGCAAGGCGTCGAGATCGAGCGGCGTGCCGGGTTGCACGCGCGCGATGATCATGCGCGGCACCGGCAGGTCGTCCATCGACAGCCCGGTGCCGAGCCAGGGTTCGAGCAGCTTGCCGCTCTCCTCCTTGCTGAACGGCTTGACCTCGACGACGCCGGCTTGCGCACGCATCGCCTCCGTCACCGCTACGGTGTCGCGTTCGAGATCGCGCCCCGTTTGCGGACGAACCTGGATGGTAATCTCGCTCGCGACATCCGACTGCCATTCGGCGGCGGACGCGCTGACCAGCAGCACGGTGCCCGTGGCCATCGACGCGAGGAAGGTCATGATGGCGACGACGGCGACCAGCGCCCGGCCCTGGATCGAGGCGCGCGGCACGATCGGCGACATGTTGCGCGCCTTGGCCGGCAGCTGCGGACGCTCCTGCCCGAGGTCGACCAGCACGCCGCGCTCGTCGGTCCTACTCATAGATGTGCAACCGTCCCTGGTGCAGCACCAGCCGCCGCGCCTCATACTGGTCCATCAGGCCGATGTCGTGGGTCGCGATGATGACGGCGGTGCCCGATTTGTTGAGCTCGATGAAGAGCCGCAGCAGGCGGCGTCCGAGCGTCGGATCGACGCTGCCGGTCGGCTCGTCCGCGAGCAGCAGCTGCGGCCGCGAGATCACGGCGCGCGCGATCGCCGCGCGCTGCTTCTCGCCGCCCGACAGGATCGGCGGCAGCGCGTCCATGCGGTCGCCAAGCCCGACCCAGCGCAACAGATCGATCACCTCCTTGCGGTAGCTCGACTCGCTGCGGCCCATGACGCGGAACGGCAGCGCGACGTTCTCATAGGTCGTCATGTGGTCGAGCAGGCGGAAATCCTGGAGCACGATGCCGATGCGCTTGCGCAAATCGGCGATCTCGTCCTTGCCGAGCTGCGAGATGTCGTGGCCGAACAGATTGACGAGGCCCCGCGTCGGTCGATGCGACAGGAACAACAGGCGCAGCAACGAGGTCTTGCCGGCACCAGACGGTCCGGTCAGGAACTGGAACGAATGCGCCGGGATCTGGAAGCTGAGGTCGCGCAGGATCTCCGGCCCCAGACCGTAACGCAATCCGACATTTTCGAACCGAACCAAGTTCAGCTCCGTTCGAGAGGGGGCGCGGGTCGCGTGGCTGCGCTCCGCCAGGCGCGATCAACGGGTTTTGCCGCCGTTATGGTTTCCGGTTCGTTAACGGTCGGCCTGTAGCATATTGGTAGCATCGTGGCCGCCCGGTCCTTCCCGGCGGGGTCATGGTCAAGACCTCGTTCAAGTCCTGGTTCATGCATCAAGGCTCGTCCATGCATATCGTCTGCCCCCATTGTATGACATCCTACGCCATCAAGCTCGCGAGCCTTGGGGCGAACGGACGGGCGGTGCGCTGTTCCCGCTGCAAGGAGACCTGGATCGCCCATGCCGAGGATGCCATCGAGGAGGCGTCCGTCCCGGCCATGGCTGCAGCCAGCCAGACTGACGACCAGTCCGACCTCGCCGAGCAGTGGAATTCCTATGCCACGGACGACAGGGCTACCGATGCGCCTGTCGTCGACAGCCCCTCGATCGCCAGTGACTGGCCCGAGGAAGAAGCCAAGGAAACCGAGGACGAGTGGTCGGCGGCGGCCCGGGAGGCCGAGGAGGAGGTCGCCGGCGTTCAGCACCAATCCTGGTTCCGCGGCCTGTTCCGCCGCCGCGGAGCGCGGGTCAGCCGCCCGGTGGCCACTGCCGCTCCGCGAAAATCCTATTTCGGCCTGCCGACCGCTTGTGCCGCCATGGGCGCGCTGGTGCTGGCGCTGGTGATCTGGCGCGGCGACATGGTGCGGCTGCTGCCGCAGACGGCGGCATTCTACAAGCTGGTCGGGCTCGAGGTGAACCTGCGGGGCCTCGCCTTCAAGGACGTGAAGCTGTCCAGCGAGACCGTGGACGGTAAGCAGGTGTTGGTGATCGAGGGCGTGATCGTCGGCGAGGGCAAGAAGCCGCTCGACATCCCGCGGCTGCGCTTTGCCGTGCGCGACGCGCAAGGAGCGGAGATCTACGCCTGGAATACGGTGCTGGAGCAGACCGTGCTGCGGCCCGGCGAGCGCGCCTTCTTCCGCTCGCGTCTCGCCTCGCCGCCGCCGGAGGGCCGCAATATCGACGTTCGCTTCTTCAACCGGCGCGACATTGCCGGCGGCAGCGTATAATCGGCCTCGCAAGGCCCGCGCGGAGTTGATCCCAAGGTTCGTCCCATGCCGAAAATCCTGATTGCCGACGACGAGGATTCGATGCGCACGCTGGTGGCGCGCGCCATCGCCATGGACGGCCACGAGACCGTCACCGCGCAAGACGGCGCCGAGGCGCTGGAGATCCTGAGCCGCGAGGACGGCGCCTTCGACCTGTTGCTCACCGACATCCAGATGCCGGTCATGGACGGCATCGCGCTGGCGCTATCCGCCGCGCGCGACTTTCCCGATCTGACCATCTTGCTGATGACCGGCTTTGCCGACCAGCGCGAGCGCGCCTCGAACCTCAAGGCGCTGGTGCACGACGTCGTGACAAAGCCGTTCTCGGTCGCCGACATCCGCACCGCGGTGGCGGACGCGCTGGCGGCGAAGAAGGGGTGAGGCGAGGCTGCGCCCTCCATTTCCGCTGTCATGCCCCGGCTTGACCGGGGCATCCAGTACGCTGCGGCGGATGTGGTAACAGGCGAGCCCTTCAACGCCTGCCTCTGGAATACTGGATCGCCCGCCTGCGCGGGCGATGACAGCGAGTGTGACGCTCAAAAATCCTTCAGCAGGCGCTCGATGTAATCGAGCTCGATCTGCGGGCGCGAGCTGTCGCCGAGGCGGCGGCGGAGCTCTTCGAGGATGCGCCGGACGCGCTGGGCGTCGATCTCGCCGGGGATCTTGACGGTGTAGTCGTCGCTGAGATCGCGGCCGTGAAGCGGGCGCCCCAGCGGATCGGTCTGATTCCCGCCGCTCTGCTGACGGCCGGCGCGATTGCCGGGACCATCGCCCTGCCCGTCGCCGTCGCCCTGCTGCATCGCTTCGGCCATCTTCTGCGCGCCCTTGCGCATCGCCTCGAGAGCCTTGCCCTGCGAGTCCACGGCACCGTCGGCATTGCCCTCGCCGAGCTTCGAGCCGGCATCGCCCATGGCGCCGTCGGCGGCGTCGAGGCTGCCGTCGTCATCCCCCTGGTCGCCGTCCTGATCGCCGCTCTGACCGGGGTCGCCCTGCTGGCCTTTCTGACCCTGCTGCCCCTTCTGGCCCTTTTGTCCCTTCTGGGCGAGACCGCGCTTGGCGAGCTCGTCCTGCAGCTTCTTCAGGCGGTCGCGCAGCGACTGCTGATCCTGCTGGAGGTCCGACATCGACTGATCGCCCTGCTGCTTGCCGCGCGAGCGGTCACGCCGGGAATCCTGACCCTGCTTGAAGGTCTTGTCGCGCAATTGCTGCTGCTTGCGGATCATGTCGCTGAGCTCGTTGAGCGCCTGCTCCATCTCGCTCTCGCCGGATTGCCCGGGTTGCGCCATCTGGAGACTTTCCATGATCTGCGCGAGCTGCTCGAGCATGCGCTGGGCCGCCTCGCGATTGCCCTCGCGCGCCGCCTTCTCGATCTGCCGCAGGAGGTCGTCCAGATCCCGTTGCGTGATGACGGAACGATCGCGACTGGAGGATTGGCTCCTTTCCGTGGCCCGCTTGTATTCCTCGAGCTTCTGAATGGCGTCGGACTGGTTGCTCAGGCTCTTGCCGGATTCCTTCTGCCTGAGGCTGTCGC
Organism: Bradyrhizobium sp. LVM 105; assembly: GCF_003957705.1. Classification (NCBI taxonomy): domain Bacteria; kingdom Pseudomonadati; phylum Pseudomonadota; class Alphaproteobacteria; order Hyphomicrobiales; family Nitrobacteraceae; genus Bradyrhizobium; species Bradyrhizobium sp. LVM 105. The sequence goes on along the minus strand of NZ_QZMV01000009.1, from coordinate 79,313 downwards.
CGGACTCCTGCATCGCCTTTTCCGCGCTGTCGAGCAGAGCATCGGGATCCTGGTCCTGCTGGGCCACGACGGGGCTAACGCCTCCCAACAGGAAGGCGAGGCAGGCGATCGACATCGCCTTCAAGACTGGCACGCGTGCTAGCTTCCGCATTTCCGGTCCCGCGTAAACTGGTTGGTCCTGTCGTCCCCCGCCTTGTTGGCACGGCTGTTCGCCGATTTCCGATAGGCTTGAAGCTGCTCGCGCAAGGTGTCCTGCTGCTGCGCCAGTTCTGCAAGCTGCTCGGGCGTCGCATGCTGAGTCTTTTGTCGCAGCTCGATCGCCTTGTCGAGAATGAGCTGGACCTCGGCGGGGAATGGCTGCCGCGCACCGAGCGGATTCTGTTCGGCGCGCCGTGCGAGATCGCGCACCTTGCCGGCCATGGCCTCGCGAAGCTTCTGCGTCAGCACCCTGATCTCGTCCTCGCTGGCACCACGGTCCAGCGCCGCCTTGAGCGCATCCTGCGCCGAGCGCAGCGCGGCGTTGACGCTGCCGGCGACGCCATCATCCTCGATGGTGACCGCGAAGGCCCACATGCTCGCCACCACGTTGCGCAGGGCATCGTCGGTGCGGGCGGCCTCGAGCTGGGTCGCGAGGCTGCGGAGGCCGAGATAGCAGCCGGCGTCCGGCGTGAACAATTCGGGTGCGATCATCAGGGCGTCGAGCGCGGTGTAGACGTCCGAATTCCTGTTGGCATCGAGCGCGAGGATGCGGCGCTGCTCGATCAGCGCGCGCGCCAGCGAGTTGGTGAAGAGACGCTCGGGCAGCCGCATGTTGAAGGGTTCGCTTCTGGCCTCGTTGCCGGCCTCGTCCTTGGCGGTGAGCGTCAGCGTGACGTCGGCGCCGGCATAGGGATCCTCGCTGAGATCCTTCACCGTCTGGCCGACGCCGTTGCGGGTGCGCGCGTTCGGCAGCACGAGCGGGAATTGCGGCGGCTGGAACAGCGGCCGCGGCGCGGCCTTGCTGTCCGAATCCTTGCGGCCGTCTTTGACGGCATTCTTGGCGTCGTCGGGGCGCAAGCCGATCTGCGCCTCCGCGCCGGTCACGCCGTAATCGTCCTCGATCTTGTAGGAGAGCTGGAGCCCGCCGCGCGCCTGGCGCTCGGGATCCTTGGCGAGCACGATCGTCGGCGCACGGTCCGGCGTGGCCGCAAACGCCCATTGCGGCTGGCCGGAGGGCGCGCGCACATGCGCGGTGCCGTCAGCGCTGATGGTGAAATGCTTCTCGTTGGTTCCCTTGGGCGCGGCTTCCGTGGGCGCGACCTCCTTGAGGCCGCCGGAGACGGTGACGTCCAGGCTGCCGCCGGAGGAGCGCACGATCAGGGTCGAGCCGGCGGGAACGGCAAGCGGCCCGGAGGCGGGCAGCGCCGCGGCCTCCTTGTTGGCGGCCGACAGGATAACCGGCGGCTTGCCGGTGTAGAGCGGCGGGGTCACCCAGGCGTCGACGCGAACATTGGCGGGCGCCAGCACGCCATTCCAGTCGAAGGCGGCCCCGAGCCGCATCGCGCGCTCGTCGCCGGCGGCGAAGAAGGTCGCGACCAGCATCACCATGACCAGCGCGCGCAGCGCCCAGGGATCATGCAGTGCGAGCCGCGGATGCGGCAGGCCGGCGCGGATGCGCCTGATCGAGGCCAGCGTCCGTTCGCGCTGCGCCTGCCACAGCGCTTGTGCGACCGGGTCCTGCGAGGACAGCGTGTCCGTCAGCGTCGTGGCCGGGCGGTGACGGATGCCGGAGCCACGATCGAGCCGGCTCAGTGCCTCCTCGCGGCTCGGCCAGCGGAAGCGAATCAGGGGCAACAGCAGCGCAATCGCAACGCCGGCGAAAACGACGAGACCGATGGCACGGGCCACGAAAGGCAGCGCCAGCCAGAGGCCGGCCCAGGACACCACCAGGAACAGGCCGACGACAGTCAGAAGCCGCGCCAGATGTGGCCAGGCACGCTCCCACGCGATGGCATAGAGGGCCCGGTCAAGAGCCTGCGCCAGCTTCAGCCGCGACAGATCATCACTGTTGCGGATCGGGTCTGACGGGTCGGGGGTGACGCCGTTCATCAACTCTCCAGGTTGCCCGGTAGAGAGGAGCCTATCACAACGGCAGCACTGAGGCATCCGTTCCGGTACGGGAGATACCCCTTTTCCCGCATAACACGAGGACGTGACTGGCCCGGCCCAACCCCGTAATTTCCGCGCGCCACCTCAGGGAAACGCAAGGGAAGCAAGGGAAACGCCATGGACAAGAAGATGCACGACAAGGGCCTGGAGGTCCGCAAAGCGGTGCTGGGCGAGGCCTATGTCAACAACGCCCTGAAGAACGTCGACGACTTCAACCGTCCGTTCCAGGAGATGCTGAACGAATATTGCTGGGGCACGGTGTGGGGCCGCGAGGAGCTACCGCGCAAGACCCGCAGCATGCTCAACATCGCCATGATCGCGATCCTCAACCGCCAGCACGAGTTCCGCGCGCATCTGAAGGGCGCGCTGACCAACGGCGTCACCCGCGACGAAATCCGCGAGATCCTGATGCAGGTCGCGATCTATGGCGGCATGCCCGCCGCGGTCGACAGCTTCCGCATCGCGCGCGAGGTGTTCGCGGAGATCGACGGCAAGGCGTGATGCAAGCTAATCGCCTTTGATCATATTGCTCCGTCATTGCGAGCGAAGCGAAGCAATCCAGAAATCCCTCCGCGGAAACATTCCTGGATTGCTTCGTCGCTTCGCTTCTCGCAATGACGACGGGAAGGAAGAAACACCATGGACATCGGATTCATCGGCCTCGGAAACATGGGATTGCCGATGGCGCGGCGGCTGATCGAGGCGGGGCACAGGCTCGTCGTGTTCGACACGCGCAGCGAGGTCTCGGGCAAGCTCGTGGCCCTCGGCGCGACGGCCGCGACATCGCCGAAGGACGTCGCCGACCAGGTCGAGACGGTGATGGCAAGCCTGCCCTCGTTGCAGGCTTCGCTCGAGGTCGCAACCGGGGCCAACGGCGTGATCGAGGGCAGCCGGGCAAAACGCTTCATCGACCTCTCCACCGTCGGCTCGGCGATGGCCGTTAAAATTCACGGCCTCCTCGCCAAACGCAACATCGTGCAGATCGACTGCCCCGTCTCCGGCGGCGTCGGCGGCGCCGAGAAGGGCACGCTGGCGGTCATGGTCTCCGGCCCGAAGACGGAGTTCGATCTGCTCATGCCCGTCCTCGACGTGATCGGAAAAGTGTTCTTCATCGGCGAGAAGCCCGGGTCGGCACAGACCATGAAGCTCGCCAACAATTTCCTGTCGGCCACCGCGATCGTGGCGACGTCGGAGGCCGTGGTGATGGGCGTCAAGGCCGGGCTCGACCCCGCCGTGATGATCGACGTCATCAATGCCGGCTCGGGCATGAACACGGCGAGCCGCGACAAGTTTCCGCGCGCGGTGCTGCCGCGCAGCTTCGATTTCGGCTTCGCCACCGGACTGATGGTGAAGGACGTGCGGCTGGCGCTGGAGGAGATGAAGCAGCTCGGCCTGTCGATGGAGGTCGCCGACGCGGTCGGGCGGTTGTGGGAGACCGTGATAGCTGCGGAAGGCGCCGAGTCCGATTTCACCGCCGCGATCAAGCCGATCGAGAAGAAGGCGGGGGTTATCGTTGGTGGGAAGGGAGGATTGGCGGGGAAGTAGCGCCTCGTCCTCCGCTGTCGTCCCGGACAAGCGAAGCGCAGATCCGGGACCCATAATCACAGGACAAGGTTTGATCACAGGACAAGGTTTGGCGAGGATTCGGAGTTACAGCTTAGCCGAACAACTCCGCCCTGTGGTTATGGGTCCCCGCTTTCGCGGGGACGACACCGAATTTGTTCAGCTAGCGTCGCATCTCACGGTCAGACTACGATACAATCACAGCCACGGCGCCGGCGTGTCCATCGCGATCAGCTGCTCGACCTCGATGCGCGGGCGCACCACGGCGTACCGATCGTCCTTCACCAACACCTCGGGCACCAGCGGCCGGGTGTTGTAGGTGCCCGCTTGCACCGCGCCATAGGCACCGGCGGTCATGATGGCGAGGAGATCGCCGGGCGCGGGCGTCGGCAGCGTGCGGTCGAGCGCGAGGTAGTCGCCGGTCTCGCAGACCGGGCCGACGACATCGGCCATGATGGTGGCGGCGCCGCTGGCGGGCTGCTTCACCGGCAGGATGTCGTGATGCGCCTCGTACAGCGTCGGGCGAATGAGGTCGTTCATCGCAGCGTCGATGATGACGAAATTCTTGCCGTCGCCGTGCTTCACATAGATCACCTTGGCGACCAGGATGCCGGCATTGCCGACGATCATGCGGCCCGGCTCGAACATCAGCGTGCAGCCGAGATTGTGGCTGACGCGCTTGACCATGGCGGCATAGGCCGCCGGCTCCGGCGGCGCCGCACGGTTCATGTCATAGGGAATGCCGAGGCCGCCGCCGAAATCGACATGGGAGATGTTGTGGCCGTCGGCGCGCAGCGTCTGCACGAATTCGGAGAGGATGCGGAACGCGGTCTCCATGCCGGAGAGTTCGGTGATCTGGCTGCCGATATGCACGTCGGTTCCGGTCACCTCGATGCCGGGCAGCTTGGCGGCGCGGGCATAGACCTCACGGGCATGCGCGATCGGGATGCCGAACTTGTTCTCGGACTTGCCGGTGGAGATCTTGGCGTGGGTGCCGGCATCGACATCGGGGTTGACGCGGAGCGAGATGCGCGCGGTCTTGCCCATCTCGGTCGCAAGCCGCGACAGCAGCTCCAGCTCGGGCTCGGATTCGACGTTGAGGCAGAGGATGTCGGCGGCGAGCGCGGCGCGGAGCTCCGTCTCGGTCTTGCCGACACCGGAGAACAGGATCTTGTTCGGCGGAATGCCGGCCGCCAGCGCGCGCTTCAACTCGCCGCCCGAGACCACGTCGGCGCCGGCCCCCAGCTTGGCCAGCGTGCGCAGCACCGACTGGTTGGAGTTCGCCTTCATGGCGTAGCAGACCAGCACCTTCTCGCCGGCGAAGGCATCCGTGAAGACGCGATAGTGCCGCTCCAGGGTTGCGGTCGAATAGCAATAGAACGGCGTGCCGACGGTCGCGGCCAGCTCGGACAGGTTCACCGCCTCGGCGTGCAGCACGCCGTTGCGGTAGTCGAAATGGTTCATGGCTTAGGCTCGGTTGTCCCGGCTTATTTCCTGCCGGGAGGTTCGTCCAGGAGCGGGTCGAGAATAAACGATTTCTTCCGGCCCTTGGCCGCCGCGGGCGCGGCATCCGCACCATAGGTGGGGTTGAACACGCTCGGCGTCCTCTGGGCCTCGGTCTCGGTATCGACAGGCGCGGCACCGTTGGCCGTGGACGCATTGGCGGTCGGCGGCAGATCGAGCGGACCCTTGCGGCCGCAGCCGGCAAGCGCAAGCGCCGTCAGGCTCAAGACAATGATGGCCCACCCCGAACCGGCCGGGCGAAACTTTGACGTCACGACGAAATCCCCACTACGCGGGCCGCACCATACAGAGATTGGCGCACTCTGGCGAGAGCCGGATGACCATGAAACATCAGCGAAATTTTACCCTCAGCCCAATTTTCGCTCTTTTTCCAGCCGCTTCGCCCACGCCTTGGCCTGGGACGCCACGTTCTTCGGCGCGGTGCCGCCGAAGCTGGTGCGGCTCTTCACCGACGATTCGACCGAGAGCACGCCGAACACGTCCTTGGTGATTTTGGCCTCGATCGCCTGCATCTCCTCGAGCGGCAGCTCGTGCAGCGCCACGCCGCCCTCGGCCGCCTTGGCGACGATGCGGCCGGTGACATGATGGGCCTCGCGGAACGGCATCTTCAGCGTCCGCACCAGCCAGTCGGCGAGATCGGTCGCGGTGGCATAGCCCTCGCCCGCAGCGGCCTTCATCCTGGCTTCGTCGGGGACAAGGTCGCGGACCATGCCGGTCATGGCGCGGATCGCGAGCGACAGCGCGGCAAAACCTTCCATGGCGCCCTGCTTGTCCTCCTGCATATCCTTTTGATAGGCGAGCGGCAGGCCCTTCATCACGATCAACAGGCCGTTGAGTGCGCCGATGACGCGGCCGGTCTTGGCGCGCACGAGCTCGGCGGCATCCGGATTGCGCTTCTGCGGCATGATCGAGGAGCCGGTGGTGAACTTGTCGCTGAGCCGGATCATGCCGACCAGCGGCGAAGTCCAGATCACGATCTCCTCGGCAAAGCGCGACATGTGCACGGCGCAGATCGAGGCCGCCGACAGCGTCTCCAGCACGAAGTCGCGGTCGGAGACCGCATCGAGCGAGTTCGCCATCGGACGATCGAACAGAAGCGCCTTCGCGGTAGCGTGGCGGTCGATCGGGAACGAGGTGCCGGCCAGCGCGGCGGCGCCGAGCGGGGATTCGTTCAGCCGCTTGCGCGCGTCCTGGAACCGGCCGCGATCGCGCGCGGCCATCTCGACATAGGCGAGCAGATGATGGCCCAACGTCACCGGCTGTGCGGTCTGCAGATGCGTGAAACCGGGCATCACGGTTGCAGCGTGCTCCAGCGCACGCTCGACCAGCGCCTGCTGGAACGCCGCGAGCGCCGCATCGAGCTCGTCGACGATGTCACGGACATAGAGACGGAAGTCGGTCGCGACTTGGTCGTTGCGCGAGCGCGCGGTGTGCAGACGGCCGGCGGCGGGGCCGATCAGCTCGGACAGGCGGCTCTCGACATTCATATGGATGTCCTCGAGCGCGCGCTTGAACTCGAAGCCGCCCTTGCCGATCTCTGACAAAATCGTGTCTAGACCCCTGGCGATATTTTTCGCATCAGACCCCGTGATGATGCCTTGGCTGGCGAGCATCGCAGCGTGGGCCTTGGACGCGGCAATGTCCTGGGCGAAGAGGTGACGATCGACGTCGATGGAGACGTTGATCTCCTCCATGATCTCATCGGGACGTTCCGAGAACCGGCCGCCCCACATCTTGTTGCTCATGATCCCCTTGCTCACGCCTTGATTTGCCGCACGTTTGCTGGCCGCCGCCAGCCGTATTAAGAGGCCCCTGATAGCCATATCTGCGACCGGATGACAAACGATATGCTCGACCAGAAGCCCTCCGCCACGCGCCGGGTCCCCCTCGTGATCGCCATCGTGGCGATCGGCGGCCTGGCCGGCTTTGCCGCGCTGTACGGGCTGGGCCTCGGCCGGTCGCCCTCAGGCGATCAGACGTGTCGGCCGGCGGTGGCCACGGCGCAAAAAATCGCCCCGCTCGCGCATGGCGAGGTGGCGGCGCTGACCATGGCGAGCGCCCCGCTCAAGCTGCCCGACCTCGCGTTCGAGGATGCCGACGGCAAGCCGAAGAAGCTGTCCGATTTCCGCGGCAAGACGCTGCTGGTGAACCTCTGGGCGACCTGGTGCGTGCCGTGCCGGAAGGAGATGCCGGCGCTGGACGAGCTCCAGGGCAAGCTGTCGGGCCCGAATTTCGAAGTGGTGGCGATCAATATCGACACCCGCGACCCCGAGAAGCCGAAAAACTTCCTGAAAGAGGCCAATCTTGTCAGGCTGAGCTATTTCAGCGATCAGAAAGCCAAGGTTTTTCAGGATCTTAAGGCCATCGGCCGGGCCCTGGGCATGCCGACCTCGGTGCTGGTCGATCCGCACGGCTGTGAGATTGCGACGATCGCGGGTCCGGCGGAATGGGCGAGCGAGGACGCGCTCAAGCTGATCCGGGCGGCAACGGGCAAGGCCGCCGCGACGCTCTAGATATTTTCAGGCGGTGACGTTGAGATTGCCGCCGACGCCCGGGCCGACATTGGCGAGCGAGGGCTGGCCGGCGCCGAGCAGCGTCAGGACAGTGGATTTCTCCATATCCGCGTTCTGCTTGGTCAGCGTCGCCGCGATATTCGATTGCAGCGCGCCTTGCTGAGCGGCCAGCATGGTGCTGACCATTGCCATCATGTCCATTACGCGAACCCCCGTACCGGCCGTAACCTAGGCGGGAGAGGTTAACGCGACATGAAATGTCACAAAGCCGTGGACGGCCTCTGTCCGTGTCCCGGACAAGGTGCGGCACGAAGTGACGCGCTGCAGAGCCGGGACCCCATGCCTCAGGTGCGTACGCGGCTGCTGGGCCCCGGCTCTGCAGCGCATCGCTGAGGCGCTGCGCAGCGTCCGGGGCACGAGAGTGCCTCGCTATCGCGTCGGAACCGGCTTGGCGCCGCGGTAATCGTAGAAGCCGCGCTGGGTCTTGCGGCCGAGCCAACCGGCCTCGACGTATTTCACCAGCAGCGGGCACGGGCGGTATTTGGAATCGGCGAGGCCCTCGTGCAGCACCTGCATGATGGAGAGGCAGGTATCGAGGCCGATGAAATCGGCGAGCTCGAGCGGGCCCATCGGATGGTGCGCCCCGAGCTTCATCGCCGCGTCGATCGCCTCGACATTGCCGACGCCCTCATACAGCGTGTAGATCGCCTCGTTGATCATCGGCAACAGGATGCGGTTGACGATGAAGGCCGGGAAATCCTCGGAGACCGCGACCTGCTTGCCGAGCTTGGCGACGAATTCCTTGGACGCCTCGAAGGTCGCATCGTCGGTGGCGATGCCGCGGATCAGCTCCACCAGCTCCATCAGCGGAACCGGATTCATGAAGTGAATGCCGATGAAGCGCTCGGGCCGGTCGGTGGCGGCGGCGAGCCGCGTGATGGAGATCGAGGACGTATCGGAGGCGACGATCGCCTCCGGCTTCAGCACCGCGCAGAGCTCGTGGAAGATCTTGCGCTTGACCTCTTCCTTCTCGACGGCGGTCTCGATCACGAGGTCGCAATCGGCGAGGTCGTCGAGCTTTTCGGCCGGCGTGATGCGCGCCATGGCCTTGGCCTTGTCGTCCTCGGTAACAGCCTTCTTGGAGACCTGGCGCGCCAGATTGCCGTTGATGGTGGCCATGCCCGACTTGAGGCGATCGGCCGAGATGTCGTTGAGCACCACATCGAAGCCGGCGAGCGCCGCGACATGCGCGATGCCGTTGCCCATCTGACCCGCGCCGATCACGCCGACCTTCTTGATCACTGCCGCCATATTGCCATCCACCGGAACGGCGCGCGACGAGCGCGCCCTGCCACTACCCCTTGAGCCGGGAGGTCCGATTTAATCAGAACCTTGGCTCGAAACCTAGATTTGATCGCGTCGAAGGCGTGCCCCACGCCAAGAAAACGGCTCAAAAAAGCAACACCGGCCGGAGTTTATACCTCCGGCCGGTGTTTTCGACGTCTTTTACTTGCCGAGCTTGCCGAGTTCGGCCGTCAGCTCCGGAACCGCCTGGTAGAGATCGGCGACCAGGCCGTAATCGGCAACCTGGAAGATCGGCGCGTCCTCGTCCTTGTTGATCGCGACGATCACCTTGGAGTCCTTCATGCCGGCCAGATGCTGGATGGCGCCGGATATGCCGATGGCGACATAGAGCTCGGGCGCCACCACCTTGCCGGTCTGGCCGACCTGCCAGTCGTTCGGCGCATAGCCGGCGTCGACCGCCGCGCGTGAGGCACCGACACCGGCGCCCAGCTTGTCGGCGAGCGGCTCGATGTACTTGGCAAAATTCTCGCGGCTCTGCATGGCGCGGCCGCCGGAGACGATGATCTTGGCCGAGGTCAGCTCGGGACGGTCGCTCTTGGCGACCTCCTCGCCGACGAAGGTCGACAGGCCCGGATCGGCCGCCGCCTGAACGGCCTCGACCGGCGCGCTGCCGCCCTCGCCCGCTGCGGCGAAGGTCGAGGTCCGCACCGTGATGACCTTCTTGGCGTCCTTGGACTTCACGGTCTGGATCGCGTTGCCGGCATAGATCGGGCGCTCGAAAGTATCAGGGGCGACGACCTTGATGATCTCCGAGACCTGCATGACGTCGAGCAGGGCGGCGACCCGCGGCATCACGTTCTTGAAGCGCGAGGTCGCGGGCGCGACGATGGCGTCATAGCCGGGCGCCAGCGAGACGATCAGCGCGGCCAGCGGCTCGGCAAGATCGTGCGCGTAGAGGTCGCCGTCGGCGAGCCGCACCTTCTTCACGCCGGCGAGCTTGGCAGCGGCATCGGCCGCGGCCTTGGCGTTCTGGCCGGCAACCAGGACCTCGACATCCGCGCCGAGCGCGGCAGCCGCGGTCAGGGCCTTGTTGGTCGCATCCTTGAGCGACGCATTGTCGTGTTCGGCAATCAGAAGCGTCGTCATCAGAGCACCCCGGCTTCGTTCTTGAGTTTCGACACCAGCTCGGCGACGTCCTTGACCTTGACGCCGGCCTTGCGGCCCGCCGGTTCAGTCGTCTTGAGAACCTCGAGACGCGCGGCGACGTCGACGCCGTAATCGGCGACGGTCTTCTCCGCGATCGGCTTCTTCTTCGCCTTCATGATGTTGGGCAGCGAGGCGTAGCGCGGCTCGTTGAGACGGAGATCCGTGGTGACGATCGCCGGTCCCTTCAGCTTCACGGTCTGCAATCCGCCGTCGACTTCGCGGGTGACCTTGAAGTCGGAGCCTTCGACCTCGAGCTTGGAAGCGAACGTCGCCTGCGACCAGCCAAGCAGCGCAGCCAGCATCTGGCCGGTCTGATTGGAATCGTCGTCGATCGCCTGCTTGCCGAGAATGATCAGGCCCGGCTGCTCTTCGTCCGCGATTTTCTTCAGGATCTTGGCGACCGCGAGCGGCTCGACTGCGCCTTCCGCTTTCACCAGGATGCCGCGATCGGCGCCCATGGCAAGACCCGTGCGGATCGTCTCCGACGCCTGCGCCGGTCCAATGGAGACCACTACGACTTCGGTCGCCTTGCCGGCTTCCTTCAGGCGCAGCGCTTCCTCGACCGCGATTTCGTCGAACGGGTTCATCGACATCTTGACGTTGGCGAGTTCAACGCCCGATCCATCGCCCTTGACGCGGACCTTGACGTTGTAATCGACCACCCGCTTTACCGGCACTAAGACCTTCATCGATCCTCTTTCACTCAATTTGGGAGGGGGGTTATCAACTGGCGCGGAACCTAAAGGCCTGATCTGCCCCGGTCAACGCGCGAACGAGCCTAAATTTGGCTTCCCGAAATGCGGGAGGCGTGATGGTCAACGGTTCTGACCTGGAACCCAAAGCACGTCACCGGCGCCATTGCCGTTGGCAGCGCGGCTGGCCACGAACAGGAAGTCCGAGAGGCGGTTCATATATTGGATGCCAGCTGCGCTGACCGGCTCGCCGGGCAGGGCCGCCAGTTCCACGATGACCCGTTCCGCCCTGCGGCATATCGTGCGCGCCACGTGGAGATGGGCCGCGGCCGGCGTGCCGCCGGGAAGCACGAACGAGGTAAGCGGCTCAAGCTTGTCGTTGAGCGCGTCGATGTCGCGCTCGAGCCGCTCGACCTGGCTCGCCACCACCCGCAGCCGCTCCGCCTTGCCTTCACGCTCGGGCACCGCGAGATCGGCGCCGAGATCGAACAGATCGTTCTGGATGCGGCCGAGCATCGCGTCGAGCTCGGGCAGCTCCCGGGTATGGAGCCTGACCACGCCGATCGCGGCGTTGGTCTCGTCGACGGTGCCATAGGCCTCGATGCGCAGATCGTATTTCGGACGTCGCTCGCCGGTTCCGAGCGCGGTCGTGCCGTCGTCACCGGTCTTCGTGTAGATGCGATTCAATACGACCATGTCAGCGCCCCATCGCCCAGACCGCGAGCATCGCAATGATGATCGCCACGAACTGAAGCAGCACGCGCCAGCGCATCAGCTTCTGCGAGGTGTTGGGCGAGCCGCCGCGCATCATGTTGATCAGCCCGAGCAGCAGCACCAGGGCCACGGCGCCGGCCGCCGCCGGCAAGATGAAAGTCGTCAAGAGGGATGCCATTGGGGGGTGATAACACCGTGCGCGCCGGTCCGCCATCTCCTCAGTTTCGTCATTTCGGGGCGATGCGCCGGGGCCGAGCGAAGCGAGGCGCGGCGCTTCGCGATCTGGCTTTTAAGCCAATAATGTCAGAAGCTGGCTGAATGATTTCCGATCTGCATCCGGCATCGGCCGTCTTCCCCTCTCCCCGCCTGCGGGGCGCGGGAGCAGTACAGGGCATACAGTGAAAGCGATCCGCTACATCTACGTCGTGGTGATGGATGCCTTCTACACGTTCCTTGCCGATGACGGCTGGGCGATCGCGAGCCACATCGCGCTGTCGACGCTGATGGCGCTGTTCCCGTTCCTGATCGTGCTGACCTCGCTCGCGGGCTTCTTCGGCTCCAAGGAACTTGCCGACCAGGCCGCCAGCCTGATGCTTCAGGTCTGGCCCAAGCAGGTCGCCGATTCGATCTCGGGCGAGGTCCACGACGTGCTCACCACGACCCGGACCGGACTGCTGACCATCGGCGCGGCGCTGTCGCTCTATTTCGCCTCCAACGGTGTCGAGGCGCTGCGGATCGCACTCAACCGCGCCTATGCGGTGGTCGAGATGCGGAGCTGGTACTGGCTCCGGCTGGAATCGATCGCCTATACGATCATCGCGGCCTTCACTGCCCTCGCCATGGCGTTCCTGATCGTGCTCGGCCCGCTCATCATCGAGGCGGCGCGGCGCCACATTCCGCTGTTCGTCGAATCCAACGAAAGCATCCTCACCTGGGTGCGCTACGGCATCTCCATCGGCGCGCTGGTGGTGGCTCTAATCATCCTGCACGCCTGGCTGCCGGCGGGACGGCGCAGCTTCCTGCAGATATTGCCCGGCATCGTCTTCACCATTGTGGCGTCGCTGATCTCGAGCATCGTGTTCGGCCAATATCTGGCCCGCTTCGCCAACAACTACGTGACGATGTATGCGGGCCTCGCCTCGGTGATCATCGCGCTTGTGTTTCTGTACTTCATCGCCGCGATCTTCGTTTACGGCGGCGAGCTCAACGCCGCGATCATCAAGTCGCGGCTTCCTCACGGCGTGTCGCTTCAAGCAGCGCAGTCGCTAAAGCCCGCGGAGACACGGGCTTGACCAGGAAGGCGTCTGCGCCGGCCTCGCGCGAGGCCGCTTCGTCTTCGCCGCGGCCGGACACGCCGATGATCGGGATCTGAGCCAACGGCGCGTCCATGGTGCGGATCCGCCTGATGGCCTCGACGCCGTCGATGCCGGGCAGCACCATGTCCATCAGCACCGCATCGAACCCGCCTTGCGCCAGCCGGCCGACCGCGTCCTCGCCGCGCCCGATGAACTCGGCATGATGGCCGAGCTCGGTCAAGATCGTGTTGAGCACGACGCGGCCGAACGGATTGTCCTCGACGCTGAGGACGCGTAGCGCCGCGACCGCATCTGTCCCGGCTTCGTCCTTTGCCTTGCTGGATTTGCCCGGTCCGGTGGCATCCAGCGATATCGTCAGGGTGAAGGTGGCGCCGCCACCGCGCCGCGGTGCGACGGTGATGTCGCCGCCCATCGCCCGCGCCAATTGCTTGACCGAGGATAGGCCGAGGCCAGCGCCGCCGAAGCGCGAGGCGATGGTGACGTTGGCCTGGGTGAACGGGCGGAACAGCCGCTTGATCTCGCCCATGGTGAGGCCGATGCCGCTGTCGGACACGGCGAAGGCAACGCCGACCCTGTCTTTGCCTTTGGCTCTCGCCTTCTCTTTGCCCTTGGTGGGAGCGACCGCGAGCGCCACGCCGCCCTGGTCCGTGAATTTCACGGCATTGTCGATCAGGTTCTCGAGCGCCGCGCGCAGGCGGACGGAATCGCCGACCACGAGGCCGGGGAGCTTGTCGGAGATCTCGACCTGGGCCTGGAGACCCTTGGCCGCGGCGCGCCCCGCAAGTGAATCGCCGGCGCTGCGGGCAAGCGTGCGCAGATCGAACAGGTCCTGCCGCAGCGTGCTGCCGCCCTTCCCGGTCCCCTTGCCGCTTCTGGCAGCATCCACGAACAGCGTGGCAAGGCTCGCCAGATGTTCGGCACCGGCCTTGATGGTGTCGGCCCAGCGCCGCTCCCGTTCGCCGAGATCGGAGGTCGCGAGCAGGTCGCTGATCGCCAGAATGCCGGTCAGGGGGGTGCGAACCTCATGGGCAAAGGCGGCGAGCGCCGCCTGGACCACATCAGGCGCGACCGTCTTGGGACTGCGCTTGCGCACCTGCCCAGTCGCCCCGGACCGCTTCCGAGGCGGTCGCCTGGACATCTTCGTGGTGCGCGCTGGGCGCTTCTTCGCCGCCATGAATCCCCTTCGAAGTATCCCCTTCGGGCCGCCGGGCTGTTCGAGCATGGCACGGCGAAACACCCGGAGTCACGGCGACGTTTCGCTAACCCCCAGAGAAACTTAACCTAATCCCACCAGCTGGCGGATGCTGGCAGCCGTGATGCCGGCCGCACGCAAGGCGCGCAAACCTGTCGAGTGGCTCGATTTCGACAGCTTGCGCCCCTCATCGTCGCAAATCAGCCGGTGATGGCGGTAGGCGGGTTCGGGCAAGCCGAGCAGGACCTGGAGCAGGCGATGGACCGCCGTCGCATGAAACAAATCCTGGCCCCGCACGATCTCGCTGACGCCCTGGATCGCGTCGTCGACGACGACGGACAGATGATAGCTGGTCGGCGTCTCCTTGCGGGCCAGGATCACGTCGCCCCAGGCCTGCGGTCGCGCCGGGACGGTGCAGCGCTCGCCATCGGGCCCCTCGCCCAGCTCATTCCAGGTCAGGCCGGTGACGTGCCGGCAGGCCGCAATCATGTCGAGCCGCAGCGCGTAAGGCCTGCCCGATGCGAGGAGACGGTCACGCTCGGGCGCTGGGAGCGACTTCGCCTCGCCGGGATAAAGCGGCGCGCCGTCGGGATCGCGCGGCCATGGCCCATTCGCCTCGCGCGCGGCAACCAACCTTGCGATCTCTGCCCGGCTCTCGAAGGCGGGATAGACGAGACCAAGCGCCGACAGCCTGTCCAGCGCGGCACGATAATCGGCGAGATGCTCCGACTGCCGCCGCACCGGCGTCTCCCAGTCAATCCCGAGCCAGGCAAGATCCTCGTAGGTCGCCGCCTCGTATTCCGGCCGGCAGCGCGTCGCGTCGATGTCCTCGATCCGCAACAGCAGCCGCCCGCCGGTCTTGCGCGCGCGGTCGAAATTCAGCAGCGCGGAAAAAGCGTGGCCGAGATGCAGGAAGCCGTTGGGACTGGGAGCAAATCGGAAAACGGGTGGTGCCATCTGATAGATCTCGTCATGGCCGGGCTTAACCGCACGGCCGTCATTCCGGGGCGGGTCCGAAGGACCAAACCCGGAATCTCGAGATTCCGGGCTCGATGCTCCGGGTCGCGCTTCACGCGATCCGTCGCATCGCCCCGGAATGACGGAGTAAGATATTCAGTACCGGGTCAAGCCCGGTCATGACGCCGGAGAGAGCCTGCCAAACACATGACCATCCATCTCGAATCCCAGTCCGATCTCGAAGAGGCCGTCCATGCGCTGATCAAGCGCGATCCACGTCTGAAACCGGTGCTCGAGATCGCGGGCATGCCGGCGTTGCGGCGGCGGGAGCCGGGTTTTGCGGGGCTTGCCCACATCGTCTGCGGACAGCAGCTCTCGACCGCGAGCGCCGCGGCGATCTGGGGTCGGCTGGCGGCGGCCTTCGATCCGTTCGACCATGATGCGGTGCGCCGCGCCCGCGCCGACCGGCTGGGACGGCTCGGCCTCTCGGCCGCCAAGATCAAGACGCTGAAGCATCTTGCGCGCGAGATCAGCGCGCAGCGGCTGAACCTCGACGTGCTGGCCGAGGAAGACGCCGATGCCGCGCATCACACGCTGATCGCGCTGCCCGGCATCGGGCCCTGGACCGCGGACCTCTATCTGCTGTTCTGCCTCGGTCATGGCGATGCCTGGCCGGCCGGCGACCTCGCCGTACAGGAGAGCATCAGGATCGGCCTCGGCCTGAAGGCGCGGCCGACGGAAAAACAGATGGCGCCGCTCGCCGAACCCTGGCGTCCCTTTCGCGGCGCCGCGGCGCATTTGTGGTGGAGCTATTATCGCGCGGTGAAGAAGCGCGAGGGCGTGCTCGCGGGCTCAAACTAGCCCCGCAGCCGCTCGCGATCGGCGCGGGCGCATTCGGCCACGAAGTCGACCACCGCCCGCACCGCGGACAGCTCGACCAGATCAGGATGGGCGAGCAGCCAGAGATCGGCGACGCTGACGAGCTTTTGCGGCGCGACGCGCACGAGGTCCGGATAGCTCTCCGCGACGAAGCAGGACAACGCGGAGATTCCGATCCCCGCGCGCACCGCCGCCAGCATGTCGCCCTGCGACGAGCAGCGCATCACCATCGTGCCCTGGCGCGTGATCGCATCGCTCCACCGCGCCAATTGCGCGTTGGAGTCCTGATCTGCAAACCCGATGATGCTATGGCCCTTCCACTCGCCGCTGCGTTCCGGCAAGGACCGGCCCGCCGCATAGGCGCGCGAGGCATAGAAGCCGGTGCCGAGACGGCCGATCTTGCGGCCGACCAGGTTCTCCTCGCCGCTGTCGACCGGACGCAGCACCACGTCGGCTTCGCGGCGCCACACGCTGGCCGGAAACGGATGCGTGATGATCTCGAGCCGGATGTGATGGTGCGCATCGAGGAAGGATCGCAGCCGCGGCATCAGCCAATGCGAGGCCAGCGTTGCCCCGATCGACAGCTTGACCGTGCCGCGCGCCTTGCGCCCGCCGGCGCCAACGGCGGCCTCGGCCCGCAGCGCGGCGGCGGCCATCGCCTCGGCATGCTCGCGCAAAGTGCGGCCGTCGGCGGTGAGCACGAAGCCGTCGGCGGCGCGCGCGAACAGTTTGGTGCCGAGCTGGGCTTCCAGCGCCGTGATCTTGCGGCTCACGGTCGGATGGCTGCTGTGCAGCCGCCGCGCCGCCGCGGTGAAGCTGCCGCTATCGGCGACCGCGACGAAGGTCTTGCAGAGATCCCAATCCACCAGCGTCCTCGTTCAAAGCTGAATAGATACATGTTCAATATTGAACGATACCCGGGCCGCCGTCCAACCCTATAGTGAGATCAAACCGCAGGCGGAAACCCCGCCGGCGCGACAATCGACATGGAAGCGCTCGATCATCGGCCGGCAGGCCGCCGACGCGCGTTGTCAGGAGGATCGGATGGCACTGCCCGCCTTGCTCAGGAATTCCCTGGAGCTGCCCGTCGTCGGCTCACCCCTCTTCATCGTTTCCGGCCCGGAGCTGGTGATCGCGCAGTGCAAAGCGGGCGTCGTCGGCTCGTTTCCCGCACTCAACGCCCGTCCGGTCGAGAAGCTCGACGAATGGCTGAGCCGGATCGAGGACGAGCTCGGCGAATACAAATCGCGCAATCCCGGCAAGAAGGTCGCGCCCTACGCCGTCAACCAGATCTGCCATGCCTCCAACGACCGGCTGATGAAGGACATGGAGACCTGCGTCAAGCACAAGGCGCCCATCATCATCACCTCGCTGCGGCCGCCGGCCGAGATCGTCGAGGCCGCGCATTCCTATGGCGGGCTGGTGTTCCACGACGTCATCAACGTCAAGCACGCGCGCAAGGCCGCCGAGCAGGGTGTCGACGGCCTGATCCTGGTCTGCGCCGGCGCCGGCGGACATGCCGGCACGCTGTCGCCCTTCGCGCTGGTGCGCGAGGTCAAGCAATGGTTCGGCGGCGCGATCCTGCTGTCGGGCGCGATCAGCGACGGCTTCGGCATCGCCTCGGCGCTGACGCTGGGCGCCGACCTCGCTTATATGGGCACGCGCTTCATCGCCACGAAGGAAGCCAATGCCGACGAGGCCTACAAATCCGCGCTGACGCAGCATGCCGCGCACGACATCGTCTACACCAACCTGTTCACCGGCGTGCACGGCAATTATCTCGGCCCCTCGATCGCCGCCGCAGGGCTCGATCCGGACAATCTCCCGGTCGCCGACAAGTCGAAGATGAATTTCGGCTCCGGCGGCAACATGAAGTCGAAGGCGTGGCGCGACATCTGGGGATCGGGCCAGGGCATCGGCCAGATCCTGGATGCGCCGCCGGTCGCCGAGCTCGTGGACCGGATGAAGGGAGAATTCGACCAGGCACGGCAGGATTTCCTGATGCGCGCGAGCGCCTGACGACGCGGTCGCGGTCCGACGACGAGATTGGACTGACAACGAAAACGGGAGGACACCATGAAGCTGGCAGCCGCACTGATCGGCCTATCGTTGTCGGCGCTCGCCACCGGCAGCGCCCAGGCCGAAGGCAGCGATGAGATCCGGATCGGGCAGACCCTGCCCTATAGCGGTCCGGCGTCCGGCTTCGGGGCGATCGGACGGACGCAGGAGGCGTTCTTCGAGAAGGTGAATGCCGAAGGCGGCATCAACGGCCGCAAGATCAGGTTCATCACGCTCGACGACGCCTACTCGCCGCCGAAGACGGTCGAGCAGACCCGCAAGCTGGTGGAGCAGGACGAGGTGCTGATGATGTTCGGCTCGCTCGGCACCGCCACCAACAGCGCCGTGCAGCGCTACCTAAACGGCAAGAAGGTGCCGCAGCTGTTCGTGCTCTCAGGCGCGACGAAATGGGCCGATCCGCAGAAATATCCGTGGACCATGCCCGGCATGGCCGCCTACGAATCCGAGGGCGTGGTCTACGCCAAGCACGTGCTGCGGGCCAAGCCCGGCGCCAAGATCGCCATCCTGTCCCAGAACGATGATTTCGGCCGCGACTATGTCGCCGGCTTCAAGCGCGCGCTCGGCGACAAGGCCGCGGGCATGATCGTCGCGGAGCAGACCTACGAGACCAGCGCGCCGACGATCAGCTCGCAGCTCTCGACCCTGAAGGCATCGGGCGCCGACGTGCTGTTCGGCGTCGTGCTCGGCAAGTTCACCTCGCAGATGATCAAGGGCGTGGCCGAGATCGGCTGGAAGCCCGATCTGTTCTTCGTGCCGACGTCGGCTTCGTCGATCTCGTTCCTGGAGCCCGCCGGACTCGACAACGCGGTCGGCCTGATCTCGTCGAGCAATCAGAAGGACACGATGGACCCGCAATGGGCCAGCGATCCCGGCGTGAAGGAATACTTCGCCTTCATGAAGCAATACATGCCGACCGCAGACCTCTCCAATTCCAACTACGCGGCCGGCTACCATTACGCGACGCTGCTGATGACGATCCTCAAGGCGTGCAAGGACGATGTCAGCCGCGACAACATCATGCGCCAGGCCGCATCGCTGAAGGAGGTGAAGCTGCCGCTGCTGCTGCCAGGCATCAGTGTGAGCACCGGCTCAGACGACTATCTGCCGTTCCAGCAGCTTCAGCTGCGGCGCTTCAACGGCAAGAGCTGGGTCGGCTTCGGCGACGTGCTGGACGATCGCTAGACATGAGCGGAAAGGGACACGCCATGATCATCAGCGGCGAACGCCGGATCGGCCATGACGAGATCCAGGCGCGCATCAGGCGGGCGGCGAGCGGGCTTCGCGAGCTCGGTCTGGTCGAGGGCGCCCCGGTCGCCATGATGCTGCGCAACGATTTCGCGCTGTTCGAGGTGGTCGCGGCCTCCGCCGCTCTGGGCAGTCCGGTGGTGCCGATCAACTGGCATCTCAAAGCGGAAGAGGTCCGCTATATCCTGACCGACAGCGGCGCGAAGATCCTGGTTTGCCACGCCGACCTGCTGCCGCAGATCCGCTCCGGCGTGCCGGAGGACGTCCGTCTTTTCGTGGTCCGGACGCCGCCCGAGCTTGCGGCGACGTTCGCCGTGCCCGCCGCGCTGACGGAGATCCCCTCGGGACTGACGGATTGGGACCGCTGGCGCGACGGCCATCCGGAATCGCAGGAGCCGCCGCGCCGGGCCGCGGCGATGATCTACACGTCGGGAACCACCGGCCTGCCGAAGGGCGTGCGGCGCATGCCGATGCGGCCCGAGCAGGCGGCCGCCTCCGAGCGCGTCGGCGCCATCGCCTATGGCATCAAGCCGCGCGACAATCAGGTCGTGCTGATCAACGGCCCGATGTATCACTCGGCGCCGCACTCCTACGGCATGCTTGCCTTCCGCTGCGGCTGCACCATCGTGCTCCAGGCGCGGTTCGACGCCGAGGAGCTACTGGCGCTGATCGAGCGCCACCGCGTGACGCATATCCACATGGTGCCGACCATGTTCGTGCGCCTGTTGCGCCTGCCCGAAGCGATCAGGCAGCGGTACGACCTGTCGTCGCTGCGCTTCGTCGTGCACGGCGCGGCGCCCTGCCCGCCCGAAGTCAAGCGGGCCATGATCGACTGGTGGGGACCGGTCATCAACGAATATTTCGGCTCGACCGAGACCGGCATCCCCGTGTGGCACTCCGCCGAGGAAGCCCTGAAGAAGCCCGGCACGGTCGGCCGCGCCATCGAAGGCGGCATCGTCAAGATCTTCCGCGACGACGGCGGTCTCTGCGGCGCCGGCGAGGTCGGCGAGATCTACATGCGCCAGACCGCGGTGCCCGACTTCGACTATCACGGCAAGGCGCAGGCCCGGGCGGAGGCTGGGCGCGACGGTCTCGTCAGTGTCGGCGATGTCGGTTATCTCGACGAGGACGGCTATCTGTTTTTGTGCGACCGCAAACGCGACATGGTGATCTCGGGCGGCGTCAACATCTATCCTGCCGAAATCGAGAACGTGCTGATCGCGATGCCGGGCGTGCGCGATTGCGCCGTTTTCGGCATCCCCGACGCCGAATATGGCGAGCGGCTATGCGCCTGCATTGAGCCCGACACAGGCGCGGAGCTCTCCGCCGGTGCAGTGCAAGCCTGGCTGCGCGACCGGCTGGCCAACTTCAAGGTGCCGAAGGAGGTTCAGTTCCTGGATGCGCTGCCCCGCGAGGCGACCGGAAAGATCTTCAAGCGCAAGCTGCGCGATCCCTATTGGGCGGACCGGAGGGCGGGCGGGCCTTAGCCACCGGTCGCCGAAACTCCTGAAGCATCTCGGCACATGCCGTCCGAGCAGTGCCATATGCCGGCATTGCGCGGGTCACCGGCTTTTGGCGGCCTGCGAAACCGTATAGCTTCGACCAGAGGAAACGCCGCGAAGACGGCCACGAGGTCGCGCATGCTGGACAGGACCAAGGATATTGCCGCATCCGCGCAAGGCTGGCTCGACGCGTTCGAGCGAACGCTGAGCAAGCCCGAGCCCGCCGCGCTGGACCATCTCTTCCTCGCCGACAGCTTCTGGCGCGACGTGCTGGCGCTGAGCTGGAATCTGCAAACGCTCGCCGGCCGCGACACCATTGCCGATGCGCTGGCCGCACTCGCGCCCAAGGCGGCACCGGCCAATTTCAAGATCGCGCCCAACCGCGCACCGCCGCGCTGGGTCACGCGCGCCGGCTGCAACTGCGTTGAGGCGATCTTCGATTTCGAAACGGCAATCGGGCGCGGCAGCGGTATCGTCCGGCTCGCACCCGAGGGCACCGACGACGACCGCCTGAAAGCCTGGACGCTGCTGACTGCGCTCGACGAGCTCAAGGGATTCGAGGAGCAGCTCGGCACCTCGCGCCCGCGCGGCCAGGCCTATTCGCGCGATTTCCGCGGACCGAACTGGCTCGATTTGCGCAACGCCTCGCGCGACTATGCCGACCGCGATCCGGCCGTACTGGTGGTCGGTGGCGGCCAGGCCGGGCTTGCGATCGCAGCGCAATTGAAGCAGTTGCAGCTCGACACGCTGATCGTCGATCGCGAAATGCGGATCGGCGACAATTGGCGCAAGCGCTATCATGCGCTGACGCTGCACAACCAGGTGCAGGTCAATCACCTGCCCTACATGCCCTTTCCGCCGAGCTGGCCCACCTATATCCCCAAGGACAAGCTCGCCAACTGGTTCGAGGCTTACGTCGATGCGTTGGAGCTGAATTTCTGGAGCGGCACCGCGTTCGAAGGCGGCGCCTATGACGAGGCGAAGGGATGCTGGACGGTGACACTGCGGCGCGCCGACGGCAGCGAGCGGACCATGCATCCGCGCCATGTCGTCATGGCAACCGGCGTCAGCGGGATCGCCAACATTCCGGACATTCCGAGCCTCGCCCAATTCAGGGGGACGCTGGTGCATTCCAGCCGCTACCAGGACGGCGAGACCTGGACCGGCAAGCGCGCGATCGTCATCGGCACCGGCAACAGCGGTCACGACATCGCGCAGGATCTGTATTCCAGCGGCGCCGACGTGACGCTGGTGCAGCGCTCGCCCACACTGGTCACCAATATCGAGCCGTCGGCACAGCTCGCTTATGCGATCTACAATGAAGGCACGCTCGAGGACAACGACCTGATCGCGGCCTCGATGCCGACGCCGCTCGCGAAGAAGACGCATGTCATGCTGACCGAGCAGTCGAAGCAGCTCGACAAGGAGCTGCTCGACGGCCTTGCCCGCGTCGGCTTCAAGCTCGACTTCGGCGAGGCCGGCACCGGCTGGCAATTCAAATACCTCACCCGCGGCGGCGGCTATTATTTCAACGTCGGCTGCTCCAACCTGATCGTCGAGGGCAAGGTCAAGCTCAGGCAGTTCGCCGACATCGAGAGCTTCGTCGCCGAAGGCGCACGGATGAAGGACGGCTCGACCATTGCGGCCGATCTCATCGTGCTCTCCACCGGCTACAAATCGCAGGACTATCTGGTGCGAAAGCTGTTCGGCGATGCCGTGGCCGACCGCGTCGGCCCGATCTGGGGCTTTGGCGACGGTCTTGAGCTGCGCAACATGTATGCGCGCACCAGGCAGGCCGGTCTCTGGTTCATCGCCGGCAGCCTGGCGCAGTGCCGGATCAACTCGAAATATCTGGCGCTCCAGATCAAGGCGATCGAGGAAGGGATTTTGGGACGGACGTAAACCTAGTGGTCATTCCGGGGCGCGCGTAGCGCGAGCCCGGAATCCCTCCAACCACGAAATGCGCCGCACAATGGATTCCGGGCTCACGCTACGCGTGCCCCGGAATGACAGAAGGAGAGACCACCCATGCCAGCCATTCTCGGCAGCGGCGATCACCGCTATCGCGTCGTCGAAAACTTCGCAAAGCTGCCGGACGGCTGGCAGCTGACCGACGTCGCCTCGGTCGCGGTCGACAGCCGCGACCAGATCTACGTCTTCAATCGCGGCGCCCATCCGATGGTGGTGTTGGACCGCGAGGGCAATTTCCTCCGCAGCTTTGGCGAAGGCCTGTTCTCGCGCGCGCACGGCCTCCACATCGATGCCGACGACAATCTCTATTGCACCGATGACGGCGACCACACCGTGCGCAAATGCACCACCGACGGCAAGGTGCTGCTGACGATCGGCATTCCCGAGAAGCCGTCGCCGTTCATGAGCGGCGAGCCGTTCCACCGCTGCACGCACACCGCGCTGTCGCCGAAGGGCGAGATCTACGTCTCCGACGGCTATGGCAATGCGCGCGTGCACAAGTTCACGCCGGACGGCAAGCTCATCAAGAGCTGGGGCGAGCCTGGCACCGATCCCGGCCAATTCAACATCGTGCACAATATCGCCACCGATGCCGACGGCTGGGTCTACGTCGCCGACCGCGAGAACCACCGCGTCCAGGTGTTCGATGGCGAGGGCAAGTACGAGACGCAGTGGAACAACCTCCACCGTCCCTGCGCGCTATGCTGCTGCGGCGGGGCGAAGAGCCCGACCTTCGTGATCGGCGAGCTCGGCCCCGGCCTGGCCGTCAACCGCAAGGTGCCCAATCTCGGCCCGCGACTGTCGATCGTGGACGCCAGGGGCAACCGCATCGCGCGGCTCGGCGGCGAGGCGGGCCCGGGCGTCGCCAGCGGCAAATTCCTGGCGCCGCACGGCATCGCGCTGGATTCGCAGGGCGACATCTATGTCGGGGAGGTCGGCGTCACCGACTGGAAGACGAGCTTTCCGGACGCGGAGATGCCGGCCGTGGTGCGCGCAACGCGGTGCTTGCAGAAGCTGGAGCGGGTACGGGAGTAGCTGCTACGGCACGCCGCGACCCCGCGGAGAAAGGCGGTTCCGCCCGCCGCCTACTCTCCCCAAATCGCGGCGTTTTGAGCGCTTTTGCCACCCCGGCGCCGCATTGCTTGCGCCTGAATAAGTCGCTCAACGGGCTTCACAATCCCGTCACGCTGCATGTAGTATGTCAACACATGCTGCTTCGCAGCGTATATTGGAGGCCGGGAGCGTTACTTGAACGCACATGTCTCGCAAGGCAGTTGGCCGGTGTTGGTGCTGAATGCGGACTTCCGGCCGCTGAGTTACTACCCGCTGTCTCTTTGGTCGTGGCAGGACGCGATCAAGGCGGTGTTTCTCGACCGCGTCAACATCGTCGCTCATTACGACCAGGCGGTCCACAGTCCCACGCTGCAAATGCAGCTGCCGAGCGTCGTCTCGCTCAAGTCCTTCGTCAAGCCGACCACCCATCCGGCCTTCACCCGCTTCAACGTCTTCCTGCGCGATCGTTTCGCCTGCCAATATTGCGGCTCGCCCGAGGACCTCACCTTCGATCACATCATCCCGCGCAGCAAAGGCGGCCAGACCACCTGGGAGAACGTGGTCGCGGCATGCTCGCCCTGCAACTTACGCAAGGGCAACCTGACGCCGGCGCAAGCCAGGATGTTTCCGCGCCAGAACGCATTCGCACCCACCGTGCACCAGCTGCACCGCAACGGCCGCCTGTTTCCGCCGAACTATCTGCACGACAGCTGGCTGGACTATCTCTACTGGGATACGGAGCTGGATCCGTAAGCGGGGGCGAGTTATCGCGTTACCCCCGCTGCAGGGCAAGCGTCACGCCGCCGAGCGTGAGCGCCATTGCTGTCCATTCGCGATAGCCCAGCGGCTCGCCGAGAATGATGGCGGCGGAGACCACGCCGATCACGGGAACGATCAGCATGCCGGTCGAGGCCGTGGTCGGTGGCAGGCGGCGCAGCGTCTCGAACCAGGTGACGTAGCAGACGCCCATCGGCACCAATGTCATGTAGACGAAGCAGCCGAGCCCCAGCGGGGTGATCGCGGTGACGTCGGGACGCTCGAACGCGACGCCGAGAACCAGCATCGTGGCGCAACCAAGCCCGACCTGCCAGGCAACGACGACCAAGGGCGGCAGCGGCAACGGCTTGCGGTTGAGCACGTTGCCGAGCGCGAACAGGATGGCGCAGAGCAGTGCCAGCACGATGCCCAGCAGCTTGTCTGCGCCGAACGCAAAGCCGTTGCCGCTCAGAAGCAGCGTGACGCCGGCAACGCCAAGGACCAGCCCGAAAATATCCCTTGCGGTCGGTCGCGTATGCAGCACCGGCCAGGCGAACAGCATCGCCCAGATCGGCATCGTGTAGGCGAGCAGAGCGCCCTCGCTCACCGTCACATATTTCATCGCGACCGTGCCGAGCCCCATCCAGGCAAAGACGTTGGTGAAGGTCGCGAAGACCAGCCGTGGGATGGCCTCGCGCGGGACGGCAAACGACTCCTTCCGGCTCAGCACCAGAGTACCGAGAATCAGCGAGGCGCAGACGCCCGCAAGCCCGCGCGCGAACAGGGGTGGCCATTGCTGCAGCAGCAGCTTCATCAGCGGCCAGTTCAAAGCCCAGCCGAACGCCGTCACGCCGAGGCAGAGAGAGCCGATCGTCCTGTCGCGGCGCGCCGAGTTCATGGATAGCGCTTAGCAGGCGGACGCCGGCCACTCCACCTCGGCCGGCGCATGCAAGCTATCGCGCAGGGCGGAACTGGATCGCCTGGCGCTCGTTCACATGGGAGCACAACGCGACCGCGCGTGCCGCAGCGCAACCGAGGGAGGCCATGATGCCTGCAGATGAGAAAGACCACGTCTACAAGATCCTGGACCTCGTCGGCTCATCCGAAACCTCGATCGAGGACGCGATCAAGAACGCGATCGGCCGCGCGTCGAAGACCATTCGCGAGATGAAATGGTTCGAGGTGGTGCAGACCCGCGGCCACATCGAGAACGGAGCCGTGCGCCACTACCAGGTGACGCTGCGCGTCGGCTTCACGCTGGAGGGATGACGGCGCTCACCATCCGTAGCGAACGCTACCCTTGCCGGCGTAGCTGCGGGTGACGCTGGAGAACTCGCCTTCGAACGTGGCCGCCGTCGACCAGCCGTTCGTCCATGTCATCTCGACCGAAGCCGTGGCGAGCGCGGCGTCGCGCGCCTGCGCTGCGCCGTTGACGACGAAGCTTGCGAGCGGCAACGCCTGAAAGGTTGCGGCGGCCGAGCGATCGGGGTTGAAATCATGCGCCCAGGCGACACGGCCGCGCAGGGCCAACACGCCATCCTGCATCGCAAAGGACCTGTCGGTACGCAGGCCGAGCTCGCTGCGGCTGTCGGTCACGCTTTTCGCGGCGTAGCTCAAGGCGAATGCCGACGAGCCGGAGACGGCCTGCTCGGCATAGCCGGGGAGGTCGAGCGTCGTGAACTGCATCGCGCCGTAGGGTGTAAGGCCGATTCCGCCGAGCCATGACGCGACCACGCGATAGCCGCCTTCGAGACGGCCGGAATACGCATGGGCGTCGAAGGCGGCGCGCAGGCGATCGGTGCCGGCGATCGTCACGGTGCGATCGGTGGTCATGTTCTGCCAGCCATAGGCCAGCGCGGCGGAGACGTAGGCCGGGCCGTTCGCGTGATACAGATATGCGCCGGCCTGGAACAGGTCGGAGCGGCCGGAGCCGAGACCGTTGACGTCGAAGCCGGTGCCACCGCCGGCGAGCGCGAAGCCGAGCTTCGTGCTCGGCGCGAGCCAATAGTCCGCGCCGACCGCCGTGCCCGCGATGCGGCTCGTCGTGTCGTTGGAACCATCCGTCGCATGGCCATGGGTCGATTGCGATCCGCCGAAGCCGGCAGCCCACACGCTCCAGCGCTGCGCAAATTTCTGCGCCGGCGCCTTGGCGAGCATGGCAAACGCGTCGGTGCGCTGGCGCGCGGCATAGGCGCTTGATTCGCTGTCTTCGGCAAATGCAGCCGCACTGTTCGGTGTGCTCGTCCGACCCTCCCGTTGCGCGAAGGGGTCGGTGAGCAGGCCCATGAACTGGCTCATCGCGCTGATCGTCGTCTGCTGCGCGGCCGTGCCTTGTTCGCCCGAGGCTTGCGTCAGCCCTGCCGCCGTCATGCGGCCGTAGATCAGCGGAATGCCGCCGTTGACGTCGAAGGAATGGACCAGCGCATTCGCCACCGCCTGCTGATTGCCATTCAGGCCGGACGCCGGCGGCGGGACGAAGGCGAGCGACAGGTCGAGATAGGCGTTGTTCGCATCGTAGCTGAGATCGGTCTTGAAGTTCGCCGGCAGATTGCTGTTGGCAACCGTCGAGGCAAAGGTGCCGGAGATGCCGCCGCCCGCGCTGAGGATAGTGTATTTCTTCTCGATATAGCTGCCGGCCGCAAACACCGCGTTCACGGTGGCGCCGCCGAGGGTTGCGGTGCCAGATACGCTTGCGGAGGACGCCGTCGACGGATTGACCTGGACCTGATAGATCGCGCCCGCTTGCAGGGCGAGATCGCCGACGATGCTCGTGACGCTGCCGGGCGTGCCGTTGCCGGGCGCCAAGATGCCGCCGCCGGCGATCGTCACCAACAATGGATCGATCGTGCCCGCTCCCATCAGCACGCCACCGGCATTCACCGTGACTGAAGAGGTGCCGGTGATGGTTCCTTCGACGTCGAGCACTCCGCCATTCACGGTCGTGGCTCCGGTATAGCCATTGTTGCCGACCAACATGGTGAAGCCGGCCGTCGTCGTCAGGCTCGCGGTCCCGCCGATACCATTGAGGACGCCTCCGGTCGACGTGACGGGCGCGTTCAGATTGCCGTTGCGAATCGTGCCTCCGTTGAGGCCGACCGCACCCTGGGTCTGCGCCGTGCCGCCCAGATCGAGCGTGGCACCGCTGTTGACCGTGGTCGTCCCGCCGGCGTCGCCCAGCGTGCCGGCGCCGCTCAAGGCCAGCGTGCCGCCGCTGACGAAGGTGCCGCCGCTGTAGGTGTTGGCTCCGGTCAGCGTCAGCGTGCCCAGCCCCGTCTTGGTCAGGGCTCCCGCGTTGATGATCTGTCCGGACAACGTCGCGTTGAAGCCGTTGGTGTCGATCGTGCCGCCGCCCGCCAGCAGTGAAATCGTCCGGGCGGTGCTGAAAGCCCCCGTGAAGCGCAGCGCACCACCATTGAAATTGACGTATTGCCCGAAACTCAGCGCCGAGAGCGCGGCGTCGCTGCCAGCCGAGACCGCCCCACCCGCCGCAACGATGACGTTCGGTCCAATGAAGGCCGCACCGGAAGTGCCGTTGTCCGCGATCGGCATCGAGGGGGAGGATACGATCGTGTTCGTGGCGGTATCCAGCACGTAAAACCCGGCGCCGGTCGTGATGTAGGCGCGACTTCCGTCGGGCGTCAGGGACACTCCGACGCCGTGGCTGGACAGGGCTACGTTTGCCGTGGCGGTGTTCGTCAGTGCATCGATCACCACGAGCACGTTGGTCTGCGTCGTTACGTAGATCCGCGACCCGTCAGGGCTGACTGCAACATGCAGCGGGAGCCCGGAGATCGAAACCGTCGTGACCACCGATTGCGAGGCCGCATCGATGACCGAGACGCCACCGCCTTGATTGGCCACGTAGATCCGGCTTCCATCCGGAGACACGGAGATGCCGGAGGGGCCGCCTCCGACCGCGACCGCGCCGATGACGGTTTTCGACGCGGCGTCGATGATCGAAACGCTCGCGGAGCCCTCGTTGGCCACATAGACCCGGCTCCCGTCCGGCGAGACGACAACGCCGTAAGGGACTGCACCAACTGCGATGGGTGAACCGACCACGAGATTGGTCGCGGTGGAGATCACCGTGACGGAATTGGCCCCGGAGGACGTCACATAGAGGCTCGAGCCATCAGGGCTGAGCGCCAATCCTGCCGGCCCGACGGCGACGGGTATGGTCGCGACAACCGTCCGGCTGACGACGTCGATGACGTCCACCGCGCCGGACATGGCAGCGACATACGCGAAACGGCCATCGGCCGAAAACACTGCGGCGTGAGGATAGGCGCTCGTCGCAAAAGCGGACCCGATCGGAGCGTTGCTCAGCGTGCCGAACTCGACCGCCTGCCCCGGCGTGCTGTTGATTGCGGTCCAAAGTCCGTAATTGTCGATCTGCGCCCGGCTGGCGGAGGTCGAGCCGAGATACGGCAGGACCAGGATGACGAGCATCCCGCAACCTCTCGCTGTCCGGCGACGACGGCAGCTGCGCGAACGTCGTTGCCGACGACCAGCGCCCTCAATTCCCATTGATCCCACGATAACCCCATTCCAACGGCGCGCCCCCGCATGACGCGCTCGCATTCCAGCAACGGGAGAGTCTCTAACAGGACGGCAGGCCGGACGATGTGCCCGGTGTCTCAGCGAGACAAAATCCATGCGGATCTCGCATGCGTTGCATACCGCCACCAGCGCGATCCAACTCG
Organism: Bradyrhizobium sp. LVM 105; assembly: GCF_003957705.1. NCBI lineage: Bacteria > Pseudomonadati > Pseudomonadota > Alphaproteobacteria > Hyphomicrobiales > Nitrobacteraceae > Bradyrhizobium > Bradyrhizobium sp. LVM 105. The sequence goes on along the minus strand of NZ_QZMV01000009.1, from coordinate 49,995 downwards.
CTCTCGCTTGCGCACAGATTTCCGAATGGCTACATCCAGACCCGAGATCGGCTTGCCGCCGATCTCGGGAAATCAGTTGCGTGCGGTCTTTCCGCATCGTGAGGGGATGTGGACGACACAGCGTTGACCGGGAGTATGGCGGCCGACAATCCCGGGCGCGGTCCGGAGGCGCTCGCGCACTTGCGGGCCATGACGGCCGACATCTGCGAGGTCGTTCCGCGTACCGCGGAGAACGATTTCCATGTCACGACGGTGACATGGATGATCCGCAACGCCTTGCTGATCGACACGCGTGCCTCCGACCAGGACTATGACCGCACGCCCGCGCACGTCGCCCGCGGCGTCATGGATCATTTTCAGATCACCCTCTGCGTCGAAGGCGAGATGCAGTTCAGCTCGGGCCGGCGCGAGGTCACGCTGCGACCCGGCGACATCGTTCTCATCGACATGGCGCAACCGAATCAGACCGCACTGCGCGCCGGCGGCGGTCGCACCCATCTGATGACGATCGTCCTGCAGCGCGCGATGCTGGCGCCGCGGCTCGCATATCCGGATGCGGCGACGGCAACCCTGTTGCCGTCGGACCACCCTCATGCCCGCCTGCTCGCGAGCCACTATGCCGCGCTTGGCCTGCCGTCCGAGCCCGGAACGGAAACCGGGATCGGCAATGCCGAGGCCACGGTCGAGGCGATCGCCGACCTCGTGGCGGCCGCGGCCGGCGGGACGGCCGAAATCGTCGCGGGCCTCGAACGCGCCGAGCGCCATCTTTACATCACGATGATCAAGCGCCACATCGCGAACAATCTCGAAACCGATGCGCTCGCCGCCGAAGAGCTCTGCCGCCACTTCCATATCTCGCGCGCGACTCTCTACCGGCTGTTCGAGGCCGAGGGCGGGCTTGCGCATTATGTGCGGGAGCAGCGGCTTAATCTAGCGTTTCGGCGATTGCTATCGCCATCCGCGCAGGACGGTCGTCTGATCGAGCTCGCCGTCGACATGCGCTTCAGCAGCGATTCCACCTTCATCCGCGCATTCCGCCGCAAATTCGGCCTGACGCCGGGCGAATTGAGGGAATTGGCCGACACATGGCTGCGCGAGACCGGAGCGGTGCCGGCCATCGACACGGTGCTGCACCAACTGGCCCGACGGCGCGCATCGCGGCCCTAATCTGGTCAGCCAACCCTTCCGTCCCGCCTGCCGCGCTGCGAGCTTCTCTTCGGCAGTGCACGCAGCTTTCCGAAGTCTGAGAGAAAGTCTGCATATTTGCTGCGCTGCGACACGCGACGACTATGAGGCTCCTGCAAACAAAAGCTCGCCGACATACAAAATGCGACATGGAGAGCTTGTCGGATGCCGACAATGCGTCCAAACTGTGATCAAAGTCGCTGGAATGCGGCATACCTCCAGCGGTTAAAAGAAAGCGCACCGAACGCGTTCAAACAACCAGGCCGCCAGGGAGGACGTCCATGACCGCAAAGTCTGAAAAGACCAGAACCACTCGTCGCAAATTCTTGCTGGCCGCCAGCGCGGCCGGCGCTGCCACCATCGCCATGCCTCAAGTCAGCCGGGCGCAAACGGCGACCCTGAAGATGCAGGGCTCGTGGGGCAAGGCCGATGTCTTCAACGAGATGGCCGAAGACTATGTGAAGCGCGTCAACGAGATGGCCGGGGGCCGGCTCCGCATAGACTACCTGGTCGGCGGCTCGGTCGTGCATCCGTTCCAGGTGTTCGACGGCGTTCATGGCGGCCAGATCGACGCGGCACACACGGTGACGGTCTACTGGTACGGCAAACACAAGGCAGCATCGCTGTTCGGGACAGGTCCCGTGTTCGGCTTCAACGCCAATGAAGGCCTCGGCTGGATCCACAACGGCGGCGGCAAGGAGCTGTTCGAGGAGCTCCAGACCAAGATCATGAACGTCAACATCAAGAGCTTCTTCGCCATGCCGATGCCGACCCAGCCGCTCGGCTGGTTCAAGAAGCCGATCACCAGCGACGCCGACCTCAAGGGCTTGAAATATCGCACGGTGGGCCTTGCCGCCGATCTCTTCCAGGCGATGGGTGCATCCGTCGCGCAGCTACCCGGCGGCGAGATCGTGCCTGCGATGGAGCGCGGCGTGATCGACGGGTTCGAGTTCAACAATCCGACGTCGGACCGGCGCTTCGGCGCGCAGGATGTCGCCAAGAACTACATGATGGGCAGCCACCATCAGGCGACGGAATATTTCGAGATCATGTTCAACCGGACGAAATTCAACGCGCTGCCGAAGGAACAGCAGGCGATCCTGCAATACGCCGCCGAAGCTGTGTCCTCCGCAAACGAATGGAAAGGCATGGACTATTATTCCAAGGACCTGCAGGAGCTGATCAACAAGGACAAGGTCAACGTCCAGCGGACGCCGAAGTCGGTGTTCGACGCGCAGATCAAGGCGTGGGACGGTCTGATCGCCCAGCTCGGCTCGGATCCGTTCATGAAGAAGGTGATGGACTCGCAGAAGGAATGGGTGCGCCGCGTGGTTTACTACAACATGAACAACGCGACCGACTACCGCGGCGCCTTCGAGCATCACTTCCCGGGCGTGCTCAAGGTGTGACGGCTGTCGCGGGGGATCGCGTGAGGCCGTATCGTGAGGGGCGGCGCATTGAAGCGCCGCCCGCGAGTTGGGAGGGGGACGTCCGGATGTACTGCTCGCAGCGAGTTCAGCTCGCATGACGAAATTCCTGTTCTTCATCGACGAGCTCAGCACGTGGGTCGGCAAGGCGTTCGCCTGGCTGATTCTCGTCCTCACACTGGGTGTCAGTTACGAGGTCTTCGTGCGCTACGTGCTGCGTGCGCCGACCACCTGGGCTTTCGACATCAGCTACATCACCTATGGCGCGATGTTCCTGATGGCCGGCGCGTATACGCTCTCGCGCAACGGCCATGTGCGTGCCGACGTGGTCTACCGCCTCTGGTCGCCGCGCACCCAGGCGACGATGGACCTCGTCCTGTATATCCTGTTCTTCCTGCCGGCGATCGCCGCGCTGATGTATTCGGGCTGGAACTACGCCCAGATGTCGGTCCGCTTCCGCGAAGTCAGCATCTTCAGTCCGGCCGGCGTGCCGGTGTTTCCGCTGAAGGCACTGATCCCTCTCACCGGCTTCCTTCTGTTTCTGCAGGGGTTTGCTGAGATCATTCGCTGTGTGCTGTGCATCCGCACCGGCCGATGGCCGCAACGCCTGCACGACGTGGAAGAGACCGAGAGCCTCGTCATCCGCGAACATCAGCAGCACGCGGCTGAGCCGCAGAGCGGGAAGGGACCAGGCGCATGACCGATCCTCAACTCGGCATGCTGATGCTGGGCCTCTTCATCTTCATCATCATGCTCGGCTTCCCGATCGCGTTCACGCTGATGGCGATGGGCGTCTCGTTCGGCTACTATGCCTACTACACCCCCGGTCAGGACTTCTTCCAGAACCGCATCTTCACGCTTCTGGTGCAGAAGACGTTCGAGGTCACATCCAGCGATGTGCTGGTTGCGGTTCCGCTGTTCCTGTTCATGGGCTATCTGATCGAGCGCGCAAACATTCTCGACCGCCTGTTCTACTCGCTGCAATTGTCGATGAAGAACGTGCCGGGCGCGCTGGCGGTGGCAACGCTGATCACCTGCGCGATGTTCGCGACCGCGACCGGCATCGTCGGCGCGGTCGTCACGCTGATGGGCCTGCTGGCCTTGCCGGCGATGCTGCGCGCCGGTTACGACGTCAAGCTGTCGGCAGGCGTCGTCTGCGCCGGCGGCTGCCTCGGCATCCTGATTCCGCCGAGCATTCTGCTGATCGTCTATGCGGCAACCGCCGGCGTTTCGGCGGTCAAGCTTTATGCGGCCGCTTTCTTTCCCGGGTTCCTGTTGGCCGGACTCTATGTCCTCTATGCGATGGCGCGCGCGATCATCAATCCCGCGCTGGCGCCGAAGCTGCCGCCCGAGCAGACCAACGTGCCGCTCGGCACCGTGATCTGGGCGCTCGCCACGTCGTTCCTGCCGCTGGCGTTACTGATCGTTTCGGTGCTCGGTGCGATCCTGTTCGGCCTGGCGACGCCATCCGAGGCGGCCGCGGTGGGCGCCCTCATGAGCATCGTTCTGGCCGCCGCCTATCGTTCGCTCAACTTCACGATGATGCGCGAATCGGTCTATCTGACCGTGCGTGCCACCGCGATGGTCTGTTACCTGTTCATCGGGTCGTGGACGTTCTCCGCGGTGTTTGCCGTCCTCGGCGGACAAACCGTGGTCGAGCAGTTCTTCGCCGCGATGAACCTGTCGCCGATCGGGTTCCTGCTGTTGACCCAGGTGATCATCTTCCTGCTCGGCTGGCCGCTGGAATGGACCGAGATCATCATCATCTTCGTGCCGATCTTCCTGCCGCTGCTGCCCCAATACGGCATCGATCCGATCTTCTTCGGCATCCTGGTGGCACTGAACACGCAGACGGCGTTCAACACGCCGCCGGTCGCGATGGCAGCCTTCTATCTGAAGGGCGTGGCGCCGCCTCAGGTGAAGCTGACTGACATCTTCTCCGGCGCGCTTCCCTTTGTCGGCCTGGTCTTCTTCACCATGGCACTGGTCTACATCTTCCCGGGGATCGCATTGTGGTTGCCCAACTATCTCTATGGATCGCGATGAGCGCGCCCGGCAAACCGCCGAAAGGCTGCGCATGAGTCTCAACGCGCTCGGCCTCATGGAAGCTGCGGCCGGCATCCGCGACGGCCGGCTCAGTTCCGCGGAGCTCGTCGGCGACTGCCTCAAGCGCATCGACGAGGTCGATCGCGATATCCAGGCGTGGGCATTTCTTGATCGCGACCACGCGATGCGGCAGGCCGAGGCTGCTGACGATCATCGTAAGCACGGCAAGGCTATAGGCCCGCTGCATGGCGTGCCCGTGGGCATCAAGGACATCTTCGACACCGGCGACATGCCGACGGAATTCGGATCGGAGCTTTGGGCCGGACGCACGCCGCGGCGCGATGCGGCGGCTGTGGCGCGTCTGCGGGCGGCCGGCGCTGTAATCCTCGGCAAGACGGTGACCACCGAGTACGCGTACTACAATCCGGGCAAGACCCGAAATCCGCACAACCCGGATCACACGCCCGGCGGATCGTCCTCCGGCTCCGCCGCGGCCGTCGCGGCGCTGATGGTGCCAGGTGCTGTCGGCTCGCAGACCAACGGCTCGGTGATCCGTCCTGCCGCCTTCTGCGGCGTGGTCGGTTTCAAGCCCTCGCATGGCCTCATTCCGCGCAGCGGCGCGCTCGAATTGTCGCGCACGCTCGACCATGTCGGCGTGTTCGGGCGCAGCGTGGAGGACGTGGCCCTGCTGTCCGAGGTCATGGTCGACTTCGACCGGGAGGATTTGGACACGCGGCCTGTTGCGCGCCCGCCATTCTCTGCGGTAGCGGCGAGCGAGCCGCCGTTGCCGCCGCGATTTGCCTTCGTGCGCTCTCCGGTCTGGGATCAGGCCGAGCCAGTGGCCCGTGAGGCCTTTGCTGAGCTCATCGAGGCTTTGGGCGAGGCGTGCAGCGAAGTCGAGCTTGGGCCGAGCTTCGATAGAGCCGTCGATATGCACCGTATCATCATGGAAGTTGATATGGCGCACAATCTGCGGCGCGACTACCAGCGAGGCGGCGACAAGCTGAGCACGCCTCTACGCCAGGCGATCGAGCGGGGCCGCGCGCATCTCGCGGTGGATTACTGCAGCGCTCTGGCCGGGATTGCGCCGCTCAACCAGGCTCTGGACCACATTTTCGACGAATACGACGCCGTCCTGACGCCTGCGGCGCCGGGTGCGGCTCCCGGCATTGAAACGACCGGCAACCCGGTTTTCTGCACGCTCTGGACCTATCTCGGCGTACCCGCCATCAGCCTGCCATTGATGCGTTCGGAAGCCGGCCTTCCGCTGGGCGTCCAGCTCGTCGGCCGCCGCAGCAACGATGCCCGCCTCTTGCGCACGGCGTGCTGGCTCGTCAAGAATATCGGGCGCACTCGCGGCAGCGCTCGGCGCAACGTCCCAAGCGCCGGCACGAACGCGGCTCCCCGCGCGGAGAAAAGGAAAGTGCGATGACCAATCTGATCACCGGACTCATCGGCCTCGCGCTTATGATGACATTTCTTGGGTTTCTGGTGGTTTGGATCAAGGCCATTCCGCTCATCGTCATTGTGGTTGGCGTGGTGATTCTGGCGGTGGTCGATTTCGTCCAGTCACTGCAGACGACGAACGGCACGCCTCGCTGAGCGCCGGCGCAAAATCGTTCTCGCGCGGCAACATCAGGCCAGATGGCACGCCACGAAGTGCCCGCCCGCCCCCTCCTTCAACACCGGCGCGCTCTCCGCACAACGCGGTTGGGCGATCGGGCAGCGGGTGTGGAAGTGACAGCCCGACGGCGGCTTCATCGGGCTCGGCACGTCGCCCTTGAGGCGGATGCGCTCGCGCTTCAGCTTGGGATCGGGCACCGGCACCGCCGACAACAGCGCCCTGGTGTAGGGATGCTGCGGATTGCGGTAGAGATCGCTCGCCTTCGCCAGCTCCACGATGCGTCCGAGATACATCACCGCGACACGATCGGAGATGTGCTCGACCACCGAGAGGTCGTGCGCGACGAAGAGATAGGTGAGGTTCAGCTCAGCCTGGAGGTCTTCCAGCAGATTGATCACCTGGGCCTGGATCGACACGTCGAGCGCCGATACCGGCTCGTCGCAGACGATCAGCTTCGGCTCGACCGCGAGCGCCCGCGCGATCACGATGCGCTGGCGCTGGCCGCCGGAGAATTCGTGCGGATAGCGCCGCATGTGCTCGGCCTTGAGCCCCACCTTGACCAGCAGGCTGGCGACGCGCTCCTCGCGCTCCTTTGCCGAGGATCCGAGCTTGTGGATGATCAGCGCCTCGCTGAGAATCGCACCGACCGTCATGCGCGGATTGAGCGAGGCGAACGGGTCCTGGAACACCAGCTGCATGTTGCGCCGCATCGCGCGCAGATCATTGCCGCTGAGCTGACGCACGTCCTGGCCGTCGAAGGTGACCTCGCCGTCGGTCGGCTCGATCAGGCGCAGCACGCAGCGACCCGTGGTCGACTTGCCGCAACCGGATTCGCCGACGAGACCGAGCGTCTCGCCGCGGTTGACCGAGAACGACACGCCGTCGACCGCATAGACGGTGCCGACCTGGCGCGACAACAGGCCGCCGAGCACGGGGAAGTGTTTCTTCAGGCCGCTGACGCGGAGCAAGGGTTCGCTCATGACGCAGCTCCCACGCTCATATCTCCCAAGTGACAGGCCATGCGATGACCGGGCGCGATCTCGCGCAGCAGCGGCTCCTTCTCGGTGCAGACGTTCATGGCGAACTTGCAGCGCGGCGCGAAGCGGCAGCCGACCGGCGGATTGATCAGGATCGGCACCGAGCCGCCGATCGCCTCCAGCCGCGTCTTGTGCTCGCTGTCGAGATCGATGCGCGGAATCGAACGGATCAGGCCCTGGGTATAGGGATGGCGGGGATCGCCGAACAGATCGTCTACGGGAGCTTCCTCGACCACCTTGCCGGCATACATCACGACGACGCGCTGCGCGGTTTCGGCGACGACGCCCATGGCATGGGTGATCAGCATCACCGCCATGCCGAAACGCTCCTTCATGTCCTGGAGCAAATCGAGGATCTGGGCCTGGATGGTGACGTCGAGCGCCGTGGTGGGCTCGTCGGCGATGATCAGCTTCGGCTTGCAGGCGAGTGCCATTGCGATCATCACGCGCTGGCGCATGCCGCCCGAGAACTGATGCGGATAATTGTGCACGCGGCCCTCCGCGTTCGGGATCTGCACCAGCTTCAGCATCTCGATGGTGCGCTCGAGCGCCTGCTTCCTGGTCAGCGCTTCGTGCCGGCGCAGGCTTTCGGCGATCTGCTCGCCGATGGTGAGCACCGGGTTGAGCGAGGTCATCGGCTCCTGGAAGATGAAGCCGATCTCCTTGGCCCTGATCTCGTCGAGCTGATTGCTGGTCAGCGGCACCAGATCGCGGCCCTCGAAGATGATCTGGCCTGCCGCGATCCGCCCCGGCGGCATCGCGATCAGCTTCAGGATCGACATCGCGGTGACGGTCTTGCCGCAGCCGGACTCGCCGACGACGCAGAGCGTCTCGCCGCGGTTGATGGAGATATCGACGCCGTCGACGGCCTGGAGGATGCCGTCGTCGGTGGAGAAGTGGGTTTTCAGGCCCTTGATCTCGAGCAGCGGCGCCATCAGATCACCCGTCGCGCATCGAGCGCGTCACGCAGACCGTCGCCGATGAAGTTGATGGCGACCACCGCGATGAAGATCGCGCCGCCCGGAAACAGCGCCCAGTGCGGGCCGATGTCGAGAAAGTCCTTGGCGTCGTACAGCAGCCGGCCCCAGGTCGGGGTGTCCGGCGGGAAGCCGAGGCCGAGGAAAGATAGGGTCGATTCCGCGATGATCGCGGCGGCGACGTCGATGGTGCCGGCGATGATCACGGGGCCGAGCGCATTGGGCAGGATGTGCCGCACCACCTGCCGCACCGGGCTGGCGCCGAGCGCGCGTGCAGCCTCGACGAACTCCTTCTCGCGGATCGACAGGAACTGCGCGCGCACGAGCCGCGCCACCGGCATCCAGCGCAGGCCTCCGATCACGAGCACGATCAGGATGAAGATGCCGCCCTCGGGTCCGAACGTCTGCTTCAGCCCGTCGCGGAACAGATAGATCAGCAGCAGCAGCAACGGCAGTTGCGGCAGCGACAGGAACAGGTCGGTCAGCCACATCAGGCCGTGACCGAGCGCACCACGCGACATGCCGGCGAGCGCGCCGATCAGCACGCCGACCAGGACCGAGACCAGCATGGCGGCGAGACCGACCGCGAGCGAGATGCGTCCGCCATAGATCATGCGGGCCAGGATGTCCTGCCCCAGATCGTCGGTGCCGAAGGGATGGGCCAGCGAGGGCCCCTGCATGCCCGCAACGATATCGATGTCGTCGATCTTGACGCGCCAGACGAAGGGACCGAGCACCACTGCCAGGATCAGAATGAGGAGCAGCACCGCACTCACCACCGCAAGCTTGTGCCGGCTATAGCGCCGCCACGTCTCGCGCCAGGGCGAGTAGACGCGCCGCTCAGCGGAAGGAGATGCGAGGGTCAAGCCAGCCATAAAGCACGTCCGCGATGAGGTTGAACAGCACGACGAGGCACGCGAAGACGAAGGTGACGGCCATCACCACCGGCGTGTCGTTGGAAAGAATGGAAGAGATCAGCAGCGAGCCGATGCCGGGGATTCGGAAGATCTGCTCGGTGACGATCGCGCCGCCGAACACCGCCGGCATCTGCAAGGCGATCAGCGTCACGACCGGGATCATGGCGTTGCGCATGACGTGCTTGACGATGACCTTGGCCTGGCCGAGGCCCTTGGCGCGCGCCGTGGTGACATAATCAAGACGGATCACGTCGAGCATCGCCGAGCGCACGAAGCGCGTCATCGACGCCGCCTGGAACAGGCCGAGCACCGCCACCGGCATGATCGCCTGCCGAATCATTTCCAGCACCCAGCGGATGCCGGTCGCCTTGATGTCGGTGGTATAGACGAACGGCAGCCAGTCCAGCGTGATCGAGAAGATCAGGATGAACAGAATGCCGGTGAAGAAGGTCGGAAGCGAGAAACCGACGAAGGCGAGCGTGTTCGCGACCTGATCGAACAGCGAATAGGGCTTCGTCGCGGCGTAGACGCCGACGGGAATCGCGATCAGCAGCGCCAGGAGCTGCGCCGAGCCGATCACGTAGAGCGTGGCCGGCAGGCGCTGGAGGATCAGCTGGTCGACGTCCATCCGGCTGACGAAGGAGAAACCCCAGTCGCCGTGCAGCATGGCGTTGAGCCAGTGCAGGTAACGGAGATAGATCGGATCATCGAGACCGAACTTGGCCCGAAGCGATGCCGCCACTTCCGGCGGCACGTTCGGATTGGTCGTCAGCTCCGAAAAGGGATCGCCCGGGGCAAGCGCCAGCACCACGAACAGCACCAGCGAAATGCCCAGCAGGCTCGGAACGGCGATCAACAGGCGACGCAAGACATACTGACTCATGGGGAAAATCCCGTCTATGTCTGCGCGATCATTCCTCCCGGTACCAATCGAACAGGTTGTCGGTTTCGTTCGCCCAGCCGCTGATGATGCAACGCAGGTTATTGGCCGCAGCTTCCACCTTGAGGCGGTGCTGCACCGGAATGAACACGGTGTCGCGGATCAGCAGATCATTGGCCTTGATGTAGAGCGAGGCACGCTTGACCGGATCCATCTCGCCTTCCGCGGCCTCGATGGTCTGGTCATACTCCTTGTTGACGTAACGCGGGAAATTCTGGCCCTGCCATTTGTTCTCCTTGGTCGCCACGTTCGCCGAAACGTATCGGCGCATGTGCTGCGAGGGATCCGGCTGACTCATCGGGATCTGGAACATCTGCATATCGGCGTAGAACTTCGGATAGGTATCGGGATTGCCGACGTCGGATGAGAAGAACACGGTGGCGACCACCGATTTCAGCTCGACTTCGATGCCCGCCTTCTGGCAGGCCTGCTTGACGATGGCCTGGGTCTTCTGGCGCGGTCCGTTGATCGAGGTCTGGTAGAGCAGCTTCAGCTTCTTGCCGTCCTTCTCGCGGATGCCGTCCGCGCCCGGCTTCCAGCCGGCGTCATCCAGAATCTTGCTGGCCTTTTCGATGCTGAACTCCCAGCTCGTGTTCTTGGACACGAACTTTTCGGGGCCATTGAGAAAGTTGGCCGTCGTGCGGCCGGCGCGGCCGTAGATCGCCTTCTTGACGGACTCGCGGTCGACCAGCAGCGACAGCGCCTTGCGCACGGCGGGGTCGGAGAACAGCGGATGCTTGGTCTTGAGCGACGAGCGTTCACCGTCGACCTCCGTGTTGGGATCGGTCGAGTTCAGCGCGATGAATTCGGTGTCGCCGCCGACGGCGTAGATCGCCTTGCCCTTGCCGCCCTTCTCAAGCCGCAGAAGGACGTCGTCTTCCACCTGGATGTTGTATCCGAAGTCATATTCGCCGGTCTGGATCACCGCGCGCGCCGCTGAGACGGCATCGCCGCCGCCCTTCATCTCGAGGGTATCGAAATAGGGGCGGTTGGGCATGTGGTAGTCGGGATTGAGCACCCCGCGGACGAGATCGCCCGGCTTGAACTCGACGAACTTATAGGGGCCGGTGCCGACCGGCGCCAGATTGTTCGGTGCCTCGCGGGATTTGCTGCCCTTGTAATCCGCAAAGAGATGCTTGGGGATGATGCAGTTCGGAGCGCCGACGAAAGCCTCGGCCCAGAACGGCGTCGGCTTGGGGAAGTTGATGCGCACGGTGAGATCGTCGATCTTTTCGACGACGATGTCGCGGTGAACGCCGATGGTGATCGCGGAGGTCGCCGGGTCCTTGGCGTATTCCCAGTTGAACACCACGTCATCGGCCGTGAACGGCTTGCCGTCATGCCATTTCACGCCGGGCTTCAGCTTCCACGTCACCGACTTGCCGTCGGCGGCGAGCAGGCCGTTCTGGATCGACGGGATCTCCGCCGCCAGCACCAGCTTCATGTTGCCGTCCGGATCCCAGCAGGCGAGCGGTTCGTAGAACAGGCGCGAGCCGTCCTGGTCCTTGGTGCCGGTGGCGAAATGCGGATTGAGCAAGGTCGGTCCCTGCCACCACAACAGCTTCAGGGCACCGCCGCCGCCGCGCTTGGTCGGCTTGTAGGTCGAGGCGCCCTCGGCCATGGCGACGCCGCCGAGCGCGAGGATCTGATTGGCCAGAGGGGCGGTGAGACCGACCGCGGCCATGCGCTTGATGAAGGCGCGGCGATCCATCCGCCCATCCTTCACCTGGCCGATCATCGAACGCAGTTCTTTATCCAGCATGGTTGTCCCCCGTCTGGTTCCCATCGTGACGAAGACGGCCGACAGAGGCGGCCGCCCAAATAGCTGGCAGTAGATGGCACACTGAATGGGGGGCGCGTCAACTGGGACCGTGTGTATGCAAACGGTCTTCTGGCTGTCTGTTGGGCAAAACTGCGTTCCGCAGCCCATCCGTGCGGCAATCCAGCATCAAAACACGCTGGATTGCTCGCTGCACTGCGGAAAATTTGTTCGTCCGATCAGACGAAGTATCGAGGCAAAATTCTACGCGATGGACATGTCGAGCGGCGGCTCGACGTGATCCGGCAGCGGACAGACATACGGTGTTCTCGCCGTCCGCTTCTTCAGGTCGGCCTTGGCCGCCTTGATCAGTTCCGGATCCGTCAGCGCCTTGATGCCGAGATCGGCCATCGCCTTGGCCGCCTGCACCATGGCCTTGTGGGCATGCGGGCTCTTGCCCTGCGCCACCACCTGCCAGGTGTGGAAAGGCGTGCCGATCGCAACCGTGGGGGCGTGAACCTGCACGGTCGGCACCACCCAGCTGACGTCGCCGACGTCGGTCGAACCGACCAGCGGGTTACGCTTGGCATCGAGCGGCACCAGGAAGTCGGCCAGCGGCCGATCGGTCGGCTCCATGCCGATCGCGTAATAGACCGACGCAATGTCCTTGTCGCTCAGCGTCGCGCGGATCTGGCCGGCAAAGCTCTTGTCAGCATCATCGAAATGCGGCGGTCCGAGCTCTTCCATGACCCGGTGCAGCGCCTGCTCCAGCGGCGCGTTCGGCAGGATGTTGGAGACTGCGGAGATGATCTTCATCTCCACCTTGGTTTCGGTCATCAGCGCCGCGCCTTGCGCGATCTTGGACACGCGCTCGACCAGCTCGTTCATGCCGGGCAGATCACGGGCGCGGATCGAATAGCGCACCCGCGCGTGGGCCTGCACCACGTTCGGCGCGATGCCGCCGGTATCGAGCAGCGCGTAGTGCACGCGCGCGTCGCTCGGCATGTGCTCGCGCATGTAGTTCACGCCGACATTCATCAATTCCACCGCGTCGAGCGCGGAACGGCCGAGATGCGGCGAGGCCGCGGCATGCGAGGTCCGGCCGGTGAAGATGAAGTCCGCGCGCGTGTTGGCGAGCGACGGCGTCACCGCGACCTCCCAGAAGCTGTGCGGATGCCAGGTGATGGCGATGTCGGCGTCCTCGAACGCGCCGGAGCGCACCATGAACGCCTTGGCCGCGCCGCCTTCTTCAGCCGGGCAGCCATAATAACGCACGCGACCGGGCACCTTGTTCTCGGTGAGCCAGTCCTTCACCGCGGTCGCGGCGAGCAGCGCGGCGGAACCGAGCAGGTTGTGACCACAGCCATGGCCGTGCCCGCCAGCTTCGACCGGACGATGTTCGGCGACACCCGCTTCCTGGCTGAGGCCGGGCAGCGCGTCATATTCTCCCATGAAGGCGATGACCGGACCGCCCTCGCCCCACTCGCCCATCACCGCGGTCGGAATGCCGGCGACGTTCTCGGTGACGCGGAAACCCTGATGACGCAGCTCGGCGAGATGCTCGGCGGCGGACCGCGCCTCGGTGTAGCACACCTCGGGCATGCCCCAGACCCTGTCGCTGAGGTCGATGAAACGCGCCTTGATCGTGTCGACGCCACGCCAGATGTCGCTGCGGTTATCCATGCTTCGATCCGTGATCCCTTGGTCAAACGAAGCGGCAATGGTTAGCAGCTTCATTGCACGGCGCCTAGCACCGCGCCGGACACCAGCCATGCGGCGCATGCCGGATTGAGGGGGCCCCCCGCCGCCGGCGCGCGAGGTGCCTTTGTGCCTTTCGAAGATTTCACGCGGCGCTCTCGCGAATAGTTGGGAACGAGGCTTTCAAGACGCCCTCTCCCGGCCTAAATTGTCCATGCATCGTGCGTCGTTCCGCCAGCACGGCAGCGATGTTCTCAGCCAGGAGAAACTCCATGTCCACCCTGACCGAATGGAGAGTGCCGCCGGCCAATCAGCCGCGTGCGAGCGACTACGGTTTCGACCTCGACCGCGCACTTGGATCCATCGTCGGCCTGCACGCCATCATCCCGCCGGACGCCTTCAGCGCCGAGACGCTGGGCACCGAACGCGCCGGCAACGGCGTCGTGATCGACGACGGCCTGGTGCTCACAATCGGCTATCTCATCACCGAGGCGGAATCGGTGTGGCTGCACCGCGCCGACGGACGCGTGGTCGAGGGTCATGCGCTCGGCTTCGATTCCGAGACCGGCTTCGGCCTGGTGCAGGCGCTCGGTGAGCTTGACGTCGAGCCCCTGCCGCTCGGCAACTCGGCAGACACCCGGATCGGCGACCGCGTCGTGGTCGGCGGCGCCGGCGGCCGCACGCGCTCGGTCGCGAGCCAGATCGTGGCCAAGCAGGAATTCGCCGGCTATTGGGAATATCTGCTGGATGAAGCCATCTTCACCTATCCCGCGCACCCGAACTGGGGCGGCACCGCACTGCTCAACGAGCGCGGCGAGTTGATCGGCATCGGCTCGCTTCAGCTGGAGCGTGAGCGCGGCGGCAAGGCCGAGCACGTCAACATGATCGTCCCGATCGACCTGTTGAAGCCGATCCTGGAGGACTTGCGCAAGTTCGGCCGCGTCAACAAGCCGGCGCGGCCCTGGCTCGGGCTCTACTCGACCGAGATCGACAATCGCGTGGTGGTGATCGGAATCTCCGCCAACGGTCCGGCCGCGCGCGCCGAGCTCAAGGCCGGCGACGTCATCCTCGCCGTCGACGGCGACAAGGTCACCGGCCAGACCGCGTTCTACAAGAAGATGTGGGCGCTCGGCGCCGCCGGCGTCGACGTGCCGCTCACCGTGCACCACGAAGGCGTCACCTTCGACGTCACGGTGGCCTCGACCGACCGCTTCAAGCTGCTGAAGGCGCCGAAGCTGCATTGACTTTCCCTTGAAGGAAGCCGCGATGAGCGAGGCCGTGATCGACGACATCGTGGCCGTGCTGCCGCCGCTGCTCAATGCGCTGGAGGCGCTCGGGTTCTTCGCCCGGCATCTGCATCCGCCGGCCTTTGCGTCCGTGATGAACGCGGTCGGCGCACCGGACGAGGCGCTGCGGACGGCACGGGCTTCGACCGGAGATTGGCCGGACCAGTTCGCCGGCCTGCGCGTGCGGCTCGATACGGCCTGCGACGAGACGCTCGCCGCCTTTGCCGGCATCCGCGAGGTCGAGCGCGGCAACGGCGATCTCGTCGCGGTGTTCCGCGCGTTGCGCCATCTGCCGCGCGCACAGGAGGCGCTTTATCCGCTGGCGGTGCAGTTTCCGCCGGTGAGCAACTTCTTCCTCAACGCCGCCAATCGCGACAATGCGGACGTGCTGTCTCGGCTCGAAGCCGGCGCAAGCGAAGATACCGGCATCTTCCACAATCACAACGAACCCGGCAGCCGCGGCGGCTTCTCGGTCTACGTGCCCGAATATTACACACGAGATCGCGCCATGCCGCTGGTGATGGCGCTGCATGGCGGCAGCGGCAACGGACGCGGCTTCCTGTGGAGCTGGCTGCGCGACGCCCGCAGCTGTGGTGCCATCCTGGTGGCGCCGACCGCGACCGGCACGACCTGGGCGCTGATGGGGGATGATGCCGACACGCCCAATCTCATGCGTATCCTGGAGACCGTGCGCAGCCGCTGGGCCGTCGACGCTTCGCGCATGCTGCTGACCGGCATGAGCGACGGCGGCACCTTCTGTTACGTGAGCGGGCTCGACGGTGCCTCGCCCTTCACCCATCTGGCGCCGGTGTCCGCAACCTTCCACCCGCTGATGGCGGAGATGGCGAACGCCACGCGCCTGCAGGGGCTGCCGATCTTCATCACTCACGGCAAGCTCGACTGGATGTTTCCGGTGCAGACCGCGCGCCAGACGCAAGCGGCGCTCGCAGCCGCCGGCGCTGACGTCACCTATCGCGAGATCGACGATCTCAGCCACACCTATCCGCGCGAGATCAACGCGGAGCTGGTGCAGTGGCTGAATGCGGGATGAACGACCTCTCCTTATCCGCGCCGCAGTGCTGAGGGAACCATCTGACCGGGCCGACGTTATCGCCCGTCACCGGAGGTTCGCCATGCAGACTTTTTTCGGAATGATTTTGGGCGCGCTGCTGCTCGCGGGCGGCGTCTATGTCTATGATTCCATGCAGACGTCCTCTGTCGCCAATGGCCAGGTCGCGGTCACTAATCGCACCATCGTGAACTGGGACGTCGCCAAGGCGGATTGGGATGCGCTGCGCGATCGTGCGCACAAGGACTGGGTCCGGATCTCGTCGAAGTAACGCAGCATCATGAACAGGGCGCCGTCGTGAACGCCACGGCGGCGCCTTTGTGTTGGTTGCGATCAACGCTGCGCGTCAGTTCATCTTGGCCTTGCGGGCATCGGCGATGACCTGCTCGAACTCGGCCATGCTGAGCACGCCCGGCACGCGGTACTTGCCGACGATGAAGGACGGGGTGCCGCGAAAGCCGAAGGCTTCGGCCTGATCATTGTTGCGCTTGAGCAGCGCATCGATGTCGCTGCCACGGCCGGCAAGATCGCGTTTCAGCCGGTCCATGTCGACGCCGGCCGACGCCAGCAACTCGTTGATGCGCGGCTCGGTCAGGCGCGAGCTGACGCCGATCAGGGCGTCATGGGCCTGGTGATACTTGTCCTGGAATTTCGCCGCGAGCGCGGACCGCGCCGCCGTGACCGAGACCGGCCCAAGGATCGGCCAGTCCTTCAGCACCAGCCGCACCTTGCCGTCGTCCTGGACCACCTGGCGCAGCTCGGGCTCGACCTTGCGGCAATAGGGGCAGTTGTAATCGGACCATTCGACGATGGTGATGTTGCCATTGGGATTGCCGGCGACGGGCGTGTCGGGGTCGCGCAGCACCTTGGCCTCGGTCAGCACCTCGTCGTCACCGGCGGCTGCCAGTGCCGGGGTGATGTGGCCTGCCGCGAGGGCGCCCGCTCCGATCAGCGTCAGCGCCGCGCGCCGCGTCGGCACAAGGCCCTTATTTCCAGATCCAGCCATATCTCGTCCCGTTCGGTTCCATCTTCCCGAATACGGTCGGGACCGGGAATTGTTACTGGTCATATAGAGTGTCGCGGCGGCGATGTCATCGCACCAGCCGCGTGAATGCGCGGAAGCATCGCCATCAATGTTCCGGTCATTGTGGCGATCAGCGTGGTCGTGCCCTCATGCTCGGCAAACGCTTTGGCCTCGCAGAAGGTCAGCGTGCGGCCGGACTTGACGACCTCAGCCTTGAAGACGAAGCGCTCGCCCCGGGCCGGCGCAAGCAGCGTGGTCTTGAACTCGACGGTGAGGATGTCCGCCTCGCGCGGCATCAAGGAGAAGGCGGCAACGCCGCAGGCGTTGTCCAGCCCGGCGGTGATGATGCCGGCATGGACAAAGCCGTTCTGCTGGGTGAAAGCCGCCGAATGCAGCATCGCCAGCTCGACCTCGCCCGGTGCGAGGCGGACGATCACGATGCCGAGCGTGTGCATCGCCGGCTGGCGATCGAACAAGGCGATGGACGCCGCCCGATAGCCCGGGTTCTTCGGCTCGAACGCAGCCATGGCTCAGGCCTCGGCCCGCTCGGCGAGACGCCCCAAGGCGATCTCGCGGACGGCATCGGCGCAAGGCGCCGATTTTCGCTGGCTTCGGTCCATGTGCACGCTCCCCCTGCCTTTGTGAGTTTCTGGCCTTGATACGGTAGCGTATCAAGCGCGCGACGGGGTAGCAATACGGCACCGTATCAAAGATCCGGGAGACTTCCTTCATGAGCGACGGCAAGGGCGATGTCTGGGTCGAGGCGGGGTTTGCCGAGCTCGCCCGCGCGGGGGTCGAGGGTGTCAGGGTCGAGGTGCTCGCCAAGAATCTCGGCGTCACCAAGGGCGGCTTCTACCGCCGCTTCGCCGACCGCGCGGCACTGCTCGATGCCATGCTGCAACGCTGGCGCGAGGGGCGCGCGGCGTCGATCGCGCAGCAGACGCGCCTCGATGGTCAGACGCCCCGCGAACGGCTGAAGGCCGTGATCCAGCTCTATTCGGAGCGGCTCAATCCGGAAGCCATGGCGATCGAGCTCGCGATCCGGCAATGGGCCCGCTCGGACGAGAACGCCGCGGAGGCAGTGGCCGGCGTCGACACCGCGCGGCTCAAGCACGTCGCCGAGCTCTATTGCGCCACCGGGCTCGCGGCCGAGGAGGCCGAGGCGCAGGCCTTCCTGTTCTACTGCTTCATCTTCGGCCAGAGCCTCTTGTTCGTCGAGCGCGGCCCGCGCAAGCGGTCGCAGCTGGTGGCGAAGTCGGCCGAGAAGCTGCTGGACTAAAGCATGATCCGGAAAAGTGCGCAGCGGTTTTCCGAAAGATCATGCTCAAACAATAACCTAAAGCGCGATGACGATTCTTCCTCATCTCATCGCGCTTTAGACGAAGAGGCCGGAGCGTCGCCCCGGCCTCGGCATCACGTCCAGGCTCAGGCGGCGCCCTTCAGCTTCTTGGTGCATTCGCTGTAATAGCCGCCGCCCTTCTGGATCCACTTCAAGCCGCCATTGCCGTTGGTGGTCTTGTTGGCATTGTACTGGTCGACGCAGGTGTGCAGGCGCGCCTTGCCGGGGGTCTCCTTGGCATATTTCGGATCGACCGCGTTCGGATAGATGGCGGGACCGGCCGGCAAGGTCGGCGCGGCGGCAGGGGCCGCCTCCTTCTTCGCCTGCTTCGGCTCGGCGGGAGCCGCGGGAGCGGCGGGCGCAGCCGCGGTCGGCGCAGCGGCCGGCGTCGCATCCGCGCCGCACTGGGCCTTGCGGAAATCATTCCACTTCATGGTGCCGAGCGAGCCGTCCTTCTTGGCCGCCTGGTATTTCGCGCTGCACTCCTGCGCGGTCAGCGCCTGCGCCGGCGCCGACAGCGTGAGCGCGGCAAATCCCGACAGAGCAATCGCGCACAGCAATTTCGATTGGATGGTCATCCCTGGGTCTCCTCGTTGAACTGCCCCCGATGGGGCAGTGAAATAACAATTGCTATCCTAGCGTGCCGGCCATCTGCGACAAGAACGCGACGGCGTTTGCTGCCAAAATATAGTGAGCGCCTTGTTCGGATTATTCATGTCGCGTTCAGCAAGGCGAGCCGACGTTCGCAACCCTCGCAATCTCGCAAGATGAGTGCAACACCATGACCCTCGCCTCTCGCCTCGCCGCAATCGCCCTCGCCTCCCTGCTCGTCACCGGCACCGCCTTCGCGCAGACCGCCGCGCCGGCCGCCAAGACCGACGCGAAGACCGATGCCGCGGCTACGAAGACAACGAAGGAGCGCACGGCCGAGTCGATCGAATGCTCCAAGCAGGCGGACGCCAAGGGGCTGAAGGGCAAGGAGCGCAAGAAATTCCGTCGCGAGTGCAAGAAGGAAGCGAGGGCCGGCGCCGCCGCGCCCGCCGCCCCGGCCGCCGCCCCGGCCGCCGCCCCGGCCGCCGCCGACAAGAAATAATCCCCTCGCGTCCTCCTCTCGTGTCCGCGAGAGGCGCACGCATTGCGGCATGACGAGCCTGCAATTGTGCGCCTCGTGCTGATTTGCGATAAGGCGGCGTGAAGCAGATCACCGCCTCCCTGCCGTTCGAGTGGCCGAGCCGTGCCAGGCTCCTGAGCACGGCGGAGACGCTCGTCATCGGCACCGCCGGAGGCCTCGTGTTTCTCCTCGCCGGGCTTCCCGGCGGGCTGATCTCGGGCTCGATGATCGCGGTCGCGATCGCCGCCATCGCCGGCCGCCAATTGTCGCTGCCGCCGCTCCTGACCCAGATCGTGCTGGTGCTGCTCGGCATCTCGCTGGGCTCGGTGGTCTCGCGCCATCTGCTGCAGCAGGTCAGCGCCTATCCTCTCACCATCGGGCTGCTCGCGCTCGCGACCTTCTGCTCCACCTTCGGCTCGAGCTATTACCTCCAGCGCATCCACGGCTGGGACCGCACCTCGGCCTTGCTGGCCGGCAGCCCCGGCGCGCTGTCGCAGATCACGATTCTGGCCGTCGAGCGCGGCGCCGACCTGCCGGGCATCGCGGTGGTGCAGACCATGCGCGTCATCATCCTCACCGCGGCGCTGCCGATGGTGCTCGCGATCGCGGGCGTGGTCCCCTCCGCCGCGCCGTCGCTGACGACGACGACGATCGCTTCGCCGCTCGACCTCGTGGAGCTGGCCGCGGCCTCGCTGGCCATGGCGCTGGTGTTGCGGCTGATCAAGTTTCCCGCGAGCTGGATGTTCGGCGCCATGCTCGCCTCCAGCGCGCTGCATGGCGCCGGCTGGGTCGAGGGCGGCCTGCCGGACTGGGTGCGCGGCGTGGCGCTGGTCGGCATCGGCGCGCTGATCGGCAGCCGTTTCGCGCGGATGCGGATCAAGACGCTCGCCGGCCACATCAACGCGGCGCTGGGCTCGTTTGCCGTGGCCATCGCCGTCTCCGCCATTTTCGTCGGCATCGTCGCGCTCACCACGCAGGTCAAGTTCTCCGACATCGTGGTCGCCTTCGCGCCGGGCGCGATGGACGCCATGCTGGCGCTGGCGCTGACGTTGCACATCGACCCGATCTTCGTCGGCGCCCATCATTTGTCGCGCTTCGTGTTCGTGACCATCGCAACGCCGGGCATCGTGCATCTGTTCGGGCGCACGCAGGACGACGTGGACGATTAGCAGAGCGCCGCTCTTGTAGGGTGGGCAAAGGCGCACTTGCGCCGTGCCCACGATCTCTCTCAATCGTTAATGGCGGTGGGCACAGCGCGCGAAGAGCGCGCCTTTGCCCACCCTACGGCAACTACGAACGCTTCGCCGTCGCCACAAATCCCCACGCGGCGATCGCGGCCATCAGCAGCGAGATCAGCACGTTGTAGCCGGCGAGCGAGAGGCCGAGGAAGCGCCACTGCACCTCGTCGCAGCGCACCACCTTCACGGTGTCGAGCCGTGAAAAGAGATCGCCGGCATTGCCGAGATTGACGACGGGACCGCTGCAATCGGTCGGCCCCTTCCAAAAACCCCACTCGACGCCGGAATGGTAGGCGCCGAGGCCGGCATTGGCGAGCGTCGCCAGCGCGAGGATCGCGAGCCCCGCCAGCAGCAGCGGCCGCGGCGCGCGATTCTTCGCCGCAAAAGCCGTGAGCGCACCGAGCGGAATCGCGAGGTAATAGGCGTAGCGCTGCTCCAGGCAGAGCGGACAGGGCAGGATTTCCAGCACGAGCTGGAAGAACCAGGCGCCCGCAATGGTCGCAGCCGCGATCAGCGTGACGAGCAGTGAGGCCATCAGCGCGGGGCTCGCGGCCCCCGGCCTGAATGCAGGTATTGCGGCACTCCGGGTGGTCACGGCGGCCTCGTTCGGATGGGTCGTGGCCTAGCCTCTAGCCCCGGTCCAGGCAGCTGTCGAGAACGGCAGACATCACTTTGGCGCGGGTTGACCCCGCTTTGTCCATGGCTATAGTCCGCCGGCTTCGCGACGCTCCCCTCAAGGGCCGACCGAGGGCCCCTGTGGCGGAACTGGTAGACGCGCTCGACTCAAAATCGAGTTCCGCAAGGAGTGCTGGTTCGATTCCGGCCAGGGGCACCACGCTTCGCCCTTCGGGCTTCGCATGGCGCGGCCACGCAAAGCTGAAAGGCGATTGGTGTTCCGGGGCGTCCTGGCCCGTAGACGGGCTCTCTCCGCCAGACTCAAGCAGCAAGACACGCTTCTACGCTCTCGCGGCGCTGACGCCCGAGCTTTGGACTTCTCGCGACGCCCCTTGCTTGGAAAGGGCGCAGGGAAGGCCGGGCGCCGGCTGGCACCCACGGTCCGCTGTGCGCAGATTGCGCGAAGACAGATGCACAGCGGCATACAGGGCAGCCCGGACATCCCGGCCTTTCCCTGCGCAGTGGTTTGACGGCTTATGGCGCGCTCTCCCCGGGGAGCGATGCACTATTGCCCCCGTCGTCCTGCGGATGATCGGTGCGCGCGCCCGGTCGGGCCGCTTCACCACCGCAAGCCTTGACGCACAGACCCCGGGCGTCAGGACCACACGCTTTTGCCGTACGCTGGAACCGCACCGGTCGTGTGTGCGCCGGTCAACCGCTCACGGGCCAAGCCCGCCCTGCAATTGCCGCCGCGCCGATGCGCTCCACGTCCACCGCCACCCGGCCCGCGTATCGTGACGATCGCGAAACGCCCCTTATCCATGGGCCGGGATGGCGCAAAGCTACGATATTTCCGAATTTCGGTCAAGCAGAATTTCCGAGGCCGATGCGACGAGAGCGGTCAGACAGGCCTCGCTCCGACTCCTCGCAATGACGGGGAGGACAGATTACGCTCCCCGGAGGCGTTCGACTTCGCCGCGCCACCCTATATTCTCTCGCAACGGACCTGATGCAGCGGACAGTTTGATGGCCAGGAGACGCACGACGGACGCCGACGACCTTCCCCGCTATTTCGTCTGGGTGCGGGGGCTCGAGGGACCCGAGCCGCAGAAATGGATGACGATGGATTTCGGCGTCAGTGACTGGAAGCGGCCGCTCGTGCTGGCGTACCTCGAGTTGCCAGAAGACGAACGGCACCTGTCGCTGTCGATTTTGGCCCGGCGCTATCCGCCGCCGCGGGTTGATCTTTCGTGAGGCGGCGAGGATGCGCACTCCGCCGCGGAGGCGGAGTCACTCCAAACCGAGAAAGTAGCGCCACTCGGTGCCCATATTGTCGTCGGTAACGAGGGCTTGGCCGGTGGTAGCCTCCAGCAGCTGCGGACATGGTTCGATCGTGGGGCCATCCTGACGGAAGTCGGCTATCAGTGCATCGAGCCGAGCGCGATCAGCGTCATCGGAAGCAAATTCGGGTTTGCCGTCGATGCTGTAAGTTTCCAGCGTTCGTCGCCAGCGATCATGATCCCACGCGATCGGGGTCTGCGACAGGACCATATGGTTCAAGAACCGGGCGCCGTGGGAAAATACGGTGCAGCCTGTGCGCTGCGCTCGCCGCGAATTGGTGGTGTTGTAGAAGAAAATTCCGCCGGGCTTCAGGTGTTGCTGCACAAGGCCAAGGAATTCCGACGAAAGCAGATTGGTGATGTTGGCGCGGAAATGCCACGTCGTGTTGGAGACTACCGCATCGAAACGTGCGTCGGGATGGTGCCGGAGCCAACGGCGTCCGTCGTCCTCGACGATCCTGATCTTGGGATTGTTCAGGATCGACCTGACATCCTCGTGCTTTGCGATCAACTCGAGATATCCGCGATTGATCTCGACGATCGTGAGCGATTCCACGTCGGGATTGTTGGCGATGACCTGAGCCCATGAACCGGATGAGAGACCGATCATCAGCACCTGTCGCGGTGCGGGGTGGAAGAGACTGAGCGCATACGGCCGGATGATGCCATTGCGATCGGACTTCAGGTCCGTGTTGAAGCGGCCGTCATACATGCCGTTGCCGAAGACGGTGCCGTCGGCATCGACAGTGATGATGCCGCTATGGTTCTCGACAATATGCGGGAAATCGTGATCAGCGAGCGTCTTTCCCTGCAGATTCTCCAGCAGCCGTTGGCTCAACAAGGCGCTTGCGCCGAGGCCGAAGACGAGAACAGCGATGGCAAGATAACCAAGACGATTGCGCTCCTGCGCCGTGGTCTGGCCAAGCGCAATCAATGCAAGCGCGGCCATCGTGCCACCGACGAGCAGCATCGCCGCGATCTGTCTGATCCCAAGATAGTCCGTCAGCACGAAGCCGGTGAGGATCGCCCCGCTGGCGCAGCCCGCGATGTTGGCGAAATACAGCAGCGCCGTCCGCTGACCGACTTGTTCGTCGGTCGCGATACCGAATTGCGAAAGATAGGGGAGCAGCGCACCCCACTGCCGCGCGATCAGGTAGGTGATCGCGACGGCGATGCCGATCACGCCGGCGCCGACCCATGCCAATTGTGCCATCAACGGAAGGAACATCGCGCCGAACACATTGGCCCAGATCAGATCGCGCGCGGCTTGGCGCAACGCATCTTGCGGCGCGAGCGTCCTGCAGGACTGTCCGGCCTTTCGAGCGCCGACCGCGATTCCTGTCAAGAAAGCATAGAGCGTCATCGCAAATGCCAGCGAACTCGATCCCGAGGCAAACGACATCACGCGGAACAGGTAGATCTCGTAGGACAACGAGATGAACCCACCCGTCATTGCGAGCAGGACGACAGGACCCATGCCAAGGATTGGCTGGGTGTCGGGAGCCTTGGTCGACGTCTGGGAGTCCGGGCTCGCGCCGGGACCAGAGAGGATGTGCGCCGCGATCGCACCGGCGCCGACCGCGAGATTGATTCCAGCCGCAATCGTGACGGCCTCATGCATGCCGAGAAAAGGGAAGATCAGGGTGGCGCATACAAGGCACGCGGCGCCGGCGCCGAGCGTATTGACAAAATAGAGTGTGCCGACGGCGTCGCCGATCTGGCCGGTCATTCGTGCCAGATATGAGACCAGGATCGGCAGCGTTGCGCCCATCAGAAGGGTCGGCAGCAGCACCAGGACGAGGTTGATTGCGGCAAGGGCGGGCAGCGGCAGGTCTGCCACCATAGCGCCCACCTGCTCGAAGATCTGGAGTGAGGCCAATCCAAATGCGGCGGTAGCAAGCTCGATCACTCCGAGCAGCAACAACGGCTTGACGTTGGTGCGTCGGGATATCCAGCCGCCACACAGGCTGCCAAGCCCGAGCCCGAGCATGAAGGCGGTCACGATGATCGTGACTGATTCCGAATTGACGCCGAAGATCCGGAACAGGCTTCGTTGCCAGGTCAGTTGATAGATCAGCGCCGGGAAACCGGAAAAGAAGAAGAGGATGCAGAGAACGCGGACGCGGGGCGCGGCGAATCTCTGCGCTGGCGCATCCGCGGGCAACTCGACAGCCGTCATTTCAATGGATCCCTTCTCCCACGCTCCCGCAACCTGCAAGAGAAAGGTAAGTAAAGGTTGCGGTTGGTCGGCTGAACGAGGCTGGATTGACGGCCCAATCCGGCAACTCGGTGCGCAGGGTTAAGCCATGATGAACAGCTGATCAGAACGCCCACTTTGGTACGTGTACCAGCGGTCGATCGCGGACACCGAAGGTCAGCTCCCGGCCCTTCGCTGCTGCTAATGCGGTGCCGCGACGGGGCCGTTCAGAGGGGCAGACCGGACGTTCGCGGCCGAGCGCCAGACCGACGGTTTTGGCCCCATAGCGGACGCATATGCTCAGCTCCGCGTGGCGGCTTCATGGTTCAATGATCTTGTCGCGAACAGCGATCATCACAGCTTGGGTGCGGGTCGCTGCATCAAGCTTTCGACAAATATTCTTGATGTGTTCCTTGACTGTTCGGCTGCTGATGTGAAGCACCACGCCGATCTCCCAGCTTGACTTGCCATTGGCGGCCAATGTCAGGATTTCCCGTTCACGCGATGTCAGGCTTGCTTGGTGCTGGGCGGGCGAGCCATGAAGTTTGAGGCTTCGGTCAAATGCATAGATCGCCATGAGGTGCAGGGCTGGCAATTGGTCCTGCGGCAGATCGAGCGTCCGACCTCCGAACCATACCTGACCCATCCGGCCTGCAGGCGAGACTACCGGGATCACGAAGCCATCGAGCATGCCGAAGTCGCGGGCACTCTGCACCACCTCGACGGCGCGCGGCTCGCGCTCGGCATCATAGGGCGCTTCCCTGAACCATCGAAATGGCCGCATCGTCGTCTTGCAGTAGCGAAGAGCCGGATCGTCGTATACGTATTTCCTTTCGTGGTAGAGATCTAGAAACCCGGCCGGTAGTCGCTCAGCAAGCACGCCCTCCTGGCGGCGCTCAATCGATATCGGGACGACAAAGGTGCAGCAGAAATAGTCGCAGCCATGCTGGCTCAACACCGAACCTAGCGCATCCATAATCTCGCCGGTCGAGGAAACGCGCTGGATGTTCTCAACGAACTCGAACGCGTTACGGCGGATATTAGCGACACGCCGATCCATCTGGCTTCCCTTCTGAACGCGTCCGACCTACACCTAAGGTCGGCAAGTATAGGCCGTTGCAAGTCGAGCGGGTAGGTCAGTACGCTCACATCTCCGTCGCCCGCCCAGCGTCTGCCATTGGCCCAACCCTGACGTCCGACGAGCCGCCGCGATGGACCGACATCAGGGGCAGAGCTGACCCCTTCCACGCCCCGAGTGCAGCGCGAACCATGAGGGCGCGCGCTCGCCCGGGTGCAACCGACGCTCCGCGCTGCCCTCGCGACCGTGCCACTCCCGCCCCCATGATTATGGGTGTCACGGCATCCCCGCTGCGGCTAAACTTGCCCTTGCGCCGCGGGGGACACGCGGGTGCGGGACCATGATCATGACCGAACAGGGCGAGACGGGTGACATGATTACCATCCTCCTCGTCGAGGACGACGCGCCGACCTGCTGGCGGCTTCAGGATGCGCTGGTCAAGGCCGGCTACGAGGTGCGCAGCGCCGGCACGCTCGGCGAAGCCCGTGCCGCCCTCGCCGGCGGCGCGCCGCGCGTGCTGCTGACCGACCTGCGGCTGCCCGACGGCCACGGCATCGAGCTGATCCGCGAGATGAGGCAGCGCTTCCCCGACACCGAGATCATGGTGATCTCGGCCCTCGGCGACGAGGAAAGCGTGATCTCCGCGATCACGGTCGGCGCCACCGGCTATCTGCTCAAGGACGCCTTTCCCACCGACATCGCCACCACGGTGCGCGATCTGGTCGCCGGCCATTCGCCGATCTCGGCCTCGATCGCCCGCTTCATCGTGCGCAGAACCCAGGGCGCCGCGCAGAATTCGGCGGAGCCGCCGCCCGGCCCCGCGCTCAACACCGCCAGGCTGACACCGCGCGAGATCGACATCCTCTGGGGCATCGCCAAGGGCTTCAGCTATGCCGAGATCGCGAGCCATCTCGGCCTGTCCAGGCAGACCGTGCCCGGCCACATCAAGAACATCTACCGCAAGCTCGAGGTGCATACGCGCAGCGAGGCGGTGTTCGAGGCGGTGCAGCAGGGCCTGATCAAGCTGTGAGCGAGATCGCAGCCAAGGCACCTACGAAGGCACCGAAGGCAGCGGCCAAACCCGCGCGGCGCCGGCTGCTGGCCTCCCGCCTCGTGCCCTATCTGCTGCTCCAGGCCCTGATCGCGATCGTCACCATCCTCGGGCTTCGGCAGCTGCAGCCGAGCGATCCCGAAGACTTCGCAGTAAGCGATTTTTCGGCGCGGGAAGACGGCCTGATCCGCCCGGTGACGCTGCCGCATTTCACGTCGTCGCGCTACTCCCTGGCCGACCCGCCGTTCTACACCGGCGCCTTCACGTTCCCCGGCGCCGATGCCGCCTCGGGCTGGTCGGTCTATCTGCCGCGCTTCAGCAACGCGGTGGAGGTCGCCGTCAACGGCGTCGTCGTGCTCGACTCCCGGCGTGACGCCAATGCCAACCGGCCCGATCGCAACACGCCGCAGATCGCGGCCATTCCCGCTTCGCTGCTGCGCGAGGGCGGCAACGAGATCACGGTGCGGCTGTTCGTGTGGGGGCCGCTCAAGGGCTTTCTCGATACCGTCTATGTCGGCCCGGACGTCGCCTTGCGTCCGGCCTATGAGACGCGCACGCTGCTGTTCGTCACGCTGCCGGTGGTGTTCTCGGCCTGGCAGGCGATCCTCGCCGTCATCCTCGCAATCATGTGGCTGATGCGGCGTCATGAGCCGGTCTACGGCGTGCTGGCCGCGGCGATGGTGCTCGGCGTGGTGCAGGCGTTCGCACCGCCGCCGGTGCCGCCGGCCGCCACGTCGCGGCTCGCCGCCGTGCTGCTGGCCTCCGCGCCGATCGAGAGCGCGCTGATCGTCGTGTTCGGCGTGCTGTTCTTCGGCTGGCGCTGGCCGCGCTACGGCACGCTGCTGTTCGTGCCCGGAATCGTCGTGTTCGTGGTCGGGCTGATCGGGGGCCCGCCGCTGCCGCGCATCCTCTTCCTGGTGCTCGGCATTCCGACGGTCGGGCTTTGCCTGGTCCTGATGGCCTGCATCACGGCAACAGCGGTGGTGCGGCGGCAGGACGCGGCGAGCTTCACGATCGGATGCGCCGTCACCATCGTGCTGACCTGCTGGATCCAGGACATGCTCACGGTGCTCGAGATCGTGTCCAACGATCGCATCTTCGTCTCGCGCCTGTCCTATTCGGCAATGCTGGTCGCGATCGGGGCCGGGCTGACCTGGCGCTTCGCCCGCGCCTTGAACCAGGTCGACAGCTTTGCCGGCCAGCTCGTGACGCGGGTGCGCGAGGCCGAGGAACGGCTGAAGGCGAGCTTTGCCCGCGAGGAGGAGCGCGCCCGCGCCGCCGCGCTCGCCAACGAGCGCACGCGCCTGATGCGCGACCTGCATGACGGCCTCGGCGGCCAGCTCGTCAGCATCGTCGCGCTCTCCGAGCGTGGCCATGAGGGCGCGATGATCACCGATGCGGCCCGTGCCGCGTTGAAGGATCTGCGTCTCGTCATCGATTCCATGGACGACATCGGCGGCGACCTGATGCTCGCCCTCGGCTCCTGGCGCGAGCGCACGACGGCGCAATTGCGGCCGCACGACATCACGCTCGACTGGCGCGTGGCGACGCCGCAAGGCGTGCCGCTGCATCCGGAACTGCGGCCATGGCACGTCATCCAGATCGTGCGCATCCTCGACGAGGCCGTGACCAATGCGGTCAAGCATGCGCAGGCGCGCCGCATCGCGGTCACCATCGACACGTTCGACGCAGGCCGGGGGCCGTACGGCGTGATCAGCGTGACCGACGACGGCCACGGCTTCGCGCCGGCCGGCAATGGCGAGGCCGGTCGCAACGGCCAGACCGCGCGCGGCCTGCGCAACATGAAAAGCCGCGCCGCGCGCTGCGGTGCCGTGCTCGACCTGAGCTCGGATTCGTCCGGCACGCGCGTGCGGCTGCAATTGCCGCAGCGTTTTCCCGACAGCGACATGGCTGCGGGCTGAAAGGCCCCCTCCCCGAATGTGTGGGGCGCACGGAGAGAGGGGACGGGCCGGGAAATCCGCCTGCGGAGGACGGGGGGTGTTCGTCCGCAGGCTCCGTTGGCCCGAAGCAATGCAATCAATTCAATGGAAATGTCAGCGCACGCCGACGCGGTTGACCGGGCCGCCGCGATTCATCGGCGTTCCCGCGCGCACGCCGACACCGGGCGCGCCGACGCCGGGCGTTGCGACCGCCGCCGCGGCGACCGGCGCTCCGGGCGCCACCACCACCGCCGCCGTCGGCCGCACCACGCAGCCCTTGGGCACGCCGACCGTCTTGCAATAGACCACCGCCTGCGCCGGGCTCGTGCCCAGCGACACCATCGCCGCACCCGCGAGCGCCACGACCGTCAGCCCCGCGCTCAGCGCTCCAGCTCTCTTCGACATTCTTGCTCTCCTGCTTCCCGTTCGGCGTCCCGATGCAATCACCAGTTTCGCAGCCGAGGTGCAGCCTGAATGACAAAAGACGGCGCGCGAATACATGCCATGAAGATGGGGGTACTGCGGCCGGAAGGGCGTGCCGGTGCCATGAACATGGCATGGACCGGCGCCCGGCCTTTGCGGGATGGTCCGGCCCGATTGATCCCGGTCGGGACCAACGAGAATTCCAAAGAGGTGCTTTATGAAGATTTCGGTTCTTGCCGCGCTGCTGCTCGCTGCCACCGCCCTGCCCGCTGCCGCACAATCCGGTCCGTCGGTCCAGGAGCAGATGGCCTGCCGCGGCGACGCCGGCAAATTCTGCGCCGAACATGTCGGCAAGCCGCCGCAGATGAACGCCTGCCTGCGCGAGAACAAGTCGAAGCTCTCGGAGTCCTGCCGCAAGGTCGTTGAATCGCGCGGCGGCTAGTCGGTCGTCGTTCCCCTTCGGAAGAAGACAGAGAGGCCGAAGCGGAGCTTCGGCCTCTTGGAGATGCCCGAGCACCGCTAACGCGCCCCCTCAGATGAGGCTAAGGCACGTCCTTGCCCGTCGAGATTGCCGCCACACACTCGGTCCTCATCCTGACGGCCCGCCAAAGGCGGGCGTCTCGGTGCCGCACCGAGGCTAGAGTGACCGGCGCCAGGCAGGCGTGACGCGGCGGCGCTAGGTTGGCTTGCGGCGCAGATGGACAATGACGTCGAGCCGCGCGATCTCGTGGCCGGGAAGCGCCTCGGGGATCTTGGTGAAGGCGAGGCCGTCGGCAACGTCGACCAGCACATCCTCGCCTTCGAGATAGAAGTGCGGATGCACCGACGTGTCGGTGTCGAAGAACGACTTGATGCCGTCGGCCGCGATCCGGCGCAGCAGGCCGGCCTCGGTGAACTGGTTCAGCGTGTTGTAGACGGTCGCGAGCGACAGATACGCGTTCGCCGCCATCGCCTCTTCATAGAGGCTCTCGGCGGTGACGTGACGGTGGCCGCCCAGGAACAGCAACTGGCCGAGCGCGAGACGCTGGCGCGTCGGGCGCAGGCCGGCATTGCCGAGCAATTGCAGGCAGTGCTGCACGCCCTCATCCGGCGGCGGCTCGAGGCTGGCGGCATCAGGTCCGTTATCGTCAAACGCCGGGATATGGCTGACCTGGATGTCCATCGATCGTCTCACGGCTCAAGGAAACAGGACAGGCAGTGCCGCCTTCCGCCAGTTGCTATTGGATCGCAAAAGCGGCGGCCCGACTTTGAGCCAGATCAAATGCGCAAGCTGACCTATCGCAAGGCGGCCCGGTCCATTCCCGGCCAGGATTGGCCGGTATCGATGAGGCTCACATGTCCAGACCGGTTCCCGACAAGGCAGAGGTCGCGCTCGAATATCCCGACAAGTTCTATGTCGGCACTTTCGAGCATTCGTCGCGCTTCGAGGCGCGGCTCGACGGCAGCGGCGTTGCGCTGACGCTGCAGCATCCGGGCGCTGCCGACGAGCGCAAATCGGTGCATCTGCACATCAATTTCGGCCTGCTCGCCGGCATCCTGCGTGAACTCGCCGGCAGCGTCGCCGGCATGCCCAGGGACGATATCGCGCACCGCGAGCAGCTCGCAGAGGCGCTCGACGAATTGCGACGGGCGCTCAACGCATCATGACGGCCTGATGCTTTTGGTCGCAGGCGCAAGCTTGTGCACCGCCTCCGCAAAACTCTCGACACACCGAAGCCTCCTGATTGCTCCGTGCGCGAAGGCCGACGGGGAAAACAGGACGCGCTGTACATTTTTTGTGCTGATGCTGTCGAGACTTTCATCTTGCGGCGCCGAACGAGACTATGTGAGCCTCGATATCGGATGGGGACTGGGATGGGCTTGCCGTCGCTTTGCGCGCGAGGACGTTGCGAAGCGTTTTCGGCCGGCCTCGCTTGAGAAAGTTACGATATGCCAAAACGAGTATTGCTTGGTCTCCTCCTGGCTTGCGGCCTTGCGGCCCCGGCTCTGGCGCAAGAGCCGAAGACAGGCGGTGTGATCAATGCCGTGATCCAGCCTGAGCCGCCCGGCCTGATGCTGGCACAGGTGCAGAACGGTCCGACCCAGATGGTGTCGGGCAACATCTTCGAGGGGTTGCTGCGCTACAGCTCCAAGCTCGAGCCCCAGCCGGAGCTGGCCGAGAGCTGGAGCGTCAGCGAGGACGCCAAGACCTACACCTTCAAGCTCAGGAAGGGCGTGACCTGGCACGACGGCAAGCCCTTCACCGCAGCGGACGTCCTGTTCTCGATCGAGATGCTGAAGCAGACGCATGCGCGCGCCCGCACCAATCTTGCGCAGGTCGACAAGGTCGAGGCACCCGACGCTCACACAGTGGTGTTCACGCTGAAGCAGCCGTTCGGCCCGTTCCTCGGCATCTTCGAGGTCGGCTCGATGCCGATGGTGCCCAAGCATCTCTATGAAGGCACCGACTGGAAGACCAACGCCTACAACAACGCGCCCATCGGCACCGGCCCCTTCATGTTCAGGGAATGGCAGAAGGGCTCGTTCATCCGCCTGGTCAAGAACCCGAATTATTACGAGAAGGGCAAGCCCTATCTCGACGAGATCTACTGGCAGATCATTCCCGACGCCGCGGCGCGCTCGGTGGCATATGAGACCGGCAAGGTCGACGTGCTGCCCGGCGGCTCGGTCGAGAATTTCGACGTGCCGCGGCTGTCCAAGCTGAAGGACACCTGCGTCACCGGCGCCGGCTGGGAATTCTTCTCGCCGCTGGCCTGGCTGTGGCTCAACAACCGTCAGGGGCCGCTCGCCGACAAGCGGGTGCGGCAGGCGATCATGTATGCGATCGACCGCGATTTCGCCAAGGACGTGATCTGGAACGGGCTCGGCAAGGTCGCGACCGGCCCGTCCGCCTCGACCATCAAATATTACACCGATGACGTGAAGAAATATCCGTACGATCCGGCCAAGGCCAAGGCGCTGCTGAAGGAGGCCGGCTACAAGGGCGAGAAGATCCGCCTGCTGCCGCTCGCCTATGGCGAGACCTGGCAACGCTGGGGTGAAGCCGTGAAGCAGAACCTCCAGGACGTCGGCATGACCATCGAGACCATCGCCACCGACGTTGCCGGCGGCAACCAGAAGATCGGCGACTGGGACTACGACATCGCCTTCACCTATCTCTATCAGTACGGCGATCCCGCGCTCGGGGTCGGCCGCAACTATATCTCCAGCAACATCGCCAAGGGCCAGGTCTTCAACAACGTCGAGGGCTATTCCAACCCGGAGATCGACAAGCTGTTCGCCGACGGCGCGGTCGCGACCCCCGACTCCAAGCGCAAGGAGATCTACGAGAAGGCGCAGAAGATCCTGGTCGAGGACGTGCCGGTGGCCTGGATGCTCGAGCTGCAGTTTCCGACCATCACGCGCTGCAAGGTCAAGAACCTGATCACCACGGGGATCGGGGTCAATGACGGCTTCAAGGACGCATGGCTCGACAAGTGAGCGCTGCTCTTTTCACCTCTCCCCGCTTGCGGGGAGAGGTCGAATGTGCGCGAAGCGCATATTCGGGTGAGGGGGTACCGGTCCATCGGCATTCCCACGTGTGGAGAGAAACCCCTCACCCCACCCCTCTCCCCGCAAGAGCGGGGCGAGGGGGCTCACCGTCAACGTGGCTTCAGATCACGCTCCAAGATATGACCGTTTGAAATGCTCTCCTTCATCTCTCAGCGCGTCGTGAAGGGCGTGATCGTCCTGCTCGCGATCGTCGTCCTCAATTTCTTCCTGATCCGGCTCGCGCCCGGCGACCCCGCAATCGTGATGGCGGGCGAGGCCGGCGCCAGCGACCAGGTCTTCGTCAAGCAGCTCCGGGAAAAGTTCGGCCTCGACAAGCCGCTGCCCGAACAGCTCTTCATCTACGTCAAGGGCGTGGTCAGCCTCGACCTCGGCTTCTCCTTCCGCCAGCAGGCGCCGGTCGCAAAGCTGATCGGCGAGCGGCTGCCGGCGACGCTGCTGCTGACACTGACCGCGTTTGCGATTTCGCTGATGCTCGGCATTGTCTTCGGCACCTTCGCCGCGCGCTTCGCCGGAACCTTCCTCGACACCGCCATCACCGTCTTTGCGCTGATCTTCTACGCCATGCCGATCTTCTGGGTGGCGCTGATGGGTATCCTGCTGTTCTCGGTCACCATGGATTGGCTGCCGAGCTTCGGCTACGAGACGGTCGGCGCCAACCTCACCGGCTTTTCCCACGCGGTCGACGTCGCAAAGCACCTGATCATGCCGGCGATGACGCTCGGCCTGTTCTTCATGGCGACCTACACCCGCATGACGCGCGCCTCGATGCTGGAGGTGAAGCGGCTCGATTTCGTCAAGACCGCGCGCGCGAAAGGCCTTGGCGACGCCGTAATCCAGCGCCGCCACGTGCTGCGCAATGCGCTGCTGCCGGTGGTGACGCTCGCCGGCGTGCATTCCGGCACGCTGATCGGCGGCGCCGTCATCACCGAGACCGTGTTCGCCTGGCCCGGCATCGGGCGGCTGATGTACGACGCCCTGCTCCAGCGCGACTACAATCTGCTGCTCGGCGTGTTCGTGATCTGCTCCGCCATGGTGCTGATCTTCAACCTCATCACCGACCTCGTCTATCGCCTGGTCGATCCGCGCATCGAATTCGCCTCATGAGACAGTTCTGGAAATCGATGTTCAAGAGCCCGAGCGGCGTCATCGGGCTCGTCATCCTCCTGCTCGCGATCGCCGTCGCATTGTTCGGACCGATGCTGTTTCCGAACTCGCCATGGCGCATGGTGCAGCGGCCGTTCCTGCCGCCCTTCACGCTCGGCGCCGTGCCGCTCGGCACCGACGCGCTCGGCCGCGACGTCTTTGCCGGCATGATTTTCGGCGCACGTGTCTCGCTATTGGTCGGTCTCGTCTCGACACTGGTCGCGCTGGTCGTCGGCATTCCCATCGGCGCGATGGCCGGCTATTTCGGCGGCAGGGTCGACGACGCCCTGATGCGCTTCACCGAGTTCTTCCAGACCATTCCGAGCTTCGCGCTCGCGATCGTGCTGGTCGCGATCCTGCAGCCTTCGATCTATTCTATCGTAGCCTCGATCGCGGTGGTGAGCTGGCCGCCGGTCGCCCGCCTCGTGCGCGGCGAGGTGCTGTCGCTGCGCACGCGCGAATATGTCCAGGCGGCAATCGTCACCGGACAGAGCAACACCTGGATCATCCTGCGCGAGATCCTGCCCAACGCGCTGTCGCCGGTGATCGTGCTGGCCTCGCTGATGGTGGCGACCGCGATTCTCCTGGAATCCTCGCTGTCCTTCCTCGGCCTCGGCGATCCCAATCTGATCTCCTGGGGCTACATGGTCGGCGCCGGCCGCACCGTGATCCGCCAGGCGTGGTGGATCACGGTGTTTCCCGGCATCGCCATCCTGATCTCCGTGCTCGGGCTGAACCTGATCGGCGAAGGCCTCAACGACGCGCTCAATCCGCGCCTGTCGCGGGAGGGACGCTGATGCTGACCGCCCCGCCTGCCGTCTCCATCAGGAACCTCAGGATCGCGCTGCCGAAGGGCGCCGAGCGGCCCTTCGCGGTCGACGGCGTCTCGCTGGACTTGCGCCCCGGCAAGATCGTCTGCGTCGTCGGCGAGTCCGGCTCCG
This sequence comes from Bradyrhizobium sp. LVM 105, assembly GCF_003957705.1. Taxonomy (NCBI): domain Bacteria; kingdom Pseudomonadati; phylum Pseudomonadota; class Alphaproteobacteria; order Hyphomicrobiales; family Nitrobacteraceae; genus Bradyrhizobium; species Bradyrhizobium sp. LVM 105. The sequence goes on along the minus strand of NZ_QZMV01000009.1, from coordinate 15,038 downwards.
GCAAGTCGATGTGCGCACATGCGCTGATGGGCCTGTTGCCTGATACGGTGTCTGTCGCCGCCGGCGAGATCCAGTTCGAAGGCCGCGACCTGCTCAAGCTCGATGAGGACGGCTGGCGCGACCTGCGCGGCCGCCGGCTGGCGATGATCTTTCAGGAACCCATGACCGCGCTCAATCCGCTGATGCGGATCGGCGACCAGATGGCGGAGATGTTCGAGGCACACGGCCTGCTGACGCCGAAGCAGCGGCGCGCCAAGGCGCTGGCGCTGGCGCGCGAGGTCGGCCTGCCCGACCCTGAGCGCATCGTCCGCGCCTATCCGCACCAGCTCTCCGGCGGCCAGCGGCAGCGCGCCATGATCGCGATGGCGCTCGCGCTCGAGCCCGCGGTGCTGGTCGCGGACGAGCCGACGACCGCGCTCGACGTCACCACGCAGGCGCAGATTCTCAAGCTGATCCGCAACCTCCAGCGCGACCGCAACATGGCGGTGATGTTCATCACGCACGATTTCGGCGTGGTCGCCGACATCGCCGACCAGGTCGTGGTGCTCCGCCATGGCAAGGTGGTGGAGGAAGGCCCGGCCTCTGCCGTCTTCAACGAGCCGCAGCACGACTACACCAAGGCGCTGCTCGCCGCCGTCCCCTCGATAAATCCGCCGGCACGCAAGCCCCTCGACGGTCAGGCCAGGGCGGTCGAGGTGATCGGTCTGGACAAGACCTACGTGACATCAGGCGGCTGGTTTCGCGAGGACCGCCGGGTCGATGCCGCGCGCGCGGTCAATTTCGACATCCTCAAGGGCGAGACGCTCGGCCTCGTCGGCGAATCCGGCTCCGGAAAATCATCGGTGGCGCGCCTCGTGGTGCGGCTGATCGAGGCTGACCGCGGCACGGTGCGGATCGGCGAGACCGATCTCACCTCACTCTCCGGCAAGGCGCTGCGCGCCGAGCGCCATCGCATCCAGATGATCTTCCAGGATCCGTTCGCCTCGCTCAATCCGCGCCGCAAGATCGGCCACATCATCGCCGCCGGCCCGATCGCGGCCGGCCTCGATCCGAAGGCGGCGTTCGATCGCGCCCGCGACCTGCTCAAGATGGTCGGCCTCGATGCCGGCGCACTCGAACGCTATCCGCACGAATTCTCCGGCGGCCAGCGCCAGCGTATCGGCATTGCGCGCGCGCTGGCGCTCGAGCCGGAGATCATCGTCGCGGATGAAGCCGTCTCCGCACTCGACGTCTCCGTGCAGGCGCAAGTCTTGAGGCTGCTCGAAGACCTCAAGGCACGCCTCGGCCTCTCCATGCTGTTCATCACCCACGACTTGCGCGTCGCCGCCCAGATCTGCGACCGCATCGCGGTGATGCAGCGCGGCGCCATCGTCGAGCTGAAGCCGACGGCACAGCTGTTCGCCGCGCCGGAGCATGCCTATACGCGCGAGCTGCTGGCGGCGGTGCCGGGACGGAAAGAGCGCGCGCCGGCGGCGTGAACACTGCCCGCATCAGACCGCAAATCTCGGGCTGGTTCCAAAGAACTTGCATGCCCCGAAGGTGAAACATATTCGGACCAACGGCATTTGCTTTCCGGACTGATCCTTGCTGATGAAGGCAGGGAGCAAGGCTGGCACCAGCATTCGCTCGCACGGTGCTAAGGGGCCTTTGCAACGAATATGAGGTGGTGAGCGGCTTCTCAACCCGGCGCATCAGGTCGCCGGATGTTTTGAGATGCACGGGTACGCTCACGCGTTTTTTATTCCGTCGTGATCGGCCGGGCGTTTCAAAGGCGAAGCCGGCACCATAGATCGCGATGGAATGATTTACGTCATCTGATAACGGATGCCAATTGATACGGAGCCAACATGGGCGAAGTTATTCGATTTGTCTCGAAGTCCGAGCGCGAGCGGATGCGTCTCATCCAGGAGGCGCGCGCCATCTACGACAGTATCTTTCCTTCGGCTGATCCGGCCGGCGCAGGTCAGGATAAGGCGCCGCTTGGCCGGGCGTTCGTCGGCGACGGGAGCACCCGATCGTGATCAAGATCATCGCGGTACTTTGCAGTCTCGCTTCTCCGACCAATTGTCACGAGCAGATCGTCACCACCTCGGATTTTGCCGAGGTCTCGCTGCAGTCCTGCCTGATGGGCGCGCCGCAGCTCGCCGACTGGATGAACCAGCATCCGACCGAGCGACTGGCAGCATGGCGCTGCGTGATCGGTCAACAGGTCCGCCGCGGAATTTAGCTGTTCGCGCCTTGCCGGCATCCGCTGATCGGCATCGCTCTATCGGGTGGTGTTGTTCCAGGTCGGAACGGAATTGGTCACGCCGACCGACGGCCAATTGTACGATCCGATCGACGGCGCCGTGACCGTGCCGACCGACGGTCCGGACGAGCCGTAGGACGCCCTCGGCTGCGCCGCCGGCGACGCGGCGCCGCCATAGTTCGGAGCCACCACGCCAGCGCCGTATTGTCTGCTCGAGCGCTGCTTCTTCGCCTCAGCCGCGAACGGCGCGAGCAGAAGTCCGGCCCCGATGAAGGCGGCAATGGCGAATTTGATGCCAGTGAATTTGAATCCCATCATGGCTGATCCCTTCGAAGCTGGCGCCCTTGTCGCTATGTGTCCATTCAGCGGACGATATCCAGGGCCGCCCCGTTCATAACTCCGTGCGCGGGGGGAAGGTGCCCGGTCCGCCTTCGGATGGACCCGAATCAGCGTTAGTGCATTGGCCTCATCGACTTCGCGGATTGAGGCGACATGACCGGCCCTGAACTGAAGCAACTCCGCGCCGACCTCTCCGACGCCCTCGAGCGGAAGCTCACCGCGGTCGACATGGCGAAGCTCTGCGGATTACCGGAGAAAGGCGGCGCCGACACCATCCGGCGTTGGGAGGTGAGCGGCCCGACGCCCTCGGCGACCAAGGTGCTGCGCGTGCTCGCCATGGCGAGCGAGCGCTATCCGATCCTGGAGAAGTTCGACATCTTCGACCGCCATGACGTGCGCGAGGAGGACCGACCTGCGAAGCGCGCGGCGTTCCGCCAGCAGATGCGGGACGAGGCGCGCCGGCGGCTAGGTTAACGAAGTGCGCATGGACGTTACCGAGACGCTGCGGCGTTAAACCTTCCTTCAGCATTTCTTAAGTCGGTATTAAGCACGAAAATCAATTGCAGCCCAATAAGTTAGGTTGGGTCTCGCTGTGCCACGCATGTGACAGCATTTTCATCAAAAGCGAGCTATCTGCAAAACCAACGCCGGCGCGGAAAGCGCGCCTGCCGGGACATTGAGTGCTGGAGTTCAAGACGATGAAGAAGATTCTGTTTGCGACCGTGGCGCTGCTCGCGATGGGCGCGGCCGCACCGGCCGTCGGCGCCGATCTCGGCAACCGCAACTATTACAAGTCGCCCGCGCCGGCCTATGCCGCGCCGATCTACAACTGGACCGGTTTCTATATCGGCGGCCATGTCGGCGGCGCCTTCTCCAGCGACAACAATTTCAGCGGCCTCTCCACCGGCAACAACGGCAACGGCCGTTTCCTCGGCGGCGTGCAGGTCGGTGCGGACTGGCAGTTCCACCCCAATGTCGTGGTCGGCGTCGAGGGCCAATATTCCTGGCTCTCCGGCAGCGTCGGCGCCGTGTTTCCGGGCGGCATCGCCTACACCAACGACCAGCGCGGTCTCGGCTCGATCACCGGCCGCGTCGGCTACACCTGGGGCCCCGGCCTCGTCTACGTGAAGGGCGGCTATGCCTATTCGGACAACAACGAGAAGGTGACCGTCGGCGGCGTGCCGACCGGCTTCGTCATCACGGGCGATCACCGCAACGGCTACACCGTCGGCGCCGGCCTCGAATACATGTTCGCCCCGAACTGGTCGGCCAAGGCCGAGTACCAATATTACAATTTCGGCGACGCGCACTTCACCGCGGGTCCGCTTGTCGGCACCGGCAACTTCACCACCGACGACCACACCATCAAGGCGGGCGTCAATTACCGCTTCAACTGGGCAAGCCCAGCGGTCGCGCGCTACTGATCGGTTACCGCAACTTTACCATGAGGAAGGGCCGGCGCTGTCGCCGGCCCTTCTTTTTTCGCCCTGCGGAACAGACGCAACCGTTTGCGGATATTGCGATTTTTTTAACCGGCGGTGCCGATACTGCCGGCCACAAAGAGAAGCAAGAACGTTGGGGGAATTTTCGATGGCGATCCGTCTGGGCGTTGGCCGTTTGCTTGGTCGATTCAAGATGCCGACATGGGGCGTGCGCGGCAGCCTGTTTGCGGCGTTCGCGGTGATCGCGGGCATGGGCCTCGTGATCGCAGCCGGCGCCGGCCTGGCGCTGCAGAATCTCGGCGGACGCATGACCGAGCTGAGCGGACGGGACATTCCGCGCCTGACCGCCAGCCTGCAATTGTCGGCGCTGAGCGCGAGCCTTGCGGCACAGGGACCGGCGCTGCTCGCGGCGCAAAGCGAGGAAGCCCTCAACGAGCGCACCAAGAAGCTCAAGGAATTGCAGGAGCAGACGCAGCAAAAGCTGACCGAGATCATCCAGCTCGGCGGCGACAAGACCGTCGTCTCCGGACTGAGCGAGACGATGAAGAGCATCAACGAGGCGGCCCAGAGCCTGGCCAAGGCGGCCCGCGAACGGCTGGATATCGCTGCCCTTCACGACAAGCAATATGACGCGCTGCGCAGCGCGCAGGGCGCCTTCGTCGGCGCGGCCAGCCCGGCGATGCTCGACGCGCAGACCCGGGTCAACGCCATTCTCGGCTCGGCCGACCTGTCCGCCGCGGATGCCTCCGACGCCGCGCAGACCGTCGGGCAGCTCGGCAACGTCGTCGCCAGCGGCAATCTCGCGGCCGCCGACATGAGCGCGGCGCTGTCGGCCAACAGCAGCGACAAGCTCGACGACATCCAGAAGGAATTCAAGACGGCACAGGGCCGCCTGCGATCCAACCTCGATCTGCTGCCGGACAACCAGGGCAACAAGATGCTGCGCGAGACGGCGGAGAAGCTGCTGGCGCTCGGCACCGGCAAGACCGGCGTGTTCAATCTGCGTGAGAAGGAGCTAGACTCCATCGACTACGGCCAGACCATCCTGGACGAGACCCGCAAGCTCAATGTCGGCCTCGGCATCAGCGTGCAGCAGCTCGTCGACGGCGTGCAGAAGGAGACCAACGCCTCGACCTCCCAGGCGCAGCAGGAGACCTCGCTCGCGACGACCGTGATGCTGGCGCTCGGGGCCTTGATGCTGGTCGGCTCGGCGCTGTTCGTCTGGCTCTATGTCGGCCGCAACATCCTGCGCCGGATCACCGGCCTGCAGCGCGCCATGCAGCTGCTCTCGGCCGGCGATCTCGACACCGAGATCGCGCGCGCCAAGCACAAGGACGAGATCGGCGCGATGAACGACACGCTGACCGTGTTCCGCGACAGCATGATCGAAGCCCGGGCGCTCGCCAGCGAGCAGGACAAGGACCGCATCGCCAAGGCCGAGCGCGCCGCGCGCATGGAAGCGAAGATCGCCGAGTTCGAGAACACGGTACGCTCCGCGCTCGACAACCTGGCGCAGTCGGCCAATTCGATGCAGTCGACCGCGCAGAGCATGTCGACCACCGCCGACCAGTCCAACGCGCTGGTCAACGCGGTCGCCTCCGCCGCCGAGGAGACCTCGGTCAACGTGCAGACCGTCTCGTCGGGCACCGAGCAGCTGTCGTCCTCGATCGAGGAAATCAGCAAGCAGGTCGTGACCTCGGCCGCGATCGCCAAGAAGGCGGTCGACGAAGCCGGCGCGACCGACGCCACGGTGCAGAGCCTCGCCGACAGCGCGAGCCGCATCAGCGTCGTGGTCGATTTGATCCAGACCATCGCCTCGCAGACCAATCTGCTCGCGCTCAACGCCACCATCGAGGCGGCGCGTGCGGGCGAGGCGGGCCGCGGCTTCGCCGTGGTCGCCTCCGAGGTGAAGAGCCTGGCGAGCCAGACCGCCAAGGCGACGGAGGAAATCCGCACCCAGATCGCCAGCATGCAGGACATCACGACCTCGGCGGTCGGCGCCATCCAGGGCATCGGCCGGATCATCGGCGAGATCAACGACGTGACCACGACGATCGCGGCCGCGGTCGAGGAGCAGGGCGCCGCCACCCGCGAGATCGCGCGCAACATCCAGCATGCGGCCGGCGGCACCAGCGAAGTCTCCAGCAACATCGTCGGCGTCTCCACCGCCTCCGCCGAAGCCGGCGCCGCGGCGAGCGAAGTGCTGGGCGCCTCCGACGCGCTGCGGCGCGAGGCCGACCTGCTGCGCGGAGAGATCGACGCGTTCCTCAACAACATGCGGGCGGCGTAGAACGCCGCGGCATCGGCACTGCGCTTCCTCTCCCGCCTGCGGGCAGGGCAATCGCATATGGAGCCGATCTCGCCTGTGGCCATCCTTCGAGACGCCCGCCGTTGGCGGGCCCTCAGGATGAGGATGCGGGTGCTTGGCACGAGTTTCAACGGGCACCAATGCTGCTTAGCCTCATCCTGAGGAGCTTGCGTAGCAAGCGTCTCGAAGGACGAGGCGCGCGCTCAGGTCCCGCAAAGCGCCATATGCGATTGCCCTGCGCCTGCGGGAGAGGGTCGGGGTGAGCCCGCGTCTCGCAGTCCCACATCACGGAAAAAGCCCCCGGTATGACCGCCATGCGCAGACCCCGCCCCGTCCTTTTTCGGCTGGCGCACCGCGCGCGCTGGGTTTAAGCGGGTAGCATGAACGCGAAAACCGACACCGCACCGTCCTCGGCCGAGGCGCTGCGCTATCCCTGGGACCAGCATCCCGGCCACGACGAGATCGTCGAAGTCAGGCCCGGGGTGTTGTGGGCGCGGCTGAAGCTGCCGTTCCGCCTCAACCACGTGAACATCTACCTGCTCGCCGACGGCGACGGCTATGCGATGGTGGATACCGGCTTCGGCAACGAGGAGACGATCGAGGCCTGGACCAAGCTGTTCGACGGGCCGCTGAAAGGCGTCAACATCACGCGCCTGATCGTCACCCACTCTCATCCCGACCATGTCGGACTTGCGGGCTGGGTGGTCGAGCGGTTCAACTGCCCGCTGGTGATGTCGCAGGTCGAGTATCTGCAATCGGTCTATCACCAGAACCGCGGCACCGCGGAGCGGCAGGAGGCGCAGCGGCTGTTCTTCCGCCGCCACGGCATGGACGAGTCGCTCACCGAAAAGCTGCTGGGCCGCGGCCAGGATTATCTCAAGCGCGTCTCGGTGCTGCCGCCCTCCTACCGCCGCATCTCCCATGGCGACGACGTCGTCATCGGCACGCGCCGCTTCAAGGTGATCACCGGCGGCGGCCACGCGCTCGACCAGGTGATGCTGTATTGCGCCGACGACAAGCTGTTCCTCTCCGCCGACCAGGTGCTGAGCAAGATCTCGCCCAATGTCAGCGTCTGGGCGGTCGAGCCCGATCAGAATTCACTCGGCGAATACCTGGCCTCGCTCGCCAGCCTCACCACGACGCTGCCCTATGACGTGCTGGTGCTGCCCGGCCACGGCGTGCCGTTCTACGGACTGAAGACGCGCATCAAGCAGCTCGCCGACCACCATGAAGAGCGCTGCCGCCTGATCGCGGAAGCCTGCCGCGAGCTGCCGCAGACCTCGCGCGCCCTGGTGCCTGTGGTGTTCAACAAGCATGTGCTCGACGAGCACCAGATGGGCTTTGCCGCCGGCGAGCTGGTCGCCCATGTCAACTACATGATCGTCGAGGGCCGGCTGACGGCCGAGACGAAGGACGGCGTGCTGCAATTCAGGACGACGTAGACGTTGTCGTCATGGCCGGGCTTGTCCCGGCCATCCACGTTCTTCCACGCGAGAGAACGAGGTCGTGGATGCCCGGGACAAGCCCGGGCATGACGAGTTTGTGGAACCATCTCACTTCATGTTCGCGATGGCGTGCAGCGCCGCGATATAGCCGAACGGACCCAGGCCGCAGATCACCCCGGTCGCCACGAACGAGATCTTGGAGTGGCGGTGATATTCGTCGCGGGCGTGGATGTTGGAGATGTGGACTTCCAGCACCGGGCCCTCGAACGTCTTGATCGCGTCCATGATCGCGACCGAGGTGAAGGAGAAGCCGGCCGGATTGATGACGATGGCGTCGGCATCCTGCCGCGCCGACTGGATCAGGTCGACGAGCACGCCCTCGTGGTTGGACTGGTGGAAGGCGAGCTTGAGGCCGAGCTTGGCCGCCACGTCCGCGCAGCTCGCGTTGACCTCCGCGAGCGTCGTCGTGCCATAGATATGCGGCTCGCGGATGCCGAGCATATTGAGGTTGGGACCGTTGAGGATCATGACACGTTTCATCGGGCGTCCTTTCGCATGAGCTTGGCGGGCACCGATCCGCGTCCCGACGAAAACAAGACGACGAGATCGGCGCGACCGGCTCGGCCATCATGGACGCAGGGCGGCCCATGGACAAAATGTCCAAGCCGGCCGCAGCGGTCTCCGGCTTTGGCAGGGGCCGCGGTCAACGGCGGCGGGCACGCGTTAGGCGTTTGATCCACATCAACTATCGCCTGCGAGGCGACGCTATCAATATACCCGCGCAGCTCGCACCAAATGTGTGCTGGCGCATAGACATTGGAGCTGGAAAAGCTCTAAAAATGAGCGGCCGCCGTGGCCGGGTTCCGTTGCAGGTCTTGCCGATGGATTACAACCAGTTCTTCGATTCCGCCCTCGATCGTCTCCACGCCGAGCGGCGCTACCGCGTATTCGCGGACCTCGAGCGCACGGCCGGCCGGTTCCCGCACGCGGTCTGGCACTCGCCCAAGGGCAAGCGCGACGTCGTGATCTGGTGCTCCAACGACTATCTCGGCATGGGCCAGCACCCGAAGGTGGTCGGCGCCATGGTCGAGACCGCGACGCGCGTCGGCACCGGGGCCGGCGGCACCCGCAACATCGCCGGCACGCATCATCCGCTGGTCCAGCTCGAGGCCGAGCTTGCCGATCTCCACGGCAAGGAAGCCGCGCTGCTGTTCACTTCGGGCTATGTCTCGAACCAGACCGGCATTCCGACCATCGCAAAGCTCATTCCGAACTGTCTCATTCTGTCGGACGAGCTCAACCACAATTCGATGATCGAGGGCATTCGCCAGTCGGGCTGCGAGCGGGTCGTGTTCCGCCACAACGACGTTGCGCATCTCGAGGAGCTGCTGAAGGCGGCCGACCCGAACCGCCCGAAGCTGATCGTCTGCGAAAGCCTCTATTCCATGGACGGCGACGTCGCCCCGCTCGCCAAGATCTGCGATCTCGCCGAGAAATACGGTGCGATGACCTATGTCGACGAGGTCCACGCCGTCGGCATGTACGGCTCGCGCGGCGGCGGCATCGCCGAGCGTGACGGCGTCATGCACCGCATCGACGTTCTCGAGGGCACCCTCGCCAAGGCGTTCGGCTGCCTCGGCGGCTACATCGCCGCCAACGGCCAGATCATCGATGCCGTGCGCTCCTATGCGCCGGGCTTCATCTTCACCACCGCGCTGCCGCCGGCGATCTGCTCAGCCGCGACCGCCGCGATCAAGCATCTGAAGGCCTCGAACTGGGAGCGCGAGCGCCACCAGGATCGCGCCGCTCGCGTCAAGGCGATCCTCAACGCCGCCGGGCTGCCTGTGATGTCGAGCGACACCCACATCGTGCCGCTGTTCGTCGGCGATCCCGAGAAGTGCAAGCAGGCGTCCGATCTCCTGCTCGAGGAGCACGGCATCTACATCCAGCCGATCAATTATCCGACGGTCGCCAAGGGCAGCGAGCGGCTGCGCATCACGCCCTCGCCCTATCACGACGACGGCCTGATCGATCAGCTCGCCGAAGCCCTGCTGCAGGTGTGGGACCGCCTCGGCCTGCCGCTGCGCGCCAAGTCGCTGGCGGCGGAGTAGGCTGTTCGCCTCTCCTTGGAGCTAACTTCTATCGAGCCCGTGGCTACCCCTCTCCCCGACCCTCCCCCGCAAGGGGGGAGGGAGCGAGACAGGTGTGCCCGCCTTACTTTGATCTGCCACCCCACTCTGTCTCGTCTCCGTCGCGACAATCGACGCTCTCTCCGTTCCCTCCCCCCTTGTGGGGGAGGGTCAGGGAGGGGGGTGCCACACGGCGACTTCCTCGGCAGGTCCGCCAACACCGCCCACTTAACGACAACCCCAGTTCCCGCCCCAGCCCGGCATTTCGCTGTCGCCTCGCCCCGTCCAACGCGCTAGGTTCGCAGGGAAAATGAGCTCGGGCGCCACCGGCGCCCAGGAGAAGCGTGCTCGCCATGCTGCACGACTGGGGCGTGATCGCCGCGGCCTTCGGCTATATCGGCTTTCTGTTTCTGGTGGCGAGCCATGGCGACCGCCGCTCGCCGGCCGGGCGCGGTCGCACCCCCGGGCTGATCTATCCGCTGTCGCTGGCGATCTATTGCACCTCCTGGACCTTCTTCGGCTCGGTCGGCTTCGCCACCCGCACCTCGACCGACTTCCTCGCCATCTATGTCGGCCCGATCCTGATGATCGGGCTCGGCGCCGGCGTCCTGCGCCGCGTGATCCAGCTGGCGAAAGCCCACAACATCACCTCGATCGCCGACTTCATCGGGGCCCGCTACGGCAAGAGCCAGGCGGTGGCGGCCACCGTCGCCGGAATCGCGATCATCGGCTCGGTGCCCTACATCGCGCTTCAGCTCAAGGCGGTCGCCTCCTCGCTGGAGACGATCCTGAGCGAGGACCAGGCCTTCTCCCACATTCCGATCGTCGGCGACGTCGCGCTGATGGTGACGCTGGCAATGGCGGCCTTCGCCGTGCTGTTCGGCACCCGGCAGACCGACGCCACCGAGCACCAGCACGGCCTGATGCTGGCGGTCGCGACCGAATCCATCATCAAGCTGGTCGCCTTCCTCGCCGCCGGCATCTTCGTCACCTTCTGGATGTTCTCGCCGCAGGAGCTGATGGAGCGCGCCATGAAGACGCCGGAGGCGGTGCGCGCCATCAACTACTCGCCGTCGATCGGCAACTTCCTCACCATGACGCTGCTGTCGCTCTGCGCGATCATGCTGCTGCCGCGCCAGTTTCACGTCAGTGTGGTCGAGAACTCCTCCGACGCCGAGGTCGGCCGCGCGCGCTGGCTGTTCCCGCTCTACCTCGTCGCCATCAATCTGTTCGTGATCCCGATCGCGCTCGCCGGCCTCGTCACCTTCCCATTCGGCGCGGCCGAACCCGATATGTACGTGCTGGCGTTGCCGATGGAGGGAGGTGCGGATCTGCTCAGCGTCGTCGTGTTCGTCGGCGGCCTGTCCGCGGCGACCGCGATGGTGATCGTGGAATGCGTCGCGCTCTCCATCATGGTCTCGAACGACCTCGTGGTGCCCCTGGTGCTGCAGCGGCGGCCTGAGGGGCGGACCGGCGGCGCCGATTTCAGCAACTTCCTGCTGCGCTCGCGGCGGCTCGCGATCTTCGCCATCATGGTGATGGCCTATTTCTACTACCGCGCGCTCGGCAATACCCAGCTCGCGGCGATCGGCCTGCTCTCTTTTGCCGCCATCGCCCAGCTTGCCCCGAGCTTCTTCGGCGGACTGCTGTGGCGGCGCGCCACCGCGCGCGGCGCGATCGGGGGCATGCTGGTCGGCTTCGCGGTGTGGCTCTACACGCTGTTCATGCCGAGCTTCATGGATTCCTCGACATCGGGCATCCTGTTGCTCCAGCACGGCCCGTTCGGCATCGAGGCACTGCGGCCGCGGGCGCTGTTCGGCTCCGACCTGCCGCCGCTGATGCACGGCGTCATCTGGTCGCTATCGCTCAACATCCTGACCTATGTGCTGCTGTCGCTGGCGCGAAGGCCCTCGTCCATCGAGCTGTTGCAGGCCGATCTGTTCGTGCCCGATACGCTTGCGCCGATCTCCCCGAGTTTCCGCCGCTGGCGCACCACCGTCACCGTGCAGGACATCCAGACCACGGTGGCGCAATATCTCGGACCCGACCGTGCGCGGCATTCCTTCGAGGCGTTCTCCGCGCGGCGCAATTTGCGATTGGAGTCCGGAGCGCCAGCCGATTTCGAGCTGTTGCAGCACGCCGAGCACCTGATCGCCTCCTCGATTGGCGCCGCCTCCTCCCGCCTCGTGATGTCGCTGCTGCTGCGCAAGCGGACGGTTTCGGCCAAGGCCGCGCTGAAGCTGCTCGACGATTCCCACGCGGCGCTGCATTTCAACCGCGAGATCCTGCAGACCGCGCTCAACCACGTCCGCCAGGGCATCGCGGTGTTCGATGCCGACCTGCAGCTGATCTGCTCCAACCGGCAGTTCGGCGATCTCCTCAATGTGCCCCCGCACATCGTCCAGTTCGGCACGCCCCTGCGCGAGATCCTGGAATTCATGGACGTCGGCGGTCCGGACCGTCAGGCCGACAGCGAGGCGATGATCGAGCAGCGGCTCGCGGCCTACACCACCGACAGCGAGCCGTATCTCGAACGCCTGCCGGAACGCCATATGGTGATTGAGGTGCTCACCAACCGCATGCCGGGCGGCGGCTTCGTCATCACCTTCACCGACGTCACGCCCAGCTTCGAGGCGGCCGAAGCGCTGGAGCGCGCCAACGCGACGCTGGAAAAGCGCGTGCGCGACCGTACCGAGGAGCTGACGCGGCTGAATTCCGAGCTCGCCCTGGCCAAGAGCGCGGCGGAAGACGCCAGCATCTCCAAGACCCGCTTCCTCGCCGCCGCCAGCCACGACATTCTCCAGCCGCTGAACGCGGCCCGGCTCTATGTCACGAGCCTGGTCGAGCGCCAGCACAGCGGCGAGGAGACCCGGCTGGTCGAGAACATCGACGAATCGCTGCAGGCGATCGAAGAGATCCTGGGCGCGCTGCTGGACATCTCGCGGCTGGACGCCGGCGCGATGACGACCTCGATCTCGAGCTTCAAGATGGCCGATCTGATGCGCTCGCTGGAGATCGAGTTCGCACCGATCGCGCGCGCCAAGGGCCTCGAGCTCGTCTTCGTGCCCTGCTCGCTGCCGGTCGAATCGGATCGGCTCCTGCTGCGGCGCCTGCTGCAGAACCTGATCTCGAACGCGATCAAATACACCCCGCGCGGCCGCGTGCTGGTCGGCTGTCGCCGCCAGGGCCCTTCGCTCAAGATCTGCGTCTACGACACCGGGGTCGGCATCCCGCCGATCAAGCGCGGCGAGATCTTCAAGGAATTTCATCGCCTGGAGCAGGGCGCGCGCATCGCGCGCGGCCTCGGCCTCGGGCTCTCGATCGTCGAACGGCTGGCGCGGGTGCTCAAGCACGGCATCGCCATCGACGGGACCGCAAGCGGCGGCTCGGTGTTCTCCGTGACGGTGCCGACGGCGAAGGCGATCACCCACACCGCGGCCGTAACCAGCGCGACGCCGCTGGCGCACACGCCGATCTCGGGCGCACTGATCGTCTGCATCGAGAACGACCCGGCGATCCTCGACGGCATGCGGACGCTGCTGAAGGCGTGGGACGCCGAGGTGATCGCGGTCGCCGATCCCGAAGGCGCGATCGCCGCGATCGAAACCGCCGGCCGCCGCGTCACCGGCCTCTTGGTCGACTATCATCTCGATCGCGGCAACGGGATCGCCGCGATCCGCGAGATCCGCCGCCGTTTCGGCGACGGCATCCCCGCGATCCTGATCACGGCCGACCGCAGCCCCGCCGTGCAGATCGCCGCCCGCGACGAGAAGGTCGCGGTGCTCAACAAGCCGGTCAAGCCGGCCTCGCTCCGCGCCCTGCTCGGCCAGTGGCGCACGCAGCAGATGGTGGCGGCGGAGTGAAGCGCGCAATTGCGAGCGCCCCCACGTGAGCACTCCGTGTCCCGGACAAGCCGGAACGCGCCAGCGTTGCGGCGCCGAGCCGGGACCCAGAGCGGCACGGCACTGCGCGGCGAGATGGGCCCGGCTCTGCAGCGCACCGCACCGGCCGATGCTTCGCATCGCCGGGGGGACGCTGCGCTGCGTCCGGGGCACGAGAGTGAGATGTAATTGCTCTCTCCGCACCATTTGACGCGTCAGTGACGCAACAGCGTCGTCATCCAATTCGTATTTCCTCTCGCAGACACGCCTGCACGTTCTCGCGGCGCGATTCGCCCGAGTTTTGTGCTTCTCGTCACGCCCTCCTTGGAGAAAAGGGCGCAAGGAAGGCCGGGTGCCGGCCGGCACCCGCGGTCCGCTGCGCGAAATGCACACGCAGGAAGAACCGCACAGCAGCATACAGGTGTAGCCGAACACACGGCCTTCCCTGCGCGATGGTCGGACGGCTTATGCCGTGCTCTCCCGGGAGCCGAACTTTCCTTCTGGCCTCCCTCGCCTCACGGAAGTCGCCGGCATTGCGCCGGTTGGCGCCATGTCGCCTCCGCAAGGCTTGACCGTAGCAACGACGGCCAGGACCACACGGTTTTGCCGTACGCTTGCGCGCCGTTCGTACAACGCGGCTTGCGAAAAGCTCACGGGGATCGGCTCAATCCATCACCCCGCCCTGCATCTCGCATCCGCGACGGCGCCAATGCGTCCACCGCAGCCCGATCCGCGGCTCGTGACGACGTACGACCGCCCCTCTTCGCAGGATCAAGGTGGGCAACATCTACGCTAAATCCGAATTTCTGTAAAGGAGAATCTTTGCCCGTCGGTCGATTGACCCAGCCGTTGCCGTTTTGAGCGACGACGACCCAATCCCTTGGGCCTCGGGCATGTCCCCGCAAGATCATGCTTCGAAGAACGCGCATATGATGTCCGCTCATCTCCAGCGGCAGCGCGAAAGACAGAGAGTGTCGGACGTCCGGGTTGGCGAACCGCGCAGTGCCTCGGTGGACGTCCCTTAGTTCCTGGGTTGCCCGAGATCGGATACCGGCGGCGGCAGCTCGATCTCCGGAATTTCGATCTTGATCTTGTCCAGATCCACCTTCCTGGGAGCGTCCAGCAATCCGGTGACCGTAATCGGGAATGCAATGACGACCGCAACCATGATCGCCTGCAGGCCGATCCAGGGCATCGCGCCCCAATAGATGTCCGAGCTCTTGACCTCCTTCGGCGCCACGCCCCG
>NZ_QZMV01000088.1:0-1278 GCF_003957705.1 Bradyrhizobium sp. LVM 105 | reverse complement strand
TTCGCGGGTCAATCTTGCCCGCCGTCAGGCAGAAACTCCACTTATCGCGCTGTTCAGATTTGCGGGACCAGCTCAGTGTCGGCCTTGGCGTATGGTTCATTTTGCCGGGTGGGCTGGCCGGTAAGAGCGAGGGTGTTCGTACGAGCGACAATACGCTTATCGATAAGGTCAAATCAACCTGGCGAGCACAGGATGGTGAGACAGCGGAGCAAATCTTCACTAAGGTCTCAAAGGTAGCACACTTCATCCCCAGGGGATGGGAGGTTGGTCAAAAGACCGACTCGGGCGAGCCAGTTATCTTTTCGTGGGCCAAACACCGGGCCGATAAAACAAAGGAAGAGTACACGGTCACGTGGGAGGTGGCGCCCGATGGCACAATGAAAATTGTGGCGCCGTATGCAAGGCCGATGGAACTAGGCTGGCAAGCGTTCGCACTCTCGCTCATTGCGGACGAAGTGACAAACGACGAAAGCGGCGTGAACCGTCACTTTCTGCATAATCCCGCCAACTTCAACTTCGTAACCACCGCGCAGGGCAAGTTGGGCGATCTTCTGCGGCGTGGCCGCTGTTCTATCGACGAGCCGGTTGGAGTGCATTACTCGCCGAGGATAGATGAGCAGCAAACCGCGAAGGGCGGGCTGTGGCGCGTCGAGCTTTCGGTCGACTGCAATGTTCCCGGACCTAGTTATTTCACCCGCGACGAAGTCATCATTTTCGAGAAGCGCGAAGGGCAAGATTGGGAGCCACAATCGTTCTTTGCCAAGCTTATCGCCACGTATGCACCCGGCTCTTGGTTTAAGCTTGCCGACCCGAAAGATCAGGAAGCGTTCGAGGCGGGCAAGAAGAAGTTGTCAAAATGACGTTCGCTGTCGATGCGTCGAGCGTTGACCTGCCACTGAGTATTTCCTCCAGTAGGAGTTAGAGTCCGGCCCGAAGAAGGACGGACAGATGAAGCGAGCAAGGTTCACAGAAGAGCAGATTATCGCGGTGTTGAAGGAGCATGAGGTCGGAGCGAAGACGGCCGACCTAGCTCGCAAGCACGGGGTCTCCGAAGCGACGATCTACAATTGGAAGGCCAAATTCGGCGGCATGGACGTTTCCGAGGCGAAGCGGCTGAGGGTCCTGGAGGAGGAGAACGCGAAGCTGAAGAAGCTTCTGGCCGAGCAGATGCTCGATGCGGCCGCCCTTCGCGAGCTCCTTTCAAAAAATGTATGACCCGCCCCGCCCGTGCAAGGTCGTTTAATGAGGACGATGCAGTCTGCACAAATGTATCCGGCC
>NZ_QZMV01000087.1:0-1293 GCF_003957705.1 Bradyrhizobium sp. LVM 105 | reverse complement strand
AGGAAGGAGGGAGGGGAGAGGGAGGAAGGAAAAGAGGAGGAGGAGGGAGGAGGGGAAGGAAAGGGGAGAAAGGGAGGAGAGAGGAGAGAGGGGGAGAAGAAGAAGAGGAGAGGAGAAGAGGAGGGGGAAGGAGAGGGAGGGAAAAGGAGAGGAAGGGAAGAGAGGAGAGAGGGAGAGAGAAGGAGGGGGAAAGAGGGGAGGAAGGAAGGGGGGAAGAAGAGAAGGAGGGAAGAAGGAAGAGAGAGGAAGGGGAGAGAAGGGAAAAAAAAGGAGGAGAGAGGAAAAGGAAAAGGAGAGAGGAGGAAAGGAAGAGGAGGGAGAAGGGAGGAAAGGGGGGAAGGAGAGGAGGGAAGAGAAGGAAAGAGGAAGAGGAAAGAGAAGGGAGAAGGGGAGAAAGGAAAGAGGGGGAAGGGAGGAGAGAAAGAAGAAGAAGAGGGAAAAGAGGAAGGAAGAGGAGAGGGGAAGAGAAGAAAGAGAGGAAAGGGGAAGAAAAGGAAAAAGAAAGGAGGGGAAGAGGGGGAAGAGAAAGAAGAGAGAAAGGGAAGAGGAGAAGAGGAGAGAAGAGAGAAGAGGAAAGGGAGAGGGGAAAGGAAAAAAGAGAGAAGAGAGAGGCCAGGAGGGGGGAAAAAAGAGAGAGGAGAGGAAGGGAAAAGAGAAGGGAGGAGAGAGGAGAGAGGGGAAGGGAGAGAGAGGAAGAGAAGGAGAGGAAGGAAGAGAGAGAGGGGGAGGGAGAAGAAGGGGAGAGGGAGAAAGGGAGGGAGGAGGAGAGAGGAGAGAGGAGAAGAGAAAAAGAAGGAGGAAGAGGAAGAAAGGAAAGAAGAGGAGGGGAGAAAGAGAAAGAGAAAGGAAGAAAAAAAAAAGAGAGAGAGAAGGGAAGGGGAGGGAGAGAAAGAAAGAGAAGGAAAAGGAAAAAGGAAGAGGGAGAAAAGAGAAAGAAGAGGGGAAAAGGGAGAAGAAGAGGAAGAGAGGAAGAGAGGAGAGAGAAGGAGGGAAAGAAAGGAAGAGGGAGGGAGAGGAAAAAGGAAGGAGGGGAAGGAAGAAAGGGGAAGGAGGGGAGGAGAAAGGAAAAGAGAAGAGGGAAGAGGGGAGGAGGGAGAGGGAGAAGAAGAGAGAGGGGGAAGAGGAGGGAGGGAAAGGAAGAAAGAGGGAAGAAGGGAAAGGAGAAGAAAAAGGGAAAGGAGGAAGGAGGAAAAGGGAGGAGGGAAGGGAGGGGGGAGAAGGAAGGAAGGAAGGGAAAGGAGGAAAAGGGAAACGAGGGCGGCGCCGCCTTAGGGTGGGCAAAGGCGCAAATCG
>NZ_QZMV01000086.1:0-1308 GCF_003957705.1 Bradyrhizobium sp. LVM 105 | reverse complement strand
GGAGGGGCTGCGGGGCGAGGAGAACATCTCCGAGCTCTGCCGCCGCGAAGGCATCGCCGCCTCGATGTATTACGGTTGGTCCAAGGAGTTCCTGGAAGCCGGCAAGCGTCGCCTGGCTGGCGACACGGCCCGTGCTGCGACCTCCGGCGAGGTCAAGGATCTGCGCCGTGAGGCCGCAGCGCTGAAGGAGGTCGTGGCCGATCTGACCCTGGAGAACCGCCTGCTGAAAAAAAGCATGAACGGGGATGGGGAGGACGAGGCATGAGGTATCCCGCCTCCGAGAAGGCCGAGATTATCAAGCTGGTCGAGCAGTCGCACTTGCCGGCCAGGCGCACGCTGGAGAAGCTCGGTATCCCACCAGCCACGTTCTATCGCTGGTACGATCGTTATCGGGACGGCGGTGTTGAGGCGCTGGCCGATCATCGATCGCGGCCGGATCGGGTCTGGAACCGCATTCCCGACGACGTTCGCGGCCAGATCGTCGACCTGGCGCTGGAACTGCCGGAGCTGTCGCCGCGCGAATTGGCTGTGCGGTTCACCGACGAGCGGAAGTACTTCGTCTCGGAAGCATCAGTCTACCGGCTGCTGAAGGCGCATGACCTGATCACCAGCCCGGCCTATGTGGTGATCAAGGCCGCGGACGAGTTCAAGGACAAGACCACGGCCATCAATCAGCTCTGGCAGACCGACTTCACCTACCTCAAGATCACCGGCTGGGGCTGGTACTATCTGTCGACCGTCCTTGACGACTTCTCGCGCTACATCGTGGCCTGGAGATTGGGGCCGACGATGTGCGCCTCCGACGTCACGGCGACGCTCGACCAGGCGCTCGCAGCTTCCGGCCTCGACCACATCACCGTCATGCAGCGGCCGAGGCTTCTGAGCGACAACGGATCGAGTTACGTCGCGGACGATCTGGCCACCTGGCTCAAGGGCAAAGACATGCAACATGTGCGCGGGGCTCCGTATCATCCCCAGACCCAGGGCAAGATCGAGCGCTGGCATCAGACGCTGAAGAACCGCATCCTGCTCGACAACTATTAGTTACCCGGCGATCTCGAACGACAGATCAGTGCCTTCGTCGAGCACTACAATCACGTTCGCTACCATGAGAGCATCGACAATCTCACACCGGCCGATGTCTACTTCGGCAGAGCAGAGACAATCCTGGCCGAACGTCAGCGCATCAAGCGCGACACCATTGCAAATCGTCGCTTGCAGCATCGTCTGCAGGCCGCTTAAACTCTAACCCCTGATGAGCCAGAGCCTCCCTTCGCAGAACGCCTGATCAGTCTCAAATCATCTGAC
>NZ_QZMV01000085.1:0-1331 GCF_003957705.1 Bradyrhizobium sp. LVM 105 | reverse complement strand
CCACATGCCCATCTGTGGACGCCCCGGTGGATGCAAGAAGAATCTTTCGATCAGGTGTTGCGCGTAGTCGGGTGCTGACATCTGTCCGGCCTTTATTGCGACCGTCATATGTCGCGGGCCCGTATGGGAGTTCGCGGATCAGGTCCAAATCACAGCGGCGTACTTGGAAGCACCTGGGCATGTACTGGTTTTCCTGACCCCGTCTCATCGACTGTTGCGCCGTACCTTCCGTTTGACCTTCCTACCTCCTCGACGACCTCTGGTCGGGCGGATTAAGCTATTAAGCCGCTGCGACCGGAGCTTTGTAGACCCCACCGTTGACCATCAAAGCCCAAACGGTACGGGCCATCTTGTTGGCAAGAGCCACCGCGACAAGCATGGGCGGCTTACGAGCGAGCATGCGCTCCAGCCATCTCCCTTGCGATGCACCGCGTCGGCGAGCCAGCTTCACCACCGCACTCGCCCCGATGATGAGGAGACGCCGTAGTGTTCGCTCACCCATTTTCGATATTTGGCCGAGCTTCTGTTTTCCACCAGTGGAACGTTGCAGCGGCGTCAACCCCAACCACGCGGCGAAATCCCGGCCACGTTTGAAGTTTTCAGGGTCAGGCGCTAGCGCCATCAGAGCTGTCGCCGTGATTGGGCCGATGCCAGGAACCGTCATAAGCCGCCGGGCAACTTCCTCTTCTCGGGCTCGTCGCGCGATCTCAATATCGAGGTGCTTGATTTGCTCTTCCAGCACCCCCAGCATCTTGACAAGGATATCGAGCGCCGGGTGCGCCGCCGTTGGCACGCTGCTCCCGGAAGCTTGCGCGTGCTCAACCAGCGCGGCGACATTGGACGTTCCCTTTGCAACGACCAGGCCGTATTCGGCGAGGTGACCTCGCAACGCGTTTATGATCTGAGTACGTTGCCGGACCAAAAGATCGCGAGCGCGAAACACGACCGCGCTCGCCTGCTGGTCCTCACTCTTCACGGCGGCAAAGCGCATGGTGGGGCGTTGGGCCGCTTCGCAAATCGCTTCTGCATCGGCCATATCGTTTTTCTGACGCTTAACAAACGGCTTTACATAGGACGGTGGAATCAGACGCACGGTGTGACCCAGCTTGCCAAGCTCACGAGCCCAGTAATGAGAGCTGGCGCAGGCTTCCATCGCTACCAGGCACGCAGGCTGCTGGGCAAAGAAACCCAGCACTTTGTCACGACGCAGCTGTTTGCGGAAAACAACACCGCCGCTAGCGTCTGCGCCATGTGCCTGAAAAACATGTTTCGCCAAGTCTAGTCCAATCGTGCTAACTTCGTTCATGGACGCTTCCTCATTTGTGACGGTT
>NZ_QZMV01000084.1:0-1363 GCF_003957705.1 Bradyrhizobium sp. LVM 105 | reverse complement strand
TTTTCCTTCTTCATTCCTTCTTCTCTTTTCTCTCTCATCCAATTTTTCATCCTCTTTTTTTTCTTCCCCCCTTCCTTCTTTTTTTCTTCTTCTTTCTCTCCTCTTCTCCCTTCTCTCCTCCCTTCTTTCTTTCTCTTCTCTCTCCTTCTCTCCTTTCTTCTCTTCCTCCTTCTCCTTCCAATTTTTCCTCTTTTTTCCTCCCCTCTCCTTCTTTCCCTCTCCCTTCTCCCCCCCCCCTCCCCTTTCTTTCCCCTTTCCTTTCCTTTTTCTTTCCCTTTCTCTCTTTCTCTTTTTTCTCCTTTTCTTCTTTTTTTTTCTCCTCCTCCTCTTTCTTCTTTTCCTTTTTCCCTTTCTCTCTCTCCTCTTTCTCCTCCTTCTCTCCCTCTTTCTTCTTCTCCTCCTTCCCCTTTTTCTCTCTCTCCTTCCCTCCCTCTCTTCTTCCTCCCTCCTTTCCTTCTTCTCCTTCCTTTCTTCCCCTCTCCTCTCCTCCTCTTCCCTCTTCCTCTTCTCTCTCTCCCTCTTCTTCCTTCCTTCTTTCCCTTTCTCCCTTTCCTCTCCTGGCTTCCCCTCTCTCTTTTCTCCCTCTCTCCTCCCCTCTCCTCCCTCTCTTTTCTCTCTTTCTCCCCCCTCTCCTCTTTTCTCTCTCTCTTCTCTTTCCCTTCCCTCTTCCTTTTTCCCTCCTTCCTTTTCTCCTTCCTTTCTCTCTTTTTTTCTCTTCTTTTTTTCTTTCTTTTTCTTCTTTTCTTTTTTCTTTTCCTTTCTCTCCTTTCTTCTCTTCTTCTTCCTTTCTTTTTTTTTCTCTTTCTCTCTTCTTCTTCTTTTCTTTTTTCTTCCCTTCCTTTCTTTCCTTCGTCTTCTTTTTCCTTCTCTCTCTCTTCTTTCTCTCCTTTTCTTCCCTTCTTTCTTTTCTCCCCTTTTCCCCTCCTCCTCTCTCTCCTTCTCTTCTCTCTCTCCCCCTTCCCTTCCTCCCCCCTCCTTCTCTCCCTTTCCCTCCCCTTCTCTCTTCCCCTCCCCCCCCTTTCCCTCCTTCCTCTTCTCCCCTCTCCTTTCCAACTCTCGACAAGTCTCTCTTTCCTCCCCCTTTCTTCCTTTTTCCCTTTCTTTTTCCTCCTTTCTCTTTCTCCTTCCCTCTTTTCCCCCTCCCCCTTTCCTCCTTTTTCTCCTTCTTCTCCTCTTCTCCTCTTTCTCTCTTCCCCCCTTCTCTCTCTTCTCTTCTTCCTTCCCTTCCTCCCTTCTCTTCTTCTCCTTCCTTCTCTTTTTCCTCTCTTCTTTCTCTTCTCCCTTTTCTCTCCTTTTCTCTTTTTCCTTTCCTTCTCTCTCCCTCCTCGCTCCTTTCCCCTCCCTCTTCTCTCCTCCTTTTCTT
>NZ_QZMV01000083.1:0-1365 GCF_003957705.1 Bradyrhizobium sp. LVM 105 | reverse complement strand
ACCATTAATGGGATGACCCGCCCCGTCCTCTCAGTCAGACTGAGTTGGCTTTTGAAAGGAGGAAGCAATGAGGACACGGAACAAGCCCAGGCCGGCAACGGTGTTTGGGATCGACATTGGCAAGAACTTTTTCCACGTCGTTGGGCTCGACGCCGCCGGAATGCCGATCCAGAAGGCGACCTTTCGGCGCGATACGCTCTTGCAGTTCTTCGAACGTGCAGGACCGGCTTTGGTGGGGATGGAGGCCTGCTCCGGCTCGCAATGGTTGGCCCGCAAGATCGCCGCCATGGGGCACACCGTTCGCATTATCCCAGCTCAATTCGTGAAGCCATATGTGAAATCCAACAAAAATGACCTCATCGATGCCGCGGCGATCGCCGAAGCCGTGACGAGACCAACGATGCGCTTCGTCGAGCTAAGGTCGCCTGAGCACATTGACCTGCAAGCGCTGCATCGTGTTCGCGATCGGATGATGTCGCAACGGACGTGCCTCATCAATCAGATGCGCGCTTTTTGCCTGGAATATGGGATCGCTATTCACCAGGGCGCCGGCAAGTTCAAGGCTGATCTGCCGAGGGTTTTGGCCGATCAGTCGAATGATCTAACCTCGGCGATGCGTCGCATTCTTGCATCTACATTTGACGAGCTGCGGCAGCTGGAGCTGCGGATTGCCGAGGTCAACCGCGAGATTGAGGCAATTGCCTCTCAAAGCGATACCGCACGTCGATTGATGACCATCCCTGGCATTGGTCCGCTGGCCGCGACGGCGCTTTTGGCAGCAGCTGGATCTGCCCGCCAGTTCAAAAGGGCCCGCGATATGGCAGCTTGGCTAGGTCTTGTCCCGAGAGAATATTCTACGGGAGGCAAAACGAAGCTGCTGGGGATAAGCAAGCGCGGCAATCGATATCTGCGCCGGATGATCATCCATGGCGCCCGTTCCTGCGTGACTCATCTTGATCGCTCGCGATATCGCCTTGGCGCGTGGCTTGATGGACTTCAGGCACGCATGCACACTAACAAGGTCACCGTCGCCTTGGCGGCCAAGATTGCGCGGATCGCATGGGTGGTGATGACCAAGCCCGGCGCAAGCTATGAACGGCGGGATCCGGCCTTTAGCTGATCCCGTTTGTTCCAGACTGCGAGGTTCGTGAAGGTGATGACGAAACAGTCGATCGGCGCGCCGTAAACCCTGTGCAAAAAAGCGGGCTTCGAGCCCGAACCATTTATCTGGGAACGGCACGCGCGGATCTCATCATGGCCTGGCCGCAACAGCGGCCCACTTGCAAGAGGCCGGATACATTTGTGCAGACTGCATCGTCCTCATTAAACGACCTTGCACGGGCGGGGCGGGTCATACATTTTTTG
>NZ_QZMV01000082.1:1201-1480 GCF_003957705.1 Bradyrhizobium sp. LVM 105 | reverse complement strand
CTGCTTAGGGATTTTATTGGTATCAGGGTTAATCGTGCCCCTCCCCCCTCCCTTTTCCCTTTCCCCCCTCTTTTTCCCCTTCTTTCTCTTCTTTTCCTTCCCCCCCTCCTTCCTTCCCTTCCTCCCCTTTTCCCCCTCCCCTTTCCTCTTCTTTCCCTCCCCCTTCCCCCTTTCTCCCTTCTCTTCCCTCTCCCTTCCCCTCCTCCCTTTCTCCCTCCTTCTCTCTCCCCCTTCTTCCCTCTCGCCTTCTTCTCCCTCTCTCCCCTGCGTCTTTTCCCT
>NZ_QZMV01000082.1:0-1191 GCF_003957705.1 Bradyrhizobium sp. LVM 105 | reverse complement strand
AAAAAAGAAAAGAAGAAAAAAGAAAAGGAGAGAGAGAAAGGAGAGAGAGAAAAGAGGAAGAGGAAGAAAGGAGAGGGGAAAAGAGGGAAGAAAAAAAAGGAGAGAGAGGGAGAAGGAAGGAGGGAAGGAAGAGAAAGAGAGGAGAGGAGAGAGGGAAGGAGGAAAGAGGAGGGGGAGAGAGGGAAGAGAAGGGGGGAGGGGAAGAGAGGAGAAGGGAAGAGGGAAGAGGAAAGGAAAGAGGAGGAGGAAAAAAGGAAGGAAGGGAGGAAGGAAAGGAAGGGAAAGAGGGAGGGGAAAGGAAGAGGAAAAGAAAGGAAGAAAAGAGGGGAAAGGGAAGGAGGAAGAAGAGAGGAGAAAGGGGGAAGAGGAGAAAGAAGGGAGAAGAAAGGAAGGGGAAGAAGAAAAGGAAAGGAAAAGGGGGGAAAAAAGAAAGAAAAAAGAAGAGAGAAGGGAAGAGGGGAGGGAGGAAAGAGAAAAGGAGGAGGAAGAAAAGGGAGAGAGAGAGAAAGGGGGGGAAAGGGAGAAAGGAAAGAAAGAAGGAGGAAAGGAAGGGGGGAAGAAAGGGGGAGGAGGAGGAAGGAAGAAAGGAAGGGGGGAAGGAGAGGAAAAGAAAGGGAAAAGAGAAAAAGGAAGAGGAGGGAAAAGGAAGAGAGAAGAAAGGAAGAAGGGGGGAAGGAAAGGAAGAGAAGGAAAGGAGGAGAAAGGAAGGGGGAAGGGGGAAGGGAGGAAAAGAAGAAGAAAGGAAGGAAAAAAAGAGAGAAGGACGAGAAGAAGAGAGGAGAGAGAGAAAAGAGAGGAAAAGAGGAAGGGAAAAAAAAGAAGAAGGAGAAAAGGGGAAAAGAAAAGAAAGAGGGAAGAGAGAGAGGAAGAGGGGGGAGGAAGGAAGAGGAGGAGAAGGGGAGAAGGGGAGAGGGAAGAAGGGGAGGGAGAGGGAAGGAGGGAAGGGAGGAGGGAGAAGAAGGAGGGAGAAGGGGAGAAGGAAGGAGGAGAAAGAAGAGGAGAGGAAAGAAAGGAAGAGAGAAGGGGGAGAAAAAAAAGGAGAGGAAGAAAGGAGAGAGGAAGAGAGAGGGAGGAAGGGGGAGAGAGAAGAGAGAAAAGGAAGGAAGGAGAAAAGAGAAGAAAAAAAAAGGAGAGGAGGAAGAGGAAAAGGAGCGCGCCGGCAGGCGCGGCGATCGGTTTCCTCGCAGGCGC
>NZ_QZMV01000081.1:0-1571 GCF_003957705.1 Bradyrhizobium sp. LVM 105 | reverse complement strand
ACGACCATGAGCTGTCCGTCGAGGCGGTGGACGCCGCCGGCGAGCTTGGCCATGCGGGGATCGAGGTTGACGGGGTTCTCCTCCATGCCGGCCTCGGGCAGGCGCAGCACCTCGCCGATCTGGTCGATCAGAAGGCCGTAGGATTCGCCGCGCAGATCGACGCCGACCGCCATCGGCACCTTGCCGTCCTCGGGCTGCGGCAGGCCGAGACGGGCGCGCATGTCGACCACGGTGACGATGCGGCCGCGCAGATTGAGCACGCCGGCGATCTCGCGCGAGGACAAGGGCACGCGGGTGACGCGCTCGGGCATGAACACGTCCTGGACGCGGGAGATCGGCAGGCCGAACAGCTGGCCGCCGATCATCGCGGTGACGTATTCGACCATGGCGCCTTCGCTGGACTGCATCTTGTTGCTGGCCATAAGCCTATCTCCTGATCCCCTGGGTTACGCCGCCGCCCGGCTCAGCTCGGAGGCGCCGGCGGCGCCCGCGGTCTGCTCCTTCAGCGCCGCGATCAGACCGGGACGGTCGAACTTGGCGACATAATCGTGGAAGCCGGCCTGACGGCCGCGCTCGATCGCCGCCGGCGACACCAGCGCCGACAGGCCGATGATCGGCATCGAGCCGAGATTGTTGTCGGCGCGGATGGTCTCGGCGAACTCGAACCCGTTCATGTCGGGCATCTCGATGTCGGTCAGGACCACGTCGAAGCTCTGAGCCCGCAGCGCGGCGAGGCCCTCCTGCGCGGTCGGCGCGGTGCGGACGCGATAGCCCGCCGCCTTCAGCACCGGGGCCAGCATGTTGCGGAAGAACGCGGAATCGTCGACCAGCAGCACCGACTGCGAGTGCAGCGACGGCTTCATCTCCTTGCGGGTGAACCAGTCGGCGAACGCCATCGGCAGGAAGTGGCCGACGTCGATCACCTCGGTGGCCTGGCCCTTGATCACGGCCGAGCCGAGAATGCCCTGGCTGGAGCCGCCGACCTCGATGTTGAGCCGTTCCTCGACGATGTCGATGATCTCGTCGACGACGAGGCCCATGGAGCGGCCGTCATCGGCGAACACCAGGATCGGCTGGGCGCCCTGGCTCGCGATCGTGACGCTTTCCATGGCCACCAGCGGCATCAGCTGCTCGCGGTACTGCACCATGTAGCGGCCGTTAGAGAACTCGATCTTGTCGGCGGGGAGCTCCTCCAGGCGGGTGACGAGCCCGAGCGGGACCGCCTTGGGCTGCGAGGAGCCGGCGCGGAACACCAGCAGCGAGGTGGTCTGCTCGCCCGAGCCGATGTGATGCGCCCCGTTCTCGTCGCCCATGTCATGGGCCGAGGAGCCGGCGGCGCCGAGCGCCTTGGCAATGCCGTTGGGGTCGATGATCATGATGACCGCGCCATCGCCCAGAATGGTGTTGCCGGAGAACATGTCGATGTGACGCAGTTTTGTGGACATCGGCTTCACGACGATCTCTTCCGTATGGAAGACGCCATCCACGACGATGCCAAAAGTCTGGCTGCCGACCTGCGTGACCACGATGAAGCCGTTCTCGGGATCGGAGGCCGCGCCGTCGTCGATCTT
>NZ_QZMV01000080.1:0-1697 GCF_003957705.1 Bradyrhizobium sp. LVM 105 | reverse complement strand
GCGAGGATTTGAGCGATCTGGGTTTGCGTCGCGGTCGCGGAATCTCGGCCGTCGGACGGCCAGGTGGATTTGCCAACATCGGCAGGGGTCGATACGCAACGCGACCTGGAAGCGGTCGGTGGGTCATCGCGAATCACCTTCTCGTCGAGAAGGCTCAGACTCGCGCTCAAATGTTGCATCAATGGGATCAGCGTACGTGCACTGATGCGCGGCAGATCGGCGGCGTTCGGGCGGGAAGTGATTGGCGTCTCGGCAAGATCCGTCGACGCAATCCGAACTGCCCGCGGCCGGCCGTCCGGCAGCGCGACAACGACGTAGGCGGGACCGCGCCCCGACCGCTTCTTCAGCACCTCAAGCCGGTGCCCAAACAGAAAATGATGCGGGTCGGTGATCGTGACGTGAGACACGACCCGTTCCAAAATAGGGGCACTCTGTCGTGTTCGGTGACCCTACGCTCGCTGACGCCATCCTGGATCGTCTCGTCCATAACGCGCACCGCCTCCAGCTCGTCGGCGACGCATGCGAAAACGCAACGCTAAAACCATCACCCTTGACGAGCAGCCAGAACGCTGACTCTATGACCGCCTCGGCCGGAGCGGGCTGCTCACGATCGTCTGAATTCATCGCTCACGATCGCGCGAAATCGCTGCTCACCATCAGTGAAATATGCAGACACAGGCAGGTCTCCTGGGGTCACGCATGAATCTTCCGTATCGTGCCGTCAGCAAACACCTTGGTACGATGGGTGAATGAGTAACGCCTTCGCCCCCATACTGCGGGCTCGACCTTGCCCCATCTTTGGCCGACCTGTTCATCTGTGGGTTGCCCCTCGATTACAGCCCGATACTTCTCCTCAAACCCTTCGGATTCCGGATCGCTCCGGACACCCTGTCCTCCAAACGCTCTCGCGTCTGGCCAACGAGGCATTACCCCCGTCTTCGGATACGGTCCTCCTCATTCGAGCACCGAAGGGACTTCAACCCTCCTGATTCACGCGCTGCCCAGCGCACAGTATGGCGGGTCGACTCCCACGATGACGCTTTCGGAGCCTGCTCAGTGTTCACTCGCAAGTTGCGGCCCGCGCGGACCGATGTCCCCCAAAAGGGGCCTTTTCTCAGAGTGCTTCAGGTCATTCGTCGCCTCCTGACCCGCTCCGAGTACTTCCGGCTGGAGCGAGAGTTCGCCGGCCTGGATTTTCACCAGGGAGAACAGTGCGCCTTGGCAAGGCACACACACCAACACAGTCGAGAACGCCATCCGGCCAGTTTGCCTGACCAGGAAAAATGCGCTTTTCGCTGGTCATGAAATCGGGGCAGAAAACTGGGCCTTGCTCGCGTCGATCGTCGCCACCTGCAAGCTCAACGACGTCAACTGCGGATTCCGATGATCTCGCCCGGGTGTACCGATTTGATCTCGCCCAGGATTCCGAGATGATCTCGCCCACCCTTCCGATTTGATGTCGCCCGGGGCGCGAGGCGTTCTGGCTGTGTGGTTTCTGGCATCGGCGAAGCCGCGTGGTCAATCTTGAATCGCGGCTCGAAAGACTTGTTTTTTGCTGCTCCTGCTGTGATGGGGTGGACGCCCCTCGACGGCATCGATGTGCCAAAGTGAAGGGTGTTGAACCGTCACAAATGAGGAAGCGTCCATGAACGAAGTTAGCACGATTGGACTAGACTTGGCGAAACATGTTTTTCAGG
>NZ_QZMV01000079.1:0-1739 GCF_003957705.1 Bradyrhizobium sp. LVM 105 | reverse complement strand
CGCCCTGGCCGTGCAGATTGTAGCCGGGGAACAGGCGGTTGCTTCCCCTTTCTTTCTCCTTTTCCCTCTCTCTCCTCCTCCCTCTCTTTCCTTCCTCCTTCCCTCTTCTTCCCCCTTCTCTCTTTCTTTCTCTCCCCTCTCCTTCTTCCTCCCCTCTCCTTCTCTTCTCCTCCTTTCTGCCTCTTTCCTCCTCCTCCTCTTCTTCTCTCCCCCCCTCCCTCCTCTCCTCTCCTCTCTCTTTCTCTTCTCTCCTCCCCTCTCTTCTCCCTCCCCTTCCCTTCTTCCTTTTCTTTTTTCCTCTTCTCTCCTCCTTCCTCCTCTTTTCTTCTCCTCTTCTCCCCCTCTCTCCCTCTTCCTCCTCCCCCCTTTCCCCTCTCCTCCCCCCCCCTTCTTCTTCTTTCTTCTCTCTCTCCTTTCTTCTCTTCCCCCTCTCCTCCCCTTTTTCCTTTTCTTCCTCTTTTCTTCTCCTCTCCTTCTTCTTCCCCCCCCCCTTCTCCCCTCCTTCTCCCTCCCTTCTCTCTTTTCCTCCTCCCTTCTCTTCTTTCTCCCTTTCTCTCTTCTTCTCCTCTTCCTCCTCCTCCCTTTCTCCTCTCTTCTCTTCTCTCCTTCCCCTCTTCCTCCTTCCCCTTCTCTTCCTTCGTCTCTTCTTCAACACCGTCCCTCTTCTTCTTCTCTTCTTTCTCTCCTTTCCTTCTTTCCCTTTCTTCTTCTCCTCTCTTTTCCCTCCTCTCCCTTTCTTTTCTTCTTCTCTTCCTTCCCTTCTTCCTTCTCTCCTCTCCTTTTCCTCTTCTCCTCCTCCTCCCCTTCCTCTCCCCCTCTCTCTTCTTTTCTCTTCTTCCTCTCCTTCTTCTCCTTTTCCTTCCCCCTCCCCCTCTTCCTTCTTCTCCTCCCCCCTTTCTCCCTTTCTCTCCTCTCTTTCTCTCTCCCCCCTCCTTCCTCTTCCTTCTCTTCTTCTCTCCCCTTTTTCCCTCGCTCCCCTTCTCTTCCCTCTCCTCCCTTTCCTCCTCTTCCTCTCTCCTCTCTCTCCCTCTCTTCCTTTTCTTCTTTCTTCTCCCTCCTCCTTTTTCCTCTCCTTTCCTCCTTCTTTTCCCTTCCTCCCCCCCCTCCGTCGCTTTTTCCCCTTTCCCCTCCTCTCCTCTTCTTCCCTTCTTCTTCTTCCCTTCCCTCCCTCCTTCCCCTTCTTTCCCTTCCTCTTCCTCCCCTTCTTCTTTCTTTCTCTTTCTTTTCTTCCTCCTCTTTTCTTTCCTTCTTCTTTTTCTCCTTCTTCTTCCTCTTTTCCTTCTTCTTTCTTTTTCTTTTCTTTTTCTTTCTTTTTTCTTTCCCTTCTTCCTTCTCTCTTTTTCTCTCCCCCCTTCCTCTCTCTTCCCTTTTCCTTCCTTCTTTCTCTTCTCTCCCCTCTTTCCTTTCTTCTCTCCTCTCTTTTCCTTTCTCCTTTTCTTTCTCTCCTTCTCCCCTTCCTTCTTCCTCCTCTCTCCTTCTTCCTTCCCTTCTTCCCTCTCCTCCCTCTTTTCTTCCTTCCTTCTTCCTTCTCCTCTCTCTCCCCTTTCTCTTTCTCTCCCTTTCTCTCTTCTCTTTTTCTCTTTTCTCTCTCCCTTTCTTCCTCTCTCTCTCCCCTTCCTTCCTCCCTCTCCTTCTCCCCTCTCTTCTTCTCTCCTCTTTTCTTTTTCCTCCTTCTTTCTCTCTCTCCTCCCCTCCTCCTCTTTCCTTTTTCTCTTTCTCTCTTCTCTCCCCCCTCCTTC
>NZ_QZMV01000008.1:0-330251 GCF_003957705.1 Bradyrhizobium sp. LVM 105 | reverse complement strand
CGCCGGCTACAACTTCCGGCGCCTCCTCCGCTGGCTGCAGCTCTTGTTGCGCCAAATCCTCGTCCAGCTCATCCTCCGACTTCAGCTCGTTCCGAACTGAAGTTCAGGTTCTTCACGGACGACTCTTGAGTTCTTCGCAGAAAGCAAGTTTAGCGGGGCTTGGTGGCAGCATTCCGACGCACTGTTTCGAGAAGCTCTCGGAGCGACTGTGGACGGCGGCCCTAATTCTGATCTTGCACGAAGAATCCTTCGACTTGCACGTTCGGAAAGCCTGGTGGATCGAAAGCGGAGATTCTTGGAGACAACTAACCGATACATGCCTGACAAAAGCAGCTTTCGGGGAATGGGTGCACTTCGCTAATCGGCAGCGCTGGCACTAGCTGAGTGTGCGTGGTGGCCGTACGCTGCCGACCAATCCTGGTAGGTGCCCAGCATCCCTCGCACCGGTACAACTTGGCAAACCTACGGCGCAGGAATAACTCAGGAGGTCAAGGCTATGTACTTCCAGCTGTACCGGGACGCGCGTAATGAGTGGCGTTGGACGTTGTACTCGGTGAACGAACGCAAAATCGCCGATTCCGGCGAGGGCTATCACAACAAAGTTGATTGCCTTGGTGCCATTGAGCTTGTGAAGAGTACGGACGCCAGTACTCGCGTGCGGGAGTAACGCAGCGAGGATGATCTTAGAGAAAGCCGCCCACGTGCCCGCTAACGTTAGTCGCTTCGCGCTTTTCTTCGAACATATGCCAGCTGCGCGGCGGCGATCAGGGTGAGACTCCAGCGACAATCAAGGTGAGACTGCGCCGATGGGGACGGACCGAAGGGAGGGCGTAGCCCGACCGGAGGACCGTCGCCATCGGCGTCGCGCGTTTTTGGACCCGTCTGGCGGCTGGGCGGGGCTGGTGCAAGCTTTTGATTCGTCTCGACAAGAGGGAATCGATGCCTTGCCTGGCCTTCACATCACCGACCACCAGATGAGGCTGTACATGACCTACCGACTGACATTGTCCCCCGAAGCGGCCGCGGCCAAGGCGGGGTTCTCGAAAGCGAGTGCGTATCGGATTGAGGGCGATGCGCGCCCGCCATCGCAGAAGAAGGCGCCGAGGGGCCGGCGACGATCCGATCCACTCGCGCCCTATTGGGACGCCGAGATCGTTCCGATCCTGAAGGCTGCTCCCGGCATCCGCGTGATCGGTGTGCTGGACGAACTGCGCCGGCGGCATCGCGACCTCAAGCCCAACATCCGACGCACGCTGGAGCGGCGCATCAATGCGTGGCGGGCGCTCAACGGCCCGGAACAGGACGTGATCTTCCGCCAGGAGCACGAGCCTGGGCGGCTGGGTCTGTCCGACTTCACCGACGTGAGCGCGCTCGGCATTACCATCGTAGGTGAGCCACTCGATCACCGGCTCTATCACTTCCGGTTGGCGTTCTCCGGCTTCGAGCATGCCCATGTCGTGCTCGGGGGCGAAAGCTTCGTCGCCCTGGCCGAGGGCTTGCAGAACGCCCTGTGGGCGCTTGGCGACGTTCCACGGGAGCATCGCAGCGACAGCCTATCGGCGGCGTTCCGCAATCTGGCGGCTGACGCGCGTGAGGATCTGACACAGCGCTACGCTGCGCTGATGGGCCACTATGGCATGGCACCAACACGCAACAATGCGGGCATTGCACACGAGAACGGCTCGATCGAGAGTGCGCACGGCCATCTCAAGCGCGCACTGGAAGATGCGCTGTTGCTGCGGGGGACGCGCGACTTCGCCAGTCTCGATGCCTACCGGGCTTTTGTCGACGAGATTGTCGGCCGGCGCAACGCCAACCTCGCCAAGCCGATCGCGCTCGAGAAGGAGGCATTGGCGCCGCTGCCGAAAGGCCGCACGACCGACTTCGACGAGAAAGTGATCCCGGTGACGTCGTCAGGCGGCTTCATCCTGCGGCGCGTGTTCTACACCGTTCCTTCAAGGCTGATTGGCCATCGCCTGCGTGTGCGCATCTTCGACGACCGGCTCGAATGCTTCCTCGGCGTCACGCCGGTTGTGACGTTGCGGCGCGGTCGGCCTGTGTCGGAGAGCCAGGGCGGGCATGTCGTCGATTACCGGCACGTCATCCATGCCCTGCGGCGCAAGCCGATGGCGCTCCTCAACCTCGTCTATCGCGACCAGCTCTTCCCGCGCGCCGCTTACAGACGCCTATTCGAGACCTTGCGGGAGCACGGTGACGATCGGCGCGCCTGCAAGGTGACGGTCGAACTTCTAGCGCTGGCCCACGAGCGAGCCTGCGAAGCCGAGCTCGCCAAGGCGATCGCGATGGATCTGGACGCCGGACAGTTACCCGATCTTGCCGCGCTGCGCGACCGCTTCCGACCCGAGGCGGCCTCGATCCCGCGCGTCGCCGTCAAGCTGGCGCCGCTCGACGTCTACGATGAACTCGCCTCCGTCAGCGTCATGTCGGGCCGCTCGAACCTGGGAGAGGCAGCATGACCGGTATCGCCACCTCCGTCGATGCTGCTCGTGTCGAGTTGCTTCTCAATGAGCTCCGCCTGCCGGGCGTCAAGGCGATCTGGCCGAAGCTCGCCGCACAGTCGGACAAGGAAGGATGGCCTGCCGCCCGCTTCCTCGCCGCCCTTGCCGAGCACGAGGCATCCGATCGCACCCGCCGTCGGATCGAGCGACACATGGTGGAAGCGCGTTTGCCCGCCGGCAAGACGCTCGCCACCTTCGACTTCGAGAGCGTGCCGATGCTATCAAAGGCACAGGCCATGGCGCTCGCCGCCGGCGACGCCTGGTTGAAGGCCGGCGCCAATTTGCTCTTGTTCGGTCCACCGGGCGGCGGCAAGACCCATCTCGGCGCGGCGATCGGCCTGGCCCTCGTCGAGAACGGTTGGCGCGTTCTCTTCGCGCGCACCACTGATCTGGTGCAACGGCTGCAGGTCGCGCGGCGCGAGCTGGCGCTGGAGTCCGCGATCGCCAAACTCGATCGCTATGACCTCCTGATCCTCGACGACATCACATATGTGAGCAAGGATCAGGCGGAAACCAGTGTGTTGTTCGAGTTGATCGCCGCCCGCTACGAACGACGCTCGCTGCTGATCACGGCCAATCAGCCATTTGGCGAATGGGGGCGTATCTTCCCGGACCAAGCAATGACGTTGGCTGCCATCGATCGTTTGGTCCACCACGCCACAATCCTCGAGATGAACGTCGAAAGTTACCGTCGAAAAGTTGCCCTCGATCGCAAGCGCGGTCCAGGCCGGCCGCCTGTTCACACTACCCCCAACGAACTCGACAAGACTGCGATTGACGCTGGCAGCGCCGCTTGATTGTCGCGCAGCGTCAATCAACGCTTGCCAAGCCGGCGGCCAGCGTCAATTATCTCCTGACTCGGCCGCCTCGTCGCGGCACGCTTAGCTTGATGCAATCAACTATTTAGCGTCGACAACAGTCTCGACGAAACTTTGAGCATCACTGTCCTTCAGCGGCCGGTACGTGGCCTTGACGTTTCAGCTTAGAAAATCCTCGATCCGTCGCCATAAAGCGCGCCAACATGGGGGCGATGAGTTTGGTAGGATCGACCACTTGCCCCCCCTGACGCGTAAGCGCTTCTGCATATGCAATGAGATCACGATGGACCGCCGCAGGGAGCTCCGTACTCACTTTGACGGGCTTGTCGTCTGGAAGCTCCCCTATTTTGAGTTTTGGCATGTTGTCACCCTCTATACAATGTAAGTATGAGGTCATGATTGACAAGAACACGAACCGGGAAGCCAGGTCTTACGTTAAGCGTGGGCTGGATGCTGAGACTGCGGCGAACCACCTGCTGCCCGGTCTGGTTTAGTGAGTCCGACGCTCCATGTCGCAATGCCTGGATGATTGCGCTGTCGTTGCTGTTGGTGTCCGAGCCGGCCCCCAGTTCGGTCCCGATCGCCAGAAACGTCGATAGTGCCGCAGCTTTGAACAGTTCGCCCCAGTGATTGTCCACTTGGTCTTCGAGGCCGGCATACCCAGCGGTGTCAGCGCCAGGCTGCCGTTCGAGAACGATGGAACGTCCATTCGGCATGATCAGCCGTGTCCAGACGAGCAGCACACGGGATTGGCCGAAAGTGACCTGGCTATCGTAGATACCGATCAGACGCGCCCCCTGAGGCACAAGCAGAAAGCGGCCGGTCGGCGTGTCAAAGACATTCTCGGTTACCTGCGCGGTGATTTGACCTGGAAGGTCCGATCGGACCCCGGTGATCAGCGCCCCAGGAATCACTGTTCCAGCCTGCACGATGTAGGGTGAAGCGGGCCTAGTGAGGCGGTCAGGGCTTACAGTGCGACGGTCCACCAAAGCGTTTACGAAGGCAAGCTTGCGGTCCTGACCGTTTTGCGCATATCCATCGTCGCCAGAGTTCGTTGCGTTGGGCAGCACGACGCGATCCCCTCCGACCGGCGCAGCGGCGGACGGACGCATCTCTCGCCCATTAGTCGAAGCGAACAGATGACTGATGCGGGCTGCTTCGGTCTCTTGATCCTGGCGCTGTTTGTCGGGGTCAGAGCCACTCGTCGGCGACAAACCTTGAGCGGCAAGGATCGGTCGACCCATGTCGCCGGGAAGCGGCGGACCTAGCTGCGGAACTGCCTGGCGCGGAATGCCGGCGTAGTCCTTCGGCAGTGTCGTAATGCCATCGGCAACATTGTGGTGGTCGGTACTGTAGAGCTCGTCGGCCGCCTGATTACGGGAGCGATTGTTTTGCAAGGACCACAGCACTGCACCTCCGATGACGAGCAGGGCAACCGCGCTCCCGCCCGCCAGTATCTTCCGCGACAACCTCGTGACGGGCGGATGCTCTGCTCTCAAGCGAAAGCTCCTAGACTGCTCCTCTTGTGTTTGCGGCGGCGCGACTTGGGGCTGGTCGTTCTCGTTCGGCGCAATCATGACGACGGCCTCCCGTCTGTCCTGACAATCCTGACCTTCCGTTGGTGCTCACCGCCGAGCCGGAGTTCGGCAGCAGCAAACAGCCGATCCACGATCAACACGTTGCCGTAGGCGCGGTAGTTGACGAGCTCGGTCTTGCCATCCGGGCCAATGACAAAGAGCGGAGGCATCTCGCCTTGCACAATGCCCTGCGGGAATTCGACATAGACCTTGCGGCCATCATCATATGCGGCGAGCGGCCGCCAAGGAGGATTATCCCCTTCGATGGCGTAGCGGGAGATGCGTTGCGCCGGATCAGGCAGAACGGGTTTCAGAGCGACTGAACGCGACCGTTCGCGTGGCGTTTCAGGATAGTACCAGGCAACGGATGGCATGTATGGCCGCTCGCGAGAGCGGAGCTCAATCAGGTAGGTGCGCCGGTCAGTATTGACCACCAGATTAGTCTCGATCGAAGCTCGAGTCGGCTTGACCAGAATATGGACGCGCCGTGTGTCGCCGCTCCCGCTTTCGGTATCGCCCACGACCCACCGTATGGTATCTCCGGCCGCGATCGGCCCTGCCCCCGTTAGCTGCTCTCCTTCCTCTAGCGCGATATCCGTGATCTGCCCCGGCGCAGCGTAAATCTGATACAGCGCTCCGGGACTATAGGTGTAGATTTGCGCCGCGTTGAAATACCCCCGCTTGCGCGGTTCGACTCGGGCTGCGCTGTTTGCGGTCTCAACCCGGCTCACGGGTTCAGCGTCTTCCTTCCCTCCCGACTTGCCGCCAAGAGCCGGATTCCAGAGCGGTGGAACGTGCAGCGGTCGCGACCTGTCGTCGAGAATTGCTGGAGCCGGCGGCAGCGGCGGGACCTCCGCGTCGTAGCTGATCTCCGGCGGAATGTAGGTCGCGCACCCGCCGAGCGCGAAGGAAGCAAGCAGGAGAGCAAACAAGACTGCTCGCTTCGCGGTCGAAAATTCGGGCGGAGTCGGACTGATCCTGCTGTACGGTACCGGATGCTTCGAATGAACGTCAGACGGCGTCTTGGTCACTGACTCAACTCCTTTGACCAGTTGATGGCGCGAACGTAGACGCCAAGGGGATTCTTGCGCAGACGTTCGGCATCGCGCGGTGTCTCGATCACGATCGCGATAATTGCAGTCCAGCGCTCGGTCGAGCTCAACGAGCCGTTTTCGTAGACGCGCTGGGTCCACGCGACGCGAAAGCTTTCCGACGAGGCGCGAATGACGCTCGAGACCTCGACGGAGATCTGCGCCTTCCCCAACTTGGCAAAGGGATCGTTGTTACGCGCATAGTCGTTGAGCGCGGCCGCGCCGCGATCTGTCGTGAAATCATAGGCCCGCAGCCAGTTCTGGCGTAGGACAATCCCGTCCGCAGGAAGGCCCCTGACGTCTTCAATAAACCGAGCCAGATGGTAGGCGATCTGAGCGTCAGTGGGCTGATAGTCGAAGTTGGCGGGCGCAACCCTCTGGGCTTGGCCGAGGTGATCGACCTCGACCACCCAGGGAGTGACTGATCCTTGGTTCGATTGCCAAACAAGTCCGCCTGCAAGCCCCGTAGACAGCAACAGGCAGCCAAACGCCATCAGGCGCCAGTTCTTGGCTTGCACGCGCGCCGATCCAATGCGTTCATCCCAAACCTGAGCTGCCTTTTGGTAAGGCGTAGTCGGCTCAGGCATTCGCCCATAGTGAACTGACGGTCGTTTAAACATCGATATTTGCCCCTGGAATCAACTGATCGGTTTCAAGCCGTGCGCTGTCCGGGTTTTGAGGCGCTGCCGCGCGGCGTATGGTGAAAGTGCTTTCGTCTATGTGTCAGCGCTCTCCATCGGACAAATCGACGGAGGAACCGCTGCCACCGTGATCGCCGGAGCGGACCGCGTGGCCAGCCGCCGATGCACCGTGCCGAATGGCCTCGGCGCGTTTCATGCGTCGCGCCCAATTGGGTTGCCCTTCGGCCGAGGTGCTAGCGGCCTGCTCGCCTGCATGCCCACCTCCGCCGAGCGCAGCCGCTGCGCGGCGCAAAGGGCTCATGGCGGCCGAGCCACCGGCCTCCGCGACGCCAGCAAGGCCTCCGGTTCGGTAGGCGGCGGATACTCCACTAAAGACCGCGCCGCCACCGCGCGCGGCGCCTGCAATGGCACCGCCGGCGAGACCAGCACCACCGGCGGCAAGTCCCGCGCCGGCAGCCATAACTCCGCCAGCGGCAAGTCCGGTACCGACAGCCGCACCGGCGCCGAGTTGTGGTCCGCCGGACACCAGGCCGTTTGCGATTCCAGGACCGAAGATACCGAGGCCCAGCAAAGAGAGCGCCGCAAGCACCAATGTCATGGCGTCTTCGATCGTTGGCTGCCCGCCAGCAAAGCCGGAGGTGAACTGCGAGAACAGGGTCGAGCCGATACCAACGATCACAGCCAGGACCAGGACTTTGATTCCCGAGGATATGACATTGCCCAGAACCCGCTCTGCCGCGAAAGCGGTCTTGCCAAACAAGCCAAAGGGAATGAGGACGAAGCCGGCCAGCGTCGTGAGCTTGAACTCGATCAGGGTGACGAAGAGCTGGATCGCCAGGATGAAGAAGGCGAGCAGCACCACGAGCCAGGCGAACAGGAGAACGAGGATCTGAACGAAATTCTCGAAGAAACTGATGTAGCCCATCAGGTTCGAGATCGAGTCGAGCAACGGCCGGCCGGCATCAAGTCCGACCTGAGCGATCTTTCCCGGTCGCAGGAAATCAGATGCGGAGAGGCTTGCGCCGGATGCCTTCAGTCCAAGACCGGCAAAGCTTTCGAAGACGATGCGAGCAAGGCTATTCCAATTGCCAATGAGATAGGCAAAGACGCCGACGAAGAGCGTCTTCTTGACAAGGCGCGCGATGATGTCCTCATCCGTTCCCCAACTCCAGAACAACGCGGCGAGCGTGATGTCGATCGCGGCAAGGGTCGTTGCGAGATATCCGACGTCACTCCCGAGCAGCCCGAAGCCGTTATCGATATAACGGGTGAACGTCTCCAGGAACTGGTCGATGATCCCCGCACCAGTCATGGCTTGATCGCCTCAGGTTTCGGATATCCTTGCGGGATCCGGCTTTGATCCTTTGGGACCGACACTAGGCCTGCGGCCGCTTCATCGTGGCCTGCGACACCATCTTTCCTGCCAAAGAAGCGGCGGCGGCTTTCGGCCCAAAGCTGCTTGCAATGCTGATAATCTGCCGCTTCCTCCGACGTGATGCTGCGGCAGCGCATGAGCTCAGCGCTGGTTGCGCCCGTCGTGTACTCCGCCTTCTGTGGCGCGGGGTCGTTCCCACCACGAAGCTGAATTGTGCAGGCGGTAACGACCAAGACGCCGATGGTCGAGAGCAGCGACAGCGCCTTGAATGCCCTTACGTCGGTCATCAGTGGAACATCCGCACGTCTTGGGATTGATAGCCTTGTCCCGGCGTCAAAAACCGCCGGAGCTGTTCCCGCCCCTGATCCTGGGCGGATGCGCGCTGCGCCGCTTCAAGGCTCTGCGCCCTGCCCTGGGCCGCCACGGCAGCCGTGAGATCGGCGAGTTGCTGGGCCTGGAGCGCGAGAATTTGATTGCCGGCTTGCGTCGCCTGAAGGGCGCCACTGGCACCTTGGCTTGATGTCACCAATGCGGACGTCTGGATGCGGTTGGTGTCGAGGTTGCCGACGACGCCTGCTTGGACGCGGAGCGCGTCCTGCAATGCGGCGACTGAGTTCTGCCATCTCGACTGCGCGTTTATGACCAACGCCTGGTTGGACTGGCTGCTGGCAGCTGGCGCATAGCTAGTCGAGAAGGCGCGATCGATCTGCTGGACGTCGTAGGCGATCCGCTGAGCCTGGGCCAACAGCAGCTGGGTCCGCTGAATAGATGATTGCAATTGCTGCAGCGACGAGTACGGCAGGTTTGCCAGATTCTTGGCCTGATTGATCAGCATCTGCGCCTCGTTCTGTAACGAGGTGATCTGATTGTTGATCTGCTGGAGCTCTCGGGCCGCGGTGAGGACGTTCTGAACGTAGTTATTTGGATCGAAGACAATGAGCGCCCGTGCGGGCACCGTGACGACAAGCGTCAGAGCAACGGTACCAGCCGTCAGCAACAGACCAAGACGCCTCATAGCGATTTCTCCAGATTGACGAGGTTGGGGATCAGGTCAGTGGCCCAGGCGATGCCGCGGTGCTGAAGCCATGCCGGCACGAACCCCTCAGGCCCATGTTCGGCGAGCAGCCGCGCGATGGCGACCTGGTCCGTCTTGGAGGAGGCTGCCGCAAAGGCGAGCGCGACCTCGCCAAGGCCGAGTTCGAACATCCGGTTGCCGCGACGGGACTGGCAGTAATAGTCGCGCTTGGGCGTTGCCCGGCTCAGAAGCTCAATCTGGCGGTCATTGAGGCCGAAGCGACGGTAGATGGCCGTGATCTGCGGTTCGATCGCTCGTTCGTTCGGCAGCAACAAACGTGTCGGGCAGCTTTCGATGATCGCCGGCGCGATCGCAGAGCCATCGATGTCAGAAAGCGACTGGGTGGCGAAAATAACCGATGCGTTCTTCTTCCGAAGCGTCTTCAGCCACTCCCGGAGCTGGCCGGCAAAATCCTCGTCGTCGAGGGCAAGCCAGCCTTCATCGACAATAAGAAGAGTCGGTCGGCCGTCGAGACGGTCGCCGATCCGATGAAAGAGGTAAGCCAGCACGGCCGGTGCCGCGCTCGTTCCGATCAACCCTTCGGTCTCAAATGCCTGGACCGAGGCCTCACCGAGCCGCTCGAATTCGGCATCGAGCAGGCGCCCAGTGGCGCCACCCAAGCAGTAAGGTTGCAAGGCACGTTTCAGGGAGTTCGATTGCAGGAGGACCGATAGGCCGGTCAGCGTCCGTTCCTGCCTCGGCGCCGATGCGAGAGACGTCAGCGCCGACCACAGATGATCCTTGACCTCCGGGGTGATCTCGACCTTTTCCCGCGCCAGGATCGCTCCGATCCATTCCGTGGCCCATCCGCGCTCGGAAGGGTCGTCGATCCAGGCCAGCGGCTGCAATGCAACGGATTGGTCGTCTCCGTCCGACAACGCGCCGCCGAGATCGTGCCAATCACCGCCCATGGCGAGCGCGGCGGCCCGGATCGAGCCGCCGAAATCGAATGCAAACACCTGAGAGCTCGGGTAACGGCGAAACTGGAGCGCCATCAGGGCCAGCAGCACCGACTTTCCAGCGCCTGTCGGTCCCACCACCAGGGTATGACCGACGTCACCGACATGGAGCGAGAATCGGAATGGTGTTGATCCCTCGGTCTTGCCAAACAGGAGCGGCGGCCCCTTGAAGTGGAAATCCCTCGGCTCACCGGCCCATACGGCCGACATCGGGATCATGTGGGCGAGGTTGAGCGTCGAAACCGGCGGCTGACGCACATTGGCGTAGACGTGCCCGGGCAGACTGCCGAGCCAGGCTTCGACGGCGTTCACCGTCTCGATCATGCAGGTGAAATCGCGCCCCTGAATGACCTTCTCGACCAGACGGAGCTTTTCATCCGCAGCATTGGGATCGCGGTCCCACACTGTGATAGTCGCCGTAACAAAGGCTTGTCCGATCTGATCCGACCCCAGTTCCTGCAGTGCCGCGTCGGCATCAAGCGCCTTGTTGTGAGCGTCGGTATCGAGAAGCGTCGACGCCTCGTTGGTCATGACCTCCTTGAGAATGGCGCCGATGGACTTTCTCTTGGCGAACCACTGCCGACGAATTTTGGTCAGCAACTTGGTGGCATCGATCTTGTCGAGCATGATCGCCCGAGTCGACCAGCGATAGGAGAATGCCAGGCGATTCAAGTCGTCCAGAATTCCCGGCGTCGTCGCGCCGGGAAAGCCGACTATCGTGAGAACACGCAGGTTCGCTGAACCCAACATCGGCTCGAGCCCGCCGGTCAACGGCTGGTCGGCCAACAATGCATCGATGTACATGGGAATTTCGGGCACACGGACGCGATGACGCTTGGTCGAAATCGTCGAGTGCAGGTAGGTCAGCGTGTCCTGATCATCTAGCCAGGCGCGTTCGGGCATGAATCCTTCAACAAGCTGCAGCACGCGGTTGGTTTGATCGATGAACCCACGGAGCACCTCGCGCGCATCGGCTCCGACGGTGCGATCGCGACCCTCATAGAGTAGTCGCTCTGCCCTCGCGGCCCCCTCCTCCGGGGGCAGATATAGGAAGGTCAGGAAATAGCTGGACTCATAGTGGGCACCAGCCTCTTCGAACTGAGCCCTACGTTCCGCGTCAACCAGCGCGGACGCGACGTCCGGAAAGGTGCTCGGCGGGTATGCCCCCGCAAAATGACGCTGCGCCTCGACGAAGACGGCCCAGCCGGATCCCAGTCGACGCAGGGCGTTGTTCAGACGGCCGGCGACGGCGACGAGTTCGGCCGGTACCGCGCTATCGAGGTCAGGTCCTCGGAACTTTGCCGTCCGTTGGAATGAACCGTCCTTGTTGAGGATGATTCCCTCGTCGACCAGAGCTGCCCAAGGCAGGAAGTCGGCGAGACGCGCGTTGGAATGGCGATATTCGGCAAGGTTCATCATGATCGAGAGCTCAAGCGTCGAGATGACCGGGAATCCGCAGATGTCGGCGCACGACATCGACGAAGGCGGGGTCGCGCTTGGCGGCCCAGACGGCGGCCATGTGGCCGACGAACCAGAGGACGAGACCCGCGATCCAGAGCCGCAGTCCAAGGCCCAAGGCTGCCGCAAGCGTGCCGTTGACAATCGCGACCGACCGCGGCGCGCCGCCCATCAGGATTGGCTCAGTGAGCGCGCGGTGAACGGGTACGACAAAGCCTGCGACCTGATCTTCCATCAGATCACCAGGCCGCCGCCGAAGGAGAAGAACGACAGGAAGAAGCTCGAGGCCGCGAACGCGATCGACAGACCGAACACGATCTGGATCAGCCTGCGGAAACCACCTGACGAGTCCCCGAAGGCCAGCGTGAGCCCGGTCACGACGATGATGATGACGGCGATGATTTTGGCGACCGGCCCCTCCACCGACTGCAGAATCTGATTGAGCGGCTGCTCCCACGGCATGTTTGAGCCAGCCGCCCACGCCGGAGCCGTCGTCAAAAGCACTATGCCGGACGCGGCGAGTGTTGCGGCCCGAAGAACTGGAAATTCCAAACGCATGTCAGTCTCCTGCTGGTGAAAGGCTGTAGTCGCCGGCAGCACCAAGCCCTCTGACGAGGGCGAGCTCGGCGAGGCGACGGTCAGCGCCGCGCCCCGCAAGTACGGCGACGAGGTTGATTGTCTCGGCGATCAGGGCGCGCGGAACCGTGATGACGGCTTCCTGGATGAGTTGCTCGAGCCGCCGCAGCGCACCGAGTGCGGTGCCGGCATGAATGGTCCCGATGCCGCCGGGATGGCCGGTGCCCCAAGCCTTGAGCAGATCGAGTGCTTCAGCGCCGCGGACCTCACCGATCGGAATGCGATCGGGACGCAATCGCAGTGACGAGCGAACGAGGTCCGAGAGCGTCGCCACGCCATCTTTGGTCCGCAACGCCACAAGATTTGGCGCTTTGCACTGAAGTTCGCGGGTATCCTCGATCAGCACGACGCGATCGGAGGTCTTTGCCACCTCGGCCAGGAGCGCATTCGTCAATGTGGTCTTGCCGGTCGATGTCCCACCGGCCACAAGAATGTTCTTCCGTCCGGCGACCGAGTTTTTCAGTATTTCGGCCTGCGCCGAGGTCATGATCGCCTTGGCGACGTAGTCGTCGAGCGTAAACACGGCGACCGCAGGCTTGCGGATAGCGAACGCCGGTGCAGCAACGACCGGAGGCAAGAGGCCCTCGAAGCGCTCGCCGGTCCCAGGCAGTTCGGCCGAAACGCGGGGCGAGCCAGCATGCACTTCCGCACGGACGTGGTGCGCTACCAGCCGAACAATGCGCTCACCATCCGCCGCGGATAGAGTTTCGCCGGTGTCAATCAGGCCATTCGACAACCGATCGATCCACAGTCGCCCATCTGGGTTGAGCATCACCTCGATGACCGCTTCATCTTCGAGGTAACCGGCGATCGCCGTGCCAAGCGCGCTACGCAGCATTCGCGCGCCGCGCGAATTCGTCTCCGATTGAAAGGAATGGATTGCCACCGTCGCCCCCACCGAATCAGGGCATCCAGGGCCCTCAGATGGGATGATTAGAAAAGGCACCAACGGACGTGGCGCAACAAGCGCTTTTGGTGATCGTAGAGCAGCGTAGAAAAAGAAAGTCCGAGAACCGGCAATTGAGACTACTCAATTGTCTCGGTTCGCCGCGAGTTGCTGTTCACCACTCCGCATCGTCATCCGCGGGCAGGAGAATCACCGAATCCTCATACAACCCAACTGACTCGGCAGCGTAGGAAACATCAGCCGGCTTGAGGAAAAGGACTGAGTTCATCCACGAAGCGATAGATCGGCCCCAGGGCAGCGCGTACCAGACCAGCGCCGCGATCTGCAGCGCTACGTTGAGACCGAACGCAACTTGATAGGCTTGGACGGTCCTATGGCCTTCATTCGTGGGCCATTGCTCCAGGATCAAGCCTGTCGCGTATTGTGCCAGAAAGGCCCAGCCAAAGTGCAGGACGTTCAAAGCGCCATTGGCACGACCGGCCAGTTCCGGCGGAAAGTAATCCGCTATCACCGCGAAGCTGACCACGGTTGCCGTTCCGAAAATTGCGACAATGGACCAGGGCAAGATGGACGGCAGAGGCGCTCGCAGGATCAGGACCACCTCGGCTGCGATAAACAGCATTGCAACCATCGCAAATATCGTCTCCGCCCCGATTCCAGCTCGTTTGATGTAGTGGACCATCATGCCGAACAACCAGGCACCGCCGCTCAATACGATGGACATGATGAAAAGCCGTCCGACCACGGCTGTGTGATCGAACCTCTCTACGTCCATTAGCCACGGCGACACCCACAATCCCTGCAGAGACCAGGCCGATCCAACGCAAGTCGCTGACAACGGAGCAATACGCCAGAAACGCCTGTCGCGGAAAACGGAGCTGAGGGTCGCGGGAATTGATACTGTTGATGGGATGATGACTCGTTCAGGCACCACGAGATAGATGAGGATGGCGGTAGCACCGGTAGCGACCGCCAGAATCTCAAAGAGCTGTCGCCAGCCCATCCAGGCGAGCAGATGCTCGGCAGGA
The DNA here is from genome assembly GCF_003957705.1 of Bradyrhizobium sp. LVM 105. Lineage (NCBI taxonomy): Bacteria > Pseudomonadati > Pseudomonadota > Alphaproteobacteria > Hyphomicrobiales > Nitrobacteraceae > Bradyrhizobium > Bradyrhizobium sp. LVM 105. The sequence continues at coordinate 316,167 of NZ_QZMV01000008.1, read as the reverse complement.
GCCGTAGCGGTCACCGCTCCTAGCGATCCCAACATGATCATGTAGCCATTCAGCAAGGCAACTTGTTGCCTGGGGAACCAAAGGATGATGGACTTCAGTCCTGCCGTCAGCGCCGCCGCCACGCCAAGCCCGATCATTGCACGCGCGATCAACATCGACAGGAAACCGGTCGATACCGCGAACAGTCCGGCGCCGACTGCTGCGACCAGAAGCAGAACACTCTGAACGCGACGTGGACCGAAGCGGTCCAACAATATGCCGATGGGGATCTGAGCCGCCGCGAAGACCAAGAAATAGACTGACGTAAGCAGTCCAAGGTCGGCAGTCCCAAGCCCGGTATCGGAGCTGAGCTGGCCGGCGATCAAAGCGTTGATCGTTCGAAACAGATACGAAAGATAATGCCCCGCGGCAAAAGGAAGAAAAACGCGCGCGATCCGACGCCATGCTATTGAGATTTGCATGCTGGCCCTTCTTGCTCCTCAGCTCATTCGAGCCGATAGCGCGTCCAGCTTTTTGTCAGTTGGGCTAAATCTCTGCGGTCGTAGGCTGGCGTAGAATAAGGAGGGGCCGACGCGATATCGTATTGAGGACCCTCAGTCAGGTTTCGTCGGCCGGTTCGTGACGGCGGATATCTTCCGGAATCTCGCGGAGGAAGCTTTGCCCCTTTTGCAGCCGGCGCCCGAGCGTTTCGACAAATCCCTCAAAGCGTTCCCTGCCCTTTATCTGTGCGGCCGCCTGCGAATCGTTGGGCAACGGTGGCGTGATCGTCAGCCAGAAACGAATGAAGAGGGCCAAAGTCTCGGCCGTCAAACCGACGTCGCGCTCCAGCCTCTGCATCTGACGCGACATCCGGTCCAGGCGGCGGGTAAACGCTGCCTCCCGTCTGTCCGCGCCATCAGGTGACAAAAATGAAACGACGGCCGCTTCCACGATCGCAGACCGGGAAAGTTTCTTGCGATCGGCCAGTTCCGAGATTTGCTTCAGGAGCTCCGGCGGGAAATACACATTCATCCGGTCGCGCATGTTGCGTCAGAGCTCCATACCGTCATTCGGGTCCATGGCGACCTGACGGGCGACGCCACGCATCTGTTGACGTAGTAGACGGGATTGACGGACGGCGTCCTCATCGTCATCAAGGACGACAGCAAACTCCTGTGCCGGCGTCGGTTCGGTCGTCTCCTTGACGATCGCAATGTGATCGGGGAGTTCAGGCTCACGACGGAGGCCGCTGTTCGCCGCGTCTTCCTCTCCTTGCCCCCTCTCGGTTGGAAGTGGCACCGGCCTCAGCGTTCCGGCCGTTGACCATCCGTCCGTTCGCGATGACCGACCGGATGTCGCCGGATCGGGCGGCGGCAAGACCCGCTCGCTAAACCGCCGATCCTCATAGTAGCGCACCTTCTTCCCCCGGATCGGCGGCGTGCCTGCCACCATCACGATTTCGTCCATCGGCGAAAGCTGCATGACTTCGCCAGGGGTCAGCAGCGGTCTTGCCGTCTCCTGCCGAGAGACCATGAGGTGGCCCAGCCAGGGGTTCAACCTGTGCCCGGCATAGTTTTTCATCGCGCGCATCTCCGTCGCCGTACCCAAGGCGTCGGACACGCGTTTGGCGGTTCGCTCGTCATTGGTCGCGAAGCTGACTCGGACGTGACAATTGTCGAGGATCGCATTGTTGGGCCCATAGGCCTTCTCGATCTGATTGAGCGATTGCGCGATCAGGAAACTTTTGATGCCGTACCCCGCCATGAAGGCGAGTGCGGACTCGAAGAAGTCGAGACGCCCCAGCGCCGGGAACTCGTCAAGCATCATCAGGACTCGATGTCGACGATCGCGGGCGTGCAAGTCCTCGGTCAGGCGCCGGCCGATCTGGTTCAACACCAGACGGATGAGGGGCTTGGTCCGCGAAATATCGGAGGGAGGCACCACCAGGTAGAGCGTCGTTGGGCGGCTATCTGCGATCAGATCCGCGATCCGCCAGTCGCATCGGCAGGTCACCTTGGCCACGACGGGATCGCGGTACAGCCCCAGGAAAGACATCGCCGTCGACAGGACGCCCGAACGTTCGTTCTCCGACTTGTTGAGCAGTTCGCGCGCGGTCGAGGCGACCACGGGATGAGCGCCCTGCTCGCCCAGGTGTGGGGTGGTCATCATCGCCTTCAGCGTCGCCTCGATGGGCCGCTTCGGGTCGGACAGGAAGGCGGCGACGCCGGCCAAAGTCTTGTCCGACTCGGCATAGAGGACGTGGAGGATGGCGCCGACCAGGAGCGAATGACTGGTCTTCTCCCAATGGTTCCGCTTGTCGAGCGAACCTTCAGGGTCAACCAGGACATCGGCGACATTCTGGACGTCGCGAACCTCCCATTCCCCACGCCGGACCTCAAGGAGCGGATTGTAGGCCGAAGACTTTGGGTTGGTCGGGTCGAATAGCAGGACGCGGCCATGTCGCGAGCGGAAGCCGGCGGTCAGTTGCCAGTTCTCACCCTTGATGTCGTGAACGATGGCCGATCCGGGCCAAGCCAGCAACGAAGGAACGACGAGGCCGACACCTTTGCCCGACCGGGTGGGCGCAAAACACAATACGTGCTCCGGTCCGTCATGGCGGAGGTAGTCATGGTCGAGCTTGCCGAGCACCACGCCATCCGGACCGAGAAGTCCGGCCACTCGAACCTCTTCCGCACCGGCCCAGCGCGCCGAGCCATAAGTCTCGACGTTCTTGGCTTCGCGCGCCCGCCGGACCGACATGCCGATCGCCACCGCGATCGAAACGAAGGTCCCCGACGCCGCGATGAAGGCTCCCTCAACAAAGACCTGAGGCGCATAGGCATCATAGACGAACCACCACCAGAAGAAGACCGGGGGGGGTAATAGACCTTGAAGCCCAAGAGTTCGAACCATGGCCGCCCAAGCTCCGGTTGATAGGCAAGCCGCCAGGCCGTCCATTCTGTTGCTCCCCAGATGGCGATCAAGACGATCAGGCCGACAACGATGACCTGTCCCCAGAGGATCTTGGTTCCCGACATCCCGAACGTCCTTCCGCAACTGAATTGGAAAGATTGCTAGAGCCCGAGGTCGCGCTTGCGGCCAAAGCCCCATTCGATGCCACCGCCGTCTTTCACGACGCCGCTGACGTGTTGCCCGAGCCTCTTTTCGAGATCGCGCGACCAGGGCACGAGCTGGAAGCCGAGCCCACTATCGATCATGGCGAAGCGTCCGGAGGTGAGCGTCAACCGCTGGCGATACGTGCCCGCCACATGCTCCCCGGAGGCGGCGTTCACGTGAGCCAGGCCGGTGTCGGCCGAGACTTTTGCCGCCACCTCGTCCAGTTCGCGCCGGCGCAACGTGTTCAGGAGGTCGCGCTGCAAGATGATGCGTGAGCCTTGCCGCCGCGCCAGGTCCTCCTGGATCAAATGCTCGGTACGGGCTTCCAGGGCCTCGCGAGTCTCGCGGCCGAAGCCTCCCATAGCGAGCGGCATGGGGTCTCGTTCAACAAGTCTGTGGTCGAGCCAGGTGGCCCCCTTTGCAGTGACCTGCGCACCGAGATCGAGATCGGAACGAGTCGCCAGCACCACGGTCGGCCGCGGGTCACTGGCTTGACCGAAGCGTCGGATTTCCACGATACCGCCGGCCGGTGGCGCCTGTTCGAACGCCTCGACCCCTCGGAAGCGCACGTGGTGCGCGCGTCCGTCTGTTCCGTCGATCAGAGCGTAGGCCTCGCCAGTCAGTTCGTCATGCAATCCGCGATCGACCAGCCGTCCGATGATCTGGGACGTCGGCTCTCCGCCTTCGATGACGAAGTCGGCAACGCCGCGCGCTTCCCCGCGCTCGGTAAAGGCGCGGTGCATGGTCTTGATGATGTCGCCGCGCATGCCGAGATCGCGCAAGCTACGCTCAGCGTCGAGCCCTACCATCCATTCCCCTGGTGCGACGGATGCGGCAAGGCCCATCTTCTCCAGGTGCTGAAGGCGGCCAACCATCAGGCGCCGAATCTCAGGATCGGACTTGCCGGGAACCTCTGGGCGCAGATCGATAAAGCCGGTCTCATCTGCCGCCAACCGGATCTCCCGGTCGAGCCGCGTCCATCGTTCCGCCGTAACTTCCTTCTCCAGCGAATTGCGGATCTCGTGCTCCGGCTTCGGACCGAGTTCGATGGCAACCAGTTCCTCGGCACGTGAGCGCAGGCCCTGGCTGATATAGTCGCGAGAGATCACGAGGTCCGCCCCTTCCTCGTCCACGCCCCGAACGAGAAGATGGACGTGTGGGTTGTCCGTGTTCCAGTGATCGACGGCTACCCAATCGAGCCGCGTGCCGAGATCGGATTCTATCTGCCTGGCGAGGTCGCGGGTGAAGGCTTTGAGGTCGGTCATCTCGCCAGCGTCCTCCGGCGAGATGATGAACCGGAAATGATGCCGGTCGTCCTCACACCGCTCCGCGAAAGCCGCGCTATCGGCGCCGTCGCTGCCGGCATCGAACATCTTGGCACGCTCACCATTCCGGGTCACACCGTCGCGCTTCAGATATGAGAGATGGGCCGTCAGCGGTGCTGAACGGAAGGCTCGCCCTTTGTGACGAACCACGCGCGCCTTCACCACAACGCGCCGCGTCGGGCTGAATAATCTGGCGCGACTAAAGGCGAGGCGGCCGCGGCCAAACGTGGAGCGCCCATAGGCCGCTGAACGCCTGCCGGATCTGGTCTGATCCGAGGTGTGTCCTGCTTTCTCCGCCGCCCGCAGCACCTGGTTGATGAAGCTCTTCGGCTTCGGCGCGCGGGTACTGCGGATACGCCCAGGCCGAATACGCAGATCGCTGTCGCCCACGCTCACGGCAGGGCCTCCCAACGATCAAACGCCCACACGGTGCCGAAGACCCCCTTGATTGCATTCATCAAAATGCAAGGCGCGGCACGCGCCCCGACCGATCGGCACGCCAGAACCCAAGCCATGCCAATGGCTTGCGGTTCGACCGGCGAGCCCCTTTTATCTAGCCGTCCTGCCGTCGTGGTGTAAGCGTCCGAATCCTGCACGACTTTCCGAGAGTGCGTTGTCGTTCCATATCGGGTTCCTTGCTGCATTGGAGGATCTCCGGTGGGTACGGAATATTTCAAGAACGAAGCGCGTCGCTCTTTTTGGTCGGTACAGGTTGAGGCGTGGCGGCGAAGCGGTCTCAGCAAGCGCAAATACTGTCGTCAGCATCGTCTCAGTGGCGGCACATTCGATCGCTGGCTGCGGCATCTGATTGACGCCGAAACGCTGAAAGTACGTGCGGAATTGCGTCGCGAGGAACGTCGGGAGCGGCTTCGCAAGAAGCGGAGTCCAGTGTCGAAGGACCAGCGCTGCAGAGCCGTCCAAGCGTTCTGGACAATGCACGTTGAAGCGATGAGGTGGTGCGGACTGAGCATGCAAGCCTATGCCCGGGCACATGGCATATCGCAGCACAGCCTGAAACGGTGGCGCGATCTGATCGACGCCAATGAGGTGGAAATCGACTGGCGGACGCAACTTCATCCGAGTGCCCGCCCACTAATAAGCACTAGTGTTAGCAGCGCTGCTAAGGGGTCTCGCGCAAGAAGCCGCTTGACAGATGCACCAGCCGTCGATCCGCCGAGCGACGAACGCGCCAACCGGCGTCGCTTCAGTGAGGAGGAAAAGCTCGCGATTGTGACCCAGTCCGAGCTCCCCGGTGCCACCGCTGCCGAGGTTTGCCGGCGCCACGGCATCGTCACCAGCATGTTGTTCCGGTGGCGGGTACAGTTCGGGTTCAGCAAGCGAGTGCCGGCGAAATTGGCGGCTGTGAGGGTCGCTGGCGCACAATCCGCAACGCTCGTCCTGAATGATCTGTTGCAGCCGCCTGACGGCATGACGGTTGTCGAATTGGACGATGGGCGTCGCGTCTTCGCACCGATCGGCAGTGACCCGGATGCAGTCCGTCGCCACGTCATTGAGCAGGAGACTGCCCGATGATGATCGTGCCGGCCATGGGATATACCGACATGCGGAAGGGCCTGGATGGCCTCGCCGCTCTCGTTCAGGAACACCTCAAGAAGGACCCATTCTCCGGCCACCTGTTTGCCTTCCGAGGCAAGAAGGCAAGCACGCTTAAGATCCTGTTCTGGGACGGCAACGGCCTTTGTCTGTTCAGCAAAAGGCTCGACCAAGGCGGCTTCATCTGGCCGAGAATGAGCGATCCGGGCGGCACGGTGACGCTGTCCCCGGCGCAGCTTGCCATGCTGATCGAAGGCATCGATTGGCGCACACCCGAGCGTCGATGGCGCCCGGTCATCGCGGGTTGAATCGCAAAAACACGCATAGAATATAGCGAAGTTGCTTCGTCGAATCAGCGTGTCCGAGTAGAATCGGTCATGCAGCTCGATCTCGACAATCTGCCGTCGGATACTGCGCTTCTGCATCGCCTGGTGCGCGACATTGCTTCGGTCATCACGCATCGGAACAGCGAGATCCAGCGTCTCCAGGCAATCATCAAACAGCTTCAGCGTGCACAATTTGGGCGTCGTTCCGAGCGTCTCGACGCCGATCAACTCGCCCTTGGACTGGAAGACCTGGACGTCGATCTGTCGGCTGTCGAGGCAGATCAAGCCTCGGTGGAGGCGTCTGCGCCGACGCAGAAACTGCGGCCGAAGCGCAAGCCACTGCCGGATCATCTGCCCCGCGAAGAGGTCGTGCTCAACGTCGATAGCGAGAAATGCGCGTGCTGCGGCGGCGCGCTGCATGCGATCGGTGAGAGTGTCAGCGAGATGCTGGACTGGGTACCAGCGCAGTTGCGCGTGGTGCGCGTCTGCCGCCCGAAATATGCCTGCCGCAGCTGCGGAACGATCACCCAGGCACCGGCGCCCGAACGACCGATCGCCGGCGGTTTGGCCACGCCAGCCATGCTCGCGCAGGTGCTGGTCAGCAAATACTGCGACCACACACCGCTCTATCGACAGGCGCAGATTTTTGCCCGCCATGGCGTCGAACTGGAGCGCTCGACATTGGCCGGATGGGTCGGCGGCGCGTGCTGGTGGTTTGCGGCCCTGCACGATCGGCTGTGCGAGCACATGTTCGCGTCGGATCACCTGTTTGCCGACGACACTCCAATCCCGGTGCTCGATCCTGGCCGCGGGCGCACCAAAACCGGACGGCTGTGGGTGTATGCCCGCGATCAACGGAGCTGGGCTGGGCCTGAGCCACCAGCTGCGGTTTATGTGTTCGCGCCCGACCGGAAAGCGGAGCGCCCGGCAGCGCATCTGACGCACTTTAGGGGCGTTCTGCACGTCGACGGTTACGCTGGATTCTAGCGGCTGACTGGCGCCGGAAACATCACTCTCGCCGCATGTTGGGCGCACACCAGGCGCAAGTTCTACGAGGTTGCGCAAGCCGAGGACACGCCCATCGCGCACGAGGCCCTGCGCCGCATCGCCAGCCTCTATGCCGTCGAAGCGCAGGTGCGTGGTCAATCGCCAGCGCATCGGCTGGCCACGCGGCGCGCACTCGCCAAGCCGATCATTGACAGCCTTCGCCTTTGGCTCGAGGTTCAGCTCCCGCAACTGCCCGGCCGCGGCAATCTCGCCGAAGCGATCCGGTACGCGCTGTCGCGCTGGGATGGATTGACCCGCTTCCTCCATGACGGCCGCATCGAACTCGACACGAACCCCGTCGAGCGGGCGATCCGACCTGTGGCGCTCGGCCGCAAGAACCATCTCTTTGCCGGTAGCGACGGCGGCGGGGAACGATGGGCAATCCTCTGTTCGCTGATCGAGACGTGCAAGCTCAATGACGTCGAGCCTTACGCATACCTGCGTGACGTGCTGCAGCGAATGGTCGACGGACATCCGATCAACCGTCTGGACGAACTGCTGCCGTGGACTTGGAACGCTCAGCATCCTGTCAAGGCCTGAGCTCATGTGCAGGATCCGGACGCATACGTCGTGGTCTCCCAGTCGCCGGATCCCGAAAGAGCCGTCGCGACTTGGCAGCCGGCTCGCGAAGCCCCCACTGCTTCCGAGCGCTTGCGATAGCGATCGTTACCCGAAGGGCCGAGACACCCGAAGGGTGGCTCGGTGAGGAGCGAAGCGACGAGTAGAGCGCGGGCCGAAGGCATCGCCCGTACGCCGTCAGCTTGCGAACCCGCACGCTTGGTCATTGCGATGCTCCTGAATCGATCGAGGCACGAACACGCCAATTGGCCGAGAGAACCATGTGCCCGTCCTGCCGTCGTGGTCTCCCGGTCGCCGAAAGAGCCGCCGCGACTTCGCAGCCAACTCGCGAAGCCCCCACTGCTTCCGAGCGCTTGCGATAGCGATCGTTACCCGAAGGGCCGAGGCACCCGAAGGGTGGCTCGGTGAGGAGCGAAGCGACGAGTAGAGCGCGGGCCGAAGGCATCGCCCATACGCCATCAATACGCGGCACCTTCTTGGTGAAGCACACGAAGGCTTGCGAACCCGCGCACTTGGTCATTGCGATACTCCCGCATCCGATCGAGGGACAAACACGCCAATAGGCCGGGGGACCATGGGCGAAACATCGGGCGCAGAGATTGCAGTCGTGACGCCGCCCGACGGCATGAGCGCCGGCAACCGAACGCGTGTTTTCATGAGACCGGATCGCGTGACGAATAGCGTTGCAGCTGCTGCTGACTGTCCGCTGGACGGCCATCTCGGCGGCAGTTCGATGGCAAGCAGACTTGCAAGTTTTGCGACGTATGCTCGCGTCTCATCTGGCAGAGAGCCGCCTGCAAGATGCTCTTCATAGCGAGAGGGTCCCGCGTTGTACGCGGCAAACACGCCAGGCGAGCCATACCGATCGAGCAGTTCGCGCAAATAGGCCGTACCGGCCAGAATGTTGTTATGCGGGTCGTAGGGGTCGTTCCCGAGATTGTAGCGCTCGCGAAGTTCCCCCCAAGTCGCCGGCATGATCTGCATCAGGCCCAATGCGCCTCTGGCCGACCTGGCGTGCACGTCTCCAGCGCTTTCGATGTTGATGACTGAACCAATCCAGTTCACCGGAACTGCAAAGCGCTCTGAAGCTTCGTCGACGAAAGCTGCGAATTGGTTCCTCGTTTTTGTGACCGTTCGAACCGCGGCCGCTCTGCTCTCGGCGACGGCGGCACCGTGCGGCACAGGGCAGATGAGCAGCAGCGAAGCGAGAACCCAAACACGCGCGCACAACTGGGCCAAGCATGCTGTCGTGCCGGCACCCGTCCAGGGCAATGCTTCTCCGCGCCGGGTATTCGGCCGCCCTGGACCGCCGCTGCGCGCGGCGGCCTCGCGGACGCTCATCGAGGTGGAGGAATGATCTCGCAATCGATCGAACGGAGGAATGGCGGTCTGAACACGTGGAACACGCACGATCACTCCTCCCACGTCCACACCGGCAGCGCACGGCCGATCACTGCCGACGCCGGCAAAAATCCAAAATATCGGCCATCAAGAGAGTCGTGAGACTGCCAGTTCATGAGAAAGAGCTCGCCGTCTCCGACCACGCGGCAGCCCTGCCACTTCGGCAGCGGCCGGCCGCGTCTGTCGCGATCCCTCGCCTCGCCCACGGCGATGTCGTCGACCGAAATCGCGAGGCCGATTCTGCAAACACTCTGCCCCGGCAGGGCGAGCACGCGCTTGAGCATGGGGACGCCAATGGGCAAATAGCCGTTAAGATCGAGGAAGGTCGCGAGCAGGTCCGGTGGCTGCACGGCGACCAATTCAGTGACATGGAATTGTTCCGCCGGTCGCAAGCGATAGAGTCCGATCGGCACGCTCGCGGACGCATTCCAGATGTAGAGCGGAAGCGGCTCCAGGGCGATCGTCGCGACGAGCGCAGCAGCAGCCACAAAACTCGCGGCCAGCGTCTTCAGGCGTCCCGTCATCGCATTACCCTCTGACGGTGAAGCCAGGCCTGGTGGCGCGCTTTCGTATAGGGACGCGGGTTCTCGTTGACGGACAGACGGTTATGAACGTGATGCCAATGATCAGGCGCAACATCAGCGGGATCGATACCGAGGGCCTCGACGGCATCGACCATCTGCAGCACCCGTTCGACCTTCGGCCAACCAGACAGCCGCAGCAAGATCTGTCCGCCGGGCTTCACGTACGGTACAGTCGAGCAGCGCTGTCCCGGCGCGACCGCGCGCAAGATGTCGATCCGAGAAATGATTGTCCCAAGGTCGTTGGAGGTCCAACGGACGAAGGCAAAGATGCTGCCGGGCGCAAATGACAGGACACACCGGTGGCGATCGATCTTGCGTTCCTCGACAACGCGGCCGAACCGAATGCGGTTTTCGATACGCTTCTCGAGCCACAACACTTCCACTTCCGTGAGATCGCTCATGCGGCGGCTCCATGACGCTGGAGCTGGTAGCCGTAAGCTTGAGGCGCGGCGGAGAGTGTGCGTGGCCCGCAAGGGCGAGCTAGACTGACGGACCGGCGTTTCCGGGCGCCGCCAAGGCGGCTTTCCGCCTGGTCCGTTAGAAGAAATCCGAAGGATTTCTGGTTAGTAAAGTTAGAGCGGCCGGAAAGCGCGGAGAAGCAAGCGCTTAAGTCCGATTCCGGTCCCCGATAGCACGAGGATCGGGTCCCCGATAGCACGAGGGTTGCGGTCCCCGATAGCACGAGCTGATTCACAGGTTGTCCTCCGAATTTGGAATGAGACCGCGCCGACCCGGGCGGGCCGTTAAGGGAGCAACAGGCGTTGGCGTGAAGTTCAGGCGGTCGATGCCGTTCGGGTCGCGCGTGAGCACGAGCTGATAGCCGGGCAATATCTGGCGCTGGACGATCTGGCGCACGTCGTAAGCAAAGTGCTTGAGCGGCGAGAGAATGCCGGACTTGGCATGGAGATGCACAAGGTCAAAGCTCCAGCCGCCGTCCTGACGACCGCCGTGCTTGCGCACGAGCCGGTAGAGCCACCGCTCAAGCCCGCCCGTCAGATCGAAATACGAGCGATCAATTGTCAGCACGAGCGCGTCATCGATCACGCCGGCATAGAACCAATCAGGCAGGATCAGTTCGAGCCCGAACGGGCGGCCGTTAGCATCGGCCGTCTCCTTCCACTCGTTGATCCAGGAGAAACGATGCCGCCGCCGTTCTGCCGGCTGACGGATCGACGTCAGCACGGTCGTTGACTGAAGTCTGTCCAGACCAGCCTTCAGGCGGTCATAGTCACGTGCGCTGGTGCCGCGGCCCACGAACGTCAAAATCTCGTAAGGCGTTGCAGCCATCAGGCGCGACGTCTTCAAGCCTGCGTCGCGGGCTTCGACGATCTGGGACGCGGCCCAAATCAAAACGTCTGCATCCCAGATGGTTGCCATGCCGTGTTCCGGCACGGCTTCGACACGAATTGCAATCGCACCGGCACGGAAATCGATCGGCACGATCCGCTTGGTCTTTGCGAGCGAGAAGAACGGATATGCCATCAGATCCTGCGCGTCGCGGGGCGCAAGGTCACCGGGCAGTGCCCGAAAGAGCTCAAGCTGATCGCGCTCGGAATGGACTTTGCGCCGCATGATCACAGTCCTTCCGTGGTGATCAGCGACGTTCCTGGCCGGCATAAGGGCGCAGCGCGGGATGCTTCTTGGCCGGCAGCACCGTTCCCTTGCCGGGGTCGGAGGTCGATGTCTTGGCGCCCCGGTCGGCCCATGCTTTCAGGTCATCGACGGCGTAGACAACACGTCCGCCGATCTTCCGATACGTCGGCCCGGTGCCGTACGTGCGGTGCTTCTCCAGCGTGCGGCCGGACAGGCCAAGATAGCGCGCCGCCTCAGGTGTACGCAGGAATCGCGGGGGAAGACCGGCCATCGGATCGGGCATTTGAGAACTCCAGGAGGACAGCGCACCACGCTTGGCTAGGCCGGCGTGTGTGGGGTCATCATGGAGAAGCAAGATCTCGGAGGGGGATGCTGAATGTTGGAGGTACGATTTTCGGCACCCCTTGAGGACTGCGCTACTCGTCCTTGCGTCCGGGCCGCAGGAGTTTGCGGTAACCACCGCGCATCAACGTGAGGCCGCCTTGCACCAAGCGGATTGTCCGATTGCGCAGATCATGCGTCTTCCAGGCGTGATCGGGGATGCGCCTTTTGCCGAACAGCCCTTCGGCGATAACGCGATAACTGCCGCCGGCGCTATGCGCATCGAGCGCACGGATCGCGGCGCTCAGGCGCTCGCGCCGCTGCTTAGATAACTTGTGAAATGCAGGGCCGGGCGCGCGTCCACTCATCGCGCGCCATAGCCGTCGGGCTGCATAGGCACGCGCGCCGAAATCGCCGTCAAACGCCAGTTCGGCTGCGTATGACGCGCCTACCACGGGAGGCTCTTTCGACCAGACACGGTGATCCGTTGCCCGATGCGCAGCACGACATGCCAGCCATCGGCGGCGCGGCGTACCTGCCCCGCTGCAAGGTCGAGCAGTGGCCGGGAGGCCGAACTGCGACCGGCGGGCGACGCGACCGTGACTGGAACGACGGTCGTTAGAACCTCAGGCGCCCAAAAGATTATCTGCTCGTCGAAGGACCGCTGCGGGTCATGGGCGAAAGCAGGTGCCCCACTTCCTCCTGAACTCGGTGGTCGCTTCGCCATCTGGGCTGGTGGCGATCATCGCCTCAAAGTCGCGTCGATAGTCCGCGTTGCGGCGAAGACATTCCCAGGCGATGTCGGTGATTTCGGCGTCCTGTAGGCTCTTGTAGGAATCCGGCGACCGCCAGTCGAATTCAGGCATTGTTTCCGCCCCATTGCACACAGCTAACAACGATTGCGCCGCAATAGGTATGAACGAAGCGGTTGTAGGAAGCCCCTAGTTTGGCACCACGTGGTGCACCGGAGTGACCACCAATCAGCAAAAGAAAATAGTTCTGCCTGCGAGTCGTCAGTCGATAATTTTCTTCTATTTGGAGCCAGTGCCACGTAATAGGCGGCCCTGCTCGGTCAACCATTTGGCCCGCGCAAGGTGACTCTGATATGCGCTTCGCGCACGGTCCGGCTCCCGCACCGGATCGATGTGCAGCACGATTTGAGCGACTTCCATCCAGTCAGCCCCTTCGCTTTCGGCCTGCAGAAGGCGCATGTAGGTCACCACATGCCGCTCATCGTAGACAGTGAGAATTTGATCTGCAGGCGCAGCATCGGCGACGTCTGGGTCGAGCGGCGGCTTCCTCATAAGACTCCACGCCTTAGATTAGACAATTTCTAACACGCGGTCCGGAAGGAGCAGAAGCGTTAAAACTGTCGCGGGAGCCATCCGGAGGGTGTTTTGTCGAGAATACTCCGTGGTGAAATACTCTTCAAGGACATGCCCTCTCGCGTATGGATATACGCGAGATACTTGCAATCAATTTGCGGAAGCTCCGGCAGGCCCGTGGTTTGTCACAGGAGGAATTGGCTCATCGTGCTGAAATTGACCGCACTTATATCAGCGCACTCGAGCGAAGCGTTTATGCGGCGGGTATCGACGTTGTCGATCGGCTCGCGCGCAGCCTGGGTGTCGAGGCCGCCGACCTGCTCACTCGCCCGCCCACAAGCGCCAAGAAGAAGACTCGGGGACAGGCCGAGTGATTGATGTCGAGCCGCTCGATCCGGCGGCCGGTTTGCGCTCACTGATGCCAAGGATGAGAAGCCCCGCCCGGCGGACCGGACGGGGCTTGATGGAGTGGGCCTACTCGCCAGTCTTGCGCGGCCGCGACCACAGCAGGGTGTAGCCCTCACCGCCTTCGTCGTCGAACAGGTTCGCGTAGATCGGCCCGTTGAACGAGGGGGCGTCCAGCTTGAGCGAGAGGTAGTCGCGGCCTTCCTCGGAACGCTTCGACCAGGCTGCGCCGATCTCCGCCCGGCCCACATAGATTCGGTGGCTGGGGGCGTTGTCATTGGAGCGGTTGGTCTCGGCGACGATGCGGACGCCCTTGGCCTTCAGGCTCAGGGTGACGATCTCGCCCTGGAACTCGTTGCCGACCTTCTTGAAAGAACCGATGTTAGCCATGTCACTTCTCCTGTTGTGTTTCGAGCCCGCGACCACCGCGGCCTCGATGGCGATCTAGGGCCGAGGACGATCGGCGACGCACTCGCTCGCGGGCCGGAGCGCAGCGGAGGACGTCGTTGTGGCGACTTTCTTGTCTCGCGAGGAATGGGCGAAGCCCAGGGGAAGAAAGTCGCATCAACGGCGTTGCGGCTCAGACGATCGAGGCGAAGCCGGTCTTCGGCCAGATCAAGCCATCAACGAGGCCACGTGCGTCTGCGTGCTGAACCACAATCTCTGGAGAAGCGTGGCTATCTCGGTTCTGATGAACAAGAGGTCGGAACGATTCAGCGCGGAAAGAGAAACAATCTGCTGCAAAGGGCGCCATCGTCTCCCAGAAACGAATCGAGGCAACACCGCTCCGCCGCGGCTGCGTGGGCCAGACCGGATGCCGCCGCTTGATCAAGGAGTTCGGAGGAGGATTGCCTCTCCCGCGATCAGGCTTTAGTCATCGCTCAGCGCGCCGATCTACGCGAACCTGTTCGTCGACGAAGGCGGTGAACGGTCATCCTCTCGGGCCATGCGGCCGTAAGAACTGGTTAGGACGGATTCTCCAAGACCCCGCCCGGCTCGAACGAGCGGGTCTTCGCCAAAACCATCAAGCGCGTCCATGACGTAACGCCAATGCAGACTGCGCCGAGGCAAGCGAAGACCTCACGCCAAGCCGGCGAAGGCACCCCGATCTGGGACACCGCGAACACCACATGATAGCCGGCGACAGCCGCGGGAACAGCAAATGCTGTCGCGATCGCGATTTGCAAGGCCGAGGACCGAGTAACAGCAAAGGCGACCTGGCCTAGGACGAGCGTCAGCGCACCGCCGGCCGTTCCAAGAAGCAGCGCGCCGATGAGGCCGGCACCGCTCTGAAACGCTATCATCCCGATACTCAGGGAGACGAAAAGCGGCAACGCATACACGGCGAGTGTAAAGATCGCCCAGCAGAACAAGCCGATGCCGAGTGTGTTGAGAACAAGCCCAATAGCGAGCATGGTGGTGGCTCCATGTGCATAGATGTACCAGTCGCGCCTTCCACCACCACCACGGCGCAACTCTGGATATGAGACCGAAACGAGGCGGAGTTGCGGCGTGCAACTCCACCTTGGCGTCTTCGAGGTGACGGCGCTTACGCGCCGCCGAACTTCCAGACGGGAATGCCGAGCCGCTTTGCCTTGTCGGCAAGGTTGTCCTGAATTCCCGTGCCCGGGAAGTGCATGAGGCCGATCGGCAGGAGTTCGAGCATGGCGTCGTTCCGCTTGAAAGGCGCTGCCTTAGCATGCTTTGTCCAGTCGGGCTTGAAAGCGATCTGAGGCACCTTGCGGGTGATCGCCCATTTGGAGGCGATCAGTTCGGCCCCTTTCGGCGAGCCGCCATGGAGCAGGACCATGTCGGGATGCTTGGCGTGAGCTTTGTCGAGACGATCCCAGATCAGGTGGTGGTCGTTGAAGTCGAGCCCGCCGGTGAGTGCGATCTTCGGGCCCGCCGGCAACATGACCTCGGTCTCAGTGCGGCGCTTGGCTGCGATGAAGTCGCGGGAGTCGATCATCGCTGCGGTGAGCGTGCGGTGGTTCACCAGTGATCCCGATCGGGGACGCCAGAATGAGCCGGTGTGTGTCTCGAAGCGCTCGATGGCCTGGTCACGGAAGAGTTCCAGGCAGTTGCGGCGCTCAATCAGCGTGATGCCTTCCGCCGTAATGCGCTCGAGTTCGACGGATCGGACTTCGGAGCCGTTCTGCTCGCGCTGGCTCTTCTGCTGCGCCTGTTCGTTGTCGTCGAGTTGGCGTTCGATGCGGTCGACGGCACGATGGAACAGGTTGACAGTCGACCAGAGCAGATCGTCAAGATCCGGCTCGAGCCGAGTGTCGCTCAAGGTCGCGACCAGGGCATCGAAGATGTCGGCGACGGCTACGGCGACGATCCTGCCCTCGGGAAGCGGCCGTGGATCGGGCTGGTCGTCGAAGGGGCGGTAACCGAAGAGCTGCAATTCGGTGAGAACGTGATCGGTTGGAGAAGAGACGTGCTGCACCTCGGTGTCGTCGTGGTCGGTCATGGTGGAGAGGCCCTTTGCCGGATCGACCGCGCCCATCGCGGCCTTCGTGGCGATCACTCAGACGGCGGGCGGACCGGGCCAGAACCCGAAGGGCCGAAGCGCAGCGGAGGATGGCGGAGGCCGGCTATTTTGCTTCGCGATGCAAAGCGCGCTGGCCAGATAAATAATGTGTCTTCCATCGCCCACGCGCGGCGGAAAATAGCCGGACGCAGCCATTGCCGGCCCGAGCCGCTTGCCGTCCGATCGCCCTCCAGAAGGCCGTGGTCGCGTGCTCTTCCGGCATTGGACGCGTCGTGACCGGGCTGTCGTCCCCGATCGAAGCGCACGGGCTATTCCGCAGCTACCGTCGGAGAATGCAGGAAGCGGACGACGTCCTCCGGTACGAGTTGAAGGAGCAACGCTGCTCGGAGGGCCTCGAGGCCGAAGATGTGCAGATCTTCGTTGAAGTCGCCCAGTCGAGGCGACAGCGGGATCACTTCAATCCCGACGGCTTCCGCGCGCTGGGCAAGAATAGCCTGTCCGGCATCTCCCGCGGCATCGTCGTCGCGGGCGATATAGAGACGTCGCAGGCCAGACGGCAGCAACATCGCTGAGAGGTGATTGGCAGAGAGAGCAGCGGTCATGGGCAAGGTCGGCAGTACATAACGCAGCGACAGCATGGTCTCGATCCCCTCGCCCGCAGCGAGCACGTCGTCCACCACTCCGAAGCGAACGGCGTTGCCAAGCAGGTCGCCCATGGCCCGTCGTGGCGTGTCGATCGGGGCCTTGCCGAGCCGCACGCGATCGGAGCCGTGTGGATCTAGCCAGGTGCGATGCACGCCGGTGATCCGTCCCTCGAGGTCCGTGACCGAGCCTATCATCGCCGGCCATGTTTCGGTCGGCAAATGCTCGTCCGGTCGGTAGTAACAACGCGGGTGGAAGCGAAGGCTGCCACCATGATGGATTTGGCCTATTCCGCGGCCTTGCAAGTACGTCTCGGCTAGCGTCCCTTTAATCGGGCTTGATATCGCAAAGAGCCGACGAGCGGCTTCCTGCGATCCGGCTGGCGCGACTGAACGAATGGGTTTCGGAGCGAATTGCGGCTGTGAACGAGGCAGCTTCAGAAACCGCCTCGCCTCCTCTACGACCTCGCGAAAGTCTCGCAACGCCAGACTTTCGCGAATGATGTCGAGGAGATCACCATGTTCTCCGGTCGCGGCGTCGGTCCATTTCCCCGCGAGTCCCTTCGGCGATTCCTGGAGCCGGACGAACAACGAGCGGCCCGGCGCGTTGTGGACGTCGCCGACTACCCAGTATCGCCCCGCTCGCTTGCCGCGGGAGAGATAGTGCCTGCACACCGCCTCGGCGTCGCGCGCGAGGCGGCGTGCCAGTTCGGAGGCGTCGCGCGACATCACACAGCCTCCCGCTCACTGATGCGCGCTACCGGATAAGTGTCGAGCACTTTCGACAGGACCTCGACGCCGCTCGCGTCCGTGGGCACGAACATCCGCAGCTTCCAGGAGATGATCTCCCCAAAGAGGCCGTCAGCACGGAGGCGATCGCGCATTGTGTCGTTGAATCCCGAGAGCTCGATGCGATGTGCACCCATCACCTGGACGCGGCGAAGCTGGAGCCCCTCCGCAAGATCGATAACGGCCCGCCCCCCCATCAGCGCGGCAAAGGCTGCGCCCGGCGTCAGTGAAGGCGCGTCCGTCGCAAGGACGTTTGCGACCCACGCGGCAGAAACCTTGCGACCGATGATGCGCTCGCCCGCATCGCTCTGGAGCCGATAGACACGGGTCGATTCGTTCGGCAGCCGCTTCCAAATCGGTAGCAGCAAGCCCGCCACGACGTGGATCGTGCTTTCCGAGAACTCGGGGACCTCGGCAAGCTCCGCCAGCCATGCCGCAGCGAAGCGCTCACGGTCCGCCTCGGCCCAATGGCTTTCCGCCATCATGTTCAAGGCGACCGTGTGCTGCTCCATCGGCCGGACCAGGCGGACGCGCCGTTCGATCTCGCCGTCGTCGAGCATGACGCTCACCGCCGGGACCTGCACGGCGGCTCGTCCAGAGCGCTCATTGATTAGCAGGACAGCCTGACGATCGGAAACACGAGCAAGAGCATCGTCCAGGCCCACAGGATGGTTGCGCTGGCGCTGCGTGATCTTGAGCAGCCGGGCCTCGGCGCCGGTGCCCGGATGGGCGTAGATCGTCCGCCGGTTAGTGACGACAAAGCTTTCGGCGCGGAGCGTTTCCAGCCCGACGTCGTAGGTGCCCGACGCGACTGCGCCTTCGATCCGACCGGTCAAGAGCTGCTCGAAGGCGGTGAACAGGACATTCTGTAGGTCGATGGTGAGCGCCAAAAGCCTGTTCAGGAAGGTCGTGATCGGCGGTAGGTCATCCCTGAGCCCATTGGCATCCGTCAGTTTCAGCCCGGTGGCATCCTCGAACTCTTCGAGCGAGCAGCCTTCGACCTTGCCGCGCACCAACAACGTGTAGAGCTGACGCAACGCGTCACGCCCGTACTGGCTTTCGAGATTGTCCTCCGGCCGAAACAGGCCCTGCCCCCCGGTCTGGCGCTGGCCGCGGGTGATCGCTCCTAGCGTATCGAGCCGGCGGGCAATGGTGCTGAGAAAGCGCTTTTCGGCCTTCACATCGGTCGCGATCGGACGAAACAGCGGCGGCTGCGCCTGGTTGGTCCGATTGGTCCGGCCGAGCCCCTGGATCGCGGCGTCCGCCTTCCAGCCGGGCTCGAGCAGGTAATGGACCCGCAGGCGGCGATTCCGGGCTGACAACTCTGCATGGTAGCTCCTCCCCGTGCCGCCCGCGTCGGAGAACACGAGGATGCGCTTGAGATCGTCCATGAAGGCAGAGGTTTCGGCGAGGTTGGCGGAGCCGGCCCGGTTTTCGACGACCAGCCGGTCGCCCTTGCGAACGATGCGGCGCGAGCGGCCGGTCAATTCAGCGACCATGTCGGTGCCGAAGCGCTGCACGATCTGGTCCAGCGCGCCCGGGACCGGCGGCAGCGAGGCGAGCTCTTCGATGAGACGGTCCCGGCGAGCGACAGCTTCCCGGCTCTCGACCGGCTGACCGTCACGATAGACAGGCCGGGAGCAGAGGTTGCCCTCCTGATCGGTGAAGGGCTCGTAAAGCTGGACGGGAAAGGAATGGGCGAGATAGTCGAGAACATACTCGCGTGGGGTGATATCGACCTGTACGTCGCCCCACTCCTCAGTCGGAATCTCGGCGAGCCGACGCTCCATCAACGCCTCACCGGTCGAGACGATCTGGATGACCGCGGCGTGTCCAGACTCAAGATCGTTCTCGATCGATCGGATGAGCGACGGCGTCTTCATCGATGTCAAAAGATGCCCGAAGAAGCGCTGCTTGGCGCTTTCGAAGGCGGACCGTGCCGCAGATTTGGCCTGCCCGTTCAGCGTTCCCGTTGCGCCTGTGATGTTGGCGGCTCGCATCGCCGCATCGAGGTTGTTATTGATTACGCTGAACGCACCGGCATAGGCATCGTAAATGCGAACCTGCTCCGGCGTAAGTTGGTGCTCCACCAGGTCGTACTCGACGCCTTCGTAGGAGAGCGAGCGAGCCGCGTAGAGACCGAGCGCCTTGAGGTCACGCGCCAGCACTTCCATGGCTGCGACGCCGCCCTCCTCGATCGCTTCGACGAACTCGGCACGGGTGGCGAACGGAAAGTCGGCGCCGCCCCAAAGGCCGAGGCGTTGGGCATAAGCGAGATTATGAACCGTGGTGGCGCCAGTCACGCTGTGCATCTTCGATCAGCTTGTCCGACTTGCTGATCCAGACCGCGCGGCGGCGGCCCTTGAGCCAGTTGTCGAGCAGGATCCCCGCGACCTGCCGCCCCTTGCCCGCCCCGGTGCCATCGCCCAAGAACCAGCCACGTCGAAAGCGGACGGCATTCTCTGCGTCGTCGCGCGCGGCGGCCAGAACATCAAAGGTCGCGTCGACCGTCCAGGAGCCCGAGAGAAACTCAGAATGCGCCTCGCCTGCATAGATGACGCTCTCGAGCTGAGCGTCCGACAGAAGTCCGTCTGCCATAACATTGACGGGCAGGTGCGGACGATAGGATGGCTTCGGTGGCGCAACGGAAGCCATCGCCGCGGATTGAACGAGTTTGGTCGGATGTGCGCACGATCCCGAAATACGGATCGACTGCAATCCATACTCCTCGTAAAGTGCATCGGTCAGCCGGCCGCCTTCCGGCGGCGACCATTCGACCGTTTCGTACGCAAGTTCGACACCTTCTGGCGCTGCGGTTATCGAAGAGGACGAAGAAGTTGGTGCAACGGGGCCGACCGATCGTGACGTTGCTGGCCGCCCGATAGCAGCGATCTCCGATGGTGAGGCGACGGGCAGCCTTTCAGGCACTTGCTGGTTCACCCAGCCAAGCAAGGTCGCGACATCGCCCGCCATTCCTGGCGAGGCAGGAAAAGCTTTCGGATCTGCGGCGGGCAGCTTGTCGATCACAAGCAGCCTCGTATCCGTCCGAGTGCCATGCTTGGCGTAAAAGCTGCCGTCGAGAGCCGCAGAAAAGACGACCCGCCCGCGTTCCTGGAGCCGCACAAAGGCATCTCGCCATGTCGGGTTATCCGGCGCGAAGCTCGCGCCAGCGATGGCGACGAGGCGTCCACCGTCGCAAAGACGCGCGAACGCCGAAGCGACGTGGCGGAGAGCCGCATCCGCCATCCGTCGATCGACATTGGCCAACGCGGAGAACGGCGGGTTCATCAGTACGACGCTTGGTACGAAACTGGCGTCGAGATGATCGTCGATCTGGGCGGCGTCGAACCGCGTAACCTTAACGCTTGCGAAGAGATGATCGAGCAGCGACGCGCGGGCCTCGGCCAGTTCGTTCATCACCAAGGCACCGCCAGCGAGCTCGGCAAACACGGCGAGCAAACCGGTCCCCGCGGAGGGCTCCAGGACGCGATCGGCCGGCGTAATGCCGGCTGCGGTGCATGCCGCAAGCCCGAGCTGGATCGGTGTCGAGAATTGCTGAAGCGCCTGACTGTCCTCGGAACGCCGCGTATGGGTCGGCAAACAGCTCGCGACCTTCACAAGCATCGGCAGCATGGCGACGGTCGAGCCGGCCTTGGCGCGCATGGCCGGGCCGAACTTGCGAAGGAACAGAACGGTTGCCGCCTCGCAGACGTCATAGGCGGTTTTCCAGTTCCAAACGCCGGCTGTGTCCGAAGCGCCAAAGGCGGCTTCCATGGCGCTACGCAAAACAGCGGCATCGATGCGCCGGCCGCGTTCGAGCTCGGTCAGAAGCTGTCGCGCGGCCCTGACGGCGGCTGAGGTGAGATTTGCAGCGGCACGCATGGAGAGCGGCGTGGCGACGCCGCCGGCAAGAGATTCGGTCATGGCAGGATTTCTTTCGGAGAGCAGGAACGAGTCGAACCATCAGGCGCTCTCCTCCGCCCCAACGGCTCAAACCCTTCCCGGCCTAGCTCTCCCTCTGAGCCCTCGCCCATAAGAATGGGGACCGGCATTCTGCACCGGTCCCCAAGCAACTGCAGGACGGCCGGAGCCGTCCCGCTTTGTGTTTTCACTCGGCCGCGTCGAGCTGTTGCGGATCGTCGTCGCTGGCGTTCTCTTGATCCTCATCATCGGCGAGGAATTCGGGAAGCGGGCCCGCTTCGCCCTCCTGTCCCACTGGCGCCGCATCGGGATCGACGAGACGCAGCGGCTCCGGCAACCAACCCGAGCCATCCAGAAGGCGCTCGGCCTCCTTGGCCATGTCGGCCTTCTTCAGATGGTCGATCAGTTGCGCCGACAACTCGCCCTTCGCTTCCCGCACGGCCTCCAGAATACGCGGCTTGGTGACCCGGCCGAAATAGTTGTCGATGGTCGCTCGCCAGCCAGCCTGCGCCATGTCAAGCCCGACCGCGCGCGCCAGCACGTCAGCCTGGTCAAGACGCGTGCGGACACCGTGCGCGGAGACGCGGCCCTGATTGGCGCGATTGGCCGGTTCAAAGACGGCGTTGACCGCGAATGACGCGCAGTGGGCGAACAGCGATGCCTGTGCACCACCATCGAGAGCCGTCAGCGTGTCCCACAGATCGTTCTCGCTCTTCGGCAACCGTGCCTTCCAGGCTTCATGCCGCGCCTCGACAGCCTTGGCCGAGACGCTTTCTCGCAGCCCCGGAGCTTGAGCGGGAAAATTTGGCGTGCGAAGGCCGATCTCAAGACAGCTCCCGGACGAGGCGAACCGGTAAAAGGCCGTCAGCACGAAGTTATGCAGCACCGCCTGGAACGCGACCGCTGGATTTTCTGCCAGCGCATCCCGCAATGCCAGCGTACGATGCGCCGTCAGCTCGATAATCAGCCGATCCGGCAGAGGCCTGGCCGCGTCCTCATCATCTTCTTCAGCATCAGGAGCACTACCTGCGACCGCTATGACCGAGCGCTGGACGGAAGAGCCCCCTCCTTGACCTTCGGTCGACGACGCATCAGCGCCCTGCTCGGCATCAGGATCGGCTGCCGGCACCTCGTCCTCTGGCCGGACGTAACCCCGGTCCACGGAGAGGCGCCCTTCGGAATCGATGCTGATGAAGACGCCGGCTCGGGCGATCTCCGACTGATCATAAAGCATCGGCCGGTCTTCGAATGCCGCCAGTGCCGACTCGATTGCGCCGAGACGCTGATCGACCTCGTCGGGCAATTCGTCGGCATCCTGATAATCGGTTTGGAGCTTGGCCTGCTCGGCGTTCAGCGCATCGATGGTGGCCTGCTCCTCAGGCGAGAGATCGACAGGTCTGCCCTCGATTTCTCTTAGGCCTTGGATGTGACCGTAGGGGAACTCTACGGCGATCGATATCCACTTCCAACCTTCGGCGGCAATCGTCTCAGCCTCGGCCTTGAGCTTTTCGGTTACGAGGCGGTCGAGCAGCACGACGTCCTGAAGCCAGCCGCCGTCGTCGTGCTCGAACAGATCCCGCAGAACGCCGCCACCCGCGTTCTGATAGGCATCAAGGCCCACAAATTGGGCGCGGCGATCGGACCAGCGTACGGTGTTCTCGGTGAGCAAGCGCCGGATAAGGTAAGGCTCGTCATAGCCGGAACGGCTGACATTCTCCCAGACTTGCTCCTGGCGGGCGTGATCGGCCGTGACCGAGAACGCCATGAGCTGCTCGAGAGTCATGCCGTCTTCGGCATAGACTTCATGCAGCTTCGGCGACACCGACG
The DNA here is from genome assembly GCF_003957705.1 of Bradyrhizobium sp. LVM 105. Taxonomy (NCBI): domain Bacteria; kingdom Pseudomonadati; phylum Pseudomonadota; class Alphaproteobacteria; order Hyphomicrobiales; family Nitrobacteraceae; genus Bradyrhizobium; species Bradyrhizobium sp. LVM 105. Next base: position 292,939 of record NZ_QZMV01000008.1, on the reverse strand, counting down.
CCAGCCGTAGGCGCTGCTTGACAATTGCAGGGTTCACGAAATGGCGGGCGGCAATGTCTTCCTCGCTCATGCCGAGATCGCGGAGTGTCTGGAAGGCCCGAAACTGATCGAGCGGGTGCAGGCCGACCCGCTCATCGTTCTCCGCCACCGAATCGTCCTCCGCAATGCCCCCTTCGCGAACAACGCAGGGCACCGCCTGCGACTTCGACATCCGCTTTTGCTTCACCAGAAGCTCGAGAGCGCGATAACGCCTGCCACCCGCCGGCACCTCGAACATGCCGGTCTCGTTGCCAGCTGCATCAACAACGGCCCGGACACTCAGACTTTGCAGAAGCGTACGCTGCGCGATGCTCTCGGCTAGCTGCTCGATCGAAACACCGGCCTTGACGCGGCGAACGTTCGACTGGCTGAGCACGAGCTTATTGAAGGGAATGTCCCGGGAAGGCGACAGCGTGATCTTTTGGACGGCTTTCGTCATTTTGGCTCTCCACGACGGGCGGCCGTGAGACTCTCTCTTGGCTTCCAACCCGTCGCGAACAGCCTCCCCTCCTCTCACTCTCGCGCGGCCACCAGGCCAAGCATCACGCCGTCTCGTGATCGGCGACAGCCGAATCCAACGATGCGGGCTCAATGGACCCGGGAACGAAGCCGAGCAAATAGTCCACGGCCTTGCTCGCCTGTGAGGCGGCACGCACGATGGCCCGACTGTCTTCACGTAGGACTTCAAGCCAGGAACCGATATAGTCGGCATGGCGCACGGTCGGGACGATCCCGAGCGATGCGCAGCTGAAAGCGGAGCTCAACTCGGCGACCAGTTCTTCAAAGGCATATTTCTTCGTACCGTAGGATCCGCTCTGGTCGCGATTGAGGCGCGAGGGATGCCCGGTCGCATGGCCGAGTTCATGCAAGGCCGTACGGTGCCAGTTGATGGGTTCGAAATAGGCCTGCGGTGGCGGGACCTGAACATAGTCTTCGGCTGTTGCGTAGAATGCGCGATCTCCACCAATGCGAAATGGAATTCCGCTGGCCTTGATGAGGGCGTCAACCGTGGGTTCAATCAGGCCAGCCGGCGGTGGCGGAGCAGCGGTTGCGATGCCGTCTGGCAGTTCCTCGCACTGATCGACGTTGAAAACGGTAAATCGTTTGAGGAATGGAATCGTCTGCGCGTCTTCACCGGTCTCGGCGGCGCGGCGCTTTTCGTCATTCGGCACGAAACGATCTGCGTAAACAACAGTAGTACCGCGCTCTCCCTTGCGAACGTGGCCGCCAAGCGAGAGCGCCTGACGAAAGGTGAGCCAACTTTGACCTGTAAATCCGCGTTCGATCACGGCTCCCCAGAGGATGAGGATGTTCACCCCACTGTATTGCCGGTTGGTCGACGCGTTTTTCGGCATGGCCAGCGGCGCTTTCGCCGCGGCAGTACCCCAGGGCTGAACCCAGGGGACACGTCCGGCCTCAAGCTCGGCAATGATCTTATCGGTGATTTCGCTATAGAGGTTCGCCCGGTCGTGGCCGGCGCGCGCGCAAGCATTAAGGTTTGACATCGCGGGTCTCCGCGACGGGCACCGCGAGCCTCTCTCGCAGCTTTTAACCCGCCACGAAAAAACCCAGCCTGCACTCTTACTTTCAGCCTCTAGCGCCATCTACCTGGGACCCAGGCCCGATCAGGCGTGTGCACAAGGGCGCATCGCCTCAAGGGAAAATGGCACCCGGAGAGCGTGAGCATAGCGACCCGAAGGGGCACGCGGGTCCGAGTGCAGCGACGACACCGGTTCAATAGCGGCACCCGGGAACGGGGCAGTGATAGCGATCGCCGCAGGCGAGCCCCTTTCCCGAGTGCCCCCGGCGAGGAGCACCAAAGCTCTGGCGCGAGGGATCGAAGCCGCAAGGCCGAGACGCTGCGCGGCTCGGTTCACGAGAGCGCGGTGCGGCCCTGGCCGCACGCGCCAAAACCTGAGCGAACATGATGCGGGCAATGATACGAGAACCGCCTGGCATTTTCACAGGGGTCTCACAATTGTGGAAGAGAGGTCTGTGGGCGGAGCGAAAGCGAAGACCACTCGCGGACGCGGCGAAAGAGGCACCCGCAGGAGGGTCAGCATAGCGCCGACGCGTAGCGGCGGGACCCGGGACCGAGTGCCGTCGCGAGACCGGTTAAGAAGGCACCCGACCCGAAGGGCAGTGATAGCGACGCCGGCATGCAATGACGGCGGGCCCGAGGGCGAGTGCCTCCGGCGAGCGACTCAATGCGGCTTCACGTCTGCTTGGTATCAATTTTGCTTTTGTGATAACGTCTCACTCGTGCGCATGTCTATGCACGTCGTGGGCATGTTCACTGAGAGCCAATTCTTACAGAGGACGACATGGCCAAGAAAGCGAAGAAGGCAAAGAAGACGACGAAATCAGCTACCAAGAAGGTGGCGAAGAAGACTTCAAAGAAAAAGAAGTAGTCGTATCGGCTACTGATCTATTGCCGCCTCCGGGTCGCAACCCGGATGAAAAGCGAGACCTTCCCAAAGGATATGAAGCGTCCTTTGCAGCCGTTTGGTATCGCGGCACGCTAAGATAAAGCCGGACCTTTGTGCAGGTGGCTGCTGCATAAAGGTCCGGTTTTTCGTTTCTGTCCCGCGAGGGAATTATCTTCTCGTGCGCAAGGGATCGAAGCCGCAAGGCCGAGACGCTGCGCGACTCGGTTCACGAGAGCCCGGTGCGGCGACAGCCGCACGCGCAAAACGGACCAAGAAGCAACCACCTGTGCTCGGACGTCTGAAGCATCGGAAAACGGTTCTTCTGTTCGTTTTTGTCCACCCTAGCATCTGGCCGGGCGGAAAATTCGGCCTTTGAAGGACCACGAGATCCCACGATCCGGAATCCCAGTCGTGTGTTAGCGATGGGGAACGTCTGCGGGACTAAACGATTCGTCTCAGCATGGGAGAACCTTCAATGCTGATGACCAAGCAGAGACGGCCAGCGTTCCGCACCCTGCGCGGTTGGGCGATCAACGTGCTGAACGAAGCCGGCGCCATCCGCGAGTGCGAGGAGCACGGTTGGATGCAAGACCGTGCCGATCCGCATGCACGAGAGCGGGCCTTCGACATCGCCCGTCGAGATCCGCCAGCAGACGTATCCCGTCAGGCAGTGGAGGCCGCGATTCGCGACGCGCTGGACTCGATTGGTGATACCTGCCCAGAATGCCCTCCTGACGAGGAGGACCGGCTCTAGGCCCCGACGCCGACCCTACTCCGCCTCAGCGGCGCAGCCGTTTCTCCACGCGCTTGCGCGCGTTGCCGACCTTTTTGACGGCCTTCTTCACCGCTGGCGCCGACCTTCCGGTTTTCTTTGCCTCGTACTGCACTTCGTAGTCCTGCCCGCCTGCCACCCGCGCCCGGTCCTGCCTTCGTCCGCGCGCCGTTTTGCTCTTTTTTGCTCCCGCCATGGGTGCCTCCTGTTGTGACATCGAAGCAACGCGACAGGGATTCGCAGGTTCCGGAACGATTCGAACTGTGCCAATTTGAATCGTCTGTAGCGTGGAGTTCTTCAGTGGCGTTTCAGCGTAAAAAGCAGGCGGTTATCGGCGTCAACGCGCCTTTCCCCGGCTTCATCGAACCGGCCCTGGCCACCTCGAGCGATAAGGTGCCGTCCCTGCATTACGCCACACGCACTGAAGGATTGGCCCTTGAATGAGCCGGACGTCGACCCTGCCCAAGCGCTTACAGCCAATGCTCGCTACGCTCACCGACGCGCCGTTCGACGACCCCGACTGGGTTTTCGAGGATAAGTACGATGGCTTCCGGATGATCGCGGAAGTCCGGCGGGGCAAGGTTTCGCTCTACAGCCGCAACGGCAAGATCATCAGCCGCAGCTATATCGAGGTCGCCAAAGCGCTGGAGGGCGTGAAGGGCGACGCCGTGATCGATGGCGAACTCGTTGCGATCGGAAAGGACGGCGTCTCGCATTTCCAGCTACTTCAGAACGCATTGCGGCATGAAGCGAAGCTCCTGTATTGCGCGTTCGATCTCATGTTTCAGAACACAGTTGACTTGCGCAAACAGCCTCTTCTCGAGCGCAAGGAACGGCTGAAAGCGATCTTGCCGCGTCACCGGCTGATTACCTTCAGCCGTCACCGCAAAGCGAGCGGCACAAAATTCTTCGCCGAGGCCGAGCGGAAGGGTTTGGAAGGCGTCATGGCGAAGCGCGCCGACAGCGCGTATGCGTCCGGAAGCCGGACGGCGGATTGGCTGAAGATCAAGACAGCAAAGCGGCAGGAAGTGGTGATCGCGGGCTTCACGGCGCCGAGGCGTACAAGACCATACTTCGGCGCCCTGGTCCTCGCCGTACGGGAAGACGACACATGGCGCTATATCGGACATGTTGGCACTGGCTTCAGCCACAAGGTCCTGGAAGACCTCCACACCAAACTCATGAAGCTGACGACCCCGAAATCGCCCTTCCCTGCCAAAGTGAAGGACGAGGCTGCCACGACCTGGGTCAAGCCCTCGTTGGTTGCCGAGGTCAAATTTGCGGAGTGGACGAGTAAGGGCGAACTGCGCCAGCCCGTCTACCTCGGGCTCAGGTCCGACAAGCGGGCGAAGGACGTCGTGCGAGAGCGAGAACGTCCGCGCAAGTAGTGCTTCCCTTCGGCGAAAGCCGGCAAAAAGGTTTGACGCACCCTCCGCCGACACTCACTCGCCTCCAAGGTCGTGGATTTCCGGTCGCATGCCGTCAGGCGTGAGTTCGAGCGTCGCAAAACGTGATCGGCAGCTGGAAACGGCGAGGTCCCGCGCTGCCGGGATTCAGGTAGAGAATGCCACCGACCGTGTCGATCTTCGGCACGTGGGAATGCCCGGAGACGATGACGTCGATGCCGGCGCCGGGATCGACCTTCAGCGTCTTCAGGTCGTGCAGAACGTAGATCGACTTGTCCGCCAGACGTACGAGTTTCGTGTCGGGGTAGTCGCGAGCCCACTCGCCACTGTCCACGTTTCCACGAATGGCGGTGACAGGGGCGATCCGGCGAAGTGCGTCAACGATCTCGGGGCGCCCGATGTCGCCGGCATGGATGATATGATCGACGTCCGCCAGGCCTCGTTCCGCCTCGGGCCTCAACAGGCCGTGCGTGTCCGAAATGATTCCAATCCTGAAGATCATTTCCCGGCGCTCTCAACGGCGATCGCCAAAAGACGATCGAGAAGCTCTACCTGCCCGGACAGCATCTTCTTCCGCGCAAACTCGATATCGAACCATTCCGCGCGGTCGACTTCGGGAAAGCTCTGCCGTCGACCGCTTCGTGGCGGCCATTCGATATCGAAGGTATTGCTGGTTAGCGCAGCTGGGTCAAAATGGCCCTCGCCGGCGAATGCGATGACGCGCTTCCCACCGTGCTGTCGGATCTCCCCCAGCGGCTGGAGCGGACCAATCGAAGCACTCGGACCGAGTTCTTCGGCAAACTCGCGCCGCGCGACCTGCTCCGGAGCATCCGCGGCGTCGATTTCGCCCTTAGGAATGGACCAGGCGCCATCATCCTTATTGCGCCAGAACGGACCGCCGGGATGAACGAGCAGTACCTCGAGCCCCCGCGCTCCCTTGCGGTATGCGAGAATGCCCGCGCTCAAGGTCGATCTCCTGGAAGTCTTGTTCACCGCAGCCATATCGCCCCTACTTTGCAGAGCAGTCGAATGCCGGCGAGCCGTCCTGCCATACTGGACCGCGCTCGCTGCTTAGCCTCGTCCACGGCCCTATGCAGCGCGGCTTCGGCCTCGCGGTCGGCCGCCTTGCTGGCGCGCGCACCGACCCGCCGGGCCGCCACTAGACGGCCGACAATACGATCTCGGGTGACCTCGTTGAGATGGGATTAGCCATTCGCCAAAGCCTGCCGCGGACAACGAAGTAGTGGCCGTCCATCGTCACCGGATACTTCACGACGCCTAAGCCGACTTCCGCTGCGGCTTGGCCGCCGGCTTCTTCGCCGCGGTCTCCTTCGCAGGCTTCTTGCCGGTGATCGGCATCAGCATTTCCTTCTGCCCGGCCGCCGCCTTGCGCGGCTTTTTTCCTGATTTCTTGGGTGCCGCTGGAGCTGCCGCGCCCTCTCTTCCGATGCTCTTGCGCAGCGCGTCCATCAGGTCCACGACGTTCTCACCTCGAGGACGCGCTTTCGCGGCGATGGGCTTGCCCGCGCGCTTCTGATTGATGAGATCGATAAGGGCGGTTTCGTACTGGTCTTCGAACTTGTCCGGCTCGAAATGACCCGCCTTCTGATTGACGATGTGCTTGGCGAGATCAAGCATGTCCTTGGTGACTTTTACATCCTGGATATCGTCGAAATACTCATCCGCAGAACGGACTTCGTAGGGATAGCGCAGCAATGTCCCCATCAGCCCCTTGTCCAGCGGCTCCAGCGCGATGATGTGCTCGCGATTGGTCAGCACCACGCGACCGATCGCGACCTTGTTCATTTCGCGGATGGTTTCGCGGATAACGGCGAAGGCGTCGTGCCCGACTTTGCCATCTGGAGTCAGGTAGTAAGGGCGGATCAGGTAGCGTGGATCAATCTCGCTGCGGTCGACGAACTCGTCGATCTCGATCGTTCGCGTCGATTCCAGCGCGACGTTCTCGAGCTCCTCCTTCGTCACCTCAATGAATGTGTCGGTGTCGACCTTGTAGCCCTTGACGATGTCTTCGTTGTCGACCTCCTCACCGGTATGAGCGTCCACCTTGGCGTACTTGATGCGGCGGCCGGTCTTTCGGTTGAGCTGGTTGAACGAGACTTTTTCGGATTCCGACGTGGCCGGATAGAGCGCTACCGGACAGGTGACGAGGGAAAGACGCAGGAAGCCTTTCCAGTTAGCGCGGGGGGCCATGCGGGGGAACTCCATACTGGTGCCGGATTCAAGACGAACGGGCCGGCTTGGTTCCGACACCGCCAGCCGTCTGGCAGGAGGATTTTTCTCACCGCCGGTCTACCTGGACTCGACATTTGTTCTTGTTATGTTCTAATTGCGTATGACCGACCGACCCGCGAGCTGGCGCATGCCGACCCCAAAGCAGATGGAAAAATTGGCCACTGAAGCCGACCGTAGACGAGCGCCGTCCGCTGCGGGTCCGGATGCCCCCCTCCCGGCCGAATATTGGGAATCGGTCCTGAAAGATCCTCGCGCCGGCGCGACCGTGGCCCAGGCCCGGCAGCGACGCCTTTCGGAAATTAGGGCCCACGTCCTGCGCGTCTCCTGCCGCCGCTGCGACCGGACCGTGGAAATCCAGACCGCCGATGCCGTCCGCTTGTATGGCGCCAACGCAGTCTGGAAGGACGTGGCGCAGCGCTTGCTCGACAACACCTGCCAACAGCGCACCGGCAGGCATGAAGAAGACGGGTGTTGGCCAGCGTTCGAGTCGCCGTAGTCGCTCTGAATTTGCCGATCCGATCTCTTTGCGCCCGGAAATCCGGATGGCCCCGAAGTATCACCCTACGCCCCTGTCGGGTGGCGATCGCAAAGCTCTGGCAAAGGAGCTCGGCAAGGCACGCGCGATGGCCAACATGCTTGCTGCCCAATCGGCGCAGATGCGGGCTAAGGGCGAGGCCATGATTCAGCAAGCAGACAGGTTGCTTTGCGAAAGCTGGAACGAGCGCATGTGGAGCGACGGCGAACCGATCGATCCGTCGCCCACCATTGACCAGGCCGTGAACGGAGGCTTCCCTTGGCTCGAGATCAGGTGCACGCGCTGCAAGACGCCGAGCGACGTCGACCTCGCGGCGATGAAGCACCCGCCAACCACCTTCGTGCACGATCTCGCCAGCCGGCTGCGTTGCCGCAAATGCGCCAAGGCGGGCCGGCGTCCATCGGCGACTCTGCTACAGTTGGCTTGGCAGCCTCGCCACCCTCGAACCGAAACCTGATTGATGTGTAATCTCTATTCGATCACGACAAACCAAGCTGCTATTAGTGCGCTGTTTCGCGTCGTAAACCGATACGACGGCAATCTGGCGTCGATGCCCGGCGTGTTTCCAGACTACAAGGCACCGATCGTGCGCAACGGGGCCGAAGGCCGCGAGCTCGCCACGGCGCGATGGGGGATGCCGTCGTCATCAAAGGCGTTAATGGATGCCACCAAGAAACGAGCGCAAAAGCTGCAGGCCAAGGGCAAGACCGTCGACTTCAAGGAACTGCTGCGGATGGAGCCGGACGGCGGCACGACCAACATCCGCAACGTGGAAAGTAAGCACTGGGCCCGCTGGCTCGGCGTCGAAAATCGCTGCGTGGTGCCATTCAACTCGTTCAGCGAATTCAACAAGGCCGAAGGTGGCGACATCTGGTTCGCCCTCGACGAGTCCCGGCCCCTCGCCTGTTTCGCCGGGATCTGGACCAACTGGACCTCCGTTCGGAAGGTCAGGGAAGGCGAGACAACCAACGACCTCTACGCGTTCCTCACGACGGAGCCGAACGCCGAGGTCGGCGCCATCCACTCCAAGGCGATGCCCGTGATCCTGACAACGCCGGACGACGTCGAGACCTGGATGACCGCGGGTAGCGATGAGGCACTAAAGCTGCAACGCCCGCTTCCGGATGGGTCGCTTCGGATCGTCGCCCGAGGTGTCAAGGAAGACCCGGCGGAACCGGCGACGTGACGGAGGAAGACGACATGGATGCAGGGTGCACTTCACCCCTGCACCCATGCGCATCGAGGAGACCGGGGTAGCAAGTGCCAGGGGGAACCGAGCGGAGGAAGACCCGCCCGACAGGGCCGGCGCCCTACTCTGGGCGGGGCACCAGGGGGCACCCCCTGAGATCTTGACAGTGAGTATGTCGGATGGCGCCAACTGAAGCCGCCAGAAGGCAGCAATTTCCGAATGCTTCCGACGGCGGCCGAAGCGCCACTCCAAAGTTCCTGTTAACCCTTGCTTGAACAGACACGCTGACGGTGCCGTGCGTAGGGGTGTTACCCCCAGCGCAAGCGGCCGTTGCTCTTGTATCTTTCCGCAACCGCGAGTTAACCTAGGAGTCTTTTCAGAACCTATTTTCGGTCACATCAATTCAGGGCACGGTCCGCGCATGAGAACTTTTTTAAGAATCGCTGGATGGAGCACCGCTCTGGTCGCATTGGCACTTTCGCCACTCACAACAGCCAAGGCCGCCGACGATTGGACAATCAGCGGGATGGTGCTTAGCCCCAACGGCATCATCTCCGATGGCGCAATTTCCATCTCCAAGCAAATAATCACCGCCGTTGGCCCGATTGCCTCGGTCCCGTCGTCTTCCTCGGCGATCAAAGTCCCCGGCATCATCCTCCCGGGCTTCATCGATCTGCACGACCATCTGACATGGAATGCGTTGCCGCGGTGGATCCCGGCGAGGAAGTTCAACAACAGATACGAATGGCAGGATACGGCCGAATACGACAGGGCCTTGGTGGCCCCACACAACGTAGTGCTTGCTGATACAGCCTGCGAAACCGAGATCTATGCCGAAATCAAGGCGCTTGCGGGCGGCGCGACATCAGTCCTTGGTGGATTGCTGGCGGACGACAAGCATCCAGACAACGCAAAGTGCGTGGCCGGCCTTGTCCGTAATCTGGATACGGCTTCGAACATGCCATTCACCAAGCCGCCTTCCGATCCGAAAGACACGATCTGCCCGACCGATCTAGCGATCGACCGCACTTTACTTGATGTGGTGGAGAATGATGTCTTCCCGCTGGAATTGACGCATGGCCGGATGGACTTCCTTCTATGCGAGCTCAAGGCTGGGACTCTGCGCGGCATGGTCGTCCACCTTTCAGAAGGCGCACCGACTGATTCCGCGGCTCATCGCGAATACACCATGCTGAGCAAGGAAATCCTGCGGCAGAAGGACCTGAAGACCGGCATCGAGTCCGCCATCGAGCGAGAAGGTCTCATCCTCATACATGGCACAGCGCTGCGAGACCAAGATTTCAAAGGCATGAAGGAAAGTAAGGTTGGGCTAGTGTGGTCTCCACGCAGCAACGATGAACTATACGGCTCGACGGTTAACCTCGCAGCCGCCCATCTAGCGGGCATCGACATGGCAATCGCTCCGGATTGGAGTCCGTCTGGCAGCGCCGGGATGCTCCAAGAGATGGGCTACGCCGCGCGGCACTACGGCGTGAAGTCGGACGACCTTATCAAGATGGCCACGTCAACACCGGCGAAGATGGCGCGCATCTCAGACCATGTCGGAAGCCTTGCTCCGAACAAGTTCGCAGATTTTGTCGTCGTCAACGTTGCCGTCGATCCGACAAAGCCAACTGCTCTCGACCCTGTTGTTAAGGCCACTCCTGCCGACATTGCATTGGTCGTGGTTGGCGGCCAGCCAATCTACGGCGATCTTGCGCTGTTGACCCAGCTGCTACCAACTGGAACGGCGGTTGATCAAATGACCGTCTGTGGTGCAACGAAGGCCATCTATCTCGGCCAAAGCGAAGCAGGCGTGCGCGGCTGGAGCGTGGCAGACATCAAGAAGGCGCTAAATGCGGCTCTTGCGAAAGGAAGCTCTAGCCTGCCTGACATTGAGTGCGACTGATCATCGTCGTGGTTCTTCACTAGAAGTCATGGCAGCATCGGTTGGTTCTTTCAACGGTGCTTACAAGCAAGCGCTCAACTGATCTGTCGGAGGCAGGCTCATGCGAAATGCCGTGCGTGTATATTGCGCCACCGTTGTGATGTCGCTGCTTGCGACGCTGGCTGCCGCGCGCGGCGACCAACTCACGTTTTCCACCTGGAAGGCGACAACACCGTTCGAAGGTCCTAGGACCTCGCATGCCGCGACTCTCGTCAACAACAGGATCTACATCCTAGGGGGCCTGTACGCTTCGGCAAACAACTTCACACTATACAACGATGTTCAAACTGCGCTTCTCGGGAACGACGGTGCCATCGCCGAAGGCGCATGGGAGAAGACAACGCCCTTCGTGGAGCCGCGCTCGGGAATGGGCGTAGCTGTCCACAAGGAGTTCATCTACGTCGTCGGTGGCTTTTCGAATAAGGGGACGCGTGCCGACGCTCAGTACGCCCGCGTGATGCCAGACGGTATGCTGGGCTCATGGACTACGAGTCCCAACCAGCTCGCAATACCTCGTTCGAATCTCGCCTTGCAGATATTCTCCACGATGTCGGGCACGAGCTATCTCGCGGCAATCGCTGGCGTCGGCGAGATTGGCAAGGATACGGTTCATTTCGATACGATCGAGACCGCAGAGATCAATCCCGATGGCTCGCTCGGCCAATGGAAACTATGTCCATTTCACCTCAAGGGTGGTCGTTCAGCTCCAGGCGTAGCCGTGAACAAAGGCGTCCTTTATGTCGCTGGAGGATGGGGTGACCTGCTAATTGAAGACGTTTTTAGCGATGTCCAGTATGCTCCAATCAGGGATGACGGCTGTCCTGACGCTTGGCACACCAACGCTGCAAGACTGAACATGCCGCTGTACGGTCATACAATGACTGTCACGTTAGCAGCTGGGAGGCCGTCGCTCGTTGTACTCGGCGGTAATGCCGGACAGGGCAACTACTTTAACAACGTGCAATTTGCCCCCCTGGCGCCAGACAGTGAAACCGGGCGGTTTGTGTTCGACACACATCAATTCGCAGTGCCCCGGTGGGGTCAGGCCACAGTGCAATACAACAACTTTCTCTATGTTCTAGGTGGGTCACAACGCGGAAATGGCGATTATCTGAACGACGTCCAGTTCACCGTCATGGGCAACCAGTAAGACCTCGCTCCCACTGAACGTGTTGCGTGCATCGCGTGTCACCTTCCATGGTGGACTCGAGATTTGCTGCCTCGGGTCCATGCGGAAGCGCCGCCCCACCGCACTTGAGGAAAGGAACCGCCCGCGTCGCACGGGCGCCGGCCGGCGCTTTGCCCCGGCGCGCGCGGCAGTGCCCTCAGAATTCTCGTGGGAATGCTGGGGAATTCGGCCGAGGAGAAGACAAAGCGAAAGACTGGGAGAATCAAAAGAGGCCCCCGGAGAGCGTGAAGCATAGCGACCCGAACGGGCACGCGGGTCCGATAGCAGCGACGAGACCGGTTTAATAGCGCACCCGGGAACGGGGCAGTGATAGCGCTCGCCGCAGGCGGGCCCCTTTCCCGAGTGCCCCCGCGAGGAGCTCCTCAGTCCTTGCGCGAGGGATCGAAGCCGGATGGCCGAGACGCGAAGCGGCTCGGTTCACGAGAGCCCGCTGCGGCAGCGGCCGCACGCGCGCAAACGGAGCAACTCTGCCTAGATTAAACCAGCGGATCTAGATTTCCTCGCGCGCATGCGTGTGCGCGTCATAGATTCTGATCTGAAGCATGGGAAAACGCCTCTTGAGTTCTTCTCCACCTACTCTGGCGCCGTCCCTGGTTGCAAATTCGGCTTTGAGTCGGCCGTCCACTTCAAGCGCATAACCAGAAGCCGGCGGTTCACGGGTGGCTGCAACCATTTCATTCCCATTGTGCAGTGAGGTGGTTGAGAATGATGGTTAGCGTGAGTCGCCTGGACCACGCTAGAGCTACCTACGCAACAGTGGCGATCGGTCATCGCAGGTTGTGGATCGATGCTCGCAGCGGAGTCGCTCAAAGGATGGGCATTGGCGTCCGGCTATTTCCACCCAGCCGTTAGCTGCGAGATGTACACCGGCGAAGAGCTATCCACAGGCTCCGATGCATAGCCCGATCGCATCCGATAGAGTGCACTCTGGCGCGCACGGAGCGCGGTTTCATCTATTGACCATGAACATGACCAATCCCCTAACCTTGGCCGAAATGGCGGCCGCGCTCGAGCAATCGCCGGATTATCGCGTCTTGCGCCGGCTCATTCCACGATCAGAATTCGCTACGAGCAACGGTGAAGCGGTCAAGACTGCTCTCCTGCTGGATGTCGAAACAACCGGCCTGAATCCGGCCCACGATCAGATTATCGAGCTCGGAATGGTCAAGTTCGCCTACCTGCCGGACGGCCGGACCACCCGAGTTCTCGATACCTTCAGCTGCTTCAACCAGCCGTCGGTGCCCATCCCCGCGGAGGTTACGGCTCTCACAGGGATTACCGACGAGATGGTCGATGGCCACAGCCTTGATCCGGATCGCGTTGCCGCCTTTGCGGCAGATGCTGTTGTCGTCATTGCTCACAATGCCGCTTTCGACCGGAAGTTCATTGAGCGTTGCTGTCCATCGTTTGAACATCGAGCGTGGGCATGTTCAGTGAGTGAGATTGAATGGCGCAATCATGGGTTCGAAGGCTCACGATTGCCGTATCTGCTGATGAAGGCGGGCCTATTTCATGAGGCACATCGCGCCGTCGATGACTGCCTCGCGCTCCTCGAGATCCTGGCGCTGCAGCTCCCCCATCACAATCAGACTGTTCGTTCCACTCTGCTGGAACGCGCGCGGCGCAAAACCATTAGGATCTGGGCTGAACATTCGCCGTTCGAGCTGAAGGATGAACTCAAGCGACGCGGATATCGTTGGAGTGACGGTACCGATGGACGGCCAAAGTCCTGGTACATCGATGTCGATGACGGCGATCAAAACGCGGAAATCGAGTTCTTGCAAAAGACGATCTATCTCCGGGAGCTTGAACCGCGTATTCAGAGCCTGACTGCGTTCAATCGCTTTTCTGTCAGGGGTTAGTTGGGGCGCGGTGCTGCTCGATGCCGAAAATCTCGGCGGGATCGGCGGCAGGTATTGAGGGGATTGTAGGCACAACGCCGGATTAAACGCCGGCGTTGTGCCTATTCATCCAGAGGCGACGCTTGTTGTTCGGTCAGAGGCGCCCACCATCGTCGGGACCTCGATTTCGATTGATGTCCGAACTCTCCAATCTTCCTGTATGTGTTGGGGCGACATTCCAAGCGCGAAGAGATGCGATCGCCAGATCGGCTTTCTTTAGCAATTGGCGCAGCGGTGGGCACTCGGGATAGTATCGGACGAGCGTAGCCTTAACCTCGTCAAGATTCAAAATGTGCCGATCCCAGCTTGTGGGTACCGCAGCGAGTGCGTCCCCTTCGGGAAGCTCATGATAGTAGAGATCGAAAAACACGTCATCCGAAAGCTCGTCGCGCCTATACTCACACTGGACCCAGTTATCGAGCTCGCAGCGGATTGCGTCGACGCGTCGGTGAACGCCCGCGCGAGTTCTCGTCCCGATCAGGATCGACTTCAGCAGTCGCCCGACCAGTTTGTGCCCCTCAATTGGCATGCGCGTCTTCGGTCGGCGCTGCGCTCCCGAAAGAAACATGCTATATGGGACAGAGTTGTTGGAGCTGCGCCGCTCGCCAGCTCTCTTGACCTCGCGGGCCTCTGTCTCGATCTCCGCCACCTGACCCGGGCTGACGAAGGCCGGTGCGATCGGCCTCGACTCTCCATCCCAGGCCGACGCCACGATGGGAGCCGGTGCCTCCACCAACCGCGAGATCATCGGCTCAAGCAAATATCCCTTGGACATATCGGCCAAAAGAAAGAGCGATGTCCCGCCGTCAGGCCGATACATTCCCTTCCACGGCGAAACCGCGACCGCCCAACCGTGTCGGTCAGCCCATTCCTTCTGCTCGCGAGTGACGCTATGGGAATAAGGCTCATTGGTGCGGATGAAGGTCTTCGCTGCGGGATCGAACCACGCTGCATCGTGATCGGAGCCCGGCATCCGATGCTGGACTTGTCCTCTGGGGAAAGATCGTTTCGCCTTTGACGGGACCAATCGGGCTGCCTCAATAAACTGAATAGTCCTGGCAGCCTCGCACGCAGCCTCCCGCGCCGCCTCCTGCGACGACGCGGTGTATGTGTCTGCGAGATGATCAGGACCTTCTCGGCGCATCGTACCCAGCCCCCGCGATGCTTTGTATTGTGCCGGCTTAACAAGCGCGTCCAGAGGTCTGCCGAGCGGCATTTTCAGGATCTCGCAGCCCGTAACCTTGGTCGTACGATCCCGCCAAAGAACGGAGATGTACAGTTCGGCCGACGGCCCGGGGGCTGCGAGGCCGTCTCCAAGCTTGCGCAGTGCGTGCTTGTAATTTTCGAAGCCGGCCGCCTTTGATGCCTTGTCCAAGGCGACAGCATGCTGAATGCCGTCGGACTTCTTGAATCGCTTGGCGAGCTGCTTGATGCCCTCAATTGAGGACGGACGAATGTGATCGTTCGACACGTCAGGTCTCCCGGCCCTTAGCGAAGCGTCGCCCGTCAACCACCTCTCGGGCCCGACATGACATGGCGGGAACGATTGATCTGGACAGCGCCTCAACGGCTTCGCTACGACGGGCGGCAGGCTCCTGCCGGGAGCCGAGTCGGAGAATACCACGACCGAGACTTTCGCGAAAGGATGCACCCCAGGACGGGATGACCTCAGGTTGCGCTACTGTATTACCTCTCCTGGAGGGATCCGAGATCGTGGCAATCTCAAACTGAAGGACAGGTTGTGCGGTAAGGCCTGGGGGAATGAATGCGCATCGTCTACTTGGAAGTAGAAAATTTCCGCGGCATCAAAAGGCTGAAATGGGCACCATCCCCTGGCATGAATTGTCTCATTGGCCCCGGGGATTCGACCAAGACCACTGTGCTGGACGCGATCGAGCTGTGCCTCAATCCCAGGTCCTACATTTTTGCCGACGACTGCGATTTCTTCGATCTCGACATTAAGGCGCCGATCCGGATCACCGTAACGCTTTCTGACCTGCCACCGCAGCTCAAGGCCGAAGATCGATATGGGCTCCACCTCCGCGGCTGGGATGTCTCGGCCAAAAAAATCATCGATGAGCCGGGACCAGGCTTGGAGGAAGTGCTCTCGATCAACGTCGTCATCGATCAGACCCTAGAGGCTCGGTGGTCGATATATAATGACAGGATCGACGCGCTCGACAGCGATCCGCCGACGATCCGGTTCAAGGACGCCAAGCAGCTTGCGACGAACCGCCTCGGCCCCTACGCGGAGAGACATCTGGGTTGGGGGCGAACCTCCGTGCTGACTCGCATCGGCGAGGCGGGCGATGGCTTCAGCCTGCAACTCGCTGAAGCGGCCCGCGCCGCCCGTTCCTCGTTCAAAGCCGGCGACCGAAATGTCTTCAAGAGCGCCGTCGATCGAGCGGAGGAGCTGAGCAAGCTCTTCGCAGTGCCTGTGCGGGGCAAGTTTACGGCGGAGCTCGACGTACAGGGTGTCAGCATCACTTCAGGCGGCATCTCACTTCATGATGGCGATCTGCCATTGCGCAGGCTCGGCACAGGCTCCGCACGTCTTCTTGTGTCGGCTCTCCAGCACGACGCCGGTCCCCCGCATGTTGCGATCATCGATGAGATCGAGCACGGCCTCGAGCCGCATCGTATCGCTCGCCTACTAAGATATCTCAAGGCGCCCAAAGCCGCCGCCGACGCGGCTCAGCCGCAGATATTTGCAACCACACATTCCCCGGTCGTGATCCGCGAGCTTACTGCGGCCGATATCTTTTCAGTCCGGTCAGATGTCGGCATCATCACCGTCAAGTCCATCTCTGCTCTTGCAAGGGACTCCGACACTGCACAACGCCATCTCAGAGGAAACCCCGAGGCCTTTCTCGCCCGGAAAATACTGGTTGGGGAAGGCCGCACCGAACAGGGGCTTGCCCGCGGCCTGGACGAATGGTGGCAGACGTCCGGCAATGACTCATTTGCCTTGCAAGCTACTGTCGCAATCGACGGCGGAGGTAAGGACAAAGCACCCCTTATCGCCGAACATTTACGTGACCTTGGCTATGAGGTCTGGCTTCTCCTGGATTCCGACGAAGAACCGAATCAGGCAGGCGCGCCAAGGGGAAAGGCGCAGTTGTTCACCAATGGCCTGACAAGTGCTCGACGGAAGAACGCCTGTTTCTCGACCTCCCCTGGGCTTGTATACGCTCGATGATCGCACTCGCCATTGAATTCAGCAGCGTCGAGAGCGTCAGGGCCGTGATTGACAACGCTCTGTCGACAGTCGGGCTCCCCACCGCCACGGCAGCTAAGCTCGGCAATGACCGCGATACCGTGCAAGTCCGACGTATCCTCGGCAAGGTCGCGAACGACAAGAAGTGGTTCAAAACAATCGAGCGCGGCGAACGGCTGGCCGCGCTCATCGGGCCTCATCTTTGTGCTGTTTCCGACAAGCCTCTCAGCATAGGTGTTGCCGCCATGAGGAAGTGGGTCGATGGCAAATGATGACGATATTGCCCGGCTCGCTGTAAGCATCCGCCGTGGCAGCATTGTCGCCGCAGCTGGGTGCGGTAAAACGGAGCAGATCGCGCTCGCCGTCGGAATCTCCGATCGGCGCAGGCTGATCCTCACGCACACACATGCGGGCGTCGACGCCCTGACCAAACGCCTGCGTAAGCACCAAGTTGCGACCGCAAAGTACCGCATCGACACCATTGCTGGGTGGTGCTTGCGATTTGCGGCATCGTTTCCACAACGTTCGGGACTCGCCGCGTTTGCGCCGGCAACAAGCGCCCACTGGGACGATGTCTACCGTGCCGGCGCGCGCCTGCTCGATAGCGGCGCTGTCGATGGCGTTCTACTCGCATCCTATGGAGGATGCTTCGTCGACGAATATCAAGATTGCACCAAACAGCAGCATCAAGTTGTTTCACGGCTCGCCAACCTTCTGCCGACTTGCGTGTTCGGCGATCCATTGCAAGCGATCTTCGATTTCGGAGATCAGCAACCGGTCGACTGGGATAGCGATGTATTTCCCCTGTTTGAGCGTTCGGCGGAGCTTCTGACGCCATGGCGCTGGAAGAACGCGGAAAATCTAGAATTGGCCGAGTGGCTGCAGGGCGTCCGTACCGCCCTTGAGAACGGCAACGATCTGGACCTGCGATCAAGACCACGATGTGTAACTTGGACGTCTCTGCCCGCGGCAGCTCAACGCCGTCAGAGAGCCATCGTCGGGGAATGCCTCGCTTCCATGCGCGACCCCGTGCAAGGCAGCCTGATCGTCATTGGCGACAGCACAAGCGAGAACCGGCGTTCCGCACTGGCACAAAAACTTGCCAAACAGGGTTTTGGCAACCTTGAAGCGATCAGTTGCAAGACCCTCTATGCCGCCGCCAAGACGATCGATCGGACGACCGGGTTGGCCCGAGCAAAAGCAATCGTCGACTTCGGGTCCAAATGCCTGACGGGCCTCGAAAGGGCGGAGCTGCTCAAAGCGCTCGGAGCCCGCCAGCAAGGTCGGCGCCTGGGACAGGCCAAGTTCGGTTCGCTATTTCCACTCAGCGACGCCGTGATCTCCAGCGGTTCGGAAGCGAGCATTCTCGCCCTTCTGCAAACGCTCCACGACAGACCCGGCGTTTATCTGTATCGTCGTGAGATGTTCCATGCGATGCGATCAGCCCTGCAATTGAAGGCGACGCGCCAACTTGCCACGCTGAGCATCGCGATTTGGGAAGTTCAAAATCGGATGCGGCATGCGGGGCGTCGCCCCGGTAACCGAAGCATCGGCAGCACGCTGCTGGTGAAGGGCCTGGAGTTCGAACGCGCGATCATCATCGCAGAAGACGCGATGACGAGGAAGGATTGGTACGTCGCACTGACCCGGGCGACAACGAGCATTCGGATCATATCCCCGGCGGAGCGATTCCTACCGTCACGGGATCAAATCGAACGTAGCCGCAGCGCTCTATAACCAGGTCGGAGACCGCAGGAGATCTATCGATGTATGCTTTGCACGTAGGTTGAGTCTCGTCTCCGTACATGCTGAGGAGTTTCGGCATACGACCTTAGCGAAGGCAGAGCCATCAGGACGGTTGCCCCTCCCTCTGGGTAGCGGCGATGGATTGGAATGCTTCGTGGATGTCACGAGATCGCCTCGGAAAAAAGGCCCTCATTTCTCCTTCTTCCAGCGGATATTTCTTCAGATTGAAGGTCCCGTGGAGCTCGCGCATTTCATAAAAACGAACGGGCCGTTGCCTACCATCCAGGGCGGTAACGATGGCGTACTTTACGGCTTCCTTGCAGCGCATTCCGAAAATCACCTCTTCGAGCTCCAGTAGGGAACGCTGCACCCCGCGCGGCCCAATCAAACGCCATTCCTGCTCGTATCGCCAGCTCGCCGCCTTTCGCAACAGAACGGCCTCGTCGACCTGACGACGGGCGTCCTTGTCGCCGTCGAGCATAGCTAGGACCTTGCTGGCATCGACGAGCCGCGTGCCGCCGTACTGAACCTTATGGAGATCATCGAGCGCATCAGAAGGCACCGAGTAGCCGATGCAGACGCCGTGATGCTGATCGCCATAGTGGCTCCACATTAACGGGCAGGTAGCGCGCTGACCCAAAGATACAATGCCCTTATCATATTGCAGTAACAGTTCCTTCTCCAGATAGCGGCCAAGCAGAAACTGAAGAGGGTCATCTATTTCATAGCTTGGGTCGGTCGCGTTGTGGATTATTTCCGAGATGACCTGATCGGCCTGTAGGCGGCTAAGTCGATCGATATGATCCAGGGTTTTCGGACCTTTGTACCTGATTGTCTGAGCCGCGGCTTTCATCTCCGCGCTGACGCGTCGCTCGATGAGTTGCCGTAACGCGCTCTCGATGTCTGTGGCAGGAAGATCGGCGTTGAGCGACGGCCGCGTGTCGAGCGGATCATTGAATGTGCTCGGATCGGCATAAAAGAGATTGTCCGCAATGATCATATCGAGTGTGAGATTATTGAACGCGCGGTATTTGAACAGCCGCCTCGGAACGCTTCGTTTTTCTGCCATTGCTTCCTCTTGAGCCGCGATTCGGGTTCGCGGGTTTTGGGGTACGAATCGGATGAGTAGCAACACGGTGGGCACTTCGGTGGGTTTCGGCGCAAGGCGGCGAACGGCCGGACCTCGTTCTTCGGCAGCCTAAGTCCCTGATCTTTTGGGATCTTTGCTCCCAACCTCCACGAACTGATAGAAAAAGGGGCACAGAACTTGACACAGGACAGAAAAAAGGGCGATCTACTTGGCGCGCGTCGGGGCAGAGGGAAGCCGTACCACCATGCAGACCAAGACTTTTCAGCAGCGGTTGGACGCCGCGTTCGCCTACGACACCTACGCAAACACGCTGCGGGCCCTGCGAGAAGGCATCGCCGCAGGCGACGATGTGATCAAGGGCACCCCGATGTTCTCGTCAGAAGTCGGGGACGACATGCGCGGTCTGATCCGCCGAGCCGGCATCCTGATGCGTTTCGAGGAGATGTGCAAAGCCGGCGATCTCCCATTCAAGTGCACGCTGATGCCGATGCCTCGCGGCACCTGGCACTGGCTCGACATTTACAGCGGCGACTGCCACGCGCACATCGTCCGCACCGAGGACCCGACCAAGTTTCCGGAAGACACGCCGAACCGCCAGGACGCGCGGGCGTCGAACATGCCGAACCTGTTCGAGACCGAGCAGGAACGGATCATCCGCCTGGCACCGCCGAAGCTCTACACGTGGTTGACCTATCGCGCAGCGCCAGACGGGCGGCTCTCGCACGCGCTCTGGCAGTCGCCGTCGGCGAATGCTGACGAGTGGCTCGCGCGTATCAACCTGATGACCGTCGTCGTGCAGAAGAAGTCGGAGGACGCGAAACGGCCGGCCGAGGTTGACCCGAAGTCCAAGATGAAGCTCAAGGACAACGTGGTCTCGATGATGGAGAAGAAGAAAAAGAACGACGACACCAAGCGTTGAAGGCGTGCCCATGTCTGCGAGGATCATCCCCGAGAGGATTCGGGAGGCGCGCGAGTCCGTCGGCATGACCGACGAGCAGTTCGCCGACGCGATCGGCGTGAGCCGCCAGTCCGTTGGCACCTATGAGACTGGCGCCTTCGCACCGCGCGGCGACGTGTTCAGCAAGATCATCGCCGTCACCCGCCAGCCACCGGGTTTCTTCATAGCGCCGCGCAAACATACTGCTGAGCGCTTCCTGACGCCGACATGGCGCAGCCTGAAGCGCATGCAGCGGCCCGACCGCCTGCGGATCGGCCGTCGGCTGGAGTGGGCGTTCTACATAGCGGAGTCCCTCGCGGAATACGTCGAGCTGCCGCCAGTGCACTTACCCGCTATCGAGTTCGACTACGAACGCGACGGCAACGAGCGGATTGAGGAGATCGCTGACCAACTGCGCGAGTTCTGGAGCGTCGGCTATGGTCCAATCACCGATCTGGCTCCGCTGCTCGAATACCACGGCGTTATCGTGATCGAGGAGCCGGTGCGCTGCGAGGACATGGATGCAGTCTCCCGCTGGCAGGGCGGCCGACCATACGTGCTCTACGCAGCCGACCAGGAGAGTAACTCGCGTAAGCTCTTCAACATGGCACACGAACTCGGCCACCTCGTCCTGCACAACGCCGTCGAAGTGAACAGTCGCAACCTGGACCGGCTTGAGAACCAGGCCAACCGGTTCGCCGGCGCCCTGCTCCTGCCACGCCGGACGTTCGCGCGGGAGATCGCGAACACAACCATCGACTACTTCATATCGCTCAAGGGCCGGTGGCGCGTGGCCGTGGCGGCGATGATCTACCGGTGCAAGGAACTCGGGATCTTGAACGCCGATCAGGTCAAATACATGTGGAAGCAAATGAACGCCCGTGGCATCCGCAAGCGAGAACCGCTCGACAATGCTTTCGCGCTGTCGAGGCCGACGGTGCTCGGCTCGGCCGCGCAGATGCTGATTGACAACAAGGTCAAGCTCCCCACCGAGATCGCCGAGGACGTGCTCCTCAACGCCAGTGATGTGGAGTCGCTCTGCTCGCTACCTAGCGGCAGCCTGCAGAACAAGGTGGTATCATTCCCTACATTGCGGCAGATCTAGTTCGTGCCGATCGCGAATCCGCCACCGGCGGACCTCAAGCAGTCCTCACCTTCAGTCCGGTGAAGCTCACGACCGCCGAAGCAATCGTCCTGCGTAGCCGGCTTGGAAGCCCATGCCTGGAGTCAATTCGGGAGGCCGAGCAGGAGGATTCTGAAGGAACGAAGGAGCAACTATCCATCGCACCTAGCCCGCTCTGTCTCTCAGTCGTACAGTCGGCGTGGCGCACCAATTCGGTGTCGGCATGGCCGCTACAGGAACGGCGCAGTTCGGCGCCGGGCAATGAAAATGTTGGCCATCGCTCGCTACAGTGCCTCAAGCAGTCGCCCGGGCTGCCTGCCAGTCGAGTGAATAGGTGTCCACCCAATGTAGCAACTCGTCTTCCGACGTGAAGATTTCTCGAAAGGATTGGCTAATCATTGGATTATTGCCTGTGGGTAAGGCTCTTCTCACGTCGGTCTGAATCGCAACGCATGTGAGCCCGAGAGCGTAGGCGAAGCCTACCTCAAAGGCGACCCCCTCATCGATTGTCGCGCCGTCCAGTACTGCTACCAAGGCATCCGACGATCGCAATGCGTCAATGTCTTGCGCGAATACTCTGCGCTCAGCGACAATCTGAGAGACGCCCGCTTCCAGCATATCGACAAGAAGTGTACCGTCGCGCTGTGGAAGAAACACCTTAACGTTCCGTTGCTCCAATTCTCGAGTGAGACGATCATTAAAGGCGCGTTCACGCGGATTGAAGAGCGGTGCAGCCAGGTAGACGCAGGGACTAGGCACAGACGGCCTCACAATGTTTTTGCAATTCGGCGCCAATATCGACAGGGGTGTATTCCGCGAGAAATATTATACGAGCAATTTCACGAGCGACTTCGTCGATGCTTCGACCGCGAGTGCACAGAACAGTCTTGGGAACGTCGCGGTACACCAAATCGATCTCGTTGATCAAGCTTGAGAGTTTGTCATCTTCCCAATATTTGTGCTTGAGACTGTTGCGATGCTTCAATTCATCCAAATCGCAATCCAGCATGATCACGTGCCCCTGCGCAATCGTCATCGCATTTTCGTGAGTCATCGTCGCGAGGAGGTTCGCCGCCTTCGCTTGCTTGTCTCCCGGGAAGGTCAGAGGATCAAGTGGACATCGATCCACAAGATGAATGCCTTCCTTACATTCATTTAGGGCATAGTTCTTTTTGCGGAATTGTTCGGCGATCCAACTGTCTATGCTCGAAGCATCATCCTCGGCACTCTGCGGGCGCGCCAGCTCGGGAAGTCGCTCGTCGATCCATTCATCATAGGTGATCAAGCTACGAAAATTGGAGGCTGCAGTACTTTTGCCTGCCCCGATAGAGCCTACCACGTAGTAGACGAGTTTCCGACTATTCGGCTGGAAACGGACGAATTGCGAGTCTGGCATCCGGATTAAATCTGCCAGATGGCGAATTCCATCAGCGTCTAGAAACAACGTATAGAGATTGTACGATGTAAAGTTGGAATCGAAGACCGCCTTCCGAGTTTCGTCGGAGAGGGAGGTATCGGTCCCGACAAAGTGAACAAAATAGTGAATGTGCCCAGGGCTCGCAACGGCATTCTGCCGAAGCATACTCTGCAGAGTCGTGTCATCAAGCGACAACCCGATCAACAGGCATGTATTGCGGGAAAGGTGATTTGAGAGGTGAACGTAGCGTCCATTCGCTGCGCTTATCAACTGATCCTGGAACCCGTCACTATCAAACACAAGATCTGCACTAGCGCCGTCGTCGAAGCGAGATGGCAGGAAGCCATTGGGATGATAGATCACGCCAGCTGGCTTCTGGAATTGAGCATTCGGTTTGTCGATGGTCTCGTAACCCCGAGTGGTCGACTCCTCTTCTTCATTTCGCGAAAACATCAACAACTTCTCGATCGTATCGTCGAAATTGTAGTTCACCGTGAGCGGCGAGGCTTTAACGACATCCAGGAATGATTTCAGATACGGATGGGCCTCAATCGACTTTTTTCGGTCGTCTGCAGCTTTAGGGACATCTCGATATAGCTCGCTATGAATGATCCGTAGCCAATCGCTTTTGATCCGCTGCTCCTGCAGTAGAGGCACCGATGTGTCAAGACCTGCACCACTCAGCTTTCGCGCGCGAAAATGGTCAAACATCATGTGCGTGAGTGCAGCGAGTGATCGTGGCGGTTTGATCTCACCTGCCCTGCTCAACACATCTTCCGCCTGAACGGCCTCGTGCCTTGCAATACGATTGACCAGATCTTCCCATCCGGGAAATCCTAACGCCTTGCTGGCGCCTGCTCCGAAGATTAGGCCTAGTCGCTTTCGATGTCGCTGTGCGCGCAGGTGCACGATCGCTCGCGCTGAGTTGCCCATCAAGTTCGAAGGATCTGACGGACCAGATTTACGCACCATGAAGCTTGTTATCCGTCTCGAAGAGGTTGAGCTGTTCGTGGTTCGCATGTGAGGGCCGGCAAGCCCAATCTACCGGGGCGAGCGATTCTTCCCGTGGAGCGTCCTTGCCGCCCATAATGTTTATGTAGATTTCAAGTACGTCCAAGAATCTGGGATCCGGACGAAAAAACAAATGATCTAGATTCCAAAGCCCGGAGGTGACGATCCGCCAGTCGACGCTCGCCCGTCCGAGCCAATTGCTATTGGGAGCCGGTCGTATTCCCAAAACGTTTGTGCGGGACAGTAGACCGATAATATTTCGCTCAAGATATGCTCGATCGCTCCGAGGCCCAGCCGCATCAGGAACACTTAGCCAAAGCAATCGCATGTCGCCGATGACGCTGGATACTTTTCGCTCCAACAAAGACTCACTAGCCCGCACATCTGCTGGTGCAGACTGACCGACGCCCCAAGATGCGGGCAATGCCTCGTCCCCTCTGCGGCCGAGAGCCCGTCCTACGTGCGAGCGGAATATCGATGATCGATGACTACCTCCGCCGTGGCCTGCGACCCCACGGTGCGTACTAATGCGGTCCCACAAGGTGGTGCGTGAGCCAGCACTCACTGCGTGAGTTCCGACCCGCGTGATCCAGTCTCGGCCAGCGGGTCCAACAGGCTCGACAACGAAATAGAGCCCTCGCTCGGGCCATGGCTGCCGTCCAGTCGCTTGGGAAAGAAGTCGTCCACCGACCTGAATGCGAGCTAACTGACGCATCAACTGTCCGAAGCGGATTAGCATCGTCTTCAGAAGGGCTTCGTCATTAATCTCTCGAAGGTACTGTAACCGTGCGCCAAGGGATCTACGCCCGAGCGGTTGTTGGAGTCTGTAGCCTGAGGCCAGCAAGGTAGACTTAAGGGGCTTGAAGTAGTCATCCCCGGTGAAGAAGATAAGGGTATCATTTGGGGAAGCGGCCGATGCGAGCTGAGCAGCGACCCGAGTTCCCCAAGCAGCGCGTTCAGCTGCGGGCATGAACTTAAGAGTCTGCTCATAGGGCGAGACGATGTCGCCTGGATTCAGCAACCCATGCTTCGCCGATAAGATCCGAACTTGCTTGCAGCGATCGAGAGCCGCGAGCAACGACTTTCGAAACAACGGGGAGACGTAGAGATCTGAGGCATGCGTCGCTACTTGGCGCTTGGTTTTCGTGCACGCAACGAGGGCGAGATCACCCATAATCAGAGTCCTGCCCAAGCGTGAGCATGTAGCTTACATGCATCGCAATGATGGCACGGTGCGATGGTGCCGTTGACGCGTTGGGGCCTGTAACAGCTCCAAGTGTCCCACTCGCCTAAGCCAAGCTCGCGCGCGAGCAAAGCGATTTGCCGCTTACTCATTCTCAGCAACGGAGCTTGTAAGCTGGCCCCTCCAGGGCTTGCTATGGCTAACATATTTCTGAAAGACTCAAAAAATTCGATCGTACAGTCAGGATAACCGGAAAAGTCTACGCAATTGAGCCCTATGTGGATTTCATCCGCGTGTAGGCCCGCCGCATGTGCGGCGGCAAGTGACAGAAAGACAATATTGCGTCCAGGCAGGAACGCGGGTGAGATCGAAGAGGGCATTTCTTCAATGTCGCGATCGAGTGGAATTTTACGCTGGGGTTTTTCCCATTGAACACGGACCACTTCCCGGCGCGCCCCGATGGCTGCAGCTTGCTGCTCTGCAAACGTCATTTCTACAGCAAGCCGTTGCCCATAGTCGACGCCAAGGCTTATTACCTCATGACCCGCCCGATGCGCTGCGTAAAGGCACACGGTCGAATCCATACCCCCGCTATGAAGCACCAAAATTCGACGCCTCATCAATCACCTCCAACTTCCTCGAGGTCTGAAGTGCCCAAGGCATGCAATCCGGCTTAAAGACCAAGAGCCGGTAACGTCGAAGAATCCTAACCGAGTCTCCGGCTCCTACTGAGCGAATAGGTGACGCACAGCCAGAAATTGCCCCGGCTAGTGGTCGACCACCAGTGGATAATCCGCTCGTTGATCAAGACAAGCCACCTTGTTCCCTTATTGTTCTCACCTAACAGCGACTGCCGGGTCCCTCCAGCGGGGCGCCCGCACAAACCGGAGCCGAGAAAATCACACCGGATGCAATGCTACTGTGACGCTCATCGCTCTTTGAGCGCCTTCCTCGTCTCGCTTACGCGCCGGGGTTACGCGCCGAGCCGAATCCTCTGTTGTACTCTTTCGTAGAGCTGCACTTCGGCCTTGTGCAATAGTTGGACAATGACGGCAAATGACTGCCGCTCCACATGCGTCGCCCAGCCACTCTCGCAACGCACGACGAGATAATAGCTGTCTCCATACTCCTCGACGCCCCGCTTGAATGCCACCATCGCGGATTGAACGGTCCCCCTCTCTCGTGCCTGCGGCCCAGGAATAAGCTGACAGTTGTATCGCGGTGCGAGTTCTGGAAATGGACCCTCTGCCTGCTCGCGTCGACGATAGTGTTCGAAAATCAAGTCCGGCTCACATCCTCGGACCAGCCGGAAGCTCATACCCAAACCTGCATAGTCGTTTCGCGTGTGCCGAACCGGGGGATCAAACGCCAGCGTTACGCGGATTACGCGTTCACCGTTACCCGCCTGAAAGGCATCGGGAATCGGAATCCGGTAGACTGCGAAGTGATCGAGAGCAAGCTCGTCCTCGGCGTAAAGCGTCACGCGAGCATCGTCGGAGAAAGCTGCGCGTTCGAGGTTGACGAGGCCATGCCCGCAGATGTTGCGTATGGCCTCGGTCCCTAGAAGCTGCAATCGATCCCGCGAGGACTCTGGAATGTCTGCAGATCCCACGAGCAGAGCGCGGACCAGATTGGCTGACGCCTGCGGGAAGCGCGTCAGTATTTGCGCTGCGCTAAACGCAACTCGCGGCGCGGCGTAGGACGTTCCCGATCCCCCTGTGAACAGCCGGTCAAGATAGCGGTGATAAAGTGTCAGCACGCCGGCGCTGGCTAGCTCCTCGCCTCCACGAAGGCGGCCGACCACAGGGTCGAAGATCAGCGTCCCGCCGACTTCAACAACATCGGGTTTGGTCGCGCCTCCGGGCCCAGGCCCCACGCGCGAGAATGGCGATGGTTCAAGCTCGCGCGTGATCGGACGGACGCGAACGTCATCGGCACGATCTGGATCGAGCCCTTCGCCGTGCGCCAGCGCACCCACGGTAATGACGTTCAGCGCGCCAGCTGGCTCGAAGAAGCGGTTGGCATCCTCAAGGAGATATCGCGGATACTCAGTGACTGCCTGCTCAAGGCGATTGCCGCCACGCGGGCTGCGGTTTCCGGCCGACACGATGATGACGACGTCAAGCTCGCGCGCGAGCTCGTCAAGCGTGGCGGCCCACGTTCCAACCTTCCCACCATCGAAGACACGGCGCCGGTCGGCGAGAGCGATGACGAAAATCCGACAACCGAACCGCTGCTTCAAGGTCGTCACCGCTTGCCGCATCTGGGAGGGAACGAGGCGCCGGTCGTCAAAATCCCCCTGGTCGTTCACGACCTTCGCCGCGCAAATCCGGGCGCCGCGCTGCAGTTCCCCCCGCCCTAGCTGTGCACGAAGGTCGCCGAAGACCGCCACACCAGCGACACGAGTGCCGTGTCCCCAGACATCTGCGGTGCCAAGGTCGTCGGGCACGGCGATCGCGCCTGCGAAAACATCGGCCAGAAACGGATGATCGTTGACACCACTATCGATGATGCCGATCACCGGTGCATCGTCGGCAAGCGCGTTCATTGGAGGAACGTCGGTCAGCGTCAGATCGAGCGCGTCCGCCGTCGTCACATCGGGTGCGGGCGGGAGGTCGATCGCGGCGATTTCCTCGATTGTCAGTAAGGTGCGAATGAGTTCGCCCGTCAGGCGCGCGCGGAACATGCTGATCGAGGGGCCGATATAGCGATCTAGAACCTCGCCCGCTCGGGCTTCGACATAGCTGATGACATCCTCGAGCTTGCGCTCGCGCAGGCGGCGCTCGCCGAGGTCCCAAAGCTCGAGATCGACCAGGTAAGATGTGCGGGGTAAAAAATCGTTGGGAGCGGAAAAACCCTCTTCACGCAGGCGGTGGCCGATTCGGTCGCGTGGCTCGACTGACCCTATGCTTTCGATTCCAGCGACGAAATTGTTGTATGGCGCGTGCTTCTGGCCAGGCGGGGCCCCGGCTTGGTAGGCGTCGAGCCGGGCGCGAAACTCTTGCATCTCGTCGTTCGAAGCGAACAGCACGAGTGTGCGGTCCGCATCGCTCGACAGCACTGTGAGTCCGAGACGCTGCCACTCTTCCTCCAGAGGCGCCCCGGTCATTTGTACGCGTAGGATTAGTGAGGGGTCAACGAACTCGGGTTTGCGGCGGCTGCGTTGTTCCTGAGTTGCTGCATCGAGCTCGTCGCGCAGCCTCCCGCTGTGCTGGCCACGGTCCCGTGCGGGTGGGGGTCCACCTCCGCCATGCTTACGACGCTCGAATTGCTCGGGCAGTCGGACGAGTTCGAGATGATCGTAGCGCGCCACGTTGCGACTAACTCGGCGGCGCGAGCCGCGATTGGCCAGCGCGGCGCCTTACCTCATCTTCCAAGGCGCGATTGAAGTCGCGTTCCAAAACCTGCTTGCGGCGCTCGACGATCATCGACTTGATCGCCTGGATGCAGACGCGTTCGATCTCGGCATAGGAATAGCCGTCCAACGCCGACGCATGCCGCAGCGGATCGAAGGCCACGGAGACATTCTTGAACTTCAATCGTAGGAAGCGGCCGATCATCGACTTGCTTGGCTTGTCAAACCATACGACCTCGTCGAACCTCCGCCAAATCGCGGGATCCAGCGATCGGTCGAGATTGGTGGCGGCGATCAGGAAGCCCTTCGGTCGAATATTATCAATGAAGAGCAGCAGGCTGTTCACGACCCGCCGCAATTCATTGTGCTCGCTGCTGTCTTCGCGCGAGCGCGCCAGCGCGTCGAACTCGTCGAAGAAGAGGACGCACGGCTGTTTGCGGGCAAACTCGAAGATCTTGCGGACATTGCCTGCTGTCTCCCCGAGATAGGACGAGATCAGCCTATCTAGCTTGACGAGAAAAAGTGGCAAACCGAGCTCCGCCGCGAAGATTTCAGCGCAGAGCGTCTTGCCGCAGCCCGGCGGTCCACAGAACAATAATTTGGAGCGTACCTTCAGGCCATGGCGACGAATGTCGTCCGCGCGACGGTATTCCTTGATGAGCCCAAGGAGCACGCGGACATTGGTCGCGCCGAGAACGATATCATTGCGCGCATGCGTTGGTTCTACACGTTCAATGAAATCTGCAGCCGCATCGGGGAAGGGAATCAGGGGCGCCAGTCCCTTTGGACCGCTGGGTCGGCTTGGGCTTGGGCCGGTCTCCAAAGTCTTGCGCAGGCTACGCGCAAGCACCCGATTATTCTTCTTCTCTTCCTCGTCGATGATTTGCTCCGCCACGGCGCGGAACTCCTCGTCCCGACCGTAGCTGGCCAGCAATTTCTTCATCAACTCTCCGCGGGCCATGGCTCTGCTTCACTTTCTCCGGTTGGGTCGAATCATAACCGCAATCCGACCGTCGCACGATGGGGTTACCGCCCGATTTAAACAGCACAATTGGGGGTTGGGCGCCGCCTCTAGCTGTTCCGGTCGGCCCGCGAACGCCCGGTTCTCGCCCTCGCGAGGCTTAGCTCGGTCCCCATGCCGACCAAGAGCGCCGATCGCCGCGCAAAAGAGACGCGATGCTGACCCCGACGTCATCACCATCGGGTGGCTTTCTATCGCCTGAGCGGACCCGGCGCGCGTGAGATTGCTCTTCGTCCTATTTGTACGCCACGGCTACCCAGCAGCCCGATCCGCGCTCGGGATTTCTTCTTTTCCGGAGAAGCCTAGGCTTTGATCGCCCAAGACCGATTGTGGGTTGGAGCGGAGGCATGGGCGGCAAGGACGGAATGATTCGGATCGAGGCATTTAGATCGCCAGGTAGTAGGAAAATACCGCCTGGGGCGAAGCGCCATCGCAGGAACCGTGGTATGCCGCCACCGGCGACGTTCGATATCGATACGCTGCCGGGCAGCTCTAATTTGACGGCTTTGGAGACAGCAGCGGTCATCCGGCGCACGCCCGGAGCGCTGGAACAGTGGCGGCGCGATCCGAACCACCCGCTGAAATGGCGCTACGTCGATGGCCGCCCCCTCTATCGTGTCGATGCGGTGCGGGACTATCTGGCCAAGTGCGATAAGACGACTAGGACGCCTCGGCCGCATAATGCTCACGGAGACGGCCGAGCAGCTCGGCCTTGATCGGGTCAAGTGGATTCGTCCGCTGCAGGCGCACGATCTTCCCGATGCGTTTCGCGCCAACCAACTCTGCGATGTAGTCGTGAGCGGCCTCGAACGCCATCTTGCGGATGATCCACTGTTCGTCGTGATTGTAGACTTGATCGATTCCGCTTGGCTTCTGCCCAACACACAATCGCTGGATTTCGTTGTCGTAGCCACAGCGCGACATGATGGTGCGCAAACTGCGCCTTAGGTCATGCATGGTGAACTTGGCAACGCCCGCTTCCTTGACCAGGCGGTTGACCATCTTGGTAAAGCCCGACATCTGCCCACCGGTCTTCGGTGACGGGAAGACATAGTCGGACGTCGCGCGCTGGAAATGTTTCGCGGCCGTGAGCACCTCGTCAACCAGGTGAGTGCGCGGCACATCGTGGTGCAGCCCCATCTTGGTCCACGCCGCATCGAAGGTGATCCGGTCGTCCATGATGTGCTTTCGCCACTCGATCATCGTAGGCTCGCTGCGGCGCGGGCCGCCGAGCAGGCACATGCGTGCCAGGAGACCGAAAGCCCCGAGCTTGCCGGATGCATCCCAGACCTTGATGATTTCCTCATCGGTCAGCGCGCGGCCCTTTGTTCGGCGCCCGACTCTCTGCGCGCGAGTTTCCTTGGGCGCGCGATAGCCGGCGAGCACGTTGTGCTCGACGTAACCTTCGCCGACGCACCATTCGAGGAAGGTGTGCACGTGCTTGCGCAAGTCCTTGGCGGCACCGCGCTTGCCGGTCTTGGCAATCTTGTCGACCGCAGCCATGATTTGCCGTCGCGTCAGGTCCCCTACGCCGCTCTCGGCGTGATCCTTGAGCCCGCGCCGCAACGCCGACATTGCTGGCTTCCAGTTGACAACTTGACGTTCGGTCAAGGACGTCTGGTAGGGACCATCTTCAACAATGAGGGTCGCGAGCGTGGTGCGCTGCTTCTCGGCTGCCTGTTGCCGCCTCGCCTCGCGCTTCGCGTCGTTCGGGTCCAAGCCCTTGACCACCTCGCCTGCGGCGATGGTGGCGGCCTTGCGCGCGGCCTTCTCATTATATTTGGGCCACGCGCCGAGGGTCTTGCGCTGGGTACCCCTCACCCCCGGCTTGGTGAAGAGGTAGACCCAGGTCCGGCCGCCGGTGGCGCGCATGCGCAAGGCGAGGCCGGGCAGCTTGTCGTCGTGGAGATAGTGCTGCGCCTTACCCGGCGGCAGCGTTGCGTTGCGGATCACCGCATCGGTGAGTGTCAGCTGGCTGGCCGGCTCCGTCATGATCCATTCCCTCTCTCTGTGCCCCGCAACAAGGGCGGCCAACCTCGAACAGAACCGGGTCTCAGACCTCCCCCGTTTTTGTGCCCCGAGGGAAAATCCACGGCGGGCACAACGGGGGCATACAAAATGTAGCAAGATCACCTATGGCCTCTTATGGCCGCACAAGGCCATACCCACCATCAAAGAGGTTTTTGCATCTCAACTATGGCCGGATTTGGTTGGATCGGGTCTACCGATTGTGGTTCACACGGGAGAGGTCCAAGGTTCGATCCCTTGTGCGCCCACCACGCTTCGCCAGGAGGCTTCGCGTGGCGCAGCCTTCGCCAAGAGGCTTCGCGTGGCGCAGCCACGTCCAACAGTGGCGAAGCGTGTCCGGCGTAGCTCGAAGAGCGTAGACGGACTGGGGCGTCTTGCTCCCGGTCCGGCAAATCGTGAAAACAACCCCATGCACAGTAACTGGCGTCAGCTGGATCAATGGGTTACGAATTTTCCAAATTAAACTTGCTCCGCCGGGCAAAACAGAGCCGCTTACCGCTCTAAAGCGCGATGCGATTAGGATGAATCGTCATCGCGGTTTAGGTTGTTGTTTAAGCATGATCTTTTCGGAAAACCGCTGCGCACTTTTCCGGATCATGCTTTAATGAGCCATCAGGACCGGTAGATCCGCGTGTTCCATGATGTAGCTGGTCGCCCCGCCGAATATCATTTGCCGCAGCCGAGTGCGGGTGAAAGCGCCCTTGATCAGGAGATCGCAGCCCCTGGTCCTGGCGGCATCGAGGACCGCCTCGCCGGTATCGCGATTCCCCAGCTCGACCCTTATCGCCTCGGCTGCAATGTCATTGTAGCGCAGTTGCTCGACGATCCGATCGGCAGATGGTCCTGCTACCTCCTGGCCGCCAATGACAGTTAGGACCGATACCCTTTTCGCCAAGCGAAGCAGCGGCATGGCAAATGCGTTTGCGCGCGCTTGCTCGGTACTACCATTCCAGTGGATCATGATGTTTGTCGCGACGCTTGGCGGTGTATTCAACGGCGCCAGCAGGACCGGCCTGCCGCTCTCAAACAGCGCGGATTCGATCGCGCGACGGTGAAGGCCCGCAGCATCGACGTCAGACCGTGCCATCACGATCAGATCGAAAGCGCGCCCATAATTTCCGACAAAGTCTTCGCCCTCGGGCGCGTTCTCCAGCCAGCCGAAGCATGGCCGACCTGAACCCGCAGTGGCTCGAGGAATGTCGTGCTTCAGCATGAATGCTTCGAAGGAGCTGCGCATGTCATTCAATTCGGCCTCGCTCTTCGCCTCATACGAATCCAGGAGGATGCCGGTGGCCAATTCCGAGGCCACATATGGCGGGATGCCGAATCGCAGCGGAAAGCCTTCGATATAGGCGCCAGTACGTCGCGCGAGGCCTACGACGACATTGAGCGTGGATGTCATCATCGGAATATTTTGAAGCGGGACCAAGAGCGTCTTCATTTTCAACCTTCCAGTGTTTTCGGTGAACATCGAGGTCAGATGCGCTGCGTTATTCCACCATGCGAGACGTTCCGGTTTGTCATCGACCGCGAGAACGGTCAGGCGGCCTGCTCAAGCCTTGTGTCTATCTCCTGGCGCAGCGCCGCGAAGTCGATTGGTTTGGTCATCAGATCGGTTGCGCCGTTCGCCAGCGCCTTGCGCCTGGTCTCGGCGTCGCCGTAGGCCGTGATCATGATGACCGGCACATCGGGGCGAACCGAACGCACGATGGGCAACATCTCCAGCCCGCTCATTCCGGGCATGTTGATGTCGGACAGGATCAGAATCAGGGTGGCATCCTCCATCTCGACCGCGCGCTCCAAGGCCGCGGGCGCGCTAGACGCGAACTCCATGAGAAAGCGGCCGGCGCGCAAATCGCGGCGAAACTGCTGGCGAAACAAGGCCTCGACGTCCGGCTCGTCGTCGACGACCAATATGTAGACGCTCAACTTCTGCCTCCGGTTCGCGATGGTGCAGCCAGCGTGCGTGGCAGCGTAATGATGAACTCGGTATAATCGCCGGGCTCGGTATCGACCTCGATGCTGCCGCCGTGCTGCTTCACGATGATGTCGTGACAAATTGAAAGGCCGAGGCCGGTGCCTTCGCCTGCGGGCTTGGTCGTGAAGAATGGATTGAATATCTTCTCTCTCACGTCGGCCGGGATGCCGGCGCCATTGTCGCGAATCCGGATTTCAACGGAGCCTCCCAGATTTGTGGTCGTCGCGCGCAACCTTGGCTCGAAGCCGTCGCCGGTGGCGTTCTTTTGTTTGCTCGCCGCGTAGAATCCATTGGAAACGAGATTGAGGACCACCCGCGTGATTTCCTGCGGATACAGCTCGAGCGCCCCTGCGGATGGATCGAGATTCCTTTCAAGCGTGATATTGAAGCCTGCTTTTTCAGCGCGCGCCCCGTGATAAGCAAGGTTGAGACTCTCCTCGACGATGGCGTTGATATCGGCCGAGCGGCGCTCGCCTGCCCCCTCGCGAGAGTGCAGAAGCATATTCTTGACAATGGAATCGGCGCGCGTTCCGTGCTGCACGATCTTTTCCAGATTGCCCTGCAGCAGGTGTATCAGCGCGTCGATGTCCTGCCTTGCTTCCTCGCCAAACGTGGCTGAGCGCAGCCCGTCGCGGAGCTCGTCGATCAGCTCGGAGGACAGCGCAGCGAAATTGTTGATGAAGTTGAGCGGGTTCTTGATTTCATGTGCAATGCCGGCGGTAAGTTGCCCGAGCGAGGCAAGCTTCTCGGTCTGGACCAACCGATCCTGCGCATTTCGAAGTTCCTCGAGCGACTGCGACAATTCCCTTGTGCGCTCGCGCAGTTCATTCAGCAGGCGTGCATTCTCGATTGCTATCACGCCCTGGTGCGCGAAATTGGATACGAGTTCGATCTGCTTGTCGGTGAAGGGCTTAACTTCCTGCCGGAAGATCGTGATAGTGCCGATCAGCTCATCTTCCTTGAGCATTGGCACGATGACGAGCGTCCTTGCGCCGGCAAGATCGGCGAGCGCGCGAACGTTCGGGTTGCCTTCGACGTAGGGCGGCTGAGTCCTGATATCGTCGATATGAACCGTCTGGTGAGTTTTCTCGACGGTGCCGAGCCCGCTTGCCGGGTGCGGGCGAATTTTCTGGGATAGCCGGGTGTCAATATAAGCCTGTGGCGCGTTATGCAGCGCCACCGTGCGGAAGCCGCCGTCCTCGTAGAGATTCATGGTGCCGAAACCTGCGCCGCAAATGCGGGTCGCATTCTCCAGCATCTTGTCGAAGACCGGGGTCAAGGCGCCTGATGAAGCGCTTATGATCTCCAGCACCTCCGACGTTGCCGTCTGTCGCTCCAGCGATTCGTTCAGCTGCTCGAACAGACGCACGTTGCCGATGGCGATGACTGCCTGGTCTGCAAAGGTCTGAAGCAGGTTGATCTGCTTCTCGCCGAACGGGCGCACCTCCGTACGGCGTAGCACGATCGCCCCCATGCTCTCGCCTTCTCGCAAAAGCGGCACGCTCAGGACGGTCCGAACGCTGGAGCGAAGCGCATATTCTCGTCCCGTCGGGAATTCCTCCCCTTCAGGCCCGAGCAGGTCGTGCACATGAACTGTGCGGCGATCGATAATGGCCCTGCCGGTGGGCGATTCCGCACTGATCGATCGTCGGCTCCACACCACGGGAACTTGGCCATGGTGCGCCTGGATAACGAGATCGTCCCCGTCCCTCAGAACGACCAGCGCATCATAGGCCTCGCAAAGTCCGCATGCGCTTTCCACAATGGCCTTGAGCACCGGACCGACCTCGGTCGGCGAGGACGCGATGACGCGCAGGATATCGGCGCTGCCGGTCTGGTACATCAGCGCCTCGGACAGATCCCGCGTCCTGGTCTGCAATTGTTCCAGGAGCCGCACATTCTCAATGGCAATCACGGCCTGGTCGGCGAACGTGGTGACGAGCTCGATCTGCTTTTCCGTGAAAGGCTGCACGCGCTTGCGGGCGATCACGATCGCGCCGATCGGCTCATTCTCGCGCAGGAGAGGAACACCGAGCGCGGTGCGCTGACCGGCCATGGTGATCGACGCCTGCAGGCCGTATTCGGGATCGGCAGCGACGTCGAGGATCTGCACCGGACGGCGTTCGAGGACGGCCCGACCTGTGACCGTGCTCCGTCCGGGGCTAATCGGGTGAACCCGCAGAAACTCGATGTATTCCTCGGAGAACCCTACCGCTGCTCCGGCCTGATATTCATCGCCCTCGCGGCGCATGATGAACGCCATCTCCGCTTCGCACAGCCGCGCCGCCGAATCGACCAGCGTATCGAGCACGGTTTGCAGGTCGAAGGTCGAGCGGCTGATCACCTTCAGCACATCGGCCGTGGCCGTTTGCTGCTGAAGCGATTCGGCGAGATCGCGCGTCTTCGCCTGGACCTCATCGAATAGCCGGACATTCTCGATCGCGATCACGGCCTGATCGGCGAAAGTGGAGACCAGGTCGATCTGCTTGTCCGTGAACGAGTTCACGGTCTTGCGGCCCAGGAACAGCACGCCGATCGTTTCCCCGGACCGAAGCAGGGGCACGCCCAGGAGGGTGCGATAACCGCCGGCCCTCTGCTGCTCGGGATAGGCATATTCGGGATCGACCAGGACATCCTGAATCTGGACGGCTTTGCCGCATAGCAGCACACGCCCAACGACGCTGCCGCGTCCAGCACTAAGCCGAATGCCCGCCGAGACTTCGGCCCACTCGGGCGAGAAATTGTATCGCGTTGCATGACAGTAGGCGCCGTCGGCGTCCTGCCGGACGATGGCCGCCATGTCGGCACCACTCAGCCATGCCGCTGATTCCGTCAGAGTGTCGAGAACCGGCTGCAAGTCAAACGCGGAGCGGCTGATGACCTTCAAGACATCGGCGGTCGCGGTCTGCTGCTGCAGCGATTCCCGCAGGTCGTCAGTACGCGCCTGCACCTCATTGAACAACCGCGTATTCTCAATGGCGATAACGGCCTGGTCGGCGAAGGTCTGCAGAAGTTGCACATGATGCGGAGCGAAAGTACCGGGCTCGGTCCGCGTTACGCTGATCATGCCGATCACCACGCCGCCGGTCGCGAGCGGAACGAACAACATGCTGCGAAAGCCGCGGGCGCGAGCGATGAATTTAATCTCGTTCGTCAGCGTTTCAGTGTCGGGAGTCGGTACTACCTTACCCGCCTGGACATCTGCGAAACTTTCAAACTCGGCAATTGGCCTCGGAAACATGTTCTTTAAGGCCTCGTCGGCGGCAGAATTCGTCGGCGTGAATGCCGCCAAATGGGCCGTGCCGTCGATGAAGCGGAATACGGTGGTCGAAAATCCGCCAAGCAAGGCATTGGCCTGCCTCGCAATTGCATCGAATACCGGCTTCACCTCCGATGGCGAACTGGCGATGATCTTGAGGATGTCCGCAGTGGCGCTCTCGCGATCTTGTGCGGCGCGCAATTCGGCCTGGAGCCGCGCATTCTCCTGCTGCAAATCCGTCACCACGTCCTGAGGAAGCGCGGCCATGATGAAAATCCACATCGCCGGCCGGTTCGCGGCCGACGTCAAAATTAAATCAAGAAAGCGTCGGGAATTATTCCACCATCAGGTGCTTCCGACCAGACGTATCGTTAGTTGATTTTCAAACAACTGCGCGTCAATTCGCGTCCCGCGATCTACCGAAGCGGCGAGTTCCACAAGTTGCCGCTGGGGCCGATTTGCTTCGGTCCACTGATTTCGGATTGCCTCCAGTCTCTTCATGATCTGCCGGCAAGGTCTATCAGACCATCGCCAAGAGAGCACCTCAGGAACGCATCGCGTCAATCGCGTGGGCTATCAGGACCGCAACGCTGACGCCGATAAGGATAACGAGGACCCAATTCAAAAACACGTTCGCCTCCAACCCTTGGAATTGAACGCGAGCAATTGTGCACAGTCAAAAACAACCGGCCCAAATTATTAATTTCGGCTTGGGCTGAGGATTCAATGTAACTGTTGCGTCCGTTGTCGGCCCTATCGATGGAATGCCATGAATAGAAGAACCCCGACAACGCACGCCGCGAGTGAGAGCAAGTAAATATCCACGGCAAATCCCGACTCATCTCGAGGTGGAGATTTAAATGGGAACTCGCATTATGCCCCGGTCAAGCCCAAAGCTTACCAGAACAGTCGATATGCCCTGTAACCTGCCAGCTGCGGCAATCATGGCCCGGGAGCCTCGAAAGTCTCTGCCGCGACGACACTCTAGCTTTAAACTGCCGATTTAAAAACATTCCTCCGCGGGGAATTAAATCTTATTTAATTCAGCTCTCACGCGACCGCAACCGGCGCATTCAACTGAGCCTTAGGAAGCGTTGCGATGTGCGCTACTCGCACTCGTCTTGCCGACGCCATTTTCCCCGTTTACGACAAACGACCTCGGTTTGGGGCCGAGGTCGCCAACCTTGGGGAAGGTTTGCTCCCGACGGGGGGCTTTTGATCTGGGGACTTGTCGGGAGCTTGGATTCGACTCGGAATTGGGAAAGTCGTTCCGCTTGCCGAGCAAATAAAAGCTTGCCGAGCAAATAAAAGCGGCCTCGGCGAACGGCGCCGGGCCGCTGCATTTCCGGCCATTCGTTCAGCTCACCTGTCCGATGGATCATCTTCGGGCCCGTCCCTATGGTCATCGGGGGCTTGTAAGCGCTTTCGGCGCACTTCACGGTCGTGTGCACGAAGCCATTTTGGCGGCCAGACGAAGCAATGCTGAAACAACGCGGTCCGATGCTGAGATGAGCGAGGGAGGTTTTAAATGCGTAGCCTAATTTTCGGGGTCGTGCTCGTTGCGCTAGCAGCAATCGGATCTTCATCGTTTATTTCGGCCGCTCTTTCGGCAACGCGGGATGCGAAGTCCGCAACGTTCTCAACGCGGTTCGCGCCAGCAACAAACATTGCCGCCTGCCCTTTGCCCCCCGGGCCGCGGACCGGTTCGGGCGTGCGTTCTTAGCGGCTGCTTTCCGAACCATGGATCGGCGCTCCGCTGTTCGATCAGGGCCTGGCACGGTTTCACGGTTGGAACGATGACAGCTGCACCCCAGGGATAATTGCGCTTTCGCGCGTGGCTTGGGGATATTCTGCCAATAGGTCAACGCATCTGTATTTTCCGAATCGACGTTCCATGGTCGCTCGCTAATGCGTGGCCGTTCGGGGGTGTAGGTGTGAGCCAGTTTCTATCGATGCTGCTGCTGACAACAGCCGTGGTTCTAACCGTCTGCTTCGGAGTGGCGGCCTGGCGCCTCTCTGACGAAAAGGACATTGACATCACTGGCCAGATCGCACGCCAGTCGTATGGATGGAAAGGGGCGCCGGCCAGATAACCCTTTCACTTGCCTCCTGCGCGCCTCTGGTCTGAAATGCCGGCTGCACGTCGCTGGCACGGTCCTTGCCAATCCCGGCCTATCTTCACCGGTCCTGGCAGGGAGCCGTTTCGCGATGAAACAGAAATCTCGAACCTCAAAGCCGCAAAAGCCTACTTTGGCACACATGATCTCCGATTTGGTGAGATTGCTTAAGGCAATAAAGGATCTTGAGGGCCTAAGAAAGAAAGTCCGGCTAGCAGAAGGCTCTCGCGTATTGCACTAAGCTTGGGGTAAAGGCGCATTATTAAATAGATTATGGCTCGATCAGCGCAGCGATCTATTGATCGCAGACGATCAGTGGCGCGCCCGCCACGCCTTAGTACCTGGCGATGATGGGACCGCCAAAGCGGTAGTTCAACCGAGCCCGATGCTGACGTCCTGGCGATCCGCTCCCCGAAGGCGCATCGCTTGCCACGACGGAGGTCTGCTCCCTCCCGCTTGCGGGCGAGTTGAACGAGTTCGCGGCGATCCAACCTTCGTTCGTCGTCATTGCAATGACGTTGTTGATGCAGTTATGCCCGGAACTCCGTTCTCCTGCCCCGGACGCAGCGCAGCGCTACTTCAGCGGTGCGCTGCAGAGCCGGGGCCCATGTCTCAGCGAGTGCCTGGCTCCCTGGGTCCCGGCTCAGCGCAGCAACGCTCGCGCATTGCAGCGCGTCCGGGACACTAACGAGAAAGATGCGCCCTATCGCCGCGCACGCCGCCTCAAGCTTCAAGCAACCCGCTGGGGCCGCCACGCCGTGTAGAGACCGGCCAGGGTGCCGATGGCGACCAGCGCGGCGGCCAGCAGCAGCTGCAACTCCCCGTCATCGGTGGGGCCGACGGACGACACCAGCCGGGTCACGATGACGAACAGAATGCCGACGGCGGCCGCGGCCCCCACGCAGAGATAAGCCAGCTCCCGCGTCAAATTGCGGCCGAGAAGCCCGAGCGCCGTGAAATACATCGCGCAGGCGTTGGGATGAATGAACAAGGCGATGCGTGCGTAACGACCGTAGGCATCGAACAGCGACTCGCATCGGCGCAGGGCCGCCTTCGAGGCCACCCGCTGCAGGAACGGCCTGAAGAAGCGAGCCTGTCCGTAGCTGAGAACGGCGCCGAGGATGATGGCGAGCCATGCCACGGTGAAAACGGAGCCGTCCACGGCCTTGGGATTGAGCGCCACGGACATCAGGATCAAGGCTGTTCCGGGAAAATAGCCGAAGTACGGGAACACCGCTTCCAGCAGCACGCAGACGAACATGAAGGCCGGAAACCATGCCGACCCGGTGGCGCCATGGACGATCGCGTTCAAGTCGAACAGGCTCGTCCTGTACAGAACGAGGTACATGCACACGGCAAGGCCGGCCAGCGCGTAGAACGGCAACGCTCCCGATAGAAACCGTCTCATCCAACCATCGCGCTTCGTTTGGCGGAGACGACGGCCTCGCGCTGTTCCGGATCATGCTTTAGGCGAATGAGATCGCTCCTGTCGATAGCGCGCATTGCTACGCGATCGACAAAATCTCGATCTCCTGCGCGCCTGCCCCCACGACATCGCCGACCGCCTTGCCCATCAGCGACCGCGCCACCGGCGCGACGAACGAGATCGTCCCCGCCTTCGGGTCGGCTTCGTCCTCGCCGACGATGCGATAGGTCTGCACGCGGCCGTCAGCGCGGCTGAAGGTCACCGTGCTGCCGAAGGCGACGATATCGTTCGACACCGGATTGGGAACGACCTGCGCCGTGCGCAGCCGCTCCGTCAGATAGCGGGCATCGCGCAAGGGCACGGCCGATTGCCGGCGCTTCTCGTTGACGTCCTCGATGGCTTGCGCGGCCTCATAGGCCTCGCGGGCTTCTCGAAGCTGCGTCTGCAACGCCTGCAGGCCGGCTTCCGTGACGAGGTTGGGATGCGGCGAGATCGGGCGATCCGGCAACAGCGTCTCTGACGCGGTCTCGGCGCTGTCTTCCTTGGTAAAGGCGACGCTCAATGCAAGAATCCTGTCGAACCGTTCCGGGAGGCGGCGCCAGGCGCCGCCGCTTGTCCCGGACTATATCTCAAGTTCGACGAAACGACGGAGCTTGAAGACGATATCCGGCAAGGCCCGGCGGAACCGCGTTGCATTCTGGAAATTGGTCGAGAACGGCGCGAAGGTGATCATCGCGTTCCATTGCCGGTAGCCATAGACCGTGATTGAGGCCCCGGTTGCCGGAAAATCCTCCAGCTTGCGCAACTCGCCCAGTACGAGATCGGCGATCGCTTCGGCAGGCAGCAGCCGTTTGCCACCCCGCGTCGTGACGACCTTGGCAGGCTGCTCGACCGGCTCCACTTTGGCCGGTGCAGCGTCGGACGCATCCTCCTGCCGGATAGACGTCGCCTCGGCGACGGGCGCCGAAACTGATTCGGCTCCGTTCGCGGGCATTGTCGGCGGCGCCTCGGTGAGCGGCGGCGGTGCAACATTGTCTGCGCGCTTGTTGCCTCCGAGGATGCTGCTGATCATGGCCACAAGGCCAGCATCCTTCACGTCGTCACTCATCATTCCCCCCGGCTTCGGCTTAACTCTAGCACCGCTCTCGCAGACCGCCACCGGGGATCTGCGACCGGAATCCGCCTGGCAGAGGCGGTTCGTCGCAGACCGTTGGTCGGAGGGCCCGGCTCTTCGACAGCCCGTTCTTCGAAGGCAGCAGCGGCGCAAAGCCCAGCATCCCGCGTCGCCGTGCGATCCGTCACCGTTTATCGAACGGAATATATTGCTGGTACTGCCTGGGCACCGAGCTGCGATAGCGCGCGGGCACGGTGCCGGTGTCGATGGAGTGATCGATTTCCTGCTGCCGCGTCATCTTCTTCTTCGCCGGCTTCTTCGACGCACTCTTCTTGGCGTCGGTCGGCTGGCTGGAGCTGTCGGTGGTCGCAGCAGGTGCCGCCGTCGTTGCCGGCGCAGGGGCTGTCGCCGCAGGCGCGGCGGTCCCGCCGGCAGCGGGCGGGGTCTGGGCCAGCGCGAGCGGTGTCTGCATGATGAGCGCCAGCGCCGCTGTCGCGGCCAGCAAGTATGACTTTTGCATCAGAGCCTCCGAAATTGCCTGATCCCAACGAGGCCAAAGCTAGGCCTGCGGCATCGACACGTGCAAGTCTGTCAACATTAGGTCCGATCCCCCACGAGAAATGTGGCCGAGATCACATTGATCGCCACCGGCGCCGGGCACAGCCTTTCCTACAAGTTCCTCGCCAGTCCGCTACGGGTCTCGGACGACACGACGACCATCGAGGTGACCGGCATGGCAGACGGATGGTCGGTGATCACCCGGAGCGGGTCCGACCGGCCTGATTGCGCGTGCTACCGCGCGACGCCGAGACCGGCCTCCGCGAGCCGCGTCGCGAACCAGCGCGACAGCGCGTCGTCGGCAGCGCCGCTGACATAGATCTCCGACATCGTCAGCCGGTCCTTGTCAAGCACCAGCAGCACGCCGATCCAGTAGGGAAACCAGACGTGGACATCGGTCAGCGCCCTCAGCTTGTGCTGGTCGTGCTCCAGCGGCGTGTGATTGCTCGCCTTGCGAATCTCCACGGCGAGCAGATTGTTCGGGATCTCGCGCTGATGCACGACGACATCGGGGTAGATCGACTTTCCCAGATGATCGTCGGTCGAGATGATGGTGCCGTGGGGCAGATGCAGCGTGCGCTCGCCGAGCCGGTCGTAATTGCAGTCGACCGACCAGCCGGAGAACTGCTTCTCCAGATGCACGGCGAAGCGGTGCGTGACCGCGCGCTCGCCGATGTCCTTCTCGAACAGAAAGCCCTCGTGAGCGTAGAAGTCCCGAAGCGCCGCGATCACCTTGTTCAGCTCGGTCTGCATCGTGCCTCTCGACTCATTCGGCCCTGCGTCCCGACCGGTCTCTCGCTCCCTCGCCCCGTTCTTGCGAGGAGAGGGTGGGGTGAGGAGCCGTCTGCGCGAATTCGGATGGAATGATAAGTCGAACGCGCGCGGCGTGCGAGTCGGATGGTCCTTTACGTGGGCTTGCAGCCTGCCCTGCCCCTCACCCGGATGCGCCGGACGATGCTGCGCATCGCCGGGAGCAATCCGACCTCTCCCCGCAGAAGAGCGGGGAGAGGTGAAGAGACCGAGCATGCCTTACATCTGGACTTCGATCAGCCGCGGCCCCGGCTCGGCGACGGCCTCAGCCAGCGCCTTGTTGAACTCGTCGGCATTGGTGACGGCGCGGCCGGGCACGCCCATGCCCTTGGCCAGCGCCACGAAATCCAGCGTCGGACGGTCGAGCCGCAGCATGTCGTTGGCGCGCTGGCCGGGCTCGCCGGCGCCGACATTGTCGAACTCGCCGCGCAGGATCTGGTAGATGCGGTTGGCGAACACGATGGTGACGATGTCGAGGTTCTCGCGCGCCTGGGTCCACAGCGACTGGATCGTGTACATCGCGCTGCCGTCGCCGACCATGGTGATGACCTTGCGGTCCGGGCAGGCGATCGCGGCACCGATCGACAGCGGCGTCGAGAAGCCGATCGAGCCGCCCATGTTCTGCAGCCAATCGTGAGGAGCCGCCGCCGCGGTCGGCGGGAAGAAGCC
Organism: Bradyrhizobium sp. LVM 105; assembly: GCF_003957705.1. NCBI lineage: Bacteria > Pseudomonadati > Pseudomonadota > Alphaproteobacteria > Hyphomicrobiales > Nitrobacteraceae > Bradyrhizobium > Bradyrhizobium sp. LVM 105. The sequence goes on along the minus strand of NZ_QZMV01000008.1, from coordinate 249,219 downwards.
GCGGCCGGTGGTCAGGGACTCGTCGACCATGATGGCGTTCTCGGGGATCGCGCACGCGATCGCCTGCGCGATCGAGGCGAAAGTCAGCGCGCCGGTCGGCTTGACCAGCTCCTGCAAGGCCTGCGGCTTGACGTCCTTGGCGCTGGCCTTCACCGCGCCGGCAAGCGCCTCGAGCGCGGCGACCGAGTTCTCGCCCCAGGAGGTCATGCGATGGACCTCGCAGCCTTGCGGCTTGAGCATGCTCGGCTTGTTCGGATAGGCGAAGAACGCCACGGGATCGTCGGACTCGACCAGCACGATGTGACGGAACTTGGCCAGCATCGGCAGCGCCTGCTCGATCACGTAATGGATGCGGTCGATCGAGAAGCGGCCGCGGCCGCGCGCCATCTTGGGCCGGAAGGTCGGGCCCATCACGGTGCAGCCGGTCTTGTTCGCGATGCGCTCGGCGAACGCCAAGCCCCGCTCGCTGAGCGCGCTGCCGGTCATCAAGAGCAGCGTACCCTCGCCGTCGCCATGCAGGATCTTTGCGGCCTGCTCGACCGCCTGCGGCGAATAGCTCGCGCGCTGCTGCTCGGCCGGGACCTCGGCGATGCCGTCGGCCTCGTTCCAGGCGGTGTCGGCGGGCAGGATCAGGGTGGCGATCTGCGGCGGCGCGCTTTTGGCGGCGGCAATGGCCGCGGCGCCGTCGGCGGCGACCGATCTGGCATCCGGCGAGGTCCGGACCCAGGACGACATCGGCCGGGCCAGGCCCTCGATGTCGGAGGTCAGCGGCGCGTTGTAGCCGATGTGGTAGACCGCGTGCTGGCCGACGATGTTGACGATGCCGGAATTGGCCTTCTTGGCGTTGTGCAGATTGGCAAGGCCGTTGGCGAGGCCGGGGCCGAGATGCAGCAGGGTCGAGGCCGGCGTGCCCTTCATGCGGAAATAGCCGTCGGCAGCGCCCGTCACCACGCCCTCGAACAGGCCGAGCACGCAGCGCATGCCCGGCACGCGATCGAGCGCTGCGACAAAATGCATCTCGGAAGTGCCCGGGTTGGTGAAGCAGACGTCCACCCCGCCCTTGACCATCGTCCGCACCAGGCTTTCCGCACCGTTCATTCTTTTTGCTCCGCAACCGGCCACTTCCGGCGATCCACGCGATCAATCATTGTTCGCTCGGCCCGTCAAAGCAATAGCCGGCATCGCGGCCCTGCCCCGCATGGCGATGCGCCGGCTTGGCTAATACTCCGTTCCGGTGAGAGCGCTCCAACGTCTTCGAGCAAATTGGCGCAGTTGCCGATTTGGTAACACCATCCGTTAAGGATGCCCTGCCTCACGGCCCCGTGGCTTGCGGAATGCCCGCAAATATGGCCTGTGGCTTTTGTTGAATCGTTTTTTTCTGGGGGAAGCAATGATCCGGTTTTTTGCCGCGCAGATCACCGCAATGGCGCTCGTGCTGGCCGGCGCGGCCGACGCATCCGCGGCGGGAATGATAGACTTCACGGGCACCAGTTCCACCGGCTATCTCGGCGGCGGCGGCGCCAGCCCGATCCCCCGCACCACCGTCATGTACAACGGCAATTATGCGCCCGGCACGATCGTGGTGAACACGGCCGAGCGCCGGCTCTATCTGGTGCTCGGGAACGGTCAGGCGCTGCGCTACGGCATCGGCGTCGGCCGCGACGGCTTCCGCTGGGGCGGGATGCACAGGATCACCGCCAAGAAGGAATGGCCGGACTGGACGCCGCCCTCGCAGATGCTGGCCCGCCGCCCCGACCTGCCGCGCCACATGAAGGGCGGCATCGAAAACCCGCTCGGCGCACGCGCGATGTATCTGGGCTCGACGCTCTATCGCATCCACGGCTCCAACGAGCCGGAGACGATCGGCCAGGCGGTTTCCTCGGGCTGCTTCCGCATGACCAATGACGACGTCAGCGATCTCTATAGCCGCGTCGCGGTCGGTACCCCTGTGGTGGTGCTGAACAATTAGCGCTGCACATGCGGTGCGCTCCCTCCCCCGCTTGCGGGCGAGGGTTGGGGGAGAGGGTCTTGTGCACGCGGCGTGAATACGGCAGCGTCGCACGACAATGAGCGCATTGAATCCCTCCTCGGCTGCCCTTCGCTCCGCCCTGCTGGCGTTCGCGGCGCTCACCTGCGCGCCTGACATCGCTACCATAGCCGCCGCCGGCGAATTGCCCGCGGTCTCCTCGCGCCAGCGCACCGAGAAGAAGAGCTTTACCGACGGCGAGATCGTCGACGGCTTCCTGAAGACGGCGTTCGGCGCCGAATATCATCTCGCCGGCCGCGTCGACCGCATCCGCAAGTTCGACGGACCGGTGCGCGTCTACGCCGAGAGCGACCGCGCCGATCGCAAGGCACAGCTGGCAAAGGTCGTGGCCGACATCGGCAAGCGCGTGCAGCATCTCGACATCGCCATGACCGACACCAACGAGGCGGCGAATGTGCGCGTGAAGCTGGTGCGCGATCGCGATCTCTACCGCACCCTCACCAGCTTCTACGGCGCCGAGAAGGCGCGCGAGATCCGCTCCTCGCTCGACCCGCAATGCCTGTCCGGCTTCCGCAAGAACGACAATTTCGAGATCGAGCATTCCGACGTCATCCTCACCGTCGACAACGGCGATTTCGTCTTTCTCGATTGCGCCTATGAGGAGCTGCTGCAATCGCTCGGGCCGATCAACGACACCACGAGCGTGCCCTGGACCATGTTCAACGACAACGTCTCGATGGGCTATTTCGATATCTACGACCAGTACATCCTCAATCTGCTGTACGATCCCCGCATCAGGGCAGGCATGACCGTCGCCGAGGTCAAGGCGGTGCTGCCCGCCGTGCTCGCCGACGTGCGCGCCTGGGTGAAGCGGGTGAATGATCTGAAGGAGTGAGGCGCCCACCCAAACGCTGAAGTCGTGGGATGGGTAGAGCGAAAGCGAAACCCATCGAGCTGCTGCGACGGCGGCGAAGCTGATGGGTTTCGCTGCGCTCTACCCATCCTACTGCCCTATTGCACCAGATCGGCCACGGTCGTTGCCGCCTTCAGGCCCGTGCCGGTGAGGACCGCGACCGTGGTCTCGGTCGCCTTGATGGCGCCGGCGGCTGCGAGCTTGTCCAGTGCGGCGGCCGCGCTGGCGCTGGTCGGCTCTGTGAACTGGCCCTGGCGCGCAAGGCGGCGCAGCGCGGCGACGATCTCCGCCTCGGTGAGCGCAATGGAGCCGCCGCCGCTCTCGCGCAGGGCGCCGATGATCTCGCGCAGGCGCAGCGGATGCTTGATGGCGGTGCCTTCGGCGATTGTCTTGCTCACCTCGCGGGCGACGGGCGTATCGACGCCGGCCTTGAAACTCGCATCGATCGGCGAGCAATTGAGCGGCTGCGCCGCGAACAGCCGCGGCAACCTTGCGATCTGTCCGGCTTTCTTCAGCTCGCGAAAGCCGAAGGCGCAGCCGAGCAGGCTGCTGCCGGCGCCGACGGGAACGATGACGTTGTCGGGCGCACGGAAGCCGAGGTCCTCCCAGATCTCGTAGGCGAGCGACTTGGTGCCTTCCAGAAAGAACGGCTGCCAATTGTGGCTGGCATAGAACGTCTGGCTCGACTGGCGAATGGCTTCCGCCTCGGATTCCTCGCGCGGTCCCTCGACGAGCTGCACCGCCGCGCCATAGGCGCGCACCTGCGCGATCTTGGCCGGCGAGGTCGAGGCCGGCGCGAGAATCTTCACGCGCATGCCGCCGGCGGCACCGAGCCCTGCCATCGACGAGCCGCCATTGCCGGAGGAGTCTTCGAGAATGGCCGAGACGCCGATCTGCCGGAGGAAGGACAGCATCACGGAAGAGCCGCGGTCCTTGAAGCTGCCGGTCGGGTTGAACCATTCCAGCTTGAACAACGGGCGCAGCTCGCCCCAATTCTGCTGAACCAGCGGCGTGCAGCCTTCGCCGAGCGTGATCGGATTCTTGATCTCGACCGGCAGTGCGGCCCGGTAGCGCCAGAGCGAGCGGGTGCGACCATCGATATCATCACGCGAGATGCCGGCTCCCGGCGTCACCAGCAGCGGCGTGCGCTCGTCCGAGCACCAGCGCGGCTGGTCGAGCGGGTAGAGCTGTCCGTTGCGGGGGTCGATGTAACTGGCGGGCATGGGGATCTCCGGAATAGAGCCGATCCGGTCGATATGTCCGAATATGCAGGCTTTATCCAGTCACCTGTTCGGGCCGCCGGGGCGCCGCCCGCCCCTTCAAAAATTATAGCAATTACATAGATATAGGGAGCATTCTGGCGCCGTTGGCCGATCCGGACGGGCGCGGGAACGGGTCTCGGCGGCCGCGCACGATTAACTTGTCTGTCGCTCGCCGGGGTTACAATATGTTGGATTGAGCTTGCGTCGCCGGCTGTTCCGAGAGCCGGGCCGCAAGCGAGCCAGGCCCGTCCGAGCGGCGGGCCGTTGGCTTTTTGGGAGCCTGGACATGAGCCGCGCGAACCGTACCGACCACATCCGCCTGACCTCCCATCCGGAGCCGGGCCGGACCTCCGCCTTTCCGATCCACTGGGGCGCCACCGAGGCGCGCGCCCGCGGGCCGGTCATCGGCACGGTGTCGCGCGCCGGCGATCGCAACGTGATCGGCAGCCATGGCGGCTCCTACGCGATGTACCGTGCGCTCGCGGTGTCCGCCGGCGCGCTCGATCCGATCCGGCGCCCCGACCTCACCAACACGTTTCCGGCCGCGACGATCGGCCCGTTCCCGCAATGGAGCGATCCCACCAAGATCGTCGCGCTCGATCCCTGGGGCCATCTCGTCGCCGAGAACTTCCGCCAGGAGATCGCCGAGGGCGCCGATATCCGCCCCAGCATCGCGGTGACGCGGGCGCGGCTGGACCTGCCGGAGATCCGCGAGGCGCTCGCCGCAAAACGGCTGCGCGCCGACGGCGAGGTCGTGCACGCCAACGGCAGCGTCTCCGTGGTGAAGATCGCGATCGATCCGGTCTGGTACCTGCCCGGCCTTGCGACGCGCTTCGGCACCAGCGAGACCGAGCTGCGCCGCACGCTGTTCGAGCAGACCGCCGGCATGTTCCCCGAGCTGGTGACGCGCCCCGACATGAAGGTGTTCCTGCCGCCGATCGGCGGCACCACCGTCTACATGTTCGGCGACGTGACGAAACTGCCGGATCATCGCACCAGGATCACCTGCCGCGTGCATGACGAGTGCAACGGCTCCGACGTGTTCGGCTCCGACATCTGCACCTGCCGGCCCTATCTGATCCACGGTATCGAGGAATCGGCGCGCGGCGCGCAGGAGGGCGGGCTCGGGCTCGTCGTCTACAACCGCAAGGAAGGCCGCGCGCTCGGCGAGGTCACCAAATTCCTGGTCTACAACGCGCGCAAGCGCCAGGAGGACGGCGACGCCGCCGCCGCCTACTTCGAACGCACCGAATGCGTCGCCGGCGTCCAGGACGCGCGCTTCCAGCAATTGATGCCGGATACGATCCATTGGCTCGGCCTCAAGCGCATCGACCGCTTCCTGTCGATGAGCGACATGAAATACGACGCGCTGACCTCGCAAGGGATCGACATCGTCGAGCGCGTGCCGATCCCGCCGGAGCTGATCCCGGCCGACGCCTATGTCGAGATCGCCGCGAAGAAGGCCGCCGGCTATTATTCGACCGACATCGCGCCGGAGAAGGACGTCGATGGCGTGGTCGGACGTTCGCTGGAAAAATACTGATCGCACGATGGCGGACGCTTTGGAACGACAGGCCCGCTCCCTGCTCAGCGCAGGAGCGGTGCGCGCGCGTGCCGGACAGATGCTCGGGCTGGGCCTTGCCGGCGGCTTGAGCCATTTCACGATCGATCTCGACCGCATGGACAATGTCGCGGAAGCCGTGCTCGCGGTGACGCGACAGGCCTATCCGACGCTGGAAATTCCGTTCCATGCGCGCTGGCGGCATTTTGTGATCGGCGGCGTCGACCGCTGGGCGCGGCTGGCGGACACGGCGCCCTGGCCCGATCGCGAGGCACGGGCGCGTGCCGAGTTCGACCTTGCGATCGTGAGCGTGCTGCTCGACGCCGGCGCCGGCGCGGCTTGGCGATATCGCGATGCGACGAACGGCGAGAACATCGGCCGCTCCGAGGGACTCGCGATTGCGAGCCTCGACATGTTCGCGGGCGGCCTCTTCTCGGACGCCGCCCGCGCGCCGTTCAGGGCTGATGCGGACGTGCTGGCAAAACTGCCGCTCGCCTCCCTCACCTCCGCCTTTCAGGTGAGCGATGCCAACCCGCTGCTGGGCCTCGAGGGACGCGTCGATCTGCTGCGGCGTCTCGGAACATTGGTGGCGGAGCGCGCCGACGTGTTCGGCCTGCGTGACACGCCACGGCCGGGCGGCCTGTTCGATCACATCGCGGCGCAGGCGAAGGGCGGCGCCATTGCCGCGCCGGCGATCCTCGCCGCGGTGCTGAACCAGCTCGGACCGATCTGGCCCTCACGGCTCGAGCTGGCGGGCGTCCCGCTCGGCGATTGCTGGCGCCATCCCGCGCTCAAGGCCGACGACGCGACGGCAGGCCTCGTGCCGCTGCACAAGCTGTCGCAATGGCTGAGCTATTCGCTGATCGAGCCGCTGCAGCGCTCCGGCTTCGACGTGACCGACATCGACGGCCTGACAGGACTGGCCGAATATCGCAATGGCGGCCTGTTCGTCGATCACGAGGTGCTGCGCCTGCGCGATGGCGCCGATGCCGAGCGCGCGCATGCGGTGGATTCGCTGCTCGTCGTGGAATGGCGCGCGCTGACGGTCGCACTGCTGGACCGGCTCGCCGAACTGGTTCGCGCAAAGCTCGGCCGCACGCCGGAGACCTTGCCGCTCGCCAGCATCCTGGAAGGCGGCACCTGGGCCGCCGGCCGCGCCATCGCCTTCGCTCGTCGCCCCGACGGCTCGCCGCCGCTCAAGGTGATCAGCGACGGCACGGTTTTCTAACCCTCTCCCCTTGTGGGAGAGGGTGGCTTCGCGAAAGCGAAGCCGGGTGAGGGGTTGTCTCCGCGGGCATATCTCTCGCTTGAGTTCGTGGAAGCAGACCCCTCATCCGGCGCTTCGCGCCACCTTCTCCCACAAGGGGAGAAGGGAAGAAGAGAGCATCCGTCATGGAAGGTGTCACGATCGTCGATCATCCGCTGGTGCAGCACAAGCTGACCCTGGTGCGGGACAAGTCCATCTCGACCAAATCGTTCAGGGAGCTGATCAAGGAGATCGGCATGCTGCTCTGCTACGAGGTGACGCGCGATCTGCCGCTCACTGACACCGTGATCGAGACGCCGCTGGCGACGATGCATTCGGCCAAGATCGCCGGCAAGAAGCTGGTGTTCGTGCCGATGCTGCGGGCCGGCACGACCTTCGTCGACGGCATGATGGACCTGGTGCCGACCGCGCGCGTCGCCCATATCGGACTCTACCGCGAGCCGCACAGCTTTGCCGCGGTCGAGTATTTCTTCAAATCGCCGTCCGATCTCAGCGAGCGCCTCGCCATCGTGGTAACGCCGGTGGTCGCGACCGCCAACACGGCCGTCGCCGCCATCGACCGGCTGAAGGAGCGCGGCGCCAGGGACATCCGCCTCGCCTGCCTGATCGCAGCGCCGGTAGGATTGGAGCGGCTGCGCGGGCTGCATCCCGACGTGCCGATCTGGACGGCGGCGGTGGACGAGGGCCTCGACGACAACGGCTTCATCCTTCCCGGCCTTGGCGATGCCGGCGACCGCGCCTACGGAACGCGATAGGCAGGAGCCTAGACCTTCCCGCTGCCGCAGATCAGCTTGAGCGACTGCCATTCCTTGTCCGTCAGCAGCGGCGGGCCGGAGGCCGGGCGATCTTCCCTGGTCATGCGGGCGAGGCGGTCCTCGGTCAGCGGGTGGCTGGCGAGGATGGTCGTGAGCGTCGAGCCGCCTTCCTTGCCGGTGATGCGGAACATCAGCTCAGCCGCGGGCTTCGGCGAGCGGCCGAGCTTGTGCATGATCTCGATCGCGAACGTATCGGCGGCGGTCTCCGCCTCGCGCGAATAGGAGGCTTCGACCAAGCTGCGCGAGGCGAAGATCACCGCGGACGAGCCGGTGACGTCGCCGAACAAGAGGCCGATCAGGAACGAGGTGCCGCCGTTGTAGATCAGCCCGCGCATGTTGTCGTAATGCTTGAGATGACCGAGCTCGTGCGCGAGGATGCCGGCGAGCTCGTCGGGGCTTTCGGCCTTGTCGAGCAGCCCCTTGAGCAGGTAGACCTTGCCGCCCGGCAGCGCGAACGCGTTCGGCACCGAGCTCGGCAGCACGCCCGCGGTCATGGAATCGTCGTCGAGACCGGCGGCATCGCGCAGGCGGTTGACGAGCTTGGTGAAGGCGGCCTTGCCTGCGGGGTCTTCACAGACGCTGCGGCCGAAGATGGTCTTCACCTGCACTTCGGCGGCGTCGCCGATGCGCAGTTCGACGGGTTTCGGCACCAGCGGCGCCAGACGGTCGGCGGCGAGCGGCACGCCGAACAGAACGACGCAGACGATGGAGACGGCGGCCGCCACCGACCAGCCGACGATTTTTGCCATACCGCGGCGCGAGGTCCTGTGCTCGTCGAGCCGCATGCAACGGACTGTCACGTCTGCCGCGAGCGCCGCGTCGCGAATTTCCAGCCGCGCCAATGGCGGCGCGGCGGTGCACGAAAGGCGCAGGATGCCGGGCGGGCTGTCGGCACGGCGGATGTCGCCGTAAGCCCAGCGAACCGGCGCCCCGCCCTCCTCGGCGATCTCGAGCGCATCACCGAGCGCCAATGTCACCTGCCGTCTGCGGCTCGACGTTCCGTCGAAGAAGATGGTCGGCTTCGCCGACTGCGCCGGCGCTTCGGCAAATGTTTCACTCACAGCCTAGAATCCCGCGACATCGAGCCCGTCGGCAAAACCTTCGCCGAGCGCGCTGGCGAGCTGGCCGCTGCCGCGCACATCCGCCGCGGCCGCGATGTCGTGCACCTCGACGGTCTCCAGCACCTTGGCCCAGAGATCGCGCTGGAGATAGACCCGCATCACGATGTTGATCGCGAGCGCCAGGGCGAAATAGCCGATCACCATCATCACCACCATCGGGATGCTCTTGGCGGCGTTGTCACCGGCGAAGATCTCCTCGGCCGAAACGCCGCTCAGCTGAACCAGCAGCAAGGAGCCGCCGCCCATGTAGACAGCGAAGGCGACCGTGAGCAGCATCCACCAGCCGACCAGCTTCCAGTACAGGCCGTAGAAGGCATCATGAGGCAGGTTCGAGGACAGGCTGACGCCGCCGATGCGGATGCCGTCGAGCCACCAGCGCCATTCGCGCGCCTTGAATTCGGCATAGACGAACGGCGCGAGCGGGAAGACGAATAGCGCGATCGGGCTGAGCAGCCACAGCCACCAGGCGCGCTTGAAGAAGGTCCAGCCGTCACCCTCGAAATCGCCGGTGAGATCGCCGTAATGGCTGTGCTGCATCTTGTAGCGTTCGAGCGCGGCCGCGCGCCACGGCAGCGCCAGGCCGAGCGTCAGCAACACCAGCAGGCCCCAGGCCATGGCGCGGAACGAATAGGCCCAGCCGGAGCCGTCCATCCAGAACCGCACGCCGCGCCAGACCGTGCGCGTCAGCCGATAGCGTCGCGCGCGAAAGATCGCGAACTGGCCGAAGGCGTAGAAGCCGATGAACAGCGGCGTCGAGGCAAAGCCCTGCCAGCGCTCGAACTCGATGCCGATCAGGAAGTAGGCGAGGTAGATCGGCACCAGGATCGCGAGCGCGAACAGGAAGCCGACCAGGAGCTCCTTGGCCCGCCCGGTATATTCGGCGGCATCGCCGTCGATCGCCGTGTGCGCCCACAGATGACGGCGAATGTCGGTGACGAGCCAGAACCGGTAGAAGCCGAAGGTGACGAGCTCCAGCATGGCCCCCTTGGTGACCATTTTTCGGAATTCGGAGCGGTTGCCGGAAAACTCGACGCGCGTCGGCGGCAGCGGCGGCGGAATGGGCTCGGAGCCGATCGGGGTCCATTGCATGTCGTTCACGGCGGCAACCTCGGGATGTCGGTCTGTTGCAATCAAACTATAAATCCGAGATTGGTCGATCCCCAACACGGCCGGGTTCGATTTAGCTCGATTCCAGTCGATTCTTGCATGATTTCACGACAAACGGTGTGCGGGGGATCACGCTGCAGCTTCGTAGCCCAATCCTGTAGCCCGGGTGAGCGGAGCGATACCCGGGGACGCCGCGAGCAAGGTCCCGGATGTCGCTTCGCTCATCCGGGCTACGCATTCCCCTCTCGCAAGGGTTGGATGTGGCAAAACTCTCCCTTGCCCCGGCGCAGACAACCGGCTGTAATTGCAAATCAAATACCGCAGCGCAGAATTCAACGAGAACGCGCGGTTCGTGCCAGGGAGAACGGTCATGCATGGGACCATCGAGAGCGCGGCCAAGCTCGACACGCTTCGCGAGCGCGCCAAGTCATTGCCGCTGGAGCAATTCGATCCGGGTGATCCCGAACTGTTCAGGACCGATACGTTCTGGCCCTATTTCGATCGCCTGCGCCGGGAAGACCCCGTGCATTATTGCAAGGACTCGATGTTCGGGCCGTACTGGTCGATAACCCGCTACAACGACATCATGGAGATCGAGACCAACCATGCGGTGTTCTCCTCGGCCTCCGCGCTCGGCGGCATCACCATCCGTGACATCGATCCGGACCTGCGCCGCGAGAGCTTCATCTCGATGGATCCGCCGCGCCACGCCGCCCAGCGCAAGACCGTGGCGCCGATGTTCACGCCGACGCACCTGGACAACCTTGCACTCAATATCCGCAAGCGCTCGGCCGAGTGCCTAGATAATCTGCCCCGCGGCGAGGTGTTCGACTGGGTCGACCGTGTCTCGATCGAGCTGACGACGCAAATGCTGGCGGTGCTGTTCGACTTCCCCTGGGAGGACCGCCGCAAGCTGACGCGCTGGTCCGACGTCGCCACCACGATTCCCGGGCCTGATGGCCTCGTCGCCACCGACGAGGAACGACTGGCCGAGCTCGGGGAATGCGCGGCCTACTTCTCGCGCCTCTGGAAGGAACGCGCCGAGCAGCCGCCGAAGAGCGACCTGCTCTCGATGATGGCGCATGGCGCCGCGACGCGCGACATGGACGCAAAGAACTTCCTGGGCAATCTCATCCTTCTGATCGTCGGCGGCAACGATACCACCCGCAACACCATGTCCGGCTCGCTTCTCGCGCTGAGCCAGTATCCGGAGCAATATCGCAAGCTGCGCGAGAATCCCGCGCTGCTCGACAGTTTCGTTCCGGAGGTGATCCGCTGGCAGACGCCGCTCGCGCATATGCGCCGCACCGCGCTCTCCGACTTCGAGTTCCGCGGCAAGCAGATCAAGAAAGGTGACAAGGTCGTGATGTGGTACGTCTCGGGCAACCGCGACGCGGAGGTGATCGAAAGGCCCTATGATTTCATCATCGACCGCGCCCGACCGCGCACGCATCTGTCCTTCGGCTTCGGCATTCACCGCTGCGTGGGCCTCAGGCTTGCCGAACTCCAGCTCAAGATTATCTGGGAAGAGATCCTGAGGCGGTTCGACCATATCGACGTGGTCGGCGAGCCCAAGCGGGTCTATTCGAGCTTTGTTAAGGGTTTGGAAGAGCTGCCGGTGAAGATTGCGGCTTAGGACATCTCCCTCTCCCCGTTCTTACGGGGAGAGGGTCGGGGTGAGGGGCTCTCTCCGCACACACGCTGAGAGACGGATTCGCGGAGAGTCCCCCTCACCCGGATTGCATCTTCGATGCAATCCGGCCTCTCCCCGCAAGCGGGGAGAGGCGAAGGAAGAGAAACATTGGAGCCACGACGATGAACATCCAAGCGCCGGTTAAGGTGGACAAGGCCGAACGCATGCGCAAGGCCCGCGAGGAGGCCTATGCGACGCCGCTGTCGCAATTCCACCCCGGCGCGCCCCGGCTGTTCCAGGACGACACGCTGTGGCCCTGGTTCGAGCGGCTGCGCAAGGAAGAGCCGGTGCATTACTGCACCAACGCGCCGATCGAGCCGTACTGGTCGGTGGTGAAGTACAACGACATCATGCATGTCGACACCAATCACGGCATCTTCTCCTCGGACTCGACGCTCGGCGGCATCTCGATCCGCGACGTGCCGGAAGGCTACGACTATCCGAGCTTCATCGCGATGGACCAGCCCCGGCATTCGGCGCAGCGCAAGACGGTGTCGCCGATGTTCACGCCAACACATCTGGACGAGCTGGCGAAGCTGATCCGCCAGCGCTCGCAGACCGTGCTGGACAACCTGCCGCGCAACGAAACCTTCAACTTCGTCGAGCACGTCTCGATCGAACTGACGACGCAGATGCTCGCGACATTGTTCGACTTCCCCTGGGAGGAGCGGCGCAAGCTGACGCGCTGGTCGGACGTTTCGACTGCGCTGCCCAAGAGCGGCATCGTGGCTAGCGCCGAAGAGCGCCGCCGCGAGATGGACGAATGCTATGCCTACATGTCCAGGCTCTGGAACGAGCGCGTCAACTCGGCGCCGCGCAACGATCTGCTGTCGCTGATGGCCCATAACGACGCCACGCGCCACATGGACCCCGACAATCTCATGGGCAACATCATCCTGCTCATCGTCGGCGGCAACGACACCACGCGCAACACCATGACCGGCTCGGTGCTGGCACTGAACGAGAACCCGGAGCAGTACGACAAGCTCCGCGCCAATCCGGAGCTGATCGACTCCATGGTTCCGGAGGTGATCCGCTGGCAGACGCCACTGGCGCATATGCGGCGCACCGCATTGCAGGACACCGAAATCGGCGGCAAGCACATCAAGAAAGGCGATCGCGTCGTGATGTGGTACGTCTCGGGCAACCGCGACGACGAGATGTTCGACCAGCCGAACGAGTTCATCATTGACCGCCCGCGCCCGCGCACCCACCTCTCCTTCGGCTTCGGCATCCACCGCTGCGTCGGCATGCGGCTCGCCGAATTGCAGCTCAAGATCGTCTGGGAGGAGATGCTGAAGCGCTTCGACCGCATCGAGGTGGTCGGCGAGCCCAAGCGGATCTATTCGAGCTTCATCAAGGGGTATGAGACGCTGCCGGTGCGGATTCCGGGCTGAGCTCTCTCCGCCGTCATTGCGAGGAGCGAAGCGACGAAGCAATCCAGACCGTCGCCGCGGAAAGATTCCTGGATTGCTTCGCTGCGCTCGCAATGACGAGGTCTTGGATACATAGGCGCGCCACATTCCGGACAGCGAACGCTGCGGCGCGCTGAACCGCTCCCCCTCACCCTGAGGAGCCTGCGAAGCAGGCGTCTCGAAGGGCGAGGCCACCAACCGGGCCTTCATCCTTCGAGACGCGCGAAGACGCGCTCCTCAGGATGAGGATCAGGCATTGAAGCCCAGCTATAAAATTTCGGCATGACAGCTCGCGCCAGATGCGAAGGCAAGTCGGCGCCTGACTGTTCTACGACATCGGCACATCTAGCTCAATTTGATGTCCCACACGCCGTCCTTGCGGCAGGCGGCGACTTCCTCGCGCAGGAGAGCTGTGACCGCCAGCGAGGCCGTCGAGACCGGCCGATCGATCGGAGAAGCGAAAATGAGCTCGCGCGTCATCGGCTTCGACACGGACGTGGTTTCCAGCCGCCCCTCCGCGACCTCGCCATGGACCGACGAGGGCGGCAGCAGCGCGAAGCCGAGCCCCTCCTCGACCAGGCTGGTGAGCACGCGGAAGGAATCCGCCTCGAGCTGGACGTTGATCTTGATCTTGCGCTGGGCCGCCGCGTGCTCGATCAGCGCGCGGAGGCCGTGGGAATGAGAGGGCAGCACCAGCCGCTGCCGCAGCAGCCAGCCGACATCGACGCTCTTCTTGCGCGAAAGGCCGCAGCCGCGCGGCCCGACCGCGACGATGTTGTCGCGCCCCAGGCTCTGCACGTTGAGATGCAGATCGGCGGAGCGGCCGTAGAGGATGGCGAGATCCATCTCGCCGCGATGCAGCCATTCGACCAGATGGCCGCTGTAGCTCTCGACGATGCGCAGCGATATGCCGGGAAACTTCTCGACGCAGCGCCGCGCAAAGCGCGCCGACAGCACGCAGCTGACGGTCGGAACGAGACCGAGCACGACTTGGCCCGAAGGCGGCCCTTGGGACGACTGGATGTCGTCGCGGATCTGGTCGATCTGCCGCACGATGCCGGAGGTGCGCGCCAGCAGCAGCCGGCCGGCTTCGGTCAGCACCATGCCGCGGCCGTTGCGGGTGAAGAGTTCGGTGCGCAGCTCGTGTTCCAGCAGCTTGATCTGCCTGGAAAGCGCCGGCTGCGCCACGCGCAAGGTGTCGGACGCCTTGGAGAGGCTGCCGAGCTCCGCCACGCAACTGAAGGTCCTGAGCTGCCGGAAATCCATGCTTGCCAATCCTGGAAGGCTGCTTCATACGCTATAACAAATGAGCATAGGGGGCTGGCGTTGTTTTCACAACGCCAAGGGATTGGCCGGCGTTATCTTAACTGCCGCTAGGAACGGGAAACGCCATGAGCGAAGAACACCACACCGAAGATTACGCCGACATCCGCGAAGCCGTCGCAAAGCTCTGCGCGCAGTTTCCCGGCGAATATTGGCGCAAGCTCGATCGCGAGATGGCTTACCCGAAGGCCTTCGTCGACGCGTTGACCGAGGCCGGCTATCTGTCGGTGCTGATCCCCGAGGAATATGGCGGCGCGGGCCTGAAGCTGTCGGCCGCGGCGGCGATCCTGGAAGAGATCCAGCGTGCGGGCTGCAACGGCGGCGGCTGTCATGCCCAGATGTACACGATGGGCACCGTGCTGCGCCACGGCAATGCCGAGCAGAAGGCGAAGTACCTGCCGAAGATCGCGAGCGGCGAGTTGCGCCTGCAGGCTTTCGGCGTCACCGAGCCGACCAGCGGCACCGATACCTCCTCGCTGAAGACGTTCGCGCGCAAGGACGGCAACGACAGCTACATCGTCAACGGCCAGAAGATCTGGACCAGCCGCGCCGAGCATTCCGACCTGATGGTGCTGCTGGCGCGCACCACGCCGAAGGAGCAGGTCAAGAAGCGCACCGACGGCCTGTCAGTGTTCATTGTCGACATGCGCGAGGCCAAGAACAACGGCCTTGAGATCCGCCCGATCCGCACCATGATGAACCACGCCACCACCGAAGTGTTCTTTACCGACATGAAGGTGCCGGCTGAGAACCTGATCGGCGAGGAAGGCAAGGGCTTTCGCTACATCCTCTCCGGCATGAATGCCGAGCGCATCCTGATCGCCGCCGAATGCGTCGGCGACGCCAAATGGTTCATCGCCAAGGCGACGAACTACGCCAAGGAGCGCGCCGTGTTCGGCCGGCCGATCGGCCAAAATCAAGGCATCCAGTTCCCGATCGCCAAGGCCTATGCCTCGATGCGCGCGGCCGAGCTGATGGTGAAGGAAGCGACGCGCAAATACGAGGCCGGGCTCGACTGCGGCGCGGAGGCCAACATGGCCAAGATGCTGGCGGCGGATGCGTCCTGGGAAGCGGCGAACGCCTGCATCCAGACTCATGGCGGCTTCGGCTTTGCCGAGGAATACGACGTCGAGCGCAAGTTCCGCGAGACGCGGCTGTACCAGGTGGCGCCGATCTCGACCAACCTCGTGCTCTCCTTCGTCGCCGAGCACGTGCTCGGCATGCCGCGCTCGTACTGAGGTCCGGCCATGGGAGCACTTGACGGGATCAGGGTGATCGCGGTCGAGCAGGCGGTGGCGGCGCCGTTCTGCTCCTCGCGCCTGGCCGATGCCGGCGCGGAGGTGATCAAGATCGAGCGGCCCGAAGGCGATTTCGCCCGCGGCTATGACGCGGCGGCCAAGGGCCAGAGCAGCTATTTCGTCTGGCTCAACCGCGGCAAGCAATCGGCCGTGGTCGATCTCACGACGGCGGAAGGCCGCGCCGAGCTGGAAAAGCTGATCGCCGGCGCCGACGTGCTGATCCAGAACCTGAAGCCGGGCTCGATGGACAAGCTCGGCTTCTCCCGCGAGCGGCTTTTGAAGGACTATCCGAAGCTGATCTCCTGCACCATCACCGGCTATGGCGATGACGGCCCCTATGCGCATCGCAAGGCCTATGATCTCCTGATCCAGGCCGAGAGCGGGCTTGCCTCGATCACCGGAAACCCTGATGGCGCCTCGCGCGTCGGCATGTCGATCGTGGACGTGGCGACCGGCGCCACCGCGCATGCCGCGATCCTGGAGGCGCTGATCGCGCGCGGGCGCACCGGCAAGGGCGCCGACATCCGCATCTCCATGTTCGACGTGATGGCGGACTGGTGCACCGTGCCGCTGCTCAATTCCGAGGCCGGCAATCCGCCCAAGCGCATGGGCCTGCGCCATCCCTCGATCGCGCCCTATGGCGTGTTCACCTCGAAGGACGGCAAGGACATCCTGATCTCGATCCAGAGCGAGCGCGAGTGGAAGACGCTGTGCGCCAAGGTGCTGGATCAACCCGATTTGCCCGCCGATCCACGCGTCGCCAACATGGTCGAGCGCGTGCGCAACCGCGACTTCACCGACACGACGGTCGCGGATGCCTTCGGCAAGATGACGCGCGACGAGCTGTTGAAGCGGCTGTCGGACGCCGACATCGCCTTTGCCGAGGTCAACACCATGGCCGACCTCACCAACCATCCGCATCTGCGCCGCATCGAGGTCGACACGCCGAACGGCCGTGTCAGCTATCCCGCGCCGGCGCCGATCATCGTCGGCGAGACGCGCAGCTACGGCGCCGTGCCCGCGATCGGCGAAAAGCCCCAATCCAAGCGATAGCAGAGCGAGGGCGTCATGACCGAGAAGCTCGACATCGATCACTTGCGGCAATGGATCGGCCGCAGCACGGAGGCGACCGACATCGTCACCGCGCAGCTCGTGATGGGCCTGCGCGCGACACTGTTCCAGGACGTCGGCGAGCCCAGGAAGGGTGACGCCGCGCCGTTCACGGTGCATTGGTGCCTGGCGCAGCCGGTGTTTCCGATGTCGATGCTCGGGCCCGACGGCCACCCGACCCGCGGCGGCTTCCTGCCGCCGGTGCCGCTGCCACGCCGGATGTGGGCCGGCGGCGAGATCGAGTTCTTGCAGCCGCTTCGCGTCGGCGATGAATCGACGCGGACCTCGCGCATTGCCGATGTGCAGGTGAAATCAGGCTCGACCGGCACGCTGTGCTTCGTCTCGGTCGAGCACAGCATTTCCTCGCCGCGCGGCACCGCCATCCGCGAGCGGCAGGACATCGTCTATCGCGAGATGACCGGCAGCGCGCCGACAAGCGCGAAGGCCTCGCCTCCGCCGCCGAAGGCGCAGCACCGCGAGACCCACGTCTCCGATCCCGTGCTGCTGTTCCGCTATTCCGCCCTGACCTTCAACGGCCACCGCATCCATTACGACCGCGACTACGTCACCAAGGTCGAGGGTTATCCGGGCCTGATCTTCCACGGCCCGCTGCAGGCGGCACTGATCATCGAGATGGCGGCCAAGCTTCGCGGCGGCAAGGCGCCGAAGAAGTTCAGCTATCGCGGCCTGCAGCCGCTGTTCGAGGGCAGCGAGTTCTCGGTCAATGCCAACGAGACCGCTGATGGCATGGAGCTGTGGACCGCGAATGCGGAGGGGCAGCCGACCATGAAGGGCACGGCGGTGTGGTGAGCTCCGTCCGCATCGTTGCGAACAGCGATGTAGGAAGTTAGACCCTCACCCTGAGGAGCGCGCCCTTCGCGCGCGTCTCGAAGGGCGAGGCCGCCAGCCGGGCCTTCATCCTTCGAGACGCGCGAAGACGCGCTCCTCAGGATGAGGAATAAGAAGGGGACGGAAACCATGGCCAAGAACGGCAAGAGCGGCAGCAAGTCCGTCACCGTCAAGCAGGCGACGCTCGACCTGCTGCGCGCCTTCGGCATCACAAAAGTGTTCGGCAATCCCGGCTCGACCGAGCTGCCGTTCCTTTCCGACTGGCCCGATGACATCGACTACGTGCTGGCGCTGCAGGAAGCCTCCGCCGTCGGCATGGCCGACGGCTACGCGCAGGCGACGCGCAATGCCGGTTTCGTCAATCTGCATTCGGCGGCCGGCGTCGGCAATGCGCTCGGCAACATCTACACCGCGCATCGCAACCAGACGCCGCTCGTGATCACCGCGGGCCAGCAGGCGCGCTCGATCCTGCCCTTGCAGGCATTCCTCTATGCCGAGCGCGCCTCCGAGTTTCCGCGTCCTTACGTCAAGTACAGCGTCGAGCCGGCGCGGCCCGAGGACGTGCCGGCCGCGATCGCGCGGGCCTATTACACCGCGATGCAGCCGCCGTGCGGGCCGACCTTCGTATCGATCCCGATCGACGACTGGACCCATGCCACCGCGCCGGTGGAAGCGCGCAAGGTCAGCCGCGAGATCGGCCCAGAGCCTGAGGCGATGAAGGCGCTGGTCGCCGCGCTCGCCAGCGCAAAGCACCCTGCCCTCGTCGTCGGCCCCGGCGTCGATCGCGCCGGCGCGGTCGACCTGATGGTGCGCCTGGCCGAAAAGGCCAAGGCGAGCGTCTGGGTCAGCCCGTTCTCCGCGCGCTGCTCCTTCCCGGAGCGGCATCCGCAATTCGCCGGTTTCCTGCACGCCTCGCCGGCGCAGCTGTCCGACGCGCTGCGCGCGCATGACCTCGTCGTCGCGATCGGCGCGCCGGTGTTCACCTTCCATGTCGAGGGCCATGCCGCGATCTTCGACGGTGGCGCGAGCATCTTCCAGATCACCGACGATGCGGACGCCGCGGCGGTAACGCCGGTCGGCACCAGCATCATCGCAACCATGAAGCCGGCGCTGAGCCTGCTGCTCGAGCTGCTGCCGGAGAGCAAGCGCGCCACACCGAAGGGCCGCACGCTGCCGCCGGCGCCGCAGGCCGCCGATCCGCTGCCGGTCGAGTTCCTGCTGCATTCGCTGTCGCAGGCGATGCCGGACGGCGCCTCGCTGGTCGAGGAAGTGCCCTCTCACCGGCCGGCGATGCAGAAGTTTCTGCCGATGCCGGGCCAGGACAGTTTCTACACCATGGCGAGCGGCGGCCTCGGCTATTCGCTGCCCGCCGCCGTCGGCATGGCGCTCGGCAAGCCGAAGCAGCGCACGGTGTGCCTGATCGGCGACGGCTCGGCGATGTATTCGATCCAGGCGCTGTGGACTGCCGCGCAGCGCAAGCTGCCGCTCACTGTGGTCGTCATCAACAATTCCGGCTACGGCGCGATGCGGTCGTTCAGCCAGGTGATGCAGGTGCGCAACGTGCCGGGGCTGGAGCTGCCGGGGATCGACTTCGTCCGACTGGCCGAAGGCATGGGCTGCCATGCGGTGCGGGTGAGCAAGGCGGCGGAGCTCGGCGAGGCGCTGAAGCGCGGCATGGCGTTTGAGGGGGCGAGCCTCGTCGAGGTCGTGGTGGATTCCGCGGTGCCGGTGCTGTACGGGCAGAAGCATTGAGCCTGTCGTAGCCCGGATGAGCGCAGCGATATCCGGGGGGCTGCACCAAAGGTCCCGGATGTCGCTTCGCTCATCCGGGCTACGCCACTACGACGCCAGAAATCCGCCGTCCGCCGCCAGCACGTGCCCGACCACATAGGATGACGCGTCGGACGACAGCCAGACCACGGCCTCCGCCACCTCCTCCGGGGTCCCCATCCGCCGCAGCGGCAGGCCGGCGCTCACCGTCGCGACGTCGCCGACACCGGCGCGCAGCATCATGTCGGTGACGACACGGCCGGGCGCGATGGCGTTGATGCGGATGCCGCGCGGGGCGTTCTCCAGCGCCACCGAGCGCGTCAGCGAGATCGCGGCGGCCTTCGAGGCCGAATAGAGCGAGAAGCCGGGATTGGGATTGCGCACGCCGCTGACGGAGGCGTTGACCACGATGCTGCCGCGCCCCTGCGCCAGCATGACAGGCAATTGATGGCGCAGGCACAGGAACAGCGCCCGGACATTGGTGTCGAACACGCTGTCGTAGATCTCGGTGCCCTGCTCCTCCAGCGGCGCCCGCCGTTCCTGGAAGCCGGCGTTGTTGAAGGCGACGTCGAGCCGGCCACAGCGTTCGACGGCCGTGCGGACCAACCGCTCGACCTCGGCCTCGCGCGTGATGTCGGTCTGGAGCGCAATCGCCGCCGTGCCGAGCTCGCGGCATGACGCGGCGGTCGCCTCGATCTCGGCCTCGCGGCGGCCCGCGACCAGGATCGCTTCGGCACCCTCGGATGCCATCCGCAGCGCGGTGGCGCGACCGATGCCGCTGCCGCCGCCGGTGATCAGGCAGACCTTGCCCGTCATTCGCATCGTCGGCAAAGCTCCGCTCATGGTCGACTCCAAGACGCTTGCGCGCGCCGTTGCGCCCATATAGTTGTATGGTACAACTATATGCCGGGTGTCAAGGATGGCCGAGCTTTCGCTGATCGACGACATCCGCGCCGCCTCGCGCCTGATGGTGCGCGAGCTCGGCTTCATGGATGCGACGGTGGCGGCATCGGACTATCCGCCGTCCGCCGTCCACACCATCCTGGAGATCGGCATCCGCGGGCCCATGACCTCGGGCGAGCTTGGCGATTTCCTGCGTCTGGAGAAATCCAGCGTCAGCCGCCTGGTACGCAAGCTGATCGATTGCGGCGAGCTGCGCGAGACGCCGGACGAGCTCGACGCCCGCAGCAAGCTATTGTCGCTCACGGCGAAGGGCCGGCGCACGCTGGAGGCGCTGCATGCGTTCGGACGGCAGCAGGTGCGTGGTGCGCTGGCGGCGCTGACGGAAGCCGAGCAACGCAAGGTGCGCGAGGGCATGATGCTCTACGCGCGGGCGCTGCGGCAGAGCCGGGTGGAGGATGAGATGGCGCCGGTGGTGTGACCTCAACCTCGGTGTCATCGCCCGCGAAGGCGGGCGATCCAGTACTCCGAGGCGGTTGTGATTGAGTCGAGAGGCCGCGGCGTACTGGATGCCCCGCCTTCGCGGGGCATGACAGCGTCAATCGGGGCGACAGCCTCCGCCCTACTTCCCGAACTCTTCCCGCATCCTGGCCTGGATCTTGGCCATGCCGCCGATCCAGCGGTCGTAATTTTCGGTCTTCTTGCGCATGTAGCCGAGCACCTGGGGGTGCGGCAGGATCAGGAACGTCTCCTGCTCAAGGCCGGCGAGCACGTCTTTGGCGACCTGCTCGGGCGTGAGGTCGCCGTCGCCGGATTGCGGGCCCTTCGGGATCGAGCGCAGCATGTTGGTGTCGACGCCCTGCGGGCAGAGGATCGAGACCTTGATGTTGTGGGCCTTGTGCGAGATCGCGAGATTCTCGGCAAAGCCCACTGCGGCGTGCTTGGTCGTCGAATAGGCCGGGCTGCCGACCTGCGACAGCAGACCCGCGGCCGAGATGGTGTTGAGGAAATAGCCGCCGCCGCGCGCCTTCATGCGCGGGACGAGATGCCGCGCCGCGTAGACATGGGCCATGACGTGGATCGCCCAGCTGCGCTGCCACGGCTCGTCGGAGGCGCCGCCGGCATTTTCCGACATCGGATCGAAGCCGCCGCCGATGCCGGCATTGGAGCAGAACAGTTCGATGGGACCGAACTGCCGTTCGGTCTCCTCGATGACATGCGCAATGTCTTTCTCCTGCGCGACGTCGCATTTGAAGGCCGCGCCATTCACCATGGCGGCGACCGCCCTGGCATTGGCAGCATCCATATCCGCGACGACGACCTTGGCCGCGCCCGCATTGTCAAACGCCTCGCACAGCGCCTTGCCGATGCCGTTTGCGCCGCCCGTGACGACCACCACCTTGCCGGTCACCTGCATGCGACGTCTCCTCTTGTCTCATACCGCCTTGCACCGCGCGGCTTATTCCGCGGCGCGGAGCTTGTTCAGCTCAACACGAGGTCGAGCACCGCGGTATAATGGCATGCCGCGCCGGCCAAGACAAAGCCGTGCCAGATCGCATTCTGGAAGCGCAGCCGCCGCCAGGCGTGGAAAATCACGCCGAAGCTGTAGAGCACTCCGCCGGCCAGGATGAAGCCCAGCACCAGCGCCGGCAACGCTTGGACCACGGCATCGTAGAGCATCACGCCGCTCCAGCCCATCGCAAGATAAATGCCGACCGAGACGCGGTCGAAGCGACCGGGGTAGCAAAGCTTGAGCACGATGCCGAGAATGGCGACGCACCAGACGCCGGCGAGCAGCACCAGCGCGAACCCGCTGTCCTTCACCTCCAGGATGAACGGCGTGTAGGTCGCGGCGATCAGGAGATAGATCGCGGAATGGTCGAACCGGCGCAGCAGCCATTTGGCCGGCGACACCGGCCAGAGGTTATAGGTCGCCGACAGCACCAGCATCGAGAGCAGGCCGGCGATGTAGATCGAGACGCCGACGACGTCGGTCGCGTCGGCATAGATCGCCGTCAGCACCACCAGCACGGTGGCCGCGACGATGCCGGCGAGCACCCCGATCGCGTGGATGATGCCGTCGGCGATGAGCTCGGCGCGGTCGTAGTGCCAGCCCATCGCGTCGGCCGCGGCGTGGACAGAGCTGGATGCAAGCTGTTTCAGTTGGAAGACGGTCATGGCAATCCGCAAAATGAGGTAGTGCCCTCTGCTATGGGTGTTTCGGGATCGGCGCGTCGTTCAAACGGCTGACTGGCCGACAAAGGCGGTGGAAGTATGGAGCTTGATTTTCCCCACGCAATTGCCACTTTTGTGATCGGCCGCACATTCCTCCCGCCCCGGATCCTCTAACGTTCATATGGCATTCAGTTTCCAGGATATGGTCGAAGAGGCGCGGCTGTCTGCGCAGGCGCTGATCGACTATGGCGAGCACTTCTTCAATCCGACGGTGCGGTTAGGCGTTACCGGCCTGTCGCGGGCCGGCAAGACCGTGTTCATCACCGCGTTGATCCACGGCCTCACCCGCGGCGGCCGGTTTCCGGTGTTCGACGCCTATGCCTCGGGCCGGATCGCGCGGGCGCATCTGGCGCCGCAGCCCGACGATGCCGTGCCGCGCTTTGCCTATGAGAGCCATCTGCGCGCGCTCGTGGAGGAACGGCGCTGGCCGAATTCGACCGTCGACATCAGCGAGCTCAGGCTCGTCATCGACTATCAGCGCCCGAACGGCGCCGATCGCACGCTGACGCTCGACATCGTCGACTATCCCGGCGAATGGCTGCTCGACCTGCCGCTGCTGCAGAAGAGCTTTGAACAATGGTCGGCGGAGAGCCTGGCCTTGTCGCGCGAGGCGCCGCGCGCGCATCTCGCCGGCGAATGGCACGCCCATCTCGCGACGCTCAAGCCCGAGGCGCGCGAGGACGAGCAGGCGACGCTCGCCGCTGCGAAGCTCTTCACCGACTATTTGCGCGCCTGCCGCGACGAGCGTTTCGCGATGAGCCTGCTGCCGCCAGGCCGCTTCCTGATGCCCGGCAATCTCGCAGGCTCCCCGGCGCTGACCTTTGCGCCGCTCGAGGTGCCCATCGGCGGGCACGCGCCGGAGGGATCGCTATGGGCGATGATGGTGCGCCGCTATGAGGCCTACAAGGACGTCGTGGTGCGGCCGTTCTTCCGCGATCATTTTGCCCGGCTCGATCGCCAGATCGTGCTGGCCGACGCGCTCGCCGCGTTCAACTCCGGTCCCGAGGCGCTGCACGATCTCGAAGCCGCGCTCGCCGGCATTCTCGATTGCTTCAACATCGGCCGTAGCACCCTGCTCTCCAGCCTGTTCCGGCCGCGCATCGACCGCATTCTGTTCGCGGCGACCAAGGCGGACCATCTGCATCATTCCAGCCACGACCGGCTCGAGGCCGTGCTGCGCCGCGCCGTCTCGGGCGCCGTTGCGCGCGCGGAAAGCACCGGCGCTTCCATCGACGTGGTTGCGCTGGCCGCCGTGCGCGCCACGACAGAAGCGCAGGTCGCGCGCGGCCGCGACAAATTGCCGTCGATCCTGGGAACGCCGGCCGCCGGCGAGAGCGCCGGCGGCGAGTTCTTCGACGGCAACACGGAAGTGGCGACCTTTCCGGGTGACCTGCCGCTGGATCCCGAACCGCTGTTCAACGGCCGTGATGCGTTCCGCGGCCTCGCGACCGAGGCTGCCGAGAGAAGCGATTTCCGCTTCCTGCGCTTCCGCCCGCCAACACTCGAGCGCGAAGGCACCGAGCCGCCGACGCTGCCTCACATCCGCCTCGACCGCGCCCTGCAGTTCCTGATCGGAGACAAGCTCGCATGAACGACCGATCGAAGCCACGGCGGCCGGCGACGTTCCGGCTCGACGATCCCGGCGTCGTCGTCACCGAAGCCGACGAGACGGCGCGGCTCGGCCGCGCCACCATCCAGATCACGCCGGAGCATGATCCGCAGGCGCTGCCGGTGCCGATCGAGGCGGCGCGGCCGGCGCGTCGCGGCTTTCCCTGGGGCACGCTGTTCTGGTCGGGGCTTGCCGGGCTGACACTGCTCGGCACCGGGCTCGGCGTAGTCCATCTGATCGAGGATCTGTTCGCACGCAGCGAAACGCTCGGCTTTGTCGGCCTCGCTTTCGCCTCCGTCACCGCGCTGGCGCTTGCCGTGGTGATCGGACGCGAAGCGTTTGGCCTCGCGCGTCTTGCCACGATCGAGCAATTGCATCAGCGCGCAGCCGCCGTCCTTGCCAGCGACGACCGCAAGGAGAGCCGCGTGATCGTGCAGGACCTGCTCAAGATCGCGCACCAGAACCCGCAGCTCGCGCGCGCGCGCGCGACGCTGGAGAGCCACACCGGCGAGATCATCGACGGCGCCGACATGATCCGGCTCGCCGAGCGCGAGTTGATGTCGCCGCTCGATGCGGAGGCGCGGCGGCTGGTGTCGTCGGCCGCGCAAAAGGTTTCGATCGTCACGGCGGTGAGCCCGCGCGCCGCGATCGACGTGCTGTTCGTGTTCGTCGCTGCGCTGCGCCTGATCCGCCAGCTTGCTTTTCTCTATGGCGGCCGCCCCGGCGCGCTCGGCATGATCCGCCTGCTGCGCCACGTCATCGCCCATCTCGCCATCACCGGCGGCATGGCCGCGAGCGACAGCCTGGTGCAGCAGATGCTCGGCCACGGCATTGCGGCGAAGCTGTCGCAGCGGCTCGGCGAAGGCGTGCTGAACGGCTTGCTGACGGCGCGACTCGGCCTCGCCGCGATCGACGTCACGCGCCCGCTGCCCTTCGCGGCGCTGCCGCCGCCGAAGCTGTCGGACCTCGCGACGGATCTGCTGCGGAAGAAGGATGGGGAGGAGTAGTCTCTTCTTCCTCTCCCCGCTTGCGGCAGGGCCATCGCATATGAGTTCTTGGCGGGGCCTGAGCGAGCGCCTCGTCCTTCGAGACGACCGCTTTGCGGTCTCCTCAGGATGAGGCTGAGTGGCATCTTTGCTTGCGGAAACTGCTGTCACGCACTCGGTCCTCATCCTGAGGGCCCGCCAAAGGCGGGCGTCTCGAAGGATGGCCGCAGGGAAGGGTTCTCAAATGCGATAGCCCTGCCGCGTGCGGGGAGAGGAGAAGAGGGCCAGTACCTTCCACTGAAACAGCGGCGAGTCCTTCGGCGGTGACAGCTCCGGGGTCCAGCCGGAGAGCTTTTCAATCGCGTAGGTATCCATCACGAGGCCGCGCCAGCGGCGTTCGACCTGACCGAGCTGTTCACGTTTCGCCGGAATGTTCTGCCACAGCGACGAACGGTTGTCCGGCTCGCGGCCGACATAGATGCCGGCGTGGCCCTTGATCCGGTCCATGCCGGGATCGGCAAAATCCTGGAAGCGGCCGCGTTCGTTGATCTCGATGACGGGCACGCGCCCACGGAACAGCCAGCGCATCATGGCGTAAGTGCGATAGTCCGTGGTGGCGATCCAGGTCGCGCCGGTCTCGTCCAGTGCAGCCTGCGCGCGCGCGGCGACCTGCTCGTAGCCGGCCTCGGCGCCGATCGGATCGATCCTGCCGAGCAGATTCCAGGGCGCGGCGACGTAATAGAGGAACACGATGACGACGAAGGCGATGCCGGAGACCACGGCTGTCCTGGCCCAGAACAGCGACGATCTCAGCATGCGCGCCGACCAATCCTCCTTCATCATCGCCACGAGGTTCACGGCGGCAGCGGCGAAGCCGACCGGCCACATGAACATCGGCCAGGTGTCGCCGACCCGGAGCGTGGTCGACTTCGCCAGGAAATACAGGAACGGCACCAGCACCGCGCTCGACAACAGGATCGCGACCGGCTCGCGCGTGCGATAGCCGCGCCACGCCGTCAGCACCAGTCCGGTCAGCACCACCGGCAGCATGACGAAGCCGACCAGGCCGAATTGCAGGCCGATGTAATCGCCGATGGTACGCAGCGAGATGCCGTAATTGGCGGTCGCCCGCACGCCCTGGAATCGGAACGAGGCCCAATCGTGCTGCACGTTCCAGATCAGCACCGGCGAGAACACGAGGGTGGCAACCAGCACGGCGAGATAAGGATAGGGGCTGCGCAACCAGCGCCAGCGCCAATCCGGCACCAGCAGAAAGGCGGCGACTGCCGGCGCGAACATGATCGCGGTGAATTTCGACAGCATCGAGAGGCCGGCGAACAGGCCGGCCGCCAGCCACCAGCGTCCGTCGCCGCTCTGTGACAGCCGCACCAGCGACCACATCATCGCCACCGCAAATGGGATCATGGCGACGTCGGGCGCGACCTTGGCCAT
Source organism: Bradyrhizobium sp. LVM 105 (assembly GCF_003957705.1). Classification (NCBI taxonomy): domain Bacteria; kingdom Pseudomonadati; phylum Pseudomonadota; class Alphaproteobacteria; order Hyphomicrobiales; family Nitrobacteraceae; genus Bradyrhizobium; species Bradyrhizobium sp. LVM 105. Next base: position 222,546 of record NZ_QZMV01000008.1, on the reverse strand, counting down.
CAGCAGGCCGTAATAGAGCGCGGCCTCCGGCATCAGCACCGCGAACATCACCGCGCGCGCATCGTGGGTGAGGCGGCGGACGATGTCGGCCAGCAACAGCTGCGTCAGCAGCATCGCGACGATGCCGCCGAAGCGGACACCGAGCGGCGTGTCGCCGAAGATCGCAGTACCGAGGCGGATCAGCCAGGCGATCCCCGGGGGATGATCGAGGAAGCTGAGCGCGCCCTCCTTCGACCAGGTCCAGTAATAGGCCTCGTCGGTGCGCAGCTCGATCGCGGAGGCGTAGACGATGCGGAGCAGCGTCATCGCGGCGATGACGAGCACGGCAACAAGGATGGGACGGCGTTCGGCGCCGTCTGGCTTCACGGGGATATCGGCAGCGATCGTCACGGCCGCGCTTTTCGCCAACCTCGGAGGGGGAGTCAATGCGGGGATGGGCAGCGGCGATCCAGCCCCGACGCGGACGCCGTAGGGTGGGCAAAGCGCAGCGTGCCCACGCCGTGCATAAACGGATAGACTCGGTGGGCACGGCGCTTTGCGCCTTTGCCCACCCTACGATTTCTGGGGGCGCTTGTCCGGGACGACGGCGGTGTGTGGGGCTCCCTCCCAGGCATGTGATCCCGAACCTGTCCACCCCCGGAATTAACCGCTAGGCTGGCTGTTCTCCTTCGTGAACTGATACAACCGAATCATGGCCACCGCTGCTGCACAGATGTCCGAGCTCGTCCGCGCGACCAGCGTGCGGCAGGTGCGGCTCGTCTGCGGCGTGATCCTGTTCTGCTATGTGATCAGTCATTTCCTCAACCATGCGCTCGGCAATATCTCGGTCGAGGCCATGGAGGCCGGGGTCACCTACCACACCCTGTTCTGGCAGTTCCTGCCCGTCACACTCGTGTTCTACACCGCCGCGCTCACGCATATGGGGCTCGGCATCTACGCGCTGTATCAGCGCCGCCAGTTCCGCTGGCGGACGATCGAGCCGCTGCAGCTCGCGCTGGGCCTGAGCATCCCCGCATTGGTCATGGGGCACGTGGTCGGGGTGCGGCTCGGCTACACGCTGTACGATCACCAGAAGCTCTACCCGCAGGAGCTCTATCTGTTCTTCGTCGCCGCGCCCGGCCGGCTCTGGCAGATGACGATCCTGCTCGTGATCGCCTGGGTCCATGGCTGCATCGGCATCTATTTCTGGCTGCGCCTCAAACCGTTCTTCACGCGCGCCGCGCCCTATCTGCTCGCCGCCGCCGTGCTGATCCCGACGCTGTCGCTGCTCGGCATCTACCAGGGCGGCCGCAACGTCGCGTTCGAAGCCGATGACAGGGAGTGGCGCGCGCAGAATCTCACCCGACGCCAGGTCGGCACCACGGCCGAGGCCGCGACGCTCGATCGCATCACCGGCGGCTTCACCATCGCCTATTTCGGGCTGCTGGGCCTGGCGCTGGCGGCGCGCGGCGTGCGCGCCTGGCGCGAGCGGCGCGGCGGCATGGTCGCGCTGTCCTATGGCAACGGCAAGACGGTGCGGGTCCCCAAAGGCCTCTCCGTGCTGGAAGCGAGCCTGCGCCACAATCTGCCGCATGCCAGCGTCTGCGGCGGCCGCGCCCGCTGCTCGACCTGCCGCATCCGGATCATCGGCGATCATGCCACCCTGCCCGAGCCGTCGCAGCGCGAGGCCTTCGTGCTGACCCGCGTCGGCACCAACGATCCCTCGATCAGGCTGGCCTGCCAGTTGCGGCCGACGTCGGATCTCTCCTTCTTCCAGCTCTTCACCCCGCAGACGTCGGCGGCGACAGCGCATGCCTCCGCGCCGGCGAGCATCGGCCAGGAGCGCTATCTCGTCAGCCTGTTCGTGGACATGCGCGGCTCGACGCAGCTCGCCGAGAAGCGGCTGCCGTTCGACACCGTGTTTATCGTCAACCGCTTCCTCGGCGCGGTGTCGCAGGCCGTGATCGAGAATGGCGGCCAGCCGAACCAGTTCGTCGGCGACGGCATGCTGGCGCTGTTCGGGCTGACCGCCGATCCGCAAACCGCCTGCCGGCAGGCGCTGAAGGCGGCAAGCGGCATCGCCACGCAGATCGACGAACTGAATCAGCTCCTGAGCCATGATCTTCGCCAGCCGATCCGCTTCGGCATCGGCATTCACGGCGGCGAGGTCATCATCGGCGACATCGGCTATCGCGATCACATCGTCTTCACGGCGCTGGGCGATGCCGTCAACGTCGCCGCCCGCCTCCAGGACATGACCAAGACGCTGGCCTGCGAGGCGATCGTCTCGGACGAGATCCGCCGTAGCGCGGGTCTCGCCGACGATGCCTTGCCGCACCAGGAGGTCGCGATCCGCGGCCGCGACGAGCCGATGGCGGTGCGGGTGGTGGCGGATGCACGGGAGCTGGCGGCGCTGGTCGATCGCAGCGAGCGCGTCGCGGCGTAAGGTGTGAGCCCCGGAGGCGCTGCGCTCCCTCCCCCGCTTGCGGGGGAGGGTTGGGGAGAGGGTGCTTCCGCAATGAGACCGTCCCCTAGAGGAGAAAGCCCACCCGGCGTGCTCGGGACGATGCTTCGCATCGCCCGGCGCGCAGGACAGGTGCACCGTCGCCGCCGCTACAGTTCGACTCAATTCACTGCCACCGCGTAACACCGGCCTGCTGCGACGCAGCGGCATGGGCCTGCTGCGAAAGCACGAATTGACTTCGTTCCGATCGTTGCAACAGATGAGCGCGGGTCCGCGGTGATGGCCGCTGACAGAAGAAAGGCTCCGGGAGGAGACGAGGATGTTCGATCGACGCGACCTGCTCAAGGGAGCGGGCTTGACCGCTCTTGCGGCCACACTGAATGCCACGAGGGCGTCGGCCCTCGAAACCGTCACGCTTCCGTTCGCCAACGGCGAACGGCCGCTGGTGAAATACCCGCAGAAGCGGCCGATGATCGGCCTCACCAGCCGGCCGCCGCAGCTCGAGACGCCGTTTGCGATCTTCAACGACGGTCCGATCACGCCGAACAACGCGTTCTTCGTGCGCTATCACCTCTCCGATCTGCCCTACGATCTGGATCCCGACAAATTCACGCTGGAGGTCAAGGGCAAGGTCGACAAGCCGCTCAAACTTTCGCTGAAGGACATCCGGAAGATGAAGGCGACGGAGATCGTCGCCGTCGCGCAGTGCTCCGGCAACAGCCGCGGCTTCTTCGAGCCGCGCGTCGCCGGCGGCCAGCTCGCCAACGGCGCCATGGGCTGCGCGCGCTGGCGCGGCGTGCCGCTGAAAGCCGTGCTGGAGATGGCCGGCGTGCAGAGCGGCGCCAAGCAGGTCACCTTCAACGGCATGGACGGGCCGGTCAGCGACAAGACGCCTGACTTCGTCAAGGCGCTCGACATCGATCACGCCAATGACGGCGAGGTCATGCTGGCCTACGGCATGAACGGCGAGGATCTGCCGTTCCTCAACGGCTTCCCGCTGCGCCTGATCGTGCCCGGCTATTACGGCACCTACTGGGTCAAGCACCTCAACGAGATCACCGTCATCGACAATGTCTATGACGGCTTCTGGATGAAGTCGGCCTATCGCATTCCGGATACACCGAACAACGCGGTTGAGCCCGGCACCGCGCCGAAAGCGACCATCCCGATCAACCGCTTCACCATACGCTCCTTCATCACCAGCGTGCCTGACGGCGCCAAGCTGAAGGCGGGAGCTGTGACCCTGCGCGGCATCGCCTTTGACGGCGGCAAGGGCATCAGGGAGGTCCAGGTCTCCACCGACGGCGGCAAGACCTGGGTGAACGCCAAGCTCGGCAAGGATCTCGGCAAATACGCCTTCCGCGAATGGAAGCTGCCGGTGAAGCTCGCGGCGGGCAGCCATGAGCTCAAGGTCCGCGCCACCGGACATGGGGGCGAGACGCAGCCGGACACGCCGCGCTGGAACCCGGCGGGTTATTTGCGCAACGTGGTCGAGACCGTCCATGTGACGGCCGCCTGAAGGAGAATGATCATGCAGCGCACCGTTCTCCTCGCCGTCTCGCTCGGCCTTGTCGCCGCGATGGGTTCGGCACTTGCCGCGCCGGTCAACTACAAGACCCCTGATGAGGTCGCCGCGTTCAAGCCGGGCCCCGGCCTTGAGGTCGTCGAGGGCAATTGCAGCGCCTGCCACTCGGCCGATTACATCAAGACGCAGCCGCCGATGAAGGACAGGAAGGGCTTCTGGCAGGCCGAGGTAACCAAGATGATCAAGGTCTATGGCGCGCCGATCGACGATGCAGATGTCGGCAAGATCGTCGATTACCTGGCCGCGACGTATTGACTGACAGCGCGCAGCACGCGGGCTGTTTGACCGCGAAACGGGCAAAACCGGCAAAAGCGCCGCGAAGTTGAGCGGAATTCGGCGAAATGCCGATGTGGTTTGAGCTACCAAGCCCGCCACATTCCGCGTATCCTGTTAGGACCGAACCGGCCGGTTGGCGGGGACTGGCGGTTCGGAGATCTCGGAGGAAGACCCGCGGAGAAGTCGTGATGGCTAAAGGTACGGTCAAGTGGTTCAACCCGACGAAGGGTTATGGATTTATCCAGCCTGCGTCGGGAGGCAAGGATGTGTTCGTGCATATCTCGGCAGTGCAGAAGGCCGGTCTGTCGACCCTGAACGAGGGACAGACGGTGGAATACGAAGAGATCGCAAACCGGGGCAAGACTTCCGCAGAGAACCTCAAAGTATAAGCCCGCCAGCCTTTGCTGCCTCCCGGATCACCTTCCGGGAGCGGGCCAAGAAAATTTCAGAAGACGGCCAGTGCATTCGACGACAGGCGTTGCGATTGCACGAGGATAGCTATTTTTTCCTGCGAAGACCGCTTGTTCGACGCCGCAGCAATGACAATCGCGACGACATGTCGTCAGCCCACCGGCAACGGTGCGTCGCGCTTGATCTCTTCCATCACCGCATAGGTCCGCGTCTCGCGCACGCCCGGCATCGACAGCAGGGTCTCGCCGAGGAAGCGTCGATAGGCGGACATGTCCGCAAGCCGCGCCTTCACAAGATAGTCGAAGCCGCCGGCAACCATGTGACACTCCAGCACCTCGGGCGCGAGCTTCACCGCGCGCGCAAACCGCTCGAAATTGTCGGGCGTGGTCTTGTCGAGCAGCACTTCGACGAACACCAGAAGGCCAAGGCCGAGCCGATGCGGGTTGAGCCGCGCGCCGTAGCCCTCGACGAAGCCCTCGCGTTGCAGGCGCTTCAGCCGCTCGCCGATCGAGGTCGGCGACAGCCCGATGCGCTCGGCGAGCTCGACATTGGCGATCCGGCCATCCTCCTGTAAAATCGAGAGGATTCTCCGGTCGATGCGATCTAATTCCATAGTTTCTGAGGTCAATTGTCTACCAATCTTCATTTTCTAAGGCAAATGAGCTAGATTGTCTATCGAACTACGGTCACGCGGGCACTATCCTGAATTCAGCCCCAGGAGACGCATGTCGAACATCCCGCCTCCCTTTACCGCCCCCTACGCGCCCGACGATGCCGAGCTCGCCGCGCGGCTGTTACCGGCGTCGCATCTCAGTCCGCCGCAGGAGGCACGGATCGACCGTACCGCGACCCGGCTGATCGAGGCGATCCGCAAGCGCGACGACCGGCTCGGTGGGGTCGAGGACATGCTGCGGGAGTTCGCGCTCTCGACCAAGGAGGGCCTCGCGCTGATGGTGCTGGCCGAGGCGCTGCTGCGCGTGCCGGACGCCCGCACCGCCGACCAGTTCATCGAGGACAAGCTCGGCGAGGGTGACTTCATCCACCACGAGACCAAGTCCACGGCCTTCCTGGTCAACGCCTCGGCCTGGGCACTCGGGCTGTCGGCACGGGTGATCCAGCCCGGCGAGACGCCGGACGGCACCATCGGCCGCCTCGTCAAGCGACTGGGCGCGCCGGCGGTACGCACCGCAACGCGCCAGGCGATGCGGCTGATGGGCAACCATTTCGTGCTGGGCGAGACCATCGAGCAGGCGCTGGAGCGGGCTCAGCCGCGCTCCGGCCAGAAGCCGCGCTATTCCTTCGACATGCTCGGCGAAGGCGCGCGCACGGCGGCCGACGCGAAGCGCTATTTCGATGCCTATGCCAGCGCGATCGAGACCATCGGCAAGGTGGCAGGCACTCATTCCCTGCCCGACCGGCCCGGCATCTCGGTCAAGCTCTCGGCACTGCATCCGCGCTTCGAGGCGATCAGCCGCGCGCGGGTGATCGCCGAGCTGGTGCCGCTGCTGCTCGATCTGGCGCAGCGCGCCAAGGCTCATGACCTCAACTTCACCGTCGATGCCGAGGAAGCCGACCGGCTGGAGCTGTCGCTCGACGTGATCGCAGCAACGCTCGCCGATCCCTCGCTCAAAGGCTGGGACGGATTCGGCCTTGCGATCCAGGCCTATCAGAAACGCGCCGGCGCCGTGATCGACTATGTCGATGCACTCGCGCGCGCGCATGACCGCAAGCTGATGGTGCGCCTCGTCAAGGGCGCCTATTGGGACACCGAGATCAAGCGCGCGCAGGAGCGCGGGCTCGACGGCTATCCCGTGTTCACGCGCAAGGCGATGACGGACCTGAACTACGTCGCCTGCGCGACGAAGCTGCTGGCCTTGCGGCCGCGCATCTTCCCGCAATTCGCCACCCACAACGCGCTGACGGTCGCGACCGTGCTGGAGCTCGCCGCAAGCGGCGGCGGCTTCGAGTTCCAGCGCCTGCACGGCATGGGCGAGGCGCTGTACGAGCAGCTCGCCAAGGACCAGCCTGACATCGCCTACCGCACCTATGCGCCGGTCGGCAGCCATCGCGACCTGCTGGCCTATCTGGTCCGGCGACTGCTGGAGAATGGCGCCAACTCCTCCTTCGTGGCGCAGGCTGCCGATTATCGCGTGCCGGTTACGGCACTGCTGCAGCGTCCGGCGGATGCCATTGTCCGGCCGCAAGCGGCGGCCCATTCCAAGATTCCGTTGCCAGGCGATCTGTTCGCGCCGGAGCGGCGCAATTCGCGCGGCGTCGAATTCGGCGCGCGCCGCGCGCTCGAGCAATTGCTGGCCGACGTGAAGGCCGAAGCTGTGGACCTCAAGCCCATCGCCGATGCCACGCCGGATCAGACCAATGCGGCACTCGCTGCGGCGGTTGCGGGCTTTGCCGCCTGGAGCCGGACGCCGGCAGGCACGCGCGCGGCGGCATTGGAGCAGGCGGCGCATCTGCTGGAGCGCCGCAGCGCCCGCTTCATCGCGCTGCTGCAAGCCGAGGGCGGCAAGACGCTCGACGATGCGCTCTCGGAGCTGCGCGAAGCTGCGGATTTCTGCCGCTATTATGCCGCGCAAGGCCGCAAGCTGTTCGGCGCTGATACCGCGATGCCCGGTCCGACCGGCGAGAGCAATGCGCTCGCGATGCGCGGCCGCGGCGTCTTCGTCGCGATCTCGCCATGGAATTTCCCCCTGGCGATCTTCCTGGGTCAGGTCACGGCCGCGCTGATGGCCGGCAACAGCGTGGTGGCAAAGCCCGCCGAACAGACGCCGCGCATCGCGCGCGAAGCCGTCGCCCTGCTGCACGAGGCCGGCATCCCCAGAAGCGCGCTGCATCTCGTCACCGGCGACGGCAAGATCGGCGCGATGCTGACGGCGCATCCTGGCATCGCCGGCGTCGTCTTCACCGGCTCGACCGAGGTCGCACGCCTGATCAACCGGACGCTCGCCGCCAAGGACGGGCCGATCGTGCCGCTGATCGCCGAGACCGGCGGCATCAACGCCATGATCGCGGACGCCACCGCGCTGCCCGAGCAGGTCGCCGACGACGTCGTCACGTCCGCGTTCCGTTCCGCCGGCCAGCGCTGCTCGGCGCTGCGGCTCTTGTTCGTGCAGGAGGACGTCGCCGACCGCATGATCGAGATGATCGCGGGCGCCGCGCGCGAACTGAAGATCGGCGATCCCTCCGATGTCGCGACCCATGTCGGCCCGGTGATCGACCTCGAGGCCAAGCAGCGCCTCGATGCGCATATCGCGCGGATGAAGCGCGAGGCTCGGCTGCACTTTGCCGGCGACGCACCGGAGGGCTGCTTCGTCGCGCCGCACATCTTCGAGCTCAAGGAGGCCGGCCAGCTCACCGAGGAGGTCTTTGGCCCGATCCTGCATGTCGTGCGCTATCGTGCGGAGACTCTCGCGCGCGTGTTGCAGGCGATCGAGCGTACCGGCTACGGGCTCACCCTCGGCATCCACTCCCGCATCGACGACACGATCGAAGCCATCATCGACCGCGCCCAGATCGGCAACGTCTACGTCAACCGCAACATGATCGGCGCCGTGGTCGGCGTGCAGCCGTTCGGCGGCAACGGCCTCTCCGGAACCGGCCCCAAGGCCGGCGGCCCGCACTACCTCGCGCGCTTCGCCGCCGAGCAGACCGTGACCATCAACACGGCCGCGGCAGGCGGCAATGCTGCGTTGCTTGCGGGTGAGGAGTGAGACGGCGTCCGAGCCCTCTTATCAACGCACGATACCAGTTCCGTCATCCTGAGGTGCGAGTGGCGCGATGCCACGCATCGCGCCGGGAGCCTCGAAGGATGTACGGCCGAGATACAGCCGGGCCGTCGCCCTTCGAGGGCCGCTGAAGAAGCGGCCACCTCAGGGTGACGGAGATGGGTTCGGGTCCGTGGCGGACGCGCGCCGACTACCGCAATGGGCCCTGCGCCGGGCGCCGTTGCATCCCGCGGAAACATCGGTCTAATGCTCCCATGAATGCGCCCGTGCCAATTCCAGCGCGCGGGAAACGACTGAAGCGAGGGAGCGACGCTGCAATGGATAAGGGCATTTTTGCCGGCCTGAAGGTTCTGGACTGCGCGAGCTTCATCGCAGCGCCCGCGGCCGCGACCGTGCTGTCAGATTTCGGCGCCGACGTCGTCAAGATCGAGCCGCCCGGCGCCGGGGATCCCTACCGCAATCTGCCCAACCTGCCGGGCTATCCCACGGGCGAGCACAATTTCGCCTGGCTGCTGGAAGCACGCAACAAGAAGAGCATCGCGCTCGACCTCGCAAAGCCCGAGGCGCAGGCGGTGCTGTACAAGCTGGTGGCGGAGGCCGACGTCTTCATCACCAACATGCCGCCGCCGGTGCGCGCCAAGCTCGGCATCACCTATGATCATCTCGCCCATCTCAACGACCGGCTGATCTACGCCTCCTTCACCGGCTATGGCGAGAAGGGCGAGGAGGCCAACAAGCCCGGCTTCGACAGCAATGCCTATTGGGCGCGGTCGGGCCTGATGGACCTCGTGCGCGCCGACACCGACACCACCCCGGCGCGCTCGGTCGCCGGCATGGGCGATCATCCCTGCGCCATGGCGTTCTACGGTGCCATCGTCACCGCGCTGTATCAGCGCGAGAAGACCGGCAAGGGCTCGCATGTCGCCTCCAATCTGATGGCGAACGGGGTGTGGGCCGCTAGCGTGCTGGCGCAGGCAAAACTCTGCGGCGCCAAGTTCGGCGAGCGGCGCCCGCGCGAGCGCGCGCTCAACGCGGTCGCCAATCACTACCAGTGCAAGGACGGCCGCTGGCTGATCCTGTCCCTGCTGAGCGAGGAGAAGCAGTTTCCGACGCTGGCCAAGTGCCTGGGGCGCGAGGACCTGATCGCCGACCCGCGCTTCGCCACCAAGGCCGACCGCCACGCCCGCTCGGTCGAGCTGATCAAGATTCTGGATGAGACCTTTGCCACCAGGGATCTCGCCGAATGGCGCAGGATCCTCGACGGCAACGGCCTCGTGTTCGGTGTCGTCGCCATTCTCGACGACATCCCGAACGACAAGCAGATGCTCGACAACGAGGTGCTGGTGCCGTTCGAGAACGACACCATGCTCACCATCAACAGCCCGATCTGGATCGACGGCGCCAGGAAGGTGCAGCCGCGCAAGCCGCCCGCCGTCGGCGAGCACAGTGACGAGATTTTGCGCGGGGCGGGATACGACGAGGCGGCGATCAAGCAGCTGCGCAGTTCGGGCGCCGTGGGGTAAGGTGGCGCGCGCCGCTCTAACCCCGTCATTGCGAGCGCAGCGAAGCAATCCAGACTGTCTCCGCGGATGCATGGCTGGATTGCTTCGCTGCGCTCGCAATGACGATGCCGGACGATCCCGCTACAAACCTATGGCAACATCACGCCGCGCGAGGTTCCATGCCCAGCTACCGCCTGCACTACTTCCCGGAATCCGGCAACAGCTACAAGCTCGCGCTGATGCTGACGCTGTGCGGCGAGACGTTCGAGCCGGTGTGGACCGATTTTGCCGGCGGCGTCACGCGCACGGCGGAATGGCGCAAGGCGGTCAACGAGATGGGCGAGATTCCCGTGCTCGAAATCGACGGCGTGAAGATGACGCAGACCGCGCCGCTCCTGCTGAAACTCGCCGAGCAGTACGGCCGCTTCGGCGCGGAAACCGAGGACGAGAAATTCGAGCTGCTGCGCTGGCTGTTCTGGGACAACCACAAGCTCACCGGCTACATGGCGACCTATCGCTTCATGCGCGCCTTCACCGAGAAGAACGATCCCCAGGTGCTGAAGCATTTTCGCCGCCGGCTCGAGGACTTCCTCGGCATTCTCGACGGGCATCTCCAGCACAACGACTTCGCGATCGGCGCAAGGCCGACGGTCGCCGACATCTCGATGATGGCCTATCTGCATTATCCGCGCGACGAGCACGGTTTTGACTTCGCCACGAGCCATCCCGCCATCCACGCCTGGCTCGGCCGCATCGCCGCGCTGCCCGGCTGGAAGCCGGCCTATGAATTGCTGCCGGGCAAGCGGATGAAGAACTTCGCGAAATGAGGGGGCCAGCGCCAAGCTTCAGCGCCGTCATGGCCGGGCTTGTCCCGGCCATCCACGATCTTGGACGCGGATACGAGAACGTGGATGCCCGGGACAAGCCCGGGCATGACGAAGGAAGCGCGGCTTACCGCAGCGACAGCCAGCCGAGCGTGAACAGGATGCCGCCGACGATGACGGCCATCGCAATCGCCGAGATGCTGACGCGGGCGCTGCCGGCGATCTGCTTGGCTTCTTCGTTCTGGGCGATCTCGCGATTGCGCGCCTTGTTGGCGTTGCCCGTATCCGTCATGAATCATCCAAATCGCTTGTTGGCTAACGCGTCTTGATGAAGCACATGCCGATGCGGCGCGAGGCCGCGGCGGCCTGACAGGTGAGACCGTTAGCACAGTTCCATGACGTAAAACTCTTGTCTGGCGTTCCCGATCCCGCATCCCGCAGGGAACAATGCGCGCCCCAGCCGTCCTGATACTCGCTTCCGGCGAGCTCGCGGCTGCCGCGGGTCTGCGGCCGGCTGGCAAATCCGCGTGAGAAATCAGGACGTTTGCCCGTGGCGAAGGCGGTCAGGATATCGCGGCGACGCAGCTGGTCGCCGACGAAATGCGGCGAGGCCGGCACGATGGCCGCGTTGGACGGCTTGTCGGCGAGCCAGTCGACGCCAGGGAAATGGAAGCCGCCGATGCCGCGGGTCTGGTGGCATCCTGAGCAGGTGACGTCGTTGAGACGACGCTGGAAGCCCGCGACCGAGCGGATGTTCTGCATGTCTCCGCGCGCGGCGGCCTGCTTCAGCGCGCCGACCACGTCGTCATCGGTGAAGACCGGGGCGCCGCTGCCCTCGCCTCCTTCTTCTCCTTGCAACATGCCGAACTCGGGCTGCAGCGCGGAAGCGTCGAGGCCGGCGGGCGTCGCCACCACCGCAGCCTTGGCCAGGAATCTTTCCGGGATCAGCACCGTGCCGCGATCGAATTCGCGCAGATTCCCGGGTGCGAGCAGCCAATCCCTGAAATCGCGCCGGAGCGCATCGTCGGCGAGGATGCGGTCGCGGTCGATCTGGTTCTCCAGCACCGCTTCGGCGAACGTCTTCGTCGCGGCGTCGTACTTGAACACCTTGAGCAGATAGTCGGAGCGGAAATCGTGCAGCGCCGATTTCGGCGCGACGGAGACCTGGATGTTGGTCTCGATGCGATCGAGCATGGAATCGTCGCGGCCGCCGATCAGCTCCTGCCAATTGCCGTTGTCGAGCCAGCGCCGCGCGATCTCGGCGCAGCTGATCGGCTTGCCGCCCCCCTCCGTCTGGCGCGCATCCCTCGCCTTTATCACCAGATTGAAGGTCATCGGCAGGCGCGTCGCGATCGTGCCACGGTCGGTTCTAGCGTCGAACCGCGCCAGACGATAAATCAGCCGGATCTCGCCGCAGGATTCTTCGGCGACATAGGCGCGGTCCATGCGGTTGACGATACCGGCCAGCACGAAGCGCGTATCGGGCGACGCCAGATTGGCCCGATCGAACAGCTGTACGTCAAAACCCTCGCCGACGCCGATGGTCTCGGTCGGATACGCTGCCTTCCGCTGGCCAATGTAGCGCTCGAGCTCCGCGTCGATCGCGGGAGGAATGTCCTTGAGCTGCGGCAGCGATGCGAACAGCCGGTCGGTTGTCAGCGGACCGTCCGCCTTGCGCGCCGGCGCCAACAGGCGCGGGATCGTGAGGACGTCGCCGTCGTCGAGCTTGCGCAACAGATCGGGATCGGCGATTGCCGTGCCGCGCATCAGCTGCGCCGTCTCCGCGGCTGATGGCGAGGCGGCGCCGCCAAGCAAGACGGCGGCAGCAATGAGAATTCGCAGCGCGCGGCTCATGCCTTAGGTAACACCGCGCCGGGATGCCTATTCAAGCAAAAAGGCGCCTCACATGCTGGTGAAGCGCCTCTTCGAAAGTCGAATATCGAATGCTCAGCGTGCGACGATCAGCCCCTTGCTGGTGACGACCACCCAGCGGCCGTCCTGGCGGCGGATCGCATCGACGCGGCCGACGCCGGGGATGGGGTCGCCGGGATAGACCTCGTAGAGGCCGTCGCGGCCCTCGATCAGCGCGCCGCCATTGGCAGCGTTGCGCAGCCGCCAGCCTTCGATCGTCGGCAGACGGCCGACCTCGGGCTTGGGGGCGGCAGCCACCGGGGCCGGTGCAGCGGCGGCAGTCGCAACCTGAGTCGGCGCGATCGAGCCGGTGGTCTCCCTGGCGGGAGCTGCGGCAGCCTGCGCGGGCGCGGCGGACGACGTGACGCGGAGCTTGTCGACGGCCTCCGACAGCTTTGCGATCCTGGCGAGCGGCTCGGCCTGTGCCTTCTCGAGCTTGTCGAGGCGATCGTTGGCGCGATTGAACTGGCTGAGGCCCGTCTTCGAGCCCTGCTCGACATTGGCCTTGAGCGCGACGAGGTCGGCATCGATCCGCGCGACCGAAGCATCGAGCGCGCTGGTATCAGTGACCTGCACCGGCGCCTGGGCGGGGCTTGCGAAATGCATCATGCCGGCCGTTGCGAGCGCGCCGCTGATCGCGCCGACACTGGCTGCGATCGCTACCACCGCGGCCATTGCCGACAGGCGCCGCTTGCCAGCGGCCTCGCGCGGCTCGTCCGCCTTCACATGCGGGGCAAAATCCTCGCGGTCCCAAGAGCCATTCCACGACCGCTCCGAGGGCGCCATGACGATGAGCTTGCCGGGCTTCGGCTCGGGCTTGGCCTCGGCTTTGGCTTCGACCTTCGGCAGCTCGATCCTTGACGCTTCGATCTTTGGCGGCTCGACCGGATCCGGCTTGGGCGGCGCCTCGTGGTCGGGGGCGATCGAAGGGGCGTCGATCCCGGCAGCCTCGACAGCCTGCGGCGCGGTCGTCCCGGCTTCGACGACGCTCTTATCCTGGGCAGCCTGCTCAGCCATTGGTTCGCTCACGGTTCAAGTACTCCGCTCTGGATTGACCTTTTGGTAACTTTCATTGCTTGCGAAATCCTTACCTTGGGACCCGCTTACCGAAATTTTAGGAAATTATCCGGGGCCGAATTAGGCCGGGAAGATGGAACCGGTGTGGCGGGCATGAAACAATTTGTAACCGGAGCAAAATGAACGGCGGCGGAATGACGACACGACGCGCGTGTCTCACCCGTCATCCTGAGGCGCGAGTGGGGCGGTGCGCAGCACCGCGCCGGGAGCCTCGAAGGATGAACGGCCGAGCTGCTACAGCCGGGCCGTCGCCCTTCGAGGCTCGCCGAAGTGGCGAGCACCTCAGGGTGACGGTGAGAGACTTGAGCGCGCCACCTCCACGTCGTGATTGCGAGCGCAGCGAAGCAATCCAGAATCCCTCCGCGGAAGAAGTCTGGATTGCTTCGTCGCAAGGGCTCCTCGCAATGACGGAGCAGGCAGTGCCCGCCCCTCACTCACATCACGGTTCGTCACATCACGACCGGCGCATCCGGCAGCTCGTTCGCAGGCGAGGCCCGCGGCGGGAAATGCCGCGCCAATTCGCGCGACACCGCTTCGATGCCGCCGATGACGCCGCGCTCGAACTGGCCGGAGGCGAACTCCGCCTCCATGGCGCGACAGATGCTCTCCCAGCCCGCCGCGCCCACCTTCGCGTCGATGCCGCGATCGGCGATGATCTCGACGTCGCGATCGGCGAGCAGGAGATAGATCAGGACGCCGTTGTTGTGCGCGGTGTCCCAGATACGCAGCAACGAGAACACGTCGAGCGCCCGCGCTCGGGCCGGCTGGTTGCGGAACAGCGGCACGCCGTCGAGTGCGCCCTCGACCACGAAGCGGACCTGGCCGGAATGGGCGGCTTCGCCGCGCTTGATCGCCTGCTCGATGCGGGCGAGGACGTCTGGCGGAAAGATCTGCTTTGCCCGCCAATGATGCTGCACGAGATGTCTGGCAATGCGCTTGATGCTCATGACCGCTACCAGCTCCCCGAGGCGCCGCCGCCGCCGAAACTGCCGCCACCGCCGCTGAAGCTGCCGCTGTCGCTGCTGCTCGAGCCGCTGCTCCAGCCGCCTCCCGACGAGCCGCTCGACCACGAGCCGCCGCGCGAGCGGCCGGTGCCCGGCGTGATCGCCGAAAACAGATCGGCGATGAAGCCGACGATGAAGCCGAGGACGCCGACGGCGGCGGCGAGCGCTGCGGAGCCGAGGATGAACCACGTCACCGCCGCAATGATGCCCCCGGTCACCATTGATCCGAGCAGCCGTCCCAGCATGGCGCGGAAGAACCCGCCGACGCCGATCGAGGCGAACAGCGCCACGGCGAAGACCGGCGCGAGGTCGTCCAGATTGTGGGCGAAGTTGACGCTGCGCGAGGGGGACGGCAGCGGCTCGCCGTCGATCACCCGCATCATGCGGTCGACGCCATCGGAGATACCGCCGGCGAAATCGCCTGCCCTGAACTTCGGCGTGATGACCTCATCGATGATCCGCCGCGACGTGACGTCCGTCAGAGCGCCTTCCAGGCCGTAACCGACCTCGATACGCAAGTGCCGATCATTCTTGGCAACGACGAGGATCGCGCCGTCGTCGACCTTCTTGCGGCCGATCTTCCAGGCGTCCGCGACCCGGATCGAGAACTGCTCGATCGTCTCCGGCTGCGTCGTCGGCACGATCAGGACGGCGATCTGGCTGCCCTTGCGCGCCTCGAAGTCTTGCAGCTTTTGCGACAGCGAGGCGATGTCGGCGCTGGAGAGCGTGTTGGTCTGATCGACGACGCGGCCGGTGAGTTGAGGGACGGCGACGTCGGCAAAGGCTGGGAAAGCGAGGGCGAGGAGGAACGCGACGACGAAGACGATGCGCGTGGGCGCGGCCGAAGCAGCCCGCCACAACCTCGCTGTCATCGCCCGCGAAGGCGGGCGATCCAGTATCCCAGAGGCCGCACTGCTTGAACCGAGAAGCCGCGGCGTACTGGATTCCCCGCCTTCGCGGGGAATGACGGCGGTGGGTGGGGCGCGCATGGGCGACGAATGCGGCTACTTCGACGGCGCTGGCGCCGGATTGAAATCCACCTTCGGCGCGGTCGAGATCGCCTTCTCGTTCTCCACCGAGAAGTTCGGCTTCTCCTTGTAGCCGAACATCATCGCGGTGAGGTTGCTCGGGAAGGAGCGGATGGTGACGTTATAGTCCTGCACCGACTTGATGTAGCGGTTGCGCGCTACCGTGATGCGGTTCTCGGTCCCCTCCAGCTGCGACATCAAATCCTTGAACAGGGCGTCGGACTTCAGCTGCGGATAGTTTTCGGTCACGACCAGAAGCCGCGACAGCGCGCTGGAGAGTTCGCCCTGGGCTGCCTGGAACTTCTGGAAGGCGGCCGGATCGTTCAGCACCTCGGGCGTCGCCTGGATGCTGCCGACCTTGGCGCGCGCATTGGTGACGCCGAGCAGCACGTCCTTCTCTTGCTGCGCAAAGCCCTTCACCGAGTTGACGAGATTGGGCACGAGGTCGGCGCGGCGCTGATACTGGTTCACGACCTCGGACCAGGCGGACTTGATCTGCTCGTCCTCGCTCTGGATCGCGTTATAGCCGCAATTGGTGAGGCTCAGCGAGGCCAGCGCCGCCAGCACGGTCAGGATCTTGCGCATTAAATTTCTCCCGGTGGAATCTGGCGCAAACTACCAGAACGGCTCCGCGGAGTGTCGAGATTTTTCCGTCATTCCGGGGGACCGCGCAAGCGGGGCCCGGAGCATCGAACCCGGAATCTCGAGATTCCGGGTTCGCTTCGCGCCCCGGAATGACTGCGACAAGCACGTGCGCGCCCACCCCAGCCGACTGACGCAAGCCTCTTGCCTATCCCTGACCGACATAGTCAACTCTCGACAACAAGACGAAAAGCGCCAGGGGGAACGCGATGACCTCGTTCGAGACCATCCTCGTGGAGCGGCCCGAGCCGGAGATCACAAGGGTCGTGATGAACCGGCCCGAGGCGCGCAACGCGCAGAACCTGCAGATGACCTACGACCTCAACGCCGCCTTCGACGCGGCGGTGCAGGACGATGCGGTCAAGGTGATCATTCTTGCCGGCAGCGGGCCGCACTTCTCGTCCGGCCACGACCTGCGCCCCGGCGGCAAGAGCGCGGCCGGTGTCGATTTCCCGCCGATCGGAAATTGGGGCGGTTTCGCCGAGCCGAACGCGCACGGCCGCTTTGCGCGCGAGCAGGAAATCTATCTCCAGATCACCCGGCGCTGGCGCAACCTCGCCAAGCCGACCATTGCCGAGGTGCACGGCAAGTGCATCGCCGGCGGGCTGATGCTGGCCTGGGCCTGCGATCTCATCGTCGCCAGCGACGATGCGCAGTTCTGCGATCCCGTCGTCACCATGGGCGTCTGCGGCGTCGAGTGGTTCGTGCACCCCTGGGAGCTGGGCCCGCGCAAGGCCAAGGAGTTCCTGTTCACCGCCGACAGCTGGAGCGCGCAGGAGGCGCACCAGCTCGGCATGGTCAATCAGGTCGTGCCGCGCAGCGAATTGTCATCGCGCGTGCTGGAGCTGGCGCGCAGAATTGCGACAAAGCCATCCTTCGCGCTGAAGATGACCAAGGAAGCCGTCAACCGCTCGGTCGACGTGATGGGACAGCCCGCCGCGATCGATCAGGCCTTTGCGCTGCATCAGCTCTGCCATGCCCACAATCTTCAGGAGTTCGGCATGATCGTCGATCCCTCCGGCCTGCATCCTTCCGTGCGCAAGCCGCCGCCGCCGGCGGAGTAGACAACATGGACCTCAATCTCAGCGACGAGCAGAAGCTGCTGCGCGACAGCGCGGAACGCTTCGTGGCCGGAAGCTACGATGCCGCTCACCGCCGCAGGATGGCGAACGATCCGCTCGGCTTCAGCCCCGCGGTGTGGAAGCAGTTCGCCGAGCTAGGCTGGCTGGCGCTGCCGCTGCCCGAGGAATTCGACGGGCTCGGCGGCGGCGCGGTCGAGATCGGCATCCTGATGGAGGCCTTCGGCCGCGGGCTGGTGTCGGAGCCCTATGTCGCAACCGTAGTCCTGGGCGCCGCACTGATCGCCAGATGCGGCACCCACGAGCAGAAGCAATCGAGCCTGCCCAAGGTCGCGGACGGATCACTGAAGCTCGCATTCGCGCATTCCGAGCGCGCGGCGCGGTTCGATCTCGCCAAGGTCGCGACATCCGCGACCAAGACGGCGCAAGGCTGGCGTCTGTCCGGCAGCAAGATCGCGGTGCTCGACGGCCATGCCGCCGATGAGATCATCGTCTCCGCGCTCGTGCACGACCATCACGGCCCTTCGGGACGGATCGGCCTGTTCGTGATGCCGGCGACCGCGCCGGGCGTCGCGATTTCCGACTACGCGCGCCTCGGCGGCGGGCGCGCCTGCAACATCGAGCTGTCCGACGTGCATCTGCCGGAAGACGCCCTACTCGGCGACGGCCACGACGCGCTGCCGGCGATCGAATGGGCCGTCGATCGCGCCATGGCCGCACTTGGGGCGGAAGCTGTCGGCATCATGCAGACGCTGCTCGACACCACGCTCGACTACACCAAGATCCGGAATCAATTCGGCCGGCCGCTCTCGGCCAACCAGGTCATCCGCCATCGCCTCGCCGACATGGCCATGCAGGTCGACGAGGCGCGCTCGATCGCGCTGCGCGCCGCGCTGAAGGTGGACGCTGCGCCGACCGAGCGCGCCCGGGCGGCGTCCGGCGCGAAGGCCAAGATCGGCAGATGCGCCCGCTTCGTCGGCGAGCAGTCCATCCAGCTTCACGGCGGCATGGGCGTCACCGAAGAGCTCGAGGTCGGCGCCTATTTCAAGCGCCTCGTCGCCTTCGACACGCTGTTCGGCGGCAGCGCGCATCACTATGCCCGCCACGCCGAGCTTGGCCGCAGAGCCTGACACCGGGAGAGCATCATGGACCTGTCGTTCAATGCCGAGGAGCGCGCCTTCCAGGACGAGGTGCGCGGCTTCATCGCCAGGAATCTCACCGAGGAGATGAAGCGCGCGACCGCGCTGACGCCGTCGGTGTTCTCCGACCCCGATATCGGCACGGCCTGGCAGCGCGCGCTGCATAGGCAGGGCTGGGCCGCGCCGGGCTGGCCAGTCGAGTACGGCGGGCCGGCCTGGACGCCGGCGCAACGCTGGATTTTCGAAACCGAATGCGCGCGGGCCGGCGTGCCCAATGTCAACGTGATGGGCGTGAAGATGGTCGGGCCGGTCATCATCGGCTTCGGCAGCCCCGAGCAGAAGAATTTTTACCTGCCGCGGATTCTCTCCGGCGAGGATTATTGGTGCCAGGGCTATTCCGAGCCGGGCTCGGGCTCCGATCTTTCCTCGCTGAAGACGCGGGCGGTGCGCGACGGCGACGATTACATCATCAACGGCACCAAGATCTGGACCACGCACGCCCACCACGCCAACCGCATGTTCGCGCTGGTGCGCACCGGTGACGGGCCGCGGCAGCAGGACGGCATCAGCTTCATCCTGATCGACATGAAGACGCCGGGCATCACCACGCGCCCCATCCTCACCATCGGCGGCGACCACGAAGTCAACCAGGTGTTCTTCGACGACGTCCGCGTGCCGGTCGCCAACCGCGTCGGCGAGGAAGGCAAGGGCTGGACCTATGGCAAATACCTGCTCGAGTTCGAGCGCGGCTCCGGCATCGCTTCGGCGAAGCTGCGCGAGGGCTTGAGAGCGATCACGGATCTTGCCGAGTCGGACCTGACGGGACGCGCCATCGACAGTCCCGATATCGCAACGCGCATCTCCGAGGTCGAGGTCGACATCGACGCGCTGGAGATGACCGAGCTGCGCGTGCTCTCGGCGCTGCAGACCGGGCAAAACCCCGGCGCGGTGTCATCGATCCTGAAGCTGCGCAACAGCGAGATCCGCCAGGCGGTGACGCGGCTCGGGGTCGACGTGATCGGTCACGACGCCCTCGCTGTCGAGCCGATGCGCCCGCTCTACAGGCTCAACCACGAGCCGGCGATCCCTGAGGAGATGCTGACAATGGTGCCGGAATATCTCAACGGCCGCGCCTACACCATTTTCGGCGGCACCTCGGAGATCCAGCGCGATATCATCGCGAAGATGATGCTGGGGATTTGAGGGGCTACGGCTGTCTCCTCCGTCATTGCGAGGAGCTCTTGCGACGAAGCAATCCAGGATCTTTCCGCGGACAAAATCTGGATTGCTTCGCTATGCTCGCAATGACGAGGACCTTGAAGGCTTACCCCGCCGCCCGCGCATCCCGAATCGCCTTCCACACCTTCTGCGGGGTCAGCGGGGTGTTCAGCTGGGTGATGCCGAGCTCGGCGAGCGCGTCCATGACGCCGTTGGTGACGCAGGGCGGGCCGCCGATGGCACCGGATTCGCCGCAGCCCTTGGCGCCGAGCGGATTGGTGCGGCAGGGCGCGGAGCCGTCCAGCGTCACCTCGATCGGCGGCACGTCGTCGGCGCGCGGGATGCAATAGTCCTGATAGCTCGCGGTCAGCAGCTGGCCGTCCGCATCGTAGGACACGCCCTCATACAGCGCCTGGCCGATGCCTTGCGCGACGCCGCCATGGATCTGCCCCGTCACCAGCATCGGGTTGACGGCGACGCCGACGTCGTCAACCGTGGTGTAGCGCACCACCTTGGACACGCCGGTCTCGGGGTCGATCTCGACCTCGCAGATGTGCGTGCCGTTCGGCCAGCTCGGACCGTCCACCTCACCTTCGGAATCGACGCTGAGCTTGGCGCCGCTCTCCTTCTCGGCGAGGTCGAACAGGCTGATGCTGCGGTCGGTGCCGACTACGGTGAGCATGCCACCCTGATATTCAATGTCCTCGATCGAGGTCTCCAGCACGTTGGCCGCCTTCTCGCGCGCCTTCTGGATCAGATCGTTGGAGGAGACCGCAACCGCCGTGCCGCCGACGAACAGCGAGCGCGAGCCGACGCTGCCGAAGCCCATGGCAAGATCGGTGTCGCCCTGCACCACGTCGATCTTCTCCATGGGAATGCCGAGCGTGTCGGAGATCATCTGGGTGTAGGTGGTCTGCAAGCCCTGCCCCATCGCCATGGTGCCGGAATGCAGCACGACGCGGCCTTGCGAGGTCGCGTGCAGGCTGACCTTCTCGGTGTGCGCTCGGCCACCGGTCCATTCGATGTAGGAGGTGAGCCCGCGGCCGTAGAGCAGGCCCTTCTTCTTCGCGGCCTTCTTGCGCGCGGCAAAGCCGTCCCAATCCGCAAGCTTCACGGCGCGGTCGAGCATGTGGGCGAAGGCGCCGGAATCATAGACCTGGCCGGCCGCATTGGTGTAGGGCAGCTGCGCCGGCTTGATGTAATTGGCCTTGCGGATCGCGCGCGGATCCATGCCGATCTTTCGCGCGGCGGCGTCGAACAGGCGCTCGACGATGAACACGGCTTCAGGGCGGCCTGCGCCGCGATAGGCGCCGACCGGTGCGGTGTGCGTCATCACCGACTTCACCTCGAAATGCACCAGCGGCAGATCGTAGACGCCGGTCTGCACGAACGGCCCGAGCACCAGCGGGATGATATTCGCCGCGCCCGAGGAATAGGCACCGGTGCAGCCAATCGACTTGACGCGATAGGCCAGCACCTTGCCCTTCTCGTCGAGCGCGAAGGAGGCGGTCGAGGTCAGATCGCGGCCATGGGTGCCGCCGACGAATTCGTCGGTGCGATCGCCGCGCCAGCGGATCTTCTTGTTCAGCTTGGTTGCGGCATAGGCAACGATGCCGTCTTCGGGGTAGAGATTGGTCTTCTGGCCAAAACCGCCGCCGATGTCGCCGACCAGCACGCGGACACTGTCCTTGGGGCGCTTGAGCACGGCCTCCGCCAGCACGTCGCGGGTCGAGGCCGGCGTCTGCGACTGCACGTGCAGCAGCAGACGGCCGGTCTTCTTGTCGATCTCGGCGATGGTCGAGCGCGGCTCCATCGCGGATGGAACGAGGCGCTGGCTGACGAGATCGAGCTCGACGGTGTGCGCCGCCTTGGCGAAGGCATCGTCGACCTTGGCCGCATCGCCATAGCTCATGGCACCGACGATGTTGTCGGGCGCCTCCGGCCACACCACGGGCGCGCCGGGCTTGACGGCCTCGACGGGATCGACCACCGCGGGCTGAACGTCGTACTCGACGGCGATCGCCTCGGCGGCGCTCTGCGCCTCCGCGCGCGACGAAGCCACCACGGCGGCCACGGCCTCGCCGGCATAGCGCACGACCTCGTGGGCGAGCAGCCGGCGCGGCGGCACCGTCATCGGCTTGCCGTCGGGACGCTTGAAGATGTTCAGGGTGGGGATGGCGCCGATGTCGTCCTTGACGAGGTCGGCGCCGGTATAGATGGCGGTGACGCCGGGCATCCCGGCCGCGGCGCTGGTGTCGACCGAGACGATCTTCGCGTGGGCGTGCGGTGAGCGCAGCACGTGCAACCACAGCGCGCCGTCTTCCGGCTTGTCGTCGATGAACTGTCCCTTCCCGGTGAGCAGCCGCTGGTCTTCCAAACGCTTGACGGGCTGCCCCGCTCCGAAACGCAAATTGCCGGGAAGAATGTTCATTCCGCTGTGTCCTCGAAATCCGCAAAATCGACCGCGGCGGTTTTAACCGATTTTGCGGGCCAGACAACCGAGCCTCGGCGCATCTGCAATGCGCGTCCGAGCCCCTTGCTGACGCGGATCGGCCGGCTAGGACCTGTCGATATCGATGATGCCTACATTCACGTCACGGGCGTCCGAGCCGCGCTTGACCGTAAGCCGAACGGTCTTTCCGGCCCCGGCCTGCTCCAGCGCATCGGTCAGATCGGCAAGGCGCCGCACCGGCTTGCCTTCCACCGCGGTGATGATGTCTCCGACCGCCCCTGTCGAAAAATTGACGCCGCGAATCCCCGCCCGCTCCGCCGGGCTGCCGGGCGCCGTCCGCACCACGATCACCCCTTCGACGCCAAGCCGGGTGGAAACATCCTCGCCGGCGGCCACGATGCCGATGCCGGGCGTCGGCACCCGGCCGCTGCGAATGAGTTCGGGGACAATCCGGTTCACGACGTCGACCGGGACAGCGAAGCCGATGCCGGCGTTCGAGCCGGACGGCGAGATGATCGCCGTGGTAACGCCGATCAGCCGGCCGGCGGAATCCAGCAGCGGCCCGCCCGAATTGCCCGGGTTGATCGCGGCATCGGTCTGGATGACGTTGGCGATCTCCCTGCCGGCATGGGTCGGCAGCCTGCGCTTGAGCGCGCTGATGATGCCGGAGGTCATCGATTGATCCAGACCGAAGGGATTGCCGATCGCGAAAGCGGATTGCCCGACCTTCAGGTCGCTCGAGCTGCCGAGCGCGATCGGCGGCGGCAGCTGGCGCACGCTGCGGATCCGCAGCACCGCGAGATCGTAATTGGGAGCCGTGCCGACGAGGTCGACCTTGGCCACCTCTCCCGACGCAAACCGCACCGCGATCTCGCCCCCATTGGCGATGACATGGTTGTTCGTCACGAGATGACCGTCGCGATCCCAGACGAAGCCCGTGCCGGACGCGCCGCCGCCCTGGCCTTCCTCGCCCATGAGAGGACTGGCTGCCGACTTGGCCGCAACCTGGACGACCGAAGGAGACACGCGCTCGAAGATTTCGATGGTCGCCTTCTCGCCATCGGACAGCGGACCGCGCTGCTCGACCGCGCGTGCGGTGGGCGCCGCCCATGGGACAGGGACATGCAGGACTTTTGCGGCAGTGACGGCAAGCAGCAGGGCGGCGAAGGCGGCCGCGGCAATCGCATAGCGACGGTTCATCGGTGACCACCGTGTCCAGTGCTGAATACGGCCTTGGGATGCATATGCATGGGGTGACAGATCCGGCTTACGCAGCAACGTCGCAAACGAACGGAAGTTTCCCGGTTGGGCAGGTAAGGGCTTTTCTGACTCATGCACGGGTGCCGGGGCATATTGCCGCGCGCCAAACAGCTAGGTCAGCTCGCGCAGCGCCACTTCCACGACCTTCCGTGCCTCGGCCGTGAGCGGCGCCTGCGGCGGGACGGGGTCGCCGACGTCGTAGCCCTGGATCGAAAGCCCCGCCTTGATGCAAGCGGCGAGATTGAAGCGGGCGAAAGCTTCGTTGATGCGCCACAGCCTGCGCTGGAGCACCATCGCCTCGTCCCAGCGGCCGGCCTTGCAGAGCTCGTAGAGCGCAACGCTCTGGCGCGGGATGATGCAGGCCGGGCCCGCCATCCAGCCGAGCCCGCCGATCAGCATCACCGCGGCCGGGATATGGGCGGAGGCCGAGAACACGCGCAAGGCGTCCCCGCAGCGGTTCATGATCGAGAGCAGCCGGCCGGTGTTGGTCGAGGCGTCCTTGATGTAGCCGATGCGCGGATGCGCAGCGAGGCGCGCGATGACGTCGAGAGTGAGATCGGAGCGCTGGAATTGCGGGTTGGTGTAGATGACGACGGGAATGTCGACGGCATCCGCAATGGCGCGGAAGTAGGATTCGACCTGGGCGTCAGTCAGCGGGAAATACGCTTCGAGGATCGCCAGGATGCCGTCGGCCCCACACTTCTGATAGGCTTGCGCCTGGGCCACCGCATCCGCGGTCGAGGTGGAAGCGACGCCGGCGATCACCGGCACGCGGCCCTGCGCGGCCTCGATCGTGGTCTGCACGACGGAGCTGCGTTGCGCGGCATTGAGATAGGCGAATTCGCCGGTCGAGCCCAGCGGCGTCAGGCCGTGTACGCCGGCGCCGATCAGGTCGTCACAGAGCTTTGCCAGCACGTTGGTCCGCACCGTGCCGTCGGCATCGACGGGCGAGACGAGATAGGGAAAGACGCCGTGGAATTCGGACATGTCGGTGAGGATCCCGGAGCGCAGGCTGGCCTGACGGGTCTTAGCAACGCCCGCGCCGGCGATCAAACCCTGATCAGCCGCACCCGGGTGCCCCAGGGATCCACGGCCTCAAGGCCGTCCGAAAGCGCCGTGACCTTCGCGCCGCCCTTGCGCAGGCGTTCCTCCTGTGCGGCGAGAATGTCCTGCTTCGCCGTCACCAGCGAGAACCATGCAAGGCCCGTGGTGGCATCGTCGCGCCGGCCGGCGCCCTGGCTCTGCCAGACATTCATGCCGAGGTGATGGTGATAACGGCCCGACGACAGGAACGCGGCGCCGCTGCGCTTGCGCGTCGGATCAAGGCCGATCGTGCCGTGATAGAAGCTCTCGGCCTGCGCCAGATCGCCGACGCGCAGATGCATGTGGCCGACGCGCAAGCCGTCCGGCGCCCTGGCATAGTCGGCGACGCGTGTATTGGTCAGCGACAGCAGGTCGGGAATGTTGAGCTCGTCGGTCGCCATCTTGACGCTGCCCTCGCTCCATTGCCATTGCGAGGGATCGCGGTCGGCATAGACCTCGATGCCGTTGCCTTCGGGGTCGTCGAGATAGACGGACTCGCTGACGAGGTGATCGGCAAAGCCCGACAGCGGCACGCGATGCGAGGCGGCATGCACCAGCCAGCGCGCGAGGTCTTTTCGCGTCGGCATCAGGAAGGCGGTGTGGTAGAGGCCGGCGGCGTTGCGCGGCTCGATTCCCGCATCGGGACGGGCCTCCAGCACCAGCAGCGCTATGCCGGCCGTGCCGAGCTTCGCGGCGGTCGCCGAACGCTCCATCACGGCAAGCCCGATCACGTCGCGGTAGTAGTCGGCGACCTTGTCGAGATTCTTCACCCGCAGCGTCACCATGCCGACCCGCATCGGGGTGCGGCTGGCAAAGGTCGGCCCGCCGCCTTGAGGAATGCCCTCGGCGCGCGCCGCGGCAGCAGCCGCCATCGCGAGCGAGGTTGCGCCGGCGAGTTGCAGCAGGGTGCGGCGGGTGAGATCGATGGTCATCGGTCAGGGCTCGTTCAAAATGGTTGGGGCCATGCGGCGCAATGTCGGCCGATTGCTACACGTTCCCGTGAGCGGGTCCCAATCACATGTTCGTCGGCCGTGGCCTTGACGAGCCCGTCCTTGTCCTGGCCACCCGGCCAGTTTCGCAATTCCCCGCGACATCCCAGATTGAGGGCAATCACAGGAGCACGCCATGACCGATCCTAGTCCCCTGTCTTCACTGTCATCCGCCCTCGCGGAAGTGGTGGCGCGCACCGCACCCTCGATCGTCTCCGTGCGCTCGCATCGCTTTCGCTCGACCGGCTTCGTCTGGAAGAGCGGCCTGATCGTCACCGCGGACGAGGCGCTGGCCGACGAGGGCGAGGTCGAGATCGGCCTTCCCGATGGTGGCACCACCGCCGCCACGATCGCCGGCCGCGACCACACCACCGATATCGCGCTGCTGCGCGCCGACATCGCATCGGCCCCGGTCAGGCTCGCGGCAACCGTTCCGCCGCTGGGCGCATTGGCGATCGTAGTCGCCACCAACCGCGACACGCCGAGCGCGGCGCTCGGGATGGTCTCGGCCTCCGGCAAGAGCTGGCGCTCCCTGCGCGGCGGCGACATCGATGCGCGGATCGAGCTCGATGTCCGCCTGCGCGGCAGCCAGCAGGGCGGCCTCGCGCTCGATGCCTCTGGACAAGCATTCGGCATGGCCGTGCTCGGCCCGCGGCGCGTGCTGGTGATCCCGACGGCGACGATCGAGCGGGTCGCGGCGCAGCTCGAGACGCGCGGCCGCATCGCGCGCGGCTATCTCGGCCTGGGGCTGCAGCCGGTGCGGCTCGACGACGGCATCGGCGCGATGGTGATGAACGTCGACAAAGCCGGCCCCTCGGCCGCGGCCGGCATCCGTCAGGGCGACGTGATCGTCGCGGTCAACGACCAGAAGCTCTCCGGCGTGCGAGCGCTGTCACGGACGCTGGGACCTTCGAGCGTCGGCGCGGTGATCGATGTCGCGGTGCGCCGCGGCGGCGAGCCGGCCAGCTTCAGGGTCACGGTCGCCGAGAGGCCGGAGACGTGAGCGAGGACAGCTCCCCGGAGATCGTGCTGTCCCTGGAGATCGACGATCCCGCTCTCGCCGACCGCCTGGCGAAGCTGCTCGGCAACGTCACAGGGCTACGCCTAGCCGCGCCCGGCGAAGCTGCCGCGGCGACGATCGTGGCGCGTGATCCGCGCATCATGCCTGATGACATCGCACTGACCCAGCGCGAGCTCGACGTGCTGGCGCTGATGGCCGAGGGCGCCTCCAACAAGATGATCGCGCGGCAGCTCGGCATCTCCGTGCACACGGTGAAATTCCATGTCGGCTCGCTGCTCGACAAGCTCGACGCCACCGGCCGCACCGACGCGGTTGCGCATGCGGCGCGACGCGGCGTGATCGAGCTGTGACGGACTCCAGAGCGGCGAGGTCTTGACGCGGGCGTCAGGGAGCCGGTCCAGCTCTCTCCGCGTCATTGCGAGGAGCGCTTGCGACGAAGCAATCCAGACTGTCCCGGCGGGAGGCAGTCTGGATTGCTTCGCTGCGCTCGCAATGACGAGATGGATAGAGCTTGGCCGCGTCAGGCGGCTCAGCCGTTACACCCGCTTGCCGCCGTTCTTCTCGGCCGCGCGGCGCAGCGCTTCGGCGAGGGCGCCGCCGCCGGAAGAGGATTCCTGCTTGCGCGGGGCCGACGAGGTCATGCGGGACGGATTGCGCGCGCCATTGTCGCGCTGCATGCCGGGGGCGTCCTTCTTGGCGCCGACCTCGTCGTCGAGGCGCAGCGTCAGGGAGATGCGCTTGCGCGCGACCTCGAAGTCCAGCACCTTGACCTTGACGATGTCGCCGGGCTTCACCACCTCGCGCGGATCCTTGATGTAGTTCTTGGACATCGCAGAGATGTGCACGAGGCCGTCCTGGTGCACGCCGATGTCGACGAAGGCGCCGAAGGCGGCGACGTTGGTCACGGTGCCCTCGAGGATCATGCCCTTCTGGAGGTGCTTGATCTCCTCGACGCCCTCCTTGAACACCGCGGCCTTGAACGCCGGGCGCGGGTCGCGACCCGGCTTTTCCAATTCACGCAGGATGTCGGTGACGGTCGGCAGGCCGAAGGTCTCGTCGACGAAATCCTTCGGCTTCAAGGTGCGCACGATCTCGCTCGAGCCGATCAGCGCCTTGATGTCGCTCTTGGTGGCCGCGAGGATGCGGCGCACCACCGGATAGGCTTCCGGATGCACGCCGGAGGCATCGAGCGGGTCCTCGCCGCCGAGAATGCGCAGGAAGCCTGCGCACTGCTCGAATGCCTTCGGCCCGAGTCGCGGCACGTCCTTGAGCGCCTTGCGCGACTTGAACGGGCCGTTGGCGTCGCGGTGCGCCACGATGCTCTGCGCAAGGCCGGCGCCGACGCCCGACACGCGCGCGAGCAGCGGTGCGGACGCGGTGTTGACGTCGACGCCGACGGCGTTCACGCAATCCTCGACCACGGCATCGAGCGACTTGGCGAGCTTGGCCTGGCCGAGGTCGTGCTGATACTGGCCGACGCCGATCGCCTTGGGCTCGATCTTGACCAGCTCGGCCAGCGGATCCTGCAGCCGCCGCGCGATCGAGACCGCGCCGCGCAGCGTGACGTCGAGACCCGGCAACTCTTCCGAGGCGAAGGCGGAGGCCGAATAGACCGACGCGCCGGCTTCGGACACCACGATCTTGGACATCTTCAGCTCGGCAAGCCCCTTGACCAGCTCGGTCGCGAGCTTGTCGGTCTCGCGCGAGGCGGTGCCGTTGCCGATCGCGATCAGCTCGACTTTGTGCTTCATCGCGAGCCGGCCGAGTGTCGCCAGCGACTCGTTCCACTGCCGCTGCGGCTCGTGCGGATAGATCGCGGTGGTGTCGACCACCTTGCCGGTCGCATCGACCACCGCGACCTTGACGCCGGTGCGGTAGCCGGGATCGAGCCCCATGGTGACGCGGGTGCCGGCCGGCGCGGCCAGCAGCAGGTCGCGCAGGTTGGAGGCGAACACGCGCACGGCTTCGGTCTCGGCCGCATTCCACAGCCGCATGCGAAGATCGATGTTCAGATGCACCTGGATCTTGGTGCGCCAGGCCCAGCGCACGGTGTCGATCAGCCAGCGGTCGCCGGGACGCTTGAGGTCGGCGATGCCGAACCGCTTCATGATCTTCAATTCATAGGCGCTGGGCACGCCCGGCGGCGGCGCCTCGGCCTCGGCCTGAATTTGCAAATCGAGGATCTCTTCCTTCTCGCCGCGGAACATCGCGAGGATGCGATGCGAGGGCAGCTTGGTCAGCGGCTCGGAGAAATCGAAATAGTCGGCGAACTTCTCGCCCTCGGTCTTCTTGCCGTCGCGCACCTTGGAGGCCATGCGCGCGTTGGTCCACATCTCCTCGCGCAACGCGCCGATCAGGTCGGCGTCCTCGTCGAAGCGCTCGACCAGGATGGCGCGGGCGCCGTCGAGCGCGGCGGCGGCATCGGCAACGCCCTTCTCGGCATTGATGAAACCTTCGGCCACGACCTTCGGATCGTTGCCGGGCTCGGCGAGCAGTTGATTGGCCAGCGGCTCGAGGCCAGCCTCTTTGGCGATCTCCGCCTTGGTGCGGCGCTTCGGCTTGAACGGCAGATAGATGTCTTCGAGGCGCGCCTTGCTGTCGGCAGCCATGATCGAGGCTTCGAGCGCGGCATCGAGCTTGCCCTGCTCGCGGACCGATTCGAGGATGGCCTTGCGGCGGTCCTCGAGCTCGCGCAGATAGACCAGGCGCTCCTCCAGGGTGCGCAATTGCGCGTCGTCGAGCGCACCGGTCGCTTCCTTGCGGTAGCGGGCGATGAAGGGAACCGTGGCGCCGCCGTCGAGCAGCGTCACCGCCGCCTCGACCTGCTCGGCCCGAACCCCAAGCTCCTGCGCAATTTTCTGGTTGATATTTGCCACGCGAGATTCCTTCTATCCAAGCCCGCCGTGCGGCGGCGAACCACCGGCCACGGGACGCCGCTTATGGACCAAGCGGGGTTGATTCATCAAGGTACGCCGGACCACCGTCGACAGGGGATTTTTTCCTCGAACCGATGCGATCTCGCCACATTCGTGGGGAGACGCAGCTTCTCTCTTGCGTCGCGGCAGACCAGGATAGCCGATCCGTCATCCCTGCTTGACAGGAGCCGCTGTTCAGCGGCTGTTTGCTCCGCCGGGCCCCTGAACTCCACAAGGACAGTCATGCGTACAAGATCGGTCGGCGTCTTCAAGATCGCCACCACGGGCCCCGGCGATGTCTCCGGTCTCATGGCCATGATCGGTTCGGGCGCGATCGATCCGCGCGAAATCCTGGCGATCCTCGGCAAGACCGAGGGTAATGGCGGCGTCAACGATTTCACGCGGGAATACGCCGTCAGCGCGCTGTGCGCGGCGCTGGCGCCCCACCTCGACCTGCCGCCGCGCGAGGTCGAGCAGCGCATCGCCTTCGTGATGTCCGGCGGCACCGAGGGCGTGCTCAGCCCGCACATCACGGTGTTCACGCGCCGAGCCATCGACAGCCCTCCGGTACGCCCCTCCGGAAAGCGGCTGAGCATCGGCATGGCGCAGACGCGGGATTTCCTGCCCGAGGAGCTCGGCCGCTCCGCGCAGATCACGGAGACGGCGACCGCCGTGAAGGCGGCTATGGCGGATGCCGGCATCAGCGATCCCGCCGACATCCACTTCGTGCAGATCAAGTGCCCGCTGCTCACGAGCGATCGTGTCGAGGCGGCAGCTGCGCGCGGCAACAAGACAGCGACGACCAGCGCCTACGCCTCGATGGCCTATTCCCGCGGCGCCTCCGCGCTCGGCGTCGCCGTCGCGCTCGGCGAGATTGCGGCCGATCTCCACGATGAAGACGTGCTGCGGCGCTACGATCTGTTCTCGTCCGTGGCCTCCACCTCATCAGGCATCGAGCTGATGCACAACGTCGTCATCGTGCTCGGCAACTCGGCGGCATCAGCAAGCGAGTTCGAGATCGGTCATGCCGTGATGAACGACGCCATCGACTCCGCCGCGGTGGTCGCGGCGCTGCAAAGCGTTGGACTGCGCATGGCGCCGCAGGCAACGGAGGGCCGCGAGCTCATCAACGTCTTCGCCAAGGCGGAGGCCTCACCTGATGGCACGGTGCGCGGCTGCCGTCACACCATGCTGGAGGACACCGACATCAGCTCGACGCGCCACGCCCGCGCCGCGGTCGGCGGCCTGATCGCGGGTCTTGCCGGCACCGGCGCGGTCTACGTATCAGGCGGCGCCGAGCATCAGGGTCCCGCTGGCGGCGGGCCGGTTGCAGTGATTGCGCGACTGTCGGATTGAGACGGGCGGCATCACCGGTTTTGCGACCCCTCCGCCCCGCGCAACCCTGCCCCCCGCGCCGGCTCAGTTGATTCAGGCCCTCCCTTGCGAAAAAGGTGGCGCCGCACCTTGAGGGGATTTGGATTTCATGACGTTGCCGATGAGCTGGAATGAATGGGCGCAGCACGACGGCGTCGCGCTAGCCGGCCGCGTCCGCAAGGGCGAGCTGACGGCAAAGGAGCTGGCGCGCCAGGCCGCCGCGGGCGTCGCCAAGGTCAATCCGGCGCTGTCGGGCGTGGTCGAGCTGTTCGAGGACGTGATCGCCGATCCCGCCAAGGACGGCGCCAATCTCGGAGGTCCCTTCGCCGGCCTGCCCTTCCTGATGAAGGACCTCGGGCCGACCATGAAGGACCGGCTGCAGGAAATGGGCTCACGGCTGATGCGCGGCAATCGCGCCAGCGCCGACACGTTCCTGACCGGTAAGTTCCGCCAGGCCGGCCTCAACCTGATCGGGCGCACGACGACGCCGGAATTCGGCGTGTGCTCTTCGGCCGACAATCCCGCCGTCTACGTCACGCGCAATCCCTGGAATACCGACTACACCACCTGCGGCTCGTCCGCGGGCAGCGCCGCTATGGTTGCCGCCGGCGTGGTGCCGATCGCACACGCGACCGACGGCGGCGGCTCGATCCGCATTCCCGCCGGCGTCAACGGCAATATCGGCCTGAAAGTCTCGCGCGGCGTGTTCTCGCTGGCGCCCCACATGTCGGACCTGACCGGTCTCGTCTCGATCCAGGGCTGCCAGTCGCGCTCGGTGCGCGACACCGCCGCCTTCGTCGATCATGCGAGGGGACCTGCGCCCGGCGAGTTCATGCCGTTCTGGACCACGGCGCAGCCTTATTCCGAGATGATCAAGCGCGATCCCGGCAAGCTGCGCATCGCGCTCTCGCACACATGGGGCGACTACACCGCGACGCCAGAGATCGCCGCCGAGCTGGAGAAGGCCGGCCGCTTCCTCGAAGGCCTCGGCCATCACGTCGATTATGCGCTGCCCGAGCTCGACTTCCGTGCCGCCTTCGCCGCGCAGACCACCTGCTACATCTCGAACTTCGCGGTGGTGATCTCCAACATGCTCGCCGCGCGCGGGCTGGAGAAGCCGCCGGAAGATCTGATCGAGCCGATGAACATCCGCATCTGGGAAGCCGGCCGGCATACGAGCTTCGCCGAGCGCGCGAAGATGCAGGGCGTGTTCAACACCACCTCCCGCGGTTTCGGCGCCTTCTTCGAGCAGTGGGACGTGATCCTGACGCCGATCACCGCGCTGCCGACGCCCAAGGTCGGCACCAAGGAATATCTCACCATTTCCGACAATCCCGACGTGCTGGACTGGTTCGGCAATCTCTGGCGCTTCTTCGCCTTCACGCCGCTCGCCAATCTCTGCGGCATGCCGGCGATCTCGATGCCGATGGCCATGCAAGACCACGGCCTGCCGCTCGGCATCCAGGCCATCGCCAAGCAGGCCAACGACGGCCTGTTGCTGCAACTCGCCGCCCAGATCGAGCGCGCACTCGACGGCAAGTGGAACGGCGGCAGGAAGCCGAAGGTGCATGTGGGCTGAGGCGAGGCTGCTCGCCTCAGACATGCGTCCAAGTTCCTGCAGCCATCCTTCGAGACGCCGCCTCCGGCGGGCTCCTCAGGATGAGGTCTGGTTTCGCGGCGAGACGTCAGACCCTCATGGTGAGGAGACCGCGAAGCGGTCGTCTCGAACCATAAAGGCCGAACACGATCTCCAAAAATGCGTCGTCAGTTCTTCACCGCCGGAATCTCCTCCGCCATCGGCTGCTTCTGGCCCTGCTGGTACATCGCCAGTGCCTTGTCGAGGGCTTCGCGCAGCGCCAGCGCCGCGGCGACGCTGCAGCGCAAATGCGCGGTCTGGACCACATCGACCCTGACGGCGGCGCCGACCGGCATCAACAGGTTCGCGGCGAGCTCGATCTGGATCGCGCCGTTGTGATGGCCGAAGCAGGACGCGCCGTCGAAATAGATGATCGGCGCCCGCTCCGCGCTGGAGCTCGAAATGGTGACGGGCCCCTGATTGGCGGGCGTTTCGGGGTCGGCCATGGGCGCTCCTTACAGGTCATCGACGAACGAAGCGCCCACCATCGGCGCTTCGGCCCGCTCTGTCGAGGCCAAACCGCCTGCGGTGCGGGGGCCCATCCGGGGTTTTGCGCGGCGCCCGACACTGGTCTAGAACGTCCTCATGAGCACCATACCGACCACGCTCCCGTTCGAGGAACTCGCCGAAGCCATCAAGGGCCGCCGCTCCGATTACGGCCATATCAGCGGGCTCCAGCTCGACCGCTTCGCGCCCGCCGAGGCCTGGTCCAGCCTGCCCTATCGGCCCGTCTTCGTCGGCGACACCGAGACCGGGGTGCTGCATGGCGGCGTCGTCACCGCGATGCTGGACGAGAGCTGCGGCATGGCGGTGCAGCTCGCGCTCGACGGCACGCGAGCGATCGCGACGCTGGACCTGCGCATCGACTACCAGAAGCCGGCAACGCCAGGTCTCGACATCAAGGCGCATTCGGTCTGCTACCGCACCACGCGCTCGATCGCCTTCGTGCGCTCCACCGCCTATCAGGACTCCGAAGACGATCCGGTGGCGACCGCGACCGCCTGCTTCATGATCGGCGCCAACCGCACCAACATGCTTGCCGATCGCCGGATGGATGCGCGCAGCATCCCGGTGCTGGAGGCGCCGGATGATCCGGACGGGCCATTCGCGCGCAGCCCGTTCGCGCGCGCCCTCGGCATCCGCGTCAACGACGACGGCACGCTGACGATGCCGTTCTCGCCGCAGATCATCGGCAACCCTATCCTGCCTGCGATCCACGGCGGCATGACGGGGGCCTTCCTCGAGACCACCGCCGTCATCGGCGTCGCGCGCGAGCTCGGTACCGCCGCTCCGCCCAAGCCGATCGGGCTCACCGTCAATTACCTGCGATCGGGGCGCGCCCTCGATACGTTTGCCAACGTCTCGATCGTGAAGCAGGGCCGGCGCATCGTCGCCTTCGAGGCGCGCGCCTGGCAGGACGATGCGGAGAAGCCGATCGCCACCGCCTTCGGTCATTTCATGCTGCGCCCGACGCCGGGAAGTGACGACGAATAAGCGCATTTTGACTTGACGGTCGCGGCTCCGGCCACAACGATAATACGTCCCCGCGAGAGGTATTGAATTGCGGCATCCGCTCGACATCGTCGCCATGTTCGCCGCGCTCTGGCTGCTGGCCTCGATGATGCTTGACGCGGTGACGCCGAAGGAGCTGACTGCGATCATGATCGCCGTCGCGATCGGCCCCGCGATCGTCATCACTGCCGTGTTCTACTACCTGCGCTGCCCGCGCACGGACTTCGCGGTGATGTTCGCGGCGCTCTGGCTGATCTCGGACATCGCGATCGCCTTCGTCTCGCCGAGGCAGCTGCCGCATTTCCTGATCGTGCTCGGCTTCATGCCGGCCCTGCTGATCGGAAGCGTACTGCACTGGCAACGCCTCCAGCGCCGTGAGCAGCGGCTGCCTGCGCCTTCGGTCAAGCGGGGGTGAGACTGCGCATGCGGTCCTCACCTCTCCCGCTTGCGGGAGAGGTCGGCGCGTTCCGGACGATGCGAAGCATCGTCGGCGCGCCGGGTGAGGGCTTTCTCCTCTAAAGCGCGATGCGATTAGGACGAATCGTCATCGCGCTTTAGGTTGTTGTTTAAGCATGATCTTTTCGGAAAACCGCTGCGCACTTTTCCGGATCATGCTTTAGGGGATTATCCCATTGCGGAAATACCCTCTCCCCAACCCTCTCCCGCAAGCGGGAGAGGGAGCGCACCGGCGCTGTGGCGTCAATCTTGATTTCATCACGCTCTAGCGCGGCAGCAGATTCGTCTTCGCAAGGTCGAGCACCTCGTCGCCGCGGCCGTTCATCACCGCGCGCAAGACCCAGAGGCTGAAGCCCTTGATCTGCTCGGTGGTGATGGTCGGCGGCATCGACAGCTCCTGCTTGGCGGTGACGACGTCGAGCAGCGCCGGCCCGTCATGCGCGAGCATCTCCTTCACCGCACCGGGAAGCTCGCCCGGATCCTCGACGCGTTTGGCAAAAATCCCCATGGCACGCGCCATCGCCGCGAAATCCGGATTCTCCAGGTCGACATTGGTGTCGACGAAGCCGGCCGCCTTCATCTCCAGCGCGACGAAACCGAGCACGCCGTTGTTGAAGACGACCACCTTCACCGGCAGCTTCTCTTGCGTCAGCGTGATCAGGTCGCCCATCATCATGGTGAAGCCTCCGTCACCGGAGAGCGAGATCACCTGCCGGCCGGGCTGGGCCGCCTGCGCACCGATCGCCTGCGGCATCGCATTGGCCATCGAGCCGTGCACGAAGGAGCCGATCAGCCGGCGGCGGCCGTTCATGTCGAGATAGCGCGCGGCCCACACCGTCGGCGTGCCGACATCGGCGGTGAACACCGCATCGTCGGAGGCATGGTCGCTGACGACCTTGGCGAGATATTGCGGATGGATCGGCTTAGCTCCCGGCGTGCCCTTGGCGAGCGAGTCCAGGCCTTCGCGCGCCTTCTTGTAATGCGCGACGGCGTCGTCGAGATGCTTGCGCTGCGTCTTCGCTTTCAACAGCGGCAGCAGCGCCTCGATGGTGAGCCTGACGTCGCCGACGAGGCCGAGATCGATCTTGCAGCGGCGGCCCAGATTTTCCGGGCGGATGTCGATCTGCGCGATCTGGCAATCGGTCGGGAAGAACTGCTTGTAGGGAAAATCGGTGCCGAGCATCACCAGCGCGTCACAGGCGTGCATGGCGGCATAGCCCGAGGAGAAACCGATGAAGCCGGTCATGCCGACGTCATAGGGATTGTCGTATTCGACATGCTCCTTGCCGCCGAGCGCATGCACGATCGGGCTCTTCAGCGCCTCGGCGAGCTGCATCAGGGGCGCATGCGCGCCGGCGCAGCCGCGGCCGCAGAACAGGGTGACGCGCTCGGCACCGTTGAGAAGATCGGCGAGCGCCTTGAGCTCATCCGCCTGCGGCACCACCTTTGGCGCCGCCACGCCAAGGCCGCGCGTCGTCGACAGCGCGCGCTTCGGCGGGCTGCGGAACGCGACGTCGCCGGGCATCGCGACCACGGCGACGCCGCGCAGGCCCACCGCCGCCCGGATCGCGTTCTCGAGCACGTAAGGAAGCTGGCTGGGGTCGGAGACCAGCTCGCAATAATGGCTGCATTCGCGGAACAGGTTCTGCGGATGCGTCTCCTGGAAGTAGCCGCCGCCGATCTCGGCGGTCGGGATCTGCGCCGCGATCGCCAGCACGGGCACGCGGCTGCGATGCGCGTCAAACAACCCGTTGATCAGATGCAGATTGCCGGGACCGCAGGAGCCGGCGCACACCGCAAGGCTCCCGGTCACCTCGGCTTCGCCGGCGGCGGCGAAGGCAGCGACCTCCTCGTGGCGGACATGGATCCATTCGATCGTGCCGCGGCGGCGCAGCGCCTCGGTCAGCGCGTTCAGGCTGTCGCCGACGATGCCGTAGATGCGCTTGACGCCGGCCTGTTCGAGCGTTGCCACGAACAGATCGGCCACGTTGTTGATCGCCATATCGGTCTCCTGCTGCGCCGGTCACACTGCGCGAAGTGTCAACATCAGCATCGCGGCAATATGAGGCACAATAGGCGATGACGGTTCACAGCTGGTTTACTACCCTCAGTCTTTCGCAATCGCCCGATCGTAGGCTTCGACCGTCGCCTTGGCGCGCGCGGCGACATCGGCGGCGCTCATGCCGGGCTTGTACAGACTGGAGCCGAGCCCGAACGCGGTCACGCCGCCCTTGATGTATTCGGCAAAATTCTGGTCGGAGACGCCGCCGACGGCGGCGATCATCACCCCTGACGGCAGCACGGCGCGGATCGCGGCGATGCCGGCGGCACCTAACACGCTCGCCGGAAAGAATTTCAGGCCCGATGCGCCGGAGCGCGCGGCAAGCAGCGCCTCGGTCGGCGAGAACACGCCGGGCAGCGTGACCATGGCGTATTGATGTGCACGCACCAGCACCTGGGTGTCCACGTTCGGCGAGACCATCAGCCTGCCGCCGACGTCATTGAGGCGATCGACATCCGCGGTGGTCAGCACCGTGCCGGCGCCGATCAACACGCCTGGTGGCGCCTGCTTCACGGCCATTGCGATGGAGCGGAATGGATCGGGCGAATTCAGCGGGATCTCGATCGCGGTCATGCCGGCTTCGACCAGCACGCCGACGATAGGCTCGCACTCCTCGGGCTTGACGCCGCGCAGGATCGCGACCAGCGGTCGCTTCATTGGCGGAAAGGCAACGCTCATCTCAAGAATCCTTCTATTTCTTCCAGATCGCGGCAGCCGCCATCGACAGGCCGCGGCGGACGGCTTCATCCGCATCGACCGGCTGCACCGTGAACGACAGTGCATCGAAGGCATGCCGGTACAGCATCGCAAGCCGGCCCGAGGCAATCAGCACGACGGCAGCGTGCGGCACCGCGCCGGAGAGACCGGCGGCCAGCTCGGCGCCGATCAAGGTGCCCGACAGCGTCTCGCGCGCCGCGGCCGGCGTGCCGCCGAACAGTAATTGCCGCGAGCGCGCCGTGAACAGGAGATTCGCGGCGAAGGCCGGCGCCGCGTACGCGGCCTTGACCGCCGCCTTGAAGCTCGCAACATCCTCGGCCTCGTCGGCGCCCGCGATCGCGAGCGACAGGATGGTCTCGCGCGAGACGGCGCTGAACAGCTCGCCGGTCATGAAGGTGGAGAAGCGTTCGACGATGCCGCCCCCGACGCGCACCCATTTCGAATGCGTGCCGGGCATGCAGACCAGCGCCTCGCCCACCGCATCGAGGCCGAGCGCGCCCAGCAGCTGCGTTTCCTCGCCGCGCATGACGTCCGGCGCGGCAGCGTCTCGCTGTGCGATGCCCGGCAGGATGCGGATGTCGCGCGCCTGCCCGGGGACGCGCACGGCCTGGTTCAGGACGGCGGAGAGCGGCGCGGGCGTGTCGACATAGCCGGCCTCGACCCAGCCGGTCTTCGCGCCGGCCATGCCGCAGACGAGAACCGGCAGATGATCCGGCGCCTCGACCGCCGCGAGATGCGATTGCAGCACCGCGGGAAAGCCGGTCTTGGCGGAGGCCAGCATGCCTTCATCGCTGCGGCGTTCGGCCAGCACGAGGCCGGCACGATCGACCAGCCACAGGCGAAAACTGCTGGTGCCCCAGTCCACCGCGACATAAGCGGGTTCGGTCATGCGAAACTGTCCTCGTCTCACGGCCAGGCTCTTGTCCCACCTGCAAGATCTTGTCTCACCAGCAAGACGCCGTCTCGCGACAATGAGACGATCTCTTGCGGGCCTTGGTCGAGATACCGGCTATTGCGCGGGCAAACCAGCCCTTTCTCTCGGATTTGCGGCTGCACCGCGCTGGCACAGCGCTTGCTGAACGCTCCCCGCTCAACGCCGTCAACGCGCGACAAGACGCGGCAACATCAGATGAGGAAACCCATGGAGATCGGCTATTTCACGATGCCTTCGCATCCGCCGGAGTGCGGCCTGAAGGAAGGGAACGACTGGGACCTGCAGGTCATGCGCTGGCTCGACGAGCTCGGCTATCAGGAGGCCTGGGTCGGCGAGCACCACACCGCACCGTGGGAACCCAATCCCACGCCCGACCTCCTGATCGCGCAGGCGCTGATGCAGACCAAGAAGCTTCGCATCGGGCCGGGCGGTTTCCTGCTGCCCTATCACCACCCGGCCGAGCTCGCCAACCGCGTCGCGATGCTCGACCATCTCTCCGAGGGCCGGCTCAATTTCGGCGTCGCCGCATCCGGCCTGCCGAGCGACTGGGCGATGTTCAACGTCGACGGCATGAGCGGGCAGAACCGCGACATGACCCGAGAGGCGCTGGAAATCATCCTGAAGATGTGGAGCGATCCCGCGCCCTGGACCTACAAAGGCAAGTTCTGGACGGTCTCCAAGCCGGACACGATGTTCGACTTCCTCAAGCCGCACATCAAGCCGCTGCAGGCGCCGCATCCGCCGATCGGCGTTGCGGGCCTCTCCAAGAACTCGGACACGCTGAAGCTCGCAGGCGAGCGCGGCTTCATCCCGATGAGCCTCAACCTCAACCCGGCCTATGTCTCCAGCCACTGGGATTCCGTCGAGATCGGCGCCGCCAAGACCGGGCGCAAGCCGAACCGGCAGGACTGGCGGCTGGTGCGCGAGGTGTTCGTCGCCGACACGGACGAGGAGGCCTGGAGGCTCTCGACCGGCGACATGATGGGCCGGATGATGAGCGAGTACTTCCTGCCGCTGCTCGGCCATTTCGGCTTCAAGGACTATCTGAAGCACGCGCCCGACGTGCCCGACAGCGACGTCACCGTCGAATATTGCGCCAAGCGGAACTGGATCGTCGGCTCGCCCGCGACCGTCGCCGAAAAGATCGAGAAGATCTACGACGAGGTCGGCGGCTTCGGCGTGCTCCTGGTGTTCGGCTTCGACTACAAGCACAAGGCCGAAGCCTGGCACCATTCGCTCTCGCTATTGAAGAACGAGGTGATGCCGCGCCTTGCGCATCTCGGTTCTGCGAGGAAGGCGGCTTGACGCTCAGCGGGTGCGGCGCGATCGTTCCGCACCCGCATTTATTTCGGAGATTTCCGCGTGACGGTCGACGCCAAGGACTTCAAGCAGGCGATGCGCCAATGCGCCGGCGCGGTGGCACTGGTGACGGTGGGGACCGAGCACGGCAAGCGCACGGGCCTGACGGTGACCTCGGCCTGCTCGCTGTCGGACACCCCGCCCTCGCTGATCGTCTGCGTCAACCGCAACGCCAGCGCCCATGCGCGCATCCGCGAGGAAGGCGCGTTTGCGGTCAGCTTCCTGCACGAGGATCACGCCCTGCTCGCGCTCACTTTCAGCGGCCAGAAGGGCATCAACGGCGACGACCGCTTCGCGTTCGGGCAGTGGACGCGGGGTGCGACCGGCGCGCCGGTGCTGACCGACGCGGTCGCCGCGTTCGACTGCGTGCTGGCGCAGGAGTTCGAGACCAGGACCCATTCGATCTTCGTCGGCGAGGTCCGCAGCGCCTCGCATTCGGCCATGGCGACGCCGCTCGTGTACTTGCGCAGCAACTTCCATACGCCGCGGGAGATGCGCGAGGGCGTGACGATCGGCGACCTCGACGCGCGACACCTGAGCTGGACGGATTTCTCCTGACGAGGCCGATGCAGGATACGCCGATCTAGAACAGCTCATAGCCCGGAGTGAGATGGCTGCCGGGGTCATGCCTCCCCTTGGCTTCGCGCAAGAGCGACCATCGCACACCGAAATGATCCGTCCAATCGCTGGACGACATCGGGAGCGCGCTCACTGGATACAACACACCACCTGCGCTGCGAATGCGCTCATAGAGCTCGCGGTTTCGCATGACCAGCCGCTCCGCATTCGCCCTGTCTGCCGACGCCGGGATACGGATCAGATTGAACGGAAACACGACGCGTTCGTCAGGAAGCCGAAGCAGGGGCGTGCGGCATCGGTCGGTGAACATCGGATAGTAGGTGATGCGCCCGAACGGGCCCAGATCATCGCTGTTCAGTTCGGCAATGACATCGCGCGCGATCTTCAGCGCGTTGCTGCCGGGCAGATAGGTCAGGAGCCAGGGATGCGGATTGAGCCATTGGCCATTCGCCCGCAGGATCTTCTCGAGCTTGGCGAATGCGTTCGCGTCCTCGCCAAAAGTCAGGTCGGAGACGGTCTCGCGCTTGTCCGCCAGGCCCGCGAGCAAGGCCCCGTCGTCAGGCATCTTGCCGTCGTAGAAGACACCCGCCTCCATTTGATAGCGCCAGCCGCCGGTGCCGTCGGGCACGACAGCCCCCTGCAACTGATCGAAGCGCGCCTCTTCCAGAACGCGCCGCTGATCTGCCGTGAGCGAGGCAAGATCGGGATAGGACAGCTGAAATCGGCGAACCCGCTCGGGAGCGCGCATCAACCGAAGCGTCGCTCTGACGATGATCGCGCATTGCGCAAGTCCGGCTCGAACGGCATCGAAGAGCTCGGAATGCGAGGTCGGCGAACAGGTGAGTTCCACGCCTTCGCCGGTGACGACGTCGAGTTCCAGAACCTGATCGGTCTGGAGACCGTGCCGGGATGAGGATCCCCCGATGCCCCCGACGGCAAGCGTGCCGCCGACGGACAGTTCGAGGTAATTGGTCAAGACCGGCGGAACGAGCCCTTTGGCCAAGGTCGCATCCACCACCTTGTGCCAGGTCGCACCGGCATCGACCACGACGCGATCCGGCTCGACCCGATGGATCGTGGCCAGCATGCCAAGATCCATCACGATGCCGTCCTCGGCCATGGCCCGGCCATAGGTTGCGTGACCCTGCCCGCGCGCCGCAACCTTCAGCCCCTGGTCCTTGGCCCAGCGCATGATGTCGGCGACCTCGCCGCTCGTCGCCGGCTTGCAGACGGCCCGAGGCCGTCTATCCACGATGTGGCCGAAAT
Organism: Bradyrhizobium sp. LVM 105; assembly: GCF_003957705.1. NCBI lineage: Bacteria > Pseudomonadati > Pseudomonadota > Alphaproteobacteria > Hyphomicrobiales > Nitrobacteraceae > Bradyrhizobium > Bradyrhizobium sp. LVM 105. The sequence goes on along the minus strand of NZ_QZMV01000008.1, from coordinate 181,052 downwards.
CCTGCGCGGCCGCCGCGCGCGATTCTGCGTCGTTCGCGAGCAGGGGCCCGGGCGATTGCGAATCGCGCGGGCCGGACGGCTGTCCGGCAAGAGCAGCGGATGCCAGCGTCGCGGTGACGCCGACGCCCGCATGGAGGAGTGTCCGTCTGTTGGGAGTCATGGCGCAGTCCTTCTCGCAGGGCGAAAGTGCCCTTGCGCGTCAAGCTGCGATGGCCCCGGCGCCGGGACAACGGGCGTGGCGCGGGATAGACATTCCCGCCAATCGGTAGAATGCGTTCCGGACGTCGCTCAAAGCCGCTCGAGCTTCAGCCTCTCGGCCAGGAGATCGACGAAGAGATGCGTCTTGGCCGGCGGAATCGCGCTGGGTGGAAACACTGCACGCACGGGCGTTCGCGGTGCCTCGAAATCCGCGAGCACGATTTCGAGAGCCTCCTGGTCGACGAGATCGCGGATCTGCCAGAACGGACCATATCCGACACCGATGCCATGACGAGCGGCAGCATGCGCCGCCGTGGTGCTGTCGGTGCGAAAACGGCCATTCACCTGTACGGTGGTCAAGCGGCCGTCGATCCGAAACCGCCAAACATCGGCTTCGCCCTGAGCAGTCCTGCGCAGGATGCATTGATGATCGGCAAGATCGCCGGGCTGGCGCGGGCGGCCGTGGCGCTCGAAATAATCGGGCGCGCCGTAGACAACCGTGCGCAACTCTCCCAGTCGCCGCGTCTTGAGCGAGGAATCGGGCAATTCCCTGATCCGGACGGCGAGATCGAAGCCGTCACCGACGACATCGACGGGCCGATCGGACATGTTGACGTCGGCCTCGATCTGCGGAAAGCGCGCCATGAACTCGGCAATGGCCGGCACGACATGGGTGGCCCCGAACTGGATTGGCGCAGCGACCCTGAGCAGCCCGGAGGGCTCGACGCGCCGGTTTGCCGCCTCGAGGCGCGCTTCACTGATTTCGGCAAAGGCTGGCTTGACGCGACGATAGAACGCAAGCCCCGCCTCCGTCGCCACCGACTGCCGCGTGGTCCGCCGCACCAGTTCGACCCCGACACTACGTTCCAGCGCAGACAGCGCCCGGTTGACCGACTGGAGCGAGCGCCCCAACCGTCGCGCAGCCGCGGTCTGGCTGCCGGCTTCGACGACAGCCAGAAAGACTTCGATCTCCTCCATCGAGCCTCCTCCTCTCTCGCAATTTGCGGCAATGCCCGTTCGCGGCGCCCCATCCGGCGCTGGGCGTTCCTAGCGCCGCCCACGTTCCGAGCCTGTTTCGGCGGAAGTGGGACGTCGCGCCGGGCCAAGGTTCAGACGGACTCGATCTTCAATTGCTTGATCTTCCGATACAGCGTCGCGCGGCTGAGCTTCAGGGCGCGAGCCGCTTCGGCGACGCGGCCACCATGCGCGCGCAGGGCGCCGACGATCGTGGCGCGTTCGGCGGCCGCGAGATCGGACTCCGCTGCCCGTCCACCGAACGGTGGCAAATCGAGATCCGCATCCGTGATGACACCGTCTTCCGCGGTGCAGCCGGCGAGCCGCAGCACGTGGCGGAGCTGGCGCATGTTGCCGGGATACGGATAGGCCGCAAGCTGCGACCATGCTTCGTCCGATAGCCTGCAGCCCGGCGCTTCCTCGCGCGCGATCTGGCGGATGATATCGTCCCTGTCCGCCCGCTCGCGCAGGGCCGGCAGGCGCACCGCGATGCCGCGCAGACGGAAGTAGAGATCGGCGCGGAAGCTCCCCTCCTCCACCATGCCGCCGAGGTCGCGATGGGTGGCGCTGATCAATCGGATGTCGACCGCCACCGGCTTGAGCGCACCGAGCGGCCAGACCTCGCGGTTTTCCAGGACGCGCAGCAGCCGCGTCTGCAGCGCGATCGGCATGTCGCCGATCTCGTCGAGGAACAGCGTGCCGCCATGGGCCTGCACGATCAGGCCTTTCGAGCCGTCGCGGCGCGCGCCGGTGAAGGCGCCGGCCTCGTAGCCGAACAGTTCGGCGTCGATCAGGCTCTCCGGCATCGCCGCGCAATTCAGGGCGACATAATTGTTGCGCGCCCGGTTGCTCGCCGCGTGAATGGCCCGCGCGAACACATCCTTGCCGACGCCGGTCTCGCCCTGCAGCAGCACCGGCAGATCGCGATCGATGACGGCCCCGAGCCGCTTCACGCTCTTGACCATTTCGGGATCGCGGCCGGCGAGCCGATGCAGCGCATCGAAGCGATCGACGGGCGCGTCGCGGCGTGGTGCAAGGGGCTTTGCGCGCATCGGCGGCGCCACATGCCCCTGGCCCAACGGACTGCCATCCGCCCGACGCTGCTCGACGAGCTCATCCGTGCCGCGCACGGCCTGATGATCAAAACGGACGTAGCGGGACACATCGATGCCGGACGCGATCATGCCGTCGGTGAGGCCCAGCAGTGCGCGCGCGGAGCGGCAGGCGCCGACGACGCGGCGGTCATCGTCATAGGCGATGAGGCCGCTGCCACCGTCACCGGGCACGGTGGCGATCCAGGCGTTGCGGAAATGGGCACGGAAGATCGCGCCCTCGATGCGCCGGGTCGCCTGCATCGTCACCGCGAGCGCGAGCTGATGTGCGGTGCGCTCCAGATCCTCACGGCAGGAGGTGATGTTGACGGCGCCGGCGAGCCGGCCGGCCTGGTCGAACAGCGGCGCCACGGCGCAGGAGAACATGTGCCACTGCGCGCGGAAATGTTCGTCGCGATGCACCAGGATCGGCTTCTCCTCGGCCAGCGCCGTGCCGAGGCCATTGGTGCCCTCGAACGTCTCGGCGAAATTCGAGCCCGTATAGATCTTCCAGTCCAGAAACATCCTTGCGTCGGCTTCGCCCGGCAGGCGGCTGAACAGCATGGTTGCGTTGGCATCAGCGAGATTGACGCAATAGCCGGCGTCGCGCAGCGCACGGGCGAGATCGTCGAGCTCGGGCATTGCGAGCCTGATCGTCTCCTCCATCGGCTCGGCGGCATGCCGGACCTCGGCTTCGGTGAAGGTCTGCGGCGGTCCCTGCCGGGCCGGATCGAGCTTGTGGTTGACGAGGCACCGTCGCCAGGAATTGGCAATTCGCGAAGAGGCATCGACGTCGGCCACATGATTGGCGACCGACAAGACACGGGCGACATGGTTCGAGGCCGACAAGCTGGCCATCGCGGACGTCTCCACCCTGTATTATTGTGCAAAGTCTGGCACCACAGGCGGGGATGTCAATCGGGAACCGGTTTTGCCGTCATTCCGGGGCGGCTCGAAGAGCCGAACCCGGAATCTCGAGATTCCGGGTTCGATGCTTCGCATCGCCCCGGAATGACGGCCTCATCTATTGCTGCACCGCCCTCACCACGTATCGATGCACGGCCGCTTCTTCGCCGTTCGCGCCGGCGGCTTCGGCACCGAGCGCAGGCCCGCCATGATCCACCGCCGCGTCTCGGCGGGGTCGATGACGTTGTCGATCTCGAACACCGAGGCGATCGAGACCGCCTTGCCGTTGGCATAGAGCTCGGCGACCTTGTTGCGATAATAGGTCTCGCGCTCCTCGGGGTCGGCGATCGCCTCCATCTCCTTGCGGAAGCCGAGGCGGACATAGCCTTCCAGGCCCATGCCGCCGAACTCGCCGGTCGGCCAGGCCGCGGTGAAGAACGAGGCGTGGAAGCCGCCGCCGATCATCGACTGCGCACCGAGACCATAGCCCTTGCGCAGCACGATGCCGAACAGCGGCACGGTGAGGCTCGCGCCGGTCACGAACATGCGCGAGACGTGGCGGACGATCGCGGTCTTCTCGGCCTCCGGACCGACCATGAAGCCGGGCGTGTCGCAGAGCGAGACGATCGGCAGATCGAAGGCATCGCAGAGCTGGAGGAAGCGCGCGGCCTTGTCGCCGGCATCGGCATCGATGGCGCCGCCGAGATGGCGCGGATTGTTGGCGATCAGACCGAACGGCTTGCCTTCGATACGGATCAGCGCGGTGATCATGCCGACGCCGTAGTCGCAGCGCAGCTCCAGCACGGAATCCTTGTCCGCGACGAGATCGATCACGCTGCGGATGTCGTAGACGCGCAAGCGGTTCTCGGGGATGGCGCGGCGAAGCAGGCGCTGGTCGGCGGCTTGCCACTCCGCCACCGGACCCTGGAAATACGACAGATATTTCTGCGCGACCCTTGTCGCCTCCTCCTCGTCCTCGACCAGGATGTCGATGACGCCGTTGGGCGACTGGAACGACACAGGGCCGACCTCGGCCGGATGATAGACGCCGAGGCCGCCGCCCTCGATCATGGCCGGGCCGCCCATGCCGATCGAGGCGTTCTTGGTGGCGATGATGACGTCGCAGCAGCCGAGCATCGCGGCGTTGCCGGCGAAGCAGTAACCGGAGACGACGCCGACGACAGGGACGAGGCCGGACAACCTTGCGAACTGCACGAAGGACGGGCCGTCGAGCCCGGTCATGCCGAGCCGGTCGGTGTCGCCGGGCCGGCCGCCGCCGCCTTCGGCATAGAACACCAGCGGGACGCGCCAGTCTTCCGCAAGGGTCAGCATGCGGTCGATCTTCTTGTGATTCATGTGGCCCTGCGTGCCCGCGAGCACGGTGTAGTCATAGGCCACGACGATGCAGCGCGCGCCCTCGGGGCCGAACTTCTCGCCGTTCACGGTGGCGACGCCCATGACGAGGCCGTCAGCCGGCGTGTTCTTGATGAGATCGTCGAGCTTGCGCCGGCGCCGCTGCGCCGCGATCGCGAGGCTGCCATATTCCATGAACGAGCCTTCGTCGACGAGCTGGGCGACGTTCTCGCGCGCGGTGCGCTGGTTGGTGTTGCGGCGGCGCTCGACCGCGGCCGGGCGGTTCGCATCCAGCGTGTTGGCCTGGCGGGCGATCAGCTCGGCAAGATCCGGGCGGATGTAGTCGAGATCCACATCGGCTTCCGCGGCCGTGTGATCCGCCGCGACGTCGAGCGGCTCCAGATACATGATCGGCTCGCCATGCAGCAGCGTGACGCCGTCGCCGGCAACGAGCTTCATGACCCGGCCGCCCTGCTCGGCCATCACGAGATGCTCCATCTTCATGGACTCGATCACCGCGAGCTGCTGGCCCGGGCGCACGATCTCGCCTTCCTTCACCTGAATGGTGACGATGGTGCCCTGCAAGGGCGCTGCGACCAAAACCGCGCCTTCGGGCACCACCTGGGCGACATGCGCTTCGGTGCCGTGCGCTGCGCTTCGTTCCGCCGCGGCAAAATAGAGCGGCTTGGCTGCGCCATCGGCGGCCTCGACGAGCTTTGCGATATTGCGGTCGATGAAATCAGTCGCGATGCGGTTGGTCCTGAAATCGGGATGCACCAGCACGGCCTGGAGGAAGGCGATGTTGGTGACCACACCGTCGATGCGGAACTCGCGCAAGGCGCGCGACGCCTTGGCCACCACGTCATGCCAGGCTTCGCCCGGCGTATGCACGATGACCTTTGCCAGCAGCGAATCGAAGGCGGCGCTGGTCTTGTAGCCGGAATAACCGAAACTATCGACGCGCACGCCCGGCCCGGAGGGCGGCTCGAATACGGCCAGCACGCCGCCGGTCGGATGCGTCGCGCCGGTCTCGTCAAGCGTCTCCATGTTGACACGGAGCTGCATGGCATGGCCGCGGGGCTTCGGGACGGATTCCTGTGCCAGACCGAGGGAAGCCAGCGAAGCCCCCGCAGCGACGGCGAGCTGGGCGCGGACGAGATCGAGGCCAAGCACCTCTTCGGTCACGGTGTGCTCGACCTGAAGCCGCGGATTGGCCTCGATGAAGGCAAAGCTGTCCTCGGCGGTGCCCTCGACCAGGAACTCGAACGTGCCGAGATTGTCGTAGGCCGCGGCCGCTGCAAGCTGCATCGCCGCGTCGATGATGCGGCCGCGCAAGGAGTCGCTCAGCGAGGGGCTCGGCGCGACCTCGATCAGCTTCTGGTGCCGGCGCTGGATGGTGCATTCGCGTTCCCAGAGATGGGTGATCGCGCCATGCTTGTCGCCGATGATCTGCACCTCGATATGGCGCGCCTGCCGGATCAGGCGCTCGGCATAGACACCGTCGTAGCCGAAGGCGGCCTTGGCCTCCGACTGGCAGCGGGCATAGGCCTCCGCGAGATCGGAGGCGTTCTCCACCACGCGCATGCCGCGCCCGCCGCCGCCCGCCATCGCCTTGATGACGATGGCCGCGTTGCTGCCGAGCGAGGTGAAGAACGCCGTGATTTCCTCCAGGCTCGACGGCCCGCTGGTGCCGGCGATGATCGGCACGCCGCAGCGCTTGGCCAATTGCCGAGCCGCGACCTTGTCGCCGAACAGGTCGAGCGCCGCCGGCTTTGGGCCGACGAAGGTAAGACCCGCATCGGCGCAGGCCTTTGCGAACGCTGCGTTCTCGCTGAGGAAGCCATAGCCGGGATGCACGGCGTCGCAGCCGATGCCTTTCGCCGCCGTCACCACCGCGTCGATATCGAGATAGGCCCGGGCGCCGCGGCCTGGGATTTCGATGGCGTCGTCGGCCACACGCACGTGCAGCGACAGCGCATCGTCGGCGGGATGGATCGCAACCGTCGCGATGCCGGCATCGGCCGCAGCCCGCGCAATGCGGATGGCAATCTCGCCGCGATTGGCGATCAGGAGCTTCTTGAACGACATGCGGCGTCTCCATGCCCGCGAGCCGAGGCGCGGGTCGGCAGGTTCGATGATCCTGCTTCTTCACTTTAGCCGCAGCCGTCAAGGGTAGGAAAGCCGATCGCAGTGACCGCTCCCGTCGGCCGGAATATCAGTCGGCCGGGCGCGCCGCGATGAGGCGAATAATCCGCGCCACGGCAGACGGGATCGGCGCGATAACGGGGACAGCGAACACCGGCTGAAGCTCGCGCGCGGCTTCGCCCAGCGGCCCGCCGCCGATAATGACGGCCTCCGCGCCATCCTGCGCGATACAGGCCTCGACCGCGCGGGCCAGCGCGTCGCGCAGCCGCGCCGAATCGCGCATCAGCGCCTCTGGATCGCCATCGGCAAAGCGCGTGCCGGCGTAGTGCGAACGCAATCCCAGCGCGTCAGGCAGCGCGGCGATTTTCGCACCCAGCAACGGCGTCGTAGTCGCGACGCCGAAGCGGCGGCCTTTCTCCGCAGCTTCCAGCATCGAGGACTCGCCAATGCCGACCGCAGGCAAATTCAGCGCTGTCTTGATCTCGGCGAGACCGGGGTCTCCGAACGCGGCGACGATGAAGCCGTCACAAGAATTCTGATGTGCCCGCGCAATGTCCTCGACCTCGGGCGCGGCCTCGTCCAACGCCTTCGCCGACACGATCATCGTCGGCGCCCGCGTGGCCGTTGCGCCGACAATGTCGAAGCCGTCCGTGACTGCAGACTTCGCGATGGCGACCATCATCGCGGTCGTCGCCTCGCTGCTGTTCGGATTGATCAGGAGAATGCGGCGGCCGGCCACGCTATCCGCCCGCCCGCGCCCGCGCACCGATCTCCTGGAAGATCGCGGTGAGCTCGTCGACCTCGTCCTCGCCTTCCCCAGGCCTGATCCGCTGCTCCATCTCCTCGATGTGATGGCGCATGGCGTGGATCGCGCCGGCCTTGTCCTTTGCGAGGATCAGTGCCCCGATGTCGGGGTGCGCGTCGGGCGAGCAGTCCGGCTCACCCGGCTGCTCGAAGGTCGCGATCGCGAGCGACGTCCGCAGCATCAGCTCGCGCGACATGTCGAGCAGCACTTTGTTGCCCGCGAGCTTGGCGACCAGGATGTGGAATTCCGCCGTGAGCGACAGCGAGGCCCAGCGGTCGTTGCGATCGTGGCGCGCCTCGAGCTCCATATGGGCCTTCAACGCGGCCTTGCCTGCCTTGTCCAGCCGGTCGATGGCGGTAGCGACGGCGGCCGTTTCGATGATGCGGCGCGCGGCGAAAATATCCTGCGCCTCCTCCCAGCTCGGCCGGTACACGAACGCGCCGCGGTTGGGGATCTGCATCACCACCTTGCGCGAGGCGAGATGGGTGAGTGCCTGGCGGATGTGAATTCGCGTCGTGCCGAAGGCTGCGGCAAGCTTGTCCTCGCCGAGCTTGGCGCCGGGCTTCAGCCGCTTCTGGCTGATCGCGGTCAAGATGCCCTGCACCACCGGATCATCGTCGATGCTGCGCGGATCGATGGCTTCGGGCTCCCTGCGTTTCGGCTCGGGGCGCTTCGGCTTGCGCTTGAGGGGGCGGGTTCGCTTCATGCGTCGCTCTTACAGGATTCCCGGATGTTGCCGGAGCCCATTTTTTGCACAAACGAGCCGCCGACTGTTTACAATATAGACAACAAATTGGCGCCAATTTTTGGCGCCTGAATTTTAACGCAGCATCTACAACGCTTTAGCGAATGGCCCGCACTGGCACGTCGCTTGCTAACCCCCTCGCGCTGAGACAACGCGAAGGATGGAGCTGGCGTTGAGTGACGAGCGCGGACATTCGCTGGATCTGAAGGGCATCGGCCACGCCTTCGGCGCGACCGTCGCGCTGGACGAGATCAACCTCACCGTCGCAGCCGGTGAGCTGATCGCGCTGCTTGGCCCGTCCGGCTGCGGCAAGACCACGATGCTTCAGATCATCGCGGGCTTCCTGCGCCCGTCCAAGGGCGAGGTCCGCTTCGACGGCGCAAGGGTCGAGCATATTCCCGCCAATCGCCGCCGCATCGGCATGGTGTTCCAGAACTATGCGCTGTTTCCGCATCTGACCGTGTTCGAGAACGTCGCCTACGGTCTGCGGGCGCGCAAGACGGCGAAGGATGTGGTCGCGGCGAAGGTCGAGCAGATGCTCGGCCTCGCCCAGATGGCTTCGTACGCGCGCAGGCTTCCCGGAGAACTCTCCGGTGGACAGCAGCAGCGCGTCGCGCTGGCGCGCGCGCTTGCGATCGATCCGGGCCTCGTCCTGCTCGACGAGCCGTTCTCGGCGCTCGACAAGAATTTGCGCCTCGACATGCAGATCGAGATCAAGAGCCTGCTGAAGACTTTTGGCGTCACCTCCATCATCGTCACGCACGACCAGGAGGAAGCGCTGTCGATGGCCGACCGCATCGTCGTGCTCAACAGGGGTCGGATCGAGCAGATCGACAGCCCGGATGCGCTTTACGACCAACCGGCGAGCCTGTTCATCTCGAGCTTCATCGGGCACACCAACCTTTTGCGCGGCACCGTGACCGAAACCGACCGCGTACAGCTCGATGCAGGACCGGAGATCGACCTCGGGCGTTCCGCGCAGCGACGGCGCGGCTCGCCGGTGACGCTCTCGGTGCGGCCGGAGAACATCGCATTCGGTGCCGAGCGACCCGGCGCCATTCCCGTCACCATCCGCGCCACTGTGCCGCTCGGCGCCATCAGCGTCACCGAGGGCATCACCGCGAGCGGCGAAGCCGTGAAGATCAGCCAGGCCCGCGCCGCCGGCATCGCGAAGGCGCAGGTAGGAGAGACGGCCTGGCTTGCGATCTCCGACATTTCACGCGTCAGCGTTTTCAGCACGCCGGTCGACGAATTTTCACAGCATCAGCAAAGGAGTGTTTGACATGAGCCTATCCCGGAGATCGCTGCTCACCTCGGGTTCGGCCGCGCTTGCGTTGGCGGGCCTGGGATGGCCGACATCATCGCGCGCCGCCTCTTCCATCGTGGCGACGACCTATCCCGGCAGCTTCGACGAGGCCTTCCGCTCGGTGGTCGGGCCCGCTTTCAAGAAGACCAGCGACGGCAGCGTCACCTTCACGCCCCTGCTCGGCGTGGACCAGATCGGCAAGATCCAGGCCTCGCGCAACGCGCCGCCGTTCGACGTGGTTCTGTTCGACGAGGGCCCGCTGATCCCGGCGATCGCGAGCGGCGTACTGGAAAAATTCCCGGTCGAGCAGTCGAAATCCTTTGCCGACATTCCAGGCGCATTCCGTCATCCCGACGGTTACGCACCTGTCATCACCTGCCAGTTGATCGGCATCGCCTACAATCCGAAGAAGATCACGACGCCGCCGACCTCGTGGGAGGATCTGTGGAAGCCCGAATACAAGGGCCGCGTCGGCATCACCGGGCTCGGCTCGAGCCTCGGCACCGCCTTCATGGTCGAGATCGCAAAGCTGAACGGCGGCTCCGAGACCAATATCGAGCCGGCTTTCGAGGCCATCAAGAAGCTCTTGCCGAATGTCGGCGCGATCGCGGCCTCGCCCGGCGCACTGGCGGCGCTGTTCCAGCAAGGCGAGATCGATATCGCCTTCAATTTCTGGAACAACGTGGCGCTGCTCGCCGCCAAGGGCGTCGATATCGCCTTCGCCAAACCGAAGTCCGGCGCCGTCGTGATCCGCACCAGTGCGCAGATCGTCAAAAACAACCAGGATTCGAAAGCGGTGCTGGACTATCTCGACACGGTGATGTCGGTCGACACGCAGAAGGGGCTGGAGGCGTCGCCCTGGGTGATGATGCCGACCAACAGCAAGGTAGCGCTGACCGGCGCGAATCTCACGGTGGCCAAGAGCGTCGATGATCTCGTCGCCAGCAATGTCCTGCTCGACTGGACCAAATTCCAGGCGATGCGGGGCGAATGGATCACCCGCTTCAGCAAGGAAGTGAGGATCTGAGATGACACCGGCCAGCACGAGCGGTTCTAGACAGTTGCTGCCAGTGGTCCCGCTGGCAGCGCTGTTCTTCGCGGCCTTCGTGCTGCCGCTGGCCGCGCTCGTGCTGGTCAGCTTGTTCCGCGATCCGCAATTCTCCGGCCTGTCGCCGGTGCAATATTTGCGCTTCCTGTCTGATCCGTTCAGCCTCAGGGTACTGTCGGATACGCTGTTGCTGGGTGCGGAAGTCGCACTGGCGACGCTGATCCTCGCTTACCCGCTCGCGCTGGTCTATGTCGCGAGCGGGCAATTCCTGCGCACCCTTATCACGTTCCTGATCATGCTGCCGATCCTGACCAGCACGGTGGTGCGCACCTTTGCCTGGATCGTCATCCTCGGCCGCGACGGCATTATCAATTCGGCGATGCTGTCGCTCGGGTTTTGGCAGGCACCGGCCCGGCTGCTCTACACCTGGGAGGGCATGGTGCTGGCGCTGACCCAGATCCAGCTTCCCCTGATGGCGCTGCCGGTCATCAACAGCCTGCTGCGACTCGACGGCAATCTGACACGGGCGGCGGAAGGACTGGGTGCAAGCCGCGCCCGCATTTTCATCACGGTCATCCTGCCGCTCACATTGCCCGGCGCCATCGCCGGATGGCTGCTCGTCTTTGCAGCGGCCGCAACCGCCTTCATCACCCAGACGCTGGTCGGCGGCGGACGTATCATCCTGATGCCGTCCTACATCTACCAGCAGGCGGTCGGTGTGCAGGACTGGCCGTTCTCGGCAGCGCTGTCGCTGATCTTCACGCTGGCCGTGACCGGCATCGTCTTTGCGATCGGCGTGCTGTCCCGCCACTTCGTGCGAGGCGTCGATGCAGCGTAACCTCATTGACCGCCTTTATTCCGGCGTCGTCGGAGCCATTACTAGCTTCGGCATGCTGTTGCTGCTAGCGCCGACGCTGGTCGTGGTCATCATCTCCTTCACCGGCGGCATCACGCTGAAGTTTCCGCCGCCGAGCTGGTCGCTGCGCTGGTATGTCGAACTGCTGCAATCGCAGGAGATCGTCGAGCCCGCGCTGACCAGCCTGAAGGTTGCTGCGGCGGCGACCGTTCTCTCCGGGGTGCTGGGCGGCGCGGCGGCGCTTGGGCTTGCACGCAGCCGGCTGAAGATCGCGCGCGCACTGGATGCGCTGTTCATGTCGCCGATGGTGCTGCCCGCGATGGCGTTCGGGCTGTCGCTGCTGCTCGTATTCAACCTGCTCGGCATCCGCCTGTCGGCGGCGACGTTGGTGCTCGGCCACACCATCATCTGCGTACCCTTCGTGATCCGGATGGTCGGCGCGTCGGTGCAGCAGCTCAATCCGGTTCTGATCACCTGTTCGCTCAGCCTTGGTGCCAGCCGCTGGTACACCTTCCGCCGCATCACGCTGCCGCTGATCCGCCGCGGCATCGTCGCGAGCTGCTTTGTGGCGTTTCTGACCTCGTTCGACAATGTTCCGGTCTCGCTGTTCCTGGCGGATGCGCGCACCGAGGTGCTGCCGATCAAGCTCTGGGCGATCCTCGAAGGCAGCCTCGACGTGCGCGTCGCCGCCGTCTCCGGCGTGATCGTGCTTGTGACGCTGGCCGGCCTCGTCTGCGCCGAACTCTTCGGCGGCGTCAGCCGCCAGATCGGGAGCCGCTGACCATGCCGATCGAACGCGATCTTCGTGGCTATGGAAGGGCACGCCCGGAGATTATCTGGCCCAACGGCGCCCGCGTTGCGGTGTCGCTGGTGGTGAATTTCGAGGAAGGCGCCGAGCTCGCCGTCGAGCAGGGTGACGCGGAGACGGAACGCTATGGCGAGGTCGCCTCGACATCGCCGCCGGGCGTCCGCGATCTCGTGCAGGAGCAGGTGTTCGACTACGGCATGCGCGCCGGCCTGTGGCGCTTTCTCGACGCTTTTGCCGACGCCAATGTCCGCTCCACCTTCATGATGTGCGGCCGCGCCGTGGAGCGCGTGCCGGACCTTGCCCGCGCCGCGATCGAGGCCGGGCACGAGCCGGCGGTGCACGGCTGGCGCTGGCTGCCGCACGCGCTCTACGGCAACGCCGAGACCGAGCGCCGCGACATCGAGAGGACGCGCGATGTCATCGCACATGCGACCGGCGTCACGCCGGTCGGCTTCATGTCACGCGGGAGCCAGAGCCCATGGACCCGCGACCTGCTGACCGATCTCGGCTTCGCCTATGACAGCAACGCGCTCGACGACGACCTGCCTTATTGGAGCCGGTCACCGCGCGGATCGATGCTGATCCTGCCCTACGGCTTCGACACCAACGACATGAAGTTCTTTCATCCGAACGGTTTTGTGCAGCCAGAGGATTTTTCTGATTACGTCGGCGCTGCGTTCGCGACCTTGATCGAGGAAGCCGAGCGCGGCCGATCCGCGATGCTGACAGTCGGCCTTCATTTGCGCATTTGCGGCCGGCCCGCGCGCTTCCGCGCAGTGAAAGCCATTCTCGCCGAACTGGCGCGGCTGCAGGGCCGCGTCTGGATCGCAACGCGCGCCGAGATCGCCGCGCATTTTCGCGCCGTCGCCCGCTAGGCGGCGCGCACGCCGGCAACGAAGGTGCTGACCTCGTCCTGAAGCGATTGCAGCTTCTGCGTCAGACGGCCGCTGGATTGCAGCACGAGGCCAGCGGCCTGGCCGGTCGCCGCGGTGGCCTCGGTGACGCCGGAGATGTTCTGCGAAACCTGGTCGGTGCCGGACGCCGCCTCCTGCACGCTGTGGGCGATGGCGGCAGTCGCGGCGCCCTGCTCCTCGACGGCTGCGGCGATCGACGAGGAGATCTCGTTGACCTCCATGATGGTGGCGCGGATGCTTTCGATGTTGCCGACGACCTGATTGGTCTCGGCCTGGATCGCGGTGATCTGCGCGCCGATCTCGTCGGTTGCCTTCGCGGTCTGGCTCGCCAGCGACTTCACTTCGCTCGCGACCACCGCAAAGCCCTTGCCGGCCTCGCCGGCCCGCGCCGCCTCGATGGTGGCATTGAGCGCGAGCAGATTGGTCTGCGAGGCGATCTGGTTGATGAGGTCGATGACCTCGCCGATCTTGTGCGCGGCCGCAGCCAGCCCCTGCACGGTGTCGTTGGTGCGCTGCCCGTCGGCGGCGGCCTTGTCGGCCACGGTCGCGGCCTGCGCGACGCGCTGGCTGATCTCCGAGATCGAGGACGACAGCTCACCGGCGGCGGAGGCCACGGTCTGCACGTTCGTCGATGCCTGCTGGCAGGCGGATGCGACGAAGCTGGCGCGGTCGCTCGCCTTGTTCGCGGTCTCCGACATGCCCTGCGCGGCCTGTTGCATCGCGCGCGCCTCGTCGAAGACGTCGCGGACGACGGCCTGGACGCTCGCCTCGAACTTGCCGGCGAGGTCGGTCATCGCCTTGCGCTTCTCGTCATCGGCTTTCCGCTTCATCTCTTCCTGCTCGGCATGCATCTGGCGAACGGCCGACGCATTGTCCTTGAACACGGCGAGTGCCTTGGCGAGCCCGCCGACCTCGTCGCGACGATCGATGTAGGGCACCTCGAAGGCGCTGTCGCCGGCGGCGAGGCGCTCGGTCAGCGCGGTGATCCGGGCCAGCGGTCCGGTGACGCTGCGGCCGATCAGGAAGGAGGCAGCAAGGACCACGACCAGCACGGCCAGGCAGATGTAGGCGAAAGTCATCGCGTTCTGGCGGAACGCGGTGTCGACATCGTCGAGATAGATGCCGGTGCCGATGACCCAGCCCCAGGGCGCAAAGCCCTTCACATAGGAGATTTTCCCGACCGGCTGGTCGAAGCCGGGCTTGGGCCAGAGATAGCCGTAGAAGCCCGCCCCCTGCTTCTTGACCACGTCGACGAAGCCCAGGAACAGGGCGTTGCCGGCGGGATCCTTCATGCCGGACAGATCCTTGCCGTCGAGTTCCGGCTTGATCGGATGCATGACCATCTTGGGGGTCATGTCGTTGATCCAGAAGTACTCGACCTTGTCGTAACGCAGGCTCTTGATCTCGGCCGTTGCGGCGGCCTGGGCCTGTTCGCGCGGCAGTTTTCCTTCGCTCTCGAGCTTCTGATAATGGGCGAGAATGCCGTAGCCGACGTCGACCATCTGCTGCGTCTTGGCCTGGCGATCGGCCACCATCTGGGTGCGCAGGGTCGACAGCGCGATCGGCGCCAACGCGATCATGCCGAGCAGGCTGATGCCGACAATGAGGACCAGCTTGAAACTGATGCGGGAGAAAATCATCGGAGCTCGCAGAATTGGCGGTACAGATATGCCAATTTATCCCGCCCCTCTTAGCAAAGCCTTAAGCATTCCGGTTCCGCCAGCGGCCGCCGCAGGCCCGCCGCCGCGCATCGCTGTCGTCGTCCAACGACCCGGCCTCGCATTCGAATGTAAACCTCTTCAAATCTAGAACACCTCGATATCGGCCTTCCGCGCGTTGACTTGGCAGGGGCTCTGGCAGAACGATCGACGCAGACAACCCGCGCCAGCTGTGGCGTGCGAGCAGCCAAGGGCCAGAGGCTCCATGCATCCATCGACATCACCAAGGTCTCTCGACCTGCCCGCGCTGAGCGCGGCGGAACGGCTCTTCATCTGGGGATTCCGGGCCAAGGCACGCAGCGGAGGTGCCGTTCCGACCGCAGCCGACATCCAGGAAGTGTACGACCATTTTCGCGTAGGCGATGCCGTGGCCTCGCTGGAATCCATCATCGAGATATTCGCCTGCACGGCCCATACGGCCATCGAAGTGCACTGCCCGACCTGCCCGCGCGTGTCGGACAGCGAGCGGGAAATTTTGCATGCCATCGCCGCGGCACAACAGGATCGCATCGACATCGCGCGCGAGCGGTTCGAGAGCTGGCTGCCGCCGGTCGGCGCCGATTGGGCGCTCGCGCCTGTGCGGGGGCTCGCGACGATCTTCCGCATGGCAGGCCTCATCCTGCCCGACCGCCAGGTGCGGTCTTTCGATCATGACCGCACCATGGCGATGAAGAGCTGGCTGGTCGGAAGCCCGACGCTGCACTGACGAGATCGTTCATGTCCCCCAATGTCTGCGGTTCTGTGACGGTCCCGGCCGCCGGCCAGTCGCGGCTCTGTCCGCTCCAGGCCGCGCTTGCGGCGCACCCTTACGTCGAAAGCTACGACGATTTCTGCCGCGTCGCGCTGTCGTTGTTCCGGTTCATCGGGGCGGCCTATACGACCGGCGCCTCCGATTGCTGGGAAGCGGCCTATCGCTTTGCCGACGAGGCGCCCGGCGTCTCCGACAGTCCGCTGCTGGTGGCACGCGCTGCCGCGCTGGTCAGAATCCTGCGCAGCGGCCGGCCCTGCGAATTGTGCTTCATGCCGCCGTCCTGCCGGCGCCTGTCGAAGGACGAGGCCGGATTGATGCAATTGCTGGCGGTCGCGCGCCGCAAGCAGCCGGGCGAGCTCGAATCCATCGTCTGCCAGCTGGTCGGCTCCGGCAAGGAAGACGCGGCGACACGGGCGGTCAACGCGCTTGCCCTGTGCTGAGGCCTCGACGGGTTCTGGGCGCATATCCCCTCTTGAGAATTTTCGGCAAGGTGCATCGGGACCAAGGCGAGACGGTCCTGGTTCGATCGGCAATCCAGTGCTCAGTGAGACTGTAACCCCTCACCCGGATCGCATCTTTCGATGCGATCCGACCTCTCCCTACGGGCGAGGTGTTCGAGTTCTCGGCCTGCATCGCGTCATCCAAATCCTATTCCGCCTTCAGAACCTTTCTCATCCGCAACGCATGCCGCCATGATGCTGTCGAGCTCCGCCTTCGAAAGCACGCCGAGCTCGGCGATGAAGACGATCCGCGCGCGCGGCACGCCCGGCGCGGGCGCATCGCCAGGGGCCAGCGTGGCGCGGCCGCCGGCGAATTGAAACACCATCTGGCGGCCGGGCTGCTCAACCGTCTCGAACAGGCCTTTTGCGCGCGCCAGCTTCGGCGCCAGCCTGGCGATCGCCTGTTGCAGGCGCGGCAGCGACAGCGGATGCTCGGAGGTCCAGCTCAGCGTCTCGAAACGGTCCTCAGCCGGCCGTTTCGGCCCGGGCGTGCGCGGCGCGGGCGCGCGATCGACATGCGTGGGAAACAGCAGCGCGGACGGAATTGCGCCGTGTGGCGCATCGACGACCATTGCAGGAACGCGCTGAGCGCGAATGGCGGCGCGCATCCGCATTCCCGCGCCCTCGTCCGCCAGATCGAGCTTGCTGAGCGCCACGATGTCGGCGACGCGCAATTGCGAACGCTGGAGGGCATCGTCGAGGGCGGCCGGCGGTGTGCCGGCGTCCATCACGCACAGCACCGTCTCCAGCAGCGCCTCGCGCAGGATCACGGGATCCATCAGATTGCGGACGATGTCGGCGGGATCGGCGACGCCGCTGGTCTCGATCACGATATAATCGGGCTTCGGATCACGCCGCAGCAGCGTCGAAAGCGTGCGGAGCAGGTCGCCTTCCAGCGAGCAGCAGATGCAGCCATTGGCGAGGCTGACCACGCCGTCGCTGGCGCCCGCGATCAGCTCGGCATCGATGTTGATGGCGCCGAAATCGTTGACGACGGCGGCGATGCGCCGTCCCTCCGCATGCGCCAGCAGGTGGTTCACGACAGTCGTTTTGCCCGCCCCCAGAAAGCCCGTGACCAGCAGAATGGGGACCGGCATGGGTCAGCCCTCGACGACGGGGCGGCGCACCGGTTTTCCCGGCCGCGCCGCGACATCGAGAATGCCGTCGCTGATCAGCACCTCGCCGCTGACGATCAGGTGCCGCACGCCCTCGGACGGACGGTTCATCGCCGTGAAGGTGGCGCGGTCCGAGAGTTTTTCGTAGTCGAACACGACGATGTCGGCGTCCGCACCTTGTTGCAGCCGGCCTTTGGCGCGCATCGCCGGCGTGCTCTGCGACAAGATCTCGGCCGGGATCAGCGCGCATTTGCGCACGCCTTCCAGCAGCGACACCGTCTTGCGCTCGCGCACCCATTCGCGAATGAACTTGGTGAAGCAGCCGGCCGAGCGCGGATGCGAGGTGGCATCATCAGGCAGCGGCCAGGCATCGCCGGTGTAGGTCTTGCCGTCCGACGTTGTCCACGGCATCGCGTCGGAGGCGATGGCGCCGCCGGGATACAGCACCGACATGTCGAGCAGGTCGCGGTGATGGGCATTGTGCTCGGTGTCGAGGATGTGCCAGAGCACCAGCGAGGACGGCTCCTCCGCCTGCGCCTTCAACAGCTCCTCGCGGTCGTGGAAGCGATAGCCGTCGGTCACGCGCTGCACGGAATCGTAGCCGGTGCCGTTGCGCTCGACGAATTCGGGGTCGCTGAAGAAGGCGGCGGCCAGCACGGTCGAGCCGGTGCCGTAGGGATAGGCCTCGACTGTGATCGGCAGGCCCTGCGCCTGCGCTTTGGCGATCAGCGCGCGGCAGCGCTCGACGTCGGTCTTGCTCGACGAGTTGAAATGGCAGATGTGCATGTGCGCGCCGGTGGCGCCGGCATAGCCGATCAGGCGGATATAGGCTTCCACCGCGCTTTCGGGGTCGATGCGCGACATGAAGGCGACATGGGTGAAGGTCGGCACGTTCCTGGCAGCCGCGAGCTGGCAGACCGCGGTCAGCTCCTGCACGCCGGCGCCCGGCGCGTAAGCATTGAGGATGCCGATACCGATGCCGCCTTCGTTGAGCCCGCGCCCGAGACGTTCGAGAATGCCGGAGACTTCCGCGTCGGTCGCGACATTGTCCATCCAGCGGCGGTCGCGCATGGCGTTGCCGAACGCCTCCAGCGAGCTCTCGGCATTGGAGCCGGTCATCGCGCCGATGCGCGCAAAGGCCCAGTTGGTGGCGGCACCATAGTTCAGCACGCGCCCCTTCCTGGCCTGGCGCTCATACCAGGACGCCACCGGCAGCACGCCGGCCTCGAGATCGAGCGTGGTCGTGACGCCGTCGAACGCCTGCATGCGGTCGGCGGGGATCGACTGGCCGTGCGCGTGCAGATCGATGAAGCCGGGGGCGACCACGAGCCCGGTGGCGTCGATCACCCGCTCGGCGCCGCCAAGCGAGGAGCCGACCGCAGCGATCCTGCCGTCCATTACCGCCACGTCGGCGACGGCATCCATGCCGCTTGCGGGATCCACCACCCGGCCGCCAGAGATCACCATACCGCTCATATCGTCACTCCTCCACCTCGAGATCGCATCAAGGCAGATTCCGGAAGCGACGACCACCTCCACCGGAGCCGACGCAGCATGCTGATAGGGAAGATCGTCTGGCAGGCAAATCGCGGACAAGCGCCCACGTCCTCGCGGCATGATGTGCCCGAGCTGTGCTTCTCTTCTCACCCTCTCGAAGGAAAGGGCGCAGGGAAGGCCGGGCGCCGGCTGGCACCCGTAAAGACCCCCGTGCTGAATGGATGCACACGCAATGCACAGGGGAGACACAGGGCAGCCAAAACCCGGCCTTCCCTGCGCGATGGTCTGACGGCCTGTATGCCGCGCTCTCCCGGGAGCCGAACTTTCCTTCTGGCCTCCCTCGCCCCGCGAATTGGATGATGCAGTCTGCCCGGTCGGGCTCGCTGGCATCTCCGCGAAAGGCTTGACCGTAGCAACGACGGCCAGGACCACACGGTTTCGCCGTACGCAGGGGCGCCGTTCGTCTTCGCGGGTCACGCATGCTCACGAGGTGATCTCGCCCTGCACGCGCAAGCTCCGCCTTTAACGCCGCCCGCGTCCACCGCAATCCCAGCCCGCGCTCGAAACGACGTACGACCGCCCCTTTGGTGGGCTGGGATGCCCGACACATACGCCGAATCCGAATTTCGGTAAAGTGGAATGTTTTTGCGAAGAGGGATTGACAGCGGATTGGGGTGTTTCGCCCGACGGGCGACCTCGACCGGCCTGGCGATGGCCAGTTGGTATCTCGACGAGATACCAAGGCCTTGAAGTACGTATCTCAATGAGATACGTACAACCATGATCAAGAGCTTCCGGGGGAAATTCGCCAAACCTATCCTTCAGGCCCGGGCGATCCCGAAGGGGTTTCCGGCGGACCTCGCAAAGATCGCGCGCCGAAAGCTCATCATGGTGGACGCCGCCGATTTTCTCGAAGCCCTCAGGTCGCCTCCCGGCAATCGCCTCGTAGCTCTCAAGGGCGAATTGGCGGGCAAGCACTCGATCCGCATCAACGATCAGTGGCGGATCGTGTTCCGATGGACGGACGCGGGACCGGAAGACGTCGAGATCATGGACTATCACTAATTCGACGGGCCGATTGTGGCCAACAAAAAGGAGTTCGCAGATGGCAAGGAGACTTCCGCCGATTCATCCCGGCGAAATCCTGCGCGAAGAATTTCTCGTTCCGCTCAAGCTGACCCCCTACGCGGTCGCGGCCGCGCTGAACGTGCCGCGCACCCGGATCGAGCGCATTGCGCGCGAAGAAAAGCCCGTCACGGCCGACACCGCGCTGCGGCTGGGAAAATTCTTCAAGACCGGCGCGGCGTTCTGGATGAACATCCAGACCCGTTTCGACCTCGAAACGGCGGAAGACGTGCTCGCACCTCAGATCAGGAAAATCGCGTCTTACGAGGCGGCTTGAGGGGGCCGCAGTTGCGGCGATTTGGAGCCAAGTCCGATGCCCGCGAAGTTCCAAGACATCATCACAGCGTTCGAGTTCGCCAACACCAACGGCGACATGGGAGAGTTTCGCGCCTTCGTCTGCAAACAGACCGGAAATATCTTCTATCAGACCGACTTCATGGACGGGGAAGAGTTCAACGACGAACTGCCCGATGACATCGACGACCGGGAGAAATATCTCCCGCTCCCGGACAAACGAGATCTCGGCCTCGGCAAGCCCCTGGCGCTGGCCTTTGTCCGCGAGTTCCTGCCTGATGATTTCGACGACGTCTGCCATTTCTTCAGGAAGCGCAATTGGTGCGAGCTCCATTCCATCGAAATCGCCGACTGACCTGGCACGCGTTCGAACGTCACGAGGTACGCAAGGCTCCTTCGCCGTCTTCTCGCCCCCATTGTCATTCAGGGACTAGGCGGGGCGGCATTAAGGTGGGCAAAGTTCCCAAAGGTTCCGTGTGATCGTCCAAGATCTTCCGCAACGCGACCATTCCATGTCGCGCCGCGCTTTCCTCGGCGGACTTCTGTCGACAGGGAGCGCCCTCGCGCTCGGCGGATGCGCCGGCTTGGGTGCGACCGGCGCGCGCTTCGACGCCTCGTCGCTCTCCGTCGACTCCACATTGCTTGTCGCCACCACGCGCAAGCCCGTGAATGGTGCTCGCGCCAAACCCTGGTTCGGGCCGGAGCGCGCAACGAGCATGACGGTCGCGCGGGCCAAGCTGGTGGCGCCCGACGAGAGCCGCCTGTCGCTCGCCTCGGTCGGACTTGGCAGCTGGCGTCTTGATCGGATCGAACCGGTGCCGGCCGACGCCGGCGACCTCGCCGCGCAGGCCGGCGGAGGCGACGTGCTGATCTATGTGCATGGCTTCAAGCAGACGTTCGAGACGGCGGTGCTGGATGGCGCCTACCTCTCCGATGCGATCAAGTTCCGCGGCCGCACCATGGTGTTCGCCTGGCCCTCCAAGGCCGGGCTGTTCGACTACGCCTATGACCGCGACAGCGCGATGTGGTCGCGCGACGATTTCGAACGGGTGCTCTCGACGCTGGTGTCGGCGCCGGGGACGGGCCGCGTGCACATCGTTGCGCACAGCATGGGAACCATGCTGACGCTCGAAAGCCTGCGCCAGCTCCATGCGCGATACGGCGAGACGGTCACGAGCAAGATCGGCGCGGTGGTGTTTGCCGCGCCCGATATCGACATGGACGTGTTCTCCTCGGCGGTCCAGCGCATCGGCCCGCTCGCCGGCAAGATCACCGTGATCGCCGCGACCAACGACCGCGCACTGGCGCTGTCGGGACAGCTCGCAGGCGGCATGACCAGGGTCGGCGCCGCCGAGAAGGCCGCTATCGCGCGGCTCGGCGTGCGCGTGATCGATGCGTCAGCGGAAGGCTGGGGCATCGTCAACCACGATCTGTTCCTGTCGAATGGGCAAGTGCAGCAGGTGATCCGGCGGTCGATCGACGGCACGACGGCGTGAGAGGGCGGCGGTGGGGCGCCAATTGATGCATTGCAATCAATGACGCCGAAGCGGCCACCAATTACGGCGGCAATCTCCGCTCGGCGATGATCCGCACCGGAGGAAAGACGACGCAATCCGCCACGTCGAACAGCACTTCCATGTTGCGATCAAACGCGCGTGCAAAGGCAATCGCCTCATCGCGCCGCTCATCGGCAACGGCGGTGCCGAGCGTGCAATGGGGGGTCCAGGCGCCGGGCCGGTAATGAGGACGACAATGCGCTGGATCAGTTGCCGCGCTGATGGCGGCATGGATGCGAGCCAGGGTTTCATTGGCCTCCGGCTCCGCCCAGAGAACGAGCGGAGAACCTTCGAACCAGCGAATTCGCTTGAACTCGATCCGCAGTTGCGTCTCGCCGGCAACAGCTGCCAGCATCGCGTCCCACGCAGCCTTCTCGTCAACCGCCGCCGAGTCGTAGATGGCAAATGTAAAATGGGGCCGATAGCCGAGGGCGCGCATCGAGGCCTCGACCTCGAACACGGCAACCTGATCCCACAACCGCTCGATCTCGCCGGCAGACTCGTTCTCGGCCCGGATATTGATTGCCAATGCCACAGGTTCACCCAAGGGGTGGAACAATCAAATCGAGATCAGGGGAAGGGCTGGGTTGAAGACAATGGCGCTCCCTAGGGGAATCGAACCCCTGTTTCAGCCTTGAGAGGGCCGCGTCCTAACCGCTAGACGAAGGGAGCGTGAGGGCTAGCCAATAGCCTCGAAATTTGTCCGCCGCAAGGACCCCGACGGGCCTTTTAAGGCTCATTGGCGAATTTCAGCCGTCCGGCGGGCCTCAGGCTATGGGCGTCGAAGGTCCGGATCTCGATGACCCCGCCGAGATCCAGCGTGACCACGAGCCGGTCGCCCGCAACCCCGGTCGAGACGATCCTGGCGCCCTTGGGCAGGGTGGCGGTGACGTCGCCGGCCGGCTCGGTCGCCCTTCCCTCCGACTTGAAAAGGCGGTAGCCCACCGCGATCAAAACGGCGCAGATCGCCAGCGCCGTGGTCAACCCCGCGATCAGCATCATCCGCCGCACCCGCGCGAACAGCGCGGCCTGCTCGGGGGTCGGTTCGGGAACAGCGGTATCAGACGTCGTCATGGAAAGTCTTGGCCCCAAGGGTCTTGGTTCAGCGCAGAGGTTAGAGGTCGTGGTCGCCGGCGACGAGGGCTCGGCCCGGCTCGACCGCGTGTTGGCGGCGCGCCTGCCGGAGCTGTCGCGATCAAGGCTCAAAACCCTGATCCTGGCGGGAGCGGTGAGCCTGAAGGCGGCCCCGGTCCGCGACCCCGCTTATCACGTCGCATCCGGCGATACGATCACAATCGACGTGCCGGAGGCGGCGCCCGCCGAGCCCAAGGGCGAGGAGATCGCCCTCGACATCGTGTTCGAGGACGACGACATCGTCGTGATCAACAAGCCGAAGGGGCTGGTGGTGCATCCTGCCGCCGGCCACGAGACCGGCACGCTGGTCAACGCCCTGATTGCCCATTGCGGCGCTTCGCTCTCGGGCATCGGCGGGGTGCGCCGGCCCGGGATCGTGCACCGGCTCGACAAGGACACCACGGGGCTGATGGTGGTCGCCAAGAACGACATGGCCCACGCCTCGCTGTCGGCGCAGTTCGCCGATCACGGCCGCACCGGCGAGATGCGGCGCGGCTACATGGCCTTTGCCTGGGGCGTGCCCGGCCGCCACCGCGGCACCGTCGATGCGCCGATCGACCGCCATCCGCATGCCCGCGAGAAGATGGCGGTGCGCCAGGGCGGCCGCGAGGCGGTGACGCATTGGGAAATCCTGGAGAGCTTTGCCGGGCGCGACGGCAAGGGCGTGGCGTCGCTGCTCGCCTGCGAGCTCGAGACCGGACGCACCCACCAGATCCGCGTCCATCTCGCTCATATCGGCCATCCCCTGATGGGGGATGCGGTCTATGGCCCGCACTTCAAGACCAAGGCGAACCAGCTCGGCCCCGAGTCGCAAGCCGCCCTCGCCGCGCTCGGACGGCAGGCGCTCCACGCTTACCTGCTGGTATTGGAGCACCCGAGGACGGGAGAATTACTGCACTGGGAGGCGCCTCTACCGGAGGATTTGCTTCTCCTCCAGGGCACCCTGAAAGCGGCGCTATGACGCAGCCGTTTTAAGAAAGTCGTTACATTACAAAAAGTTATAGCTGCCACACGGGGACGTGACGTCAGCAATCCTTCCCTTTTTGCCCCCCGATGGAGTATATTGCGCCTGCGTTGGAATGACCGACGCGGAACATCGCAGCCCGGCCGGCTTTGACACAGCGGTCGTCTGCCTGGCCCGCCGCTATCGGGGGCCTGAACCTTTGGAGGGCGCACTATGGCCCGTACCGCTGCTTTGCCGGTCCTCAATGGAGAATCCGGCCTATCTCGCTACCTCGCCGAGATCCGCAAATTCCCGATGCTGGAACCCCAGCAGGAATACATGCTCGCCAAGCGTTGGCGCGAGCATGACGATCGCGACGCGGCGCACCAACTCGTCACCAGCCATCTCCGGCTCGTGGCCAAGATCGCCATGGGCTATCGCGGCTACGGCTTGCCGATCTCCGAGGTCGTCTCGGAAGGCAATGTCGGCCTGATGCAGGCGGTGAAGCGTTTCGAACCCGAGAAGGGGTTCCGTCTCGCCACCTACGCCATGTGGTGGATCAAGGCGTCGATTCAAGAGTACATCCTGCGTTCCTGGTCGCTCGTGAAGATGGGCACCACCGCGAACCAGAAGAAGCTGTTCTTCAACCTGCGCAAGGCGAAGAGCAAGATCAACGCGCTGGACGAAGGCGATCTGCGCCCCGACCAGGTGAAGGTCATTGCCAAGCGCCTCGGCGTCACCGATCAGGACGTGATCGACATGAACCGCCGCCTCGGCGGCGACGCGTCGCTCAACGCGCCGATCCGCGACGACGGCGAGGCCGGCGAATGGCAGGACTGGCTGGTCGACAACACGCCCAACCAGGAAGCCATGATGGCGGAGCACGAGGAGTACGATCACCGCCGCGAGGCGCTGAACGGCGCCATGGGCGTGCTCAACCCGCGCGAACGCCGCATCTTCGAGGCCCGACGCCTCGCCGATGAGCCGATGACGCTGGAAGACCTTGCCGCCGAGTTCGGCGTGTCGCGCGAGCGCGTCCGCCAGATCGAGGTCCGCGCCTTCGAGAAGGTGCAGTCCGCGGTCAAGGGCACGATCGCAAGGGCCGAACAGGCCGCGCTGGAAGCCGCGCATTAAGCGGGGCTTCGCCGCGACAGAGAGATTGGCGGATCGAAAGACAGAAAGCCGGCGGCGACGCCGGCTTTTTGTTTGTGGGGATGAGCATCGTACGCGAAGCCCGCCCACCCTCGCTGTCATGCCCCGGCTTGACCGGGGCATCCAGCACGCCGCGGCCCCCGTAGCGGCAGCGAGATCTTCAACGCACACCTCTGGAATACTGGATCGCCCGGTCGAGCCGGGCGATGACAGCGGTGGTTGTGGTTCGCCGTCATAGAACCGGCCCGCGCCTTGAACCCGCGCTGCCAATCGACCGACCCAGAATGATCGGACCGATAGCAGCGAGTGGACAAGCGCCGTGTCGATCATTCTGCAATCCACCGTTGGCGGCTTCTCGGCCCAGTTCATCCGCAAGCTGCCGCTGGTCGAGCAGGCGATGCGCGAGCACGGCCTGGAGCCGTCGGAGTTCGTGATCTCCAAGGATTATGCCGGCACGGCGACGATCCCGCTGATGGGCCCGTTCTTCTACAGTTACAGCGTGTTCTTCGGCGAGGAGTCGTTCACCGTCACCGAGCCGAACGACATGGTGTTCCTGGATTACTTCTTGAAGCGCGTTCTGGCCGTGGACGAGCCGGAGTTGCCACGCCGGCCGGGACTGATGGCGCGGCTGTTCGGCTGGATGTCGCAGGCGGTGTGAGCTCCGCCGTCACTCCCCCCACATCCGCGCCAGGGTCGCGAGCCAGCAGCCTTCGCAATAGCGCGCGTCCTTGTAGTCGATCCAGTTGTGCGCATAGACGCGGTCGAGGGGAATGTCGTAGCGCGTGCGCAGCACCTTCACCAGGATCTTCCACGCCGCGACCTGCGCCTCGGTCGGACCTGCGGCGACGTCGGGATAATTGCCGGCGAACTCGACGCCGATCGAATTGTCGCGCACGACCTGGCGATAGGTCGAGCGGTTGTCGATGTACTTGTTGTCGTTGCGGTTGGCGCCGTCGCCATGGGTCGGCACCATGTTTTCGGCGACCGCCCAATAGACCGTGCCGTCGGTCTCGACCCACACCGTGACGCCGCGGCGCGTCGGGGCCTTCGCCTGCGCCTGCGCGCCGCCGCGCGCCGAGCCCGCCGGCCCTTCGGTCTGGTGCACGATGATGTTGCGCCAGGGCCTTGCGTCGCGGACGTCACCCCACGGCGCCAGCCAGACAATCTTCAGGCCGGGAATCTCGGGCGTGCCGGAGGCGCGCGCGAGTTTTGTCGGTTCGGCGTCCTCGGCATTGGCGGGGACGATCAGACAGAGAGCGGCGAGAGCGGCCGCGAGCAGGCGAGCAATCATCATGCGGGTCCGACGGGGACCGCAATCTAGCACGGCCTCAGGCGAAATAGCGCGAAGCCTCGCGCGAGCCGGTCGGCTCGGGCGACAGCGGCGGCGCCGGATCGTAGACGGCAAAGTCGTTCTTGCCGTTCTTCTTGGCGGCGTAGAGCGCGTGGTCGGCATTGGCCATCAGGCGGTCCGGGAAGGCGCCGATGCCGTGATCCCACTGCGCGACGCCGATCGAGATCGCGATCGGGATGTCGTTGCCGGTGCAGGCCTCGGCATCCTGGCGGCAGACCTCGAGCACGCGGCGGGCGATCACCGCGGCCTCGCGCAGGGACGAGGATGGCAGCACGACGCAGAACTCGTCCCCGCCGGTGCGGGCCAGCATGTCGCCGGGCCGAAGCCGCGTCTGCGCCATCAGGGTGAAGTGCTTCAGGCAGGCATCGCCGGCGGCATGGCCGTGGGTGTCGTTGATGGTCTTGAAGCCGTCGAGATCGATCACCAGTAGCGCGAACGGCCGATGACTGCGCTCGGAGCGGGCGCATTCCTCGGTCAGGCGCTGCAACAGATGCCGCCGGTTGGCGACGCCGGTGAGATCGTCGAGCAGCGCGAGGTCGGCGACCTCGTTGCGCAACCGCTCGATCGCCATCAGCAGGCAGGCGAAATTCCAGCCCATGGCCAGAAACACCAGGAGCAGGATCATGATGGACTGCAAGCCGTTGAAGTTGATCGCCGTGATGGCGCCGCCATAGCCGAGCAGCGCCGCGCCGGAGCGGACGGCGTGAATCGACAGCAACAGAAATCCCACGATCGCAGCGAGCCGGGCGCCGGGGTTCTCCCGGCCGTTCTGCTCGCCGATCAGCAGCGGCAGCGTCAGCAGGATCGGGGTCGATTGGCCCAGCGAGTAGATCACGACCCGCATCGGCATGTTGTCGACGACGACCAGGAAGAACGCGAGCCCGGCGGTGCAGAGCAGCGAACTGACGATGGCGGCCGGCCAGGATACCGGCCGGTGATAGAACCGCGCCACACCCATGCAGGCGAGCCAGGACGAAAAGATCATGATGCCGCCGCCGCCGATCAGCGGAAGGCGCGGGTCCATCACGTCGCGCAGCATTGAGATCGCCGCGCCCGATGCGGCCAGCACCGCGGCCGCCGTCCAGTACCGCGCCGCCTCGAATTTGGGATAGGCGCGCGCCACATAGGCCCACACCATGCCCAGCGCCAGGAAGTTGATGACGATGA
Source organism: Bradyrhizobium sp. LVM 105 (assembly GCF_003957705.1). Classification (NCBI taxonomy): domain Bacteria; kingdom Pseudomonadati; phylum Pseudomonadota; class Alphaproteobacteria; order Hyphomicrobiales; family Nitrobacteraceae; genus Bradyrhizobium; species Bradyrhizobium sp. LVM 105. The sequence goes on along the minus strand of NZ_QZMV01000008.1, from coordinate 153,560 downwards.
CGGTCCAGAGTGTCGGCACGCTCAGCATGGCGACTGCGGGACGCGCATGGTCCCGCCCTCTTCGTTTGGCAAACGTCCGTACATACCCGCCCCCGTGTTCTTGCGGAGGATCATGCGCGCGACGCGCTTAATGGAGTCTCACCGCAATCGCGCAAACTCCGGCGTTGGTTTTGGATTGATGAATCCCGCGAGCGGCCTCCGGCATCGTTAATCAAGCCCTGCCGCAGACGCGTGGGCCGCGCCGCGGCGGGGCCGCGAAGCGGATTCGCGCGGCAAAATCACCTGAAAATGCATCTGAGCTGTGGATAACGCGATGACATGGATGTGACAGCGCGGGGCAGAGAGCTGCGAATCTGCTGAGTTTGTCGTCGAGGATGTTGCGAGGCTGGCCCTCCGCCGAGCATCCCTCGTGTCGCGTTTCACCATTAACCCTTAAGAGGATCCTATGGCTAAGAAAGCGAAGAAGGCGACGAAGAAGAAGGCGAAGAAGGCCAAGAAGGCGAAGAAGAAGTAACGAGGCTTGTTCTTTGCCCGGGTGGAGCCTCGCTCCGCCCGGGCGTCGGGTCGGGTTGAAGGTTTTTGATGTGGCGGGCGCGAGCCCGCTTTTTGTTTGGCCGGAGGGCTACCGCTCCGCAAACGCCAGCTTGGCGCCGAGTGCGGCAAAACCGGCGGCGAAGCTGCGGCGCAGCCAGGCCATGACGCGCGGGCGGGAGATGACGCGCTCGCGCACCGAGGCGGCGCAGAGGCCGTAGACGACGAACACCGCGAAGGTCATCGCCATGAAGGCGCCGCTCAATTCCAGCATGCGCGCCAGCACATGGGCCTCGTCCGCGGCGATGAACTGCGGCAGGAAGGCGAGGAAGAAGATCGACAGCTTGGGATTGAGGATGTTGATCAGAAAGCCGGTGACGACGACGCGGCCGCTCGAACGCTCACGGATGCCCGCCTCGACAGAAAGTGCCCCGCTCTCACGCAACGCCTGCCAGGACATGTAGAGCAGATAGGCGACGCCGCCCCATTTCAGCGCGGCGAAGGCGAGCGCGCTGGTGTGGAGCACGGCGGCGAGCCCCAGCATCGCGGCACACATATGCGGCACGATCCCGAGCGTGCAACCGAAGGCGGCGGCGAGGCTGGCGCGCGAGCCGCGCGTCAGCGCCGCAGCCAGCGTGTAGAGCACGCCGGTGCCGGGCGAGGCGACGACGATGAGCGAGGTGAGCAGGAAGGACCAGGACATAGCCGGACCTTAGCAGCCCGCCTCGGGGTGAGAAAGCGAGGTCTCGACCTCAAGAACGCGGGCTGAGAACTGTCCTGTCCCGCAAACAAAGCAATTTTGACACCGTCACCCTGAGGTGCGCGCTCTACTGCGCGCAGCGCTGCAGAGCAAGCCTCGAAGGGCGACGGCCCGGCTGCATCGGGGCCGCGCATCCTTCGAGGCTTGCGCCACGGCGCTATCGCGCCGCAGCGCGCGCACCTCAGGATGACGGGTCGAGGAGGGTCAGGACAGCTGCGCGAGTTCGGCTTCGCGCAGCACGTCGAGCGGCGCCCAGGGTTTGGCCCAGAACTTCGCACCCTGGGGCAAGGGCTGCATCAGCGGGCGGCCGGAGGTGACGACGACGTCGAGCCTGGGATTGCGGTCCTTGGCGACATGGGCGAGCTCGACCCCGTTCATGCGGCCGGCAAGCTGCACGTCGGTCATCATCAGGCAGAGCGCGCCGGCGCTCTTCTCGAGCACGCGCTCGGCGGCCTCGGCGCTCTCGCATTGGATCACCTGGTAGCCGCTCTCTTCCAGCAGAAGACACAGCATCTCGCGTTGCATGACGTCGTCTTCCACGATCAGCGCGGTGGCGGGGAATGGTTGCGCTTGTCCCATCGGCGTCTCCAATGCTCGCTTGCGTAACGTATGTTAAGGAGAAAATTCGCGTCGAGTTCGGTTCCATTATGAAAAAATGTAAAGCATAGTTCCATCTGCGGGAGATCGACGGGGAACATCATGACAGCAATTTGCGGCGCCGCCGCCATCACGGGAGCGGCCAGCGGCATCGGCCGGGCGCTGGCCATCGAGCTTGCGCGGCGCGGCTGCGATCTCGCGCTCGCCGATCGCGACGAGGCCGGGCTGAAGACGGTTGCTGCGGAGATCGGGCGCGGCCGCAAGGTCAGCGTCCATCGCGTCGACGTCGGAGAGCCCGCCGATATCGCACAGTTCGCAGCCGAGGCGATTTCCGCGCATCCGGAGCTCGGCATCGTCGTCAACAATGCCGGGGTGGCGCTGATGGGCTTGTTCGAGGAGATCGACCAGACGCAGATGGACTGGCTGTTCGACATCAATTTCTGGGGCGTGGTGCACGGCACGCGCGCCTTCCTGCCGCATCTGAAGACCAGGAGCGAGGCGCATATCGTCAACCTCTCCTCGATCTTCGGCATCATCGCCCCGCCCGGACAATCGGCCTATGCGGCGGCGAAATTCGCGGTGCGCGGCTTTTCCGAGAGCGTGCGGCATGAGCTCAGCGTCGCGGGCAGCCCGGTCAGGCTGTCGGTCGTGCATCCCGGCGGCGTCGCCACCGCGATCGCGCGCAATTCCCGCACCGGCGTCGGCGTCACCGACAATGCCCGCCGTGCGCAGTCGATCGAGCGGTTCGAGAACGCGGCCAGGACCACGCCGAAGGACGCCGCGCTGCGCATCATCAAGGGCATCGAGAGCAACGCGCCGCGCATCCTGATCGGCAACGACGCCCGCTTCATGGACCTGCTGCAGCGCTTCCGTCCGGGCACCTATTGGGCGCCGCTGCAACGGAAGCTGGAGAGGATGGCGAAGGGGACGTGAGGTCAGGGACGCGATGGCGACACCTGCACTCCGCTGTCGTAGGGTGGGCAAAGCGAAAGCGTGCCCACGACTTCTTACGACGACACGAGATGGTGGGCACGGCGCAAGTGCGCCTTTGCCCACCCTACGAGTTCAGCGCCCTCACTGCCCCGCCAGCCGGTCCGCGAAATAGCCGATCGTCTTGCGATACACCACCGCCCTGTTCCACTCGCGCATCGCCTCGAAATTGGCGGTGCCCTCGCCGTAGGGCTGGCCCATCTTGAAGCCGCTCGTGTGCAGGAGGTTCGCGGTCGAGGCGAGCACGTCGGGGACGCTGCGGCGGAGGTCGACATGGCCGTCGCCGTCGAAATCGACGCCGTACTTGATGTAGGACGACGGCAGGAACTGGGTCTGGCCGATCTCGCCGGCAAAGGCGCCGATGAGGTCGCGCAGCGGCAGGTCGCCGCGCTGCACGATCTTCAGCGCGGCGAGCAGCTCGCCCTGGAACAAATCGGTGCGGCGGCAATCATGCGCCAGCGTCGCCAGCGTGCGGACCACCGGCATCTTGCCGATGTCGCCCTTGCCGAAATCGCTCTCCAGGCCCCAGATCGCGACCAGGATGTAGCGCGGCACGCCGAACTGCTGCTCGATGCGCGAGAGCAGCGCAGCGTGGCGCTGCAGCAGCGCGCGGCCGCCATTGATGCGGCCCGGGCCGACGCGGGTCGAGACGTATTGCTCAAAGCTCTTGTTGAAGGTGTAGCGCTGGCGGCGGTCGAAGGCGAGCACCGCAGCATCGGGAGTCACGCCGCTGAGCGCCGCGTTGGTCACGCTCGCCGAGACGCCGGCCGCCTGGGCCTCCTGCGCCATCGCCGCGACGAAGGCGTTGAAGTCGCCGCCGCAGCGCGCGGCCTGCGCCGAGCCGCCGGCCAGACACAGCACCGACGCGGCGGCGAGAAGCAGTCTCAGCATATGGAGCAATCCCCCAAAACCTGGCGCGAAGCAGTGCGCGGATCATGCCCGGGAAAGCAGCGAGCGTCAAAGCAGCAAGCTTGATCCGCATCAAACTGTCTCACGCTATCTTTCCTAGATTGCGGCAGACAGCAGCGCCCGCCCAGGAGACGCGCCCATGACCGGAATTACCCTGACCGCCGAGCAGATCCGCAATGCGCCCGCAGCGGTGCGGCAATGGATCGAGCAGGAGGTGATCAGCTCGCTCGGGCTTGCGCCGCGCGCGCCCGTAACCATCCCGCCCCAGGCGTCCCATCTCGTCGCCTGCAGCGTGGAGGACGTCGCCGGCGTGCTCGAGCACATCAGGGGCGTGCTGCCGGCGGTCAACGTGCTACTCGAGCTCGGCCGTCCCGGCATCAGCTTCGGCCAGCCCGCGGTGATGACGTTCCGCCTGATGGACATCCTGCATCACACCCGCCTGCACGAAGTCGGCGAGGTCATCACCTGCCTCGAGATGATCAACCAGGCGCTGATCGAGGTGAGGAAGGATCCTCTCGTGCGGTTCTGCGGCTTCGACAATGAAGGCCATTGCCTGATCGCACCGCAGACGCAAACGAGCATCGCAACGCTGTGGCAGACCATGATGGAACGCCAGCACGCAGCGCAGCAGCGCGCGGCCGCCGGCCGGGCTGCGCCGGCGGCGTGAGGTGAGGCGATACTCTCCCCTCGTCATTCCGGGGCGCGCGCAGCGCGAGCCCGGAATCCATCGGGCGGCAGAGATGGTGGATGAATGGATGCTCAGGTGCGCAATTGCGCACCATAGCTCGCGACTTCGTCGCGCCCCGGAATGACGGACGAGAGAGTTGCCGCTATGATATCGCTGCTAGCGTCGCGCGATCGCCGTTTTCAGCCAGCATGAAGCAATCACCCATGCCCCACCACCAGCAGCCTCAACCAATCCGCTCCCTGCTCCGCATCCCCTTGTTCCGCCTGCTCGCCATCAACCTCGCGATCGGGGCCTGCGCCGCGGCGCTTCTCGTCGGCGGCCTGCTCTGGCTCAATCCCGGACATCTGCGCGAGCTGATCTTCGCCGATCGTTCGCCCGGCATCGCGCTGGCGCTGCTGCTGGCCTCCTTCCTCATCACCTTCGGCTCGGCTGCGATGGGCAGCGCGATCATGGCGCAGGGGCGGAAAGAGGACAGCGGCAAAGGCGGCGGCGGACACGGATCGCGACTCGCCGTGCAGGAGGTGGCGCAGCGCAGGCGCACGCAATGAGATATGTGCGCGATGGAACTCGCTTCGTGCGTCGATCACGTCATCTGCACGCAAGCGGGAGGAACATGCAGGCCAGCGCAGCTTCCGACAACAGCGCGACCCACATGCGTGCGGCGAGAGGGCGCGAAGATGAACAAAGTGGTTTGACAGTCCAAGCAATTGCTTCGATGGGGCGCCACATCGCACATCGCAGCCAACGCATATCTGATGCGACTCGCTGCGACATCGACGCCGTCCTGATTTGCCTTGCCATCGCAGAGCGTCTTCTATAGCCTTCTATTTTAGGTTGTCGCCCCGCCAGCCCCAGGCGACACTGAAGACCCGAGATAAACGGCGGGCCCGGCCCGCCGTTTATTGAGGCGAGCGTTCGTGAGAAGCGTTCATGAGACTGGGCTCTCCGATGCAGCGGGTCCGCGGCCACCGCTCCGCACAGACCCCGCAGGCGCGCAAAGTCATTTGACTACGGCGCTTCTATCGACGACAAGCCGCCATGGCCAAGAAACCCGGAACCAATCCCAAAGGCGAATTTGCCTTTTTCAACGTCGTCTATGAAGACGATTCCCAACGCTCCAACCGCCGCGTGCCCGCAGAACTGCTCGGCGGCCTCGACGGCGACGAACCCGCGCGCGGCTTCATCATGGAACAGGACCGCGAGATCGCGGAGAAGAGCGGCAAGCCGACGCTGGAGATCAAGCGGCTCGAACGGGTCGGGGCGAAGAAGAAGTAGGCCTCCAATCGCCACGTCATTGCGAGCGCAGCGAAGCAATCCAGAATCGCTTCCGCGGAAAGACTCTGGATTGCGTCGCTGCGCTCACAATGACGACAAGACAAAACGGCGGGCCAAGGCCCGCCGTTTTGCTTTCGATCGCCGTCTTCAATCAATTATCCAAGAAGCTCCGCAGCTTCCTGCTCCTTGACGGATGCTTCAACTTCCTTAGCGCCTTTGCCTCGATCTGGCGGATACGCTCGCGCGTCACGCTGAACTGCTGGCCGACTTCTTCCAGCGTGTGGTCGGTGTTCATGCCGATGCCGAAGCGCATGCGCAGGACGCGTTCTTCGCGCGGGGTGAGCGAGGCCAGCACGCGCGTGGTGGTCTCGCGCAGGTTGGACTGGATCGCGGCGTCGATCGGCAGGATCGCGTTCTTGTCCTCGATGAAATCGCCGAGATGCGAATCCTCTTCGTCACCGACCGGGGTTTCGAGCGAGAGCGGCTCCTTGGCGATCTTGAGGACCTTGCGGACCTTCTCCAGGGGCATGCCGAGCTTCTCGGCGAGCTCTTCCGGGGTCGGCTCGCGGCCGATCTCGTTGAGCATCTGGCGGGACGTGCGCACGATCTTGTTGATCGTCTCGATCATGTGCACGGGGATGCGGATGGTGCGGGCCTGGTCGGCGATCGAGCGCGTGATCGCCTGCCGGATCCACCACGTGGCGTAGGTCGAGAACTTGTAGCCGCGGCGGTACTCGAACTTGTCGACCGCCTTCATCAGGCCGATGTTGCCTTCCTGGATCAGGTCGAGGAACTGCAGGCCGCGGTTGGTGTATTTCTTGGCGATCGAGATCACCAGACGGAGGTTGGCTTCCACCATCTCCTTCTTGGCCTGGCGAGCCTCGCGCTCGCCCTTCTGCACGGAATGCACGATCTTGCGGAACTCGACGATCTCGAGGCCGGTCAGGGCGGCGAGCTGATGCACCTCGTGACGGAGGTCCTTGATGCGGTCCTTCTCGTGATGGACGAAGTTCTTCCAGCCCTTTGCGGAAAGTTTCGAGACGCGGTTGAGCCAGCGCGGATCGAGCTCCGAGCCGGTGTAATTGCGCAGGAAGTCCTCGCGCGCGACGCCGTGGCTGTCGGCAAGGCGCATCAATCGGCCCTCATGCGAGACGAGGCGCTTGTTGATGTCGTAAAGCTGCTCGACGAGTGAGTCGATACGCGCCTGGTTGAGGCGCAGCGACTTCACCTCGACGATGATCTCGTCCTTCAGCTTCTTGTACTTGCGCTCCTGGTGCGGCGAGAGCGACTCGTTCTGGAGCTGGTTCTGGATGTCCTGCTCCTGAAGCTTGCGCAGCTTCTTGTAGCTGTCGGCGATCTTGTCGAAGATCTCGACCACCTTCGGCTTGAGCTCGGCCTCGATCGCCGCGAGCGACATCTGGTTCTCGAACTCGTCGTCGTCGATGTCGGATTCGGCGGCGGCCTCGGCCGGATCCTTCTCCTCGGCTTCGGCGGCACCGGGTGCAGCGGCGGCACGGAACGGGGTCGGCGCCGGCGGCGCGGCCGGCGGGGCGACATGCGCGGGCGCGGCAACGGAGGCGACATCACCACCTTCAGCCGTGGCTTCGCCGGCCTCGCCGGTGGGGCCGGCGATCATCGCATTGTTCATGCCGGCCTTGGCGTCGGGGCCGGCATAAGTGGCTTCGAGATCGATGATGTCGCGGAGGAAGATCTTGCCCTCGTTGAGCTCGTCGCGCCAGATGATGATGGCCTGGAAGGTCAGCGGGCTTTCGCACAGCCCCGCGATCATGGCCTCGCGGCCGGCCTCGATGCGCTTGGCGATCGCGATTTCGCCTTCGCGGGAGAGCAGCTCGACCGTGCCCATCTCGCGCAGATACATGCGCACGGGATCGTCGGTGCGCTCGCCCGGCTCGCTCTTCTTGACCTCGGTGACGGCCTTCTGGGTGACCTCGACGAGCTCGTTGTCGGTCTCGTCCTCGCCCTCGTCCTTCTCTTCCTCGCCTTCGGTGTCGTCGGCTTCGGTGACGTTGATGCCCATGTCCGAGAGCATCGACATGATGTCCTCGATCTGTTCGGGCGAGGTCTGGTCCGACGGCAAGACTTCGTTGAGCTGATCGAAGGTCACGAAGCCGCGCTTCTTGGCCTGCTTGATCATCTTCTTCACGGCGGCGTCGGACAGGTCGAGCAAGGGCGACGGCGCGTCCTGGGAGTCCTTCTCCGGCGCGTCCGCTGCCTTGTCGTCTTTTTCCTTGTCCTTCGCCTGCAGCGTCTTTGCCTTGGTGGCCATCCATTGCTCCTAAACGCGCTTCACGCGAGGCGCTTCGCAGCGCCTGCCTGAATTCACATGAACCTGTTGCTCGACGCTCTCGCTTCGGCAGCTCTCGACACGGAAAGGGCGGCGCACATGTCTCTCGCCACCCCCAACTCTCTCTCGCCGGAATTGCCTAACGCTTCGTCAGCCTCTTTGTCGCAGCGGATGCAGGTGTAGTGCCAACAGCGATTGCGCGGATTCATTCCTGACGCGTCTGTTCTGCCTGCGGCCGCCTAATGGCCAAAGTGCTACAAGACCGTTAAGCCTCGATTAACCCTGTTTTTGCCGCCAAACCTTGGATTTGGCGAGTCTTTTAGCGGTTCCGGCACCGGCCGTCCGCATGATTCTTTTCATCACATGCTCTTCTGGAACCGACCCGACAGCTCGCCAAAACCCTCGATCAGGGCTTCGGTACCGTCGACTTCACCTATCCGAGCCTTGACGTCACGCAGCCACGCCAAATTGGCCTCGCTGGGGTCTTCCCCCAAGGCCAGCTCGGCGTCCTTCAGCTCCCTAAGTAGTGAATGCCATTGCCGATGCAAGGCAACCAGCTGATGCCATGTGGCAAGAACGTCGTCCCGCGCCGCGCCCTCGCGCGCGCCCCACACCGCGGCGGTCGTGATGCCGTTCTCAACCCTTTGAAGGACTTGCGAAAATCCACCCTTCGCGAGGTCCGACCGCATTTTCTCGGCCTGCTCCTCGGGGTCGGGCGAATGGTGATGGTCGTTGGCGAAGGCGGCGATGATGCCCGCCCTGAGCTTGTGGGCCTCGGGATGGGCCAGCTCCAGGGCCGCGACCTCCTCGAGGTGGTCATGCAGCAGCCAGGGGTGGTTGATCAGGCATTGCAGGATCAGGGCCTCCCGGCGGGAGATGGCGCTGCGCTGGCCCTTCATGATCGGGCTTGCCGCCAGCTGGGGGCTGGCTGCCTGGTAGGGGCCTGATGGTAGCGGGGTGGGGGCGAACGCGCCGCGGCCGCCGCCTCTGAAGCCCTGGCCGCCGAATCGATTCGCCGCTCCGCCCCTGGGCTGGAATGGGCGGCCGCCACCGCCTTGGCTTTGACGGAAATTGCCCCGGCCATTGAAGCCACCGCGGCCGCCGTCGGGGGCGAAGGTGCGCTGCAGCCGCTCGGCGAACTCGTCGCGGTAATAGCGCCGCACCACCTCGTCGCGGATGCCGTTCGTCAGCTCCTTGATGCGCGCCTCCAGCGCGGCGCGGCGCTCGGGCGTGGCGAAATTGCCGCCTTCAAGCTCGCGCGACCAGATCATGTCGGCGAGCGGGCGGGCAGCTCCAATCACCTCCTCGATCGCGCCGCGCCCGCCGGAGCGCGCGAGATCGTCGGGGTCCTGCCCTTCCGGCAGCAGCGCGAAACGCAGGCTCTTGCCGGGCGCGAGGAATGGCAGCGCAAGATCCGCGGCGCGATAGGCCGCCTTCTGACCGGCGCGGTCGCCGTCGAAGCAGAGGATCGGCTCGTCCGCCATCTTCCAGAGCAGCCCGAGCTGGCTCTCGGTGAGCGCGGTGCCGAGCGGCGCGACGCTGCCGGCAAAACCCGTGGTGACCATGGCGATGACGTCGACATAGCCTTCGACCACGATCAGCGGCGCACCGTCATGCGTGGCTTTGCGCGCGGTCTGGTGGTTGTAGAGGTTGTCGCCCTTGTGGAAGAGCGGCGTCTCCGGCGAGTTCAGGTATTTGGCCGGAACGTCCTTCTCCAGCGCGCGTCCGCCGAAGGCGATGACGCGGCCTCGGAGATCCGTGATCGGAAACATCACGCGATCGCGGAAGCGGTCGTAAGGCACGGGAATGTCGTTGCCGGCCACGAGCAGGCCAGTCTCGACCATGTCGTCGACGGAGACGCCGAGCTTGCCAAGGTGCTCCTTCAACGCGAAGCGATCGGGCGAGGCATAGCCGAGGCGGAACTGCAATTGCGTCGCCGGCGAGATGGCGCGGTCGGCGAGATAGCCGCGCGCCTTGGCGCCTAAGCGCGAGGCCAGCGTCTCCGCGAAATGGGTCGCGGCGAGGTCCATGACGTCATGCAGCGTGCGGCGGCGCTGCTCCTGCCGGGCCGCATCCGGCGTCACCGCCGGCAGCGCCAGGCCGGCCATGCCGGCGAGCCGCTCCACAGCCTCCGCGAACGGCAGGCCGTCGGTCTCCATCACGAAGCTGATGATGTCGCCGTGCTTGCCGGAGGAGAAGTCGTGGTAAAAACCCTTCTGGTCGTTGACGTAGAAGGACGGCGTCTTCTCCTGCTGGAACGGCGACAGCCCCTTCCACTCCCGCCCCGCCTTCTTCAGCTTCACGCGCTTGCCCACGACTTCGGAGACCGAAAGCCGGGCACGAAGCTCGTCGAGGAATTGAGGCGTGAAGCGCATGGGATGTGTCTAGCGCAATCCAAAGTGAGTCGGGCTGGGATTAGGGATATAGGTGCGGCGAACCGAAAAGTTAGGTTTGTCAGGATTATGCGCGCTGTTCACAGCCTGCCTTCCTTCGGTCATTCCGGGGCGCCCGCAGGGCGAACCCGGAATCTCGAGATTCCGGGTTCGATGCTACGCATCGCCCCGGAATGACGGGAAAAGCTTGAACCCGGCCTGGTTCCACGCTTCCATGGGGCATGTTCAGGACCTTTCGAGGCGGCCAGAGCGGGGGCTGGCGTGTGACCTCGATTGCACCGGTTACGGGCGAGCCCCTGCCCTTCGTCCCAGCGCTGTCGGTGACCGACAGCGAGGCCGTGTCGTTGCCGCTGGTGCCCTCGCGCAATGCGTGGCGGCTGGTCGGCGTTGCCAGCAGCCTGCGCTACACCGAGCGGGCCGAGAAGGAGAAGCTCGTCGCCGTGCAGGCCGGCCTCGGCCGGATGGAAGCAACCTCCGCGGCGCTGATCCCGATCCGCAAGTCGCAGGCCTGGTGGGAGCTGACGCAGGAGGAGCGGCGCAAGGTTTTCGAGGACAGATCGCACCATATCGCGAACAGTCTTCGTTTCCTGCCCGCGATTGCGCGCCAGCTCTATCATTGCCGCGACCTCGGCGAGCCCTTCGATTTCCTCACCTGGTTCGAATTCGCGCCAGCGCATGCCCCGCTGTTCGACGAGCTGGTCGGGATATTGAGGCAGACCGAGGAGTGGGCTTACGTCGAGCGCGAGGTCGACGTGCGCGTGGTGAAGGAAGTGCTGTCGGCCTAGAGCATGATCCGGAAAAGTGCGCAGCGGTTTTCCGATAAGATCATGCTCGAAGATATCTAATGCTGCAGGAAACGCCCGGACTCGATGTGCGGCAGGCCGGTGACAGGCCAGTTGTAGACATAGGTCCAGGCCTTCTCCGCGGTGCCGTCCGGCAATGTCACGTCGACCAGCTGGCGCAGATATTCGGTCGGCTCGGGAAAGCCTTCGCCGCAGGCTTCGTACATGTCGAGCTCGCGCAGCAGTTCGTCCGGCACGCGCATCCGAAACAGCTCGCCATGGACGAGTTCGGAGACCGCCTCCGACAGCAGCAGGCCCGGATAATGCTTCACCAGAACGAGCCGGCCCCGGCAGGTCGCTTCACCCAGAAAATCGGCGTGCCCCGCCAGCAGCCGCGCCATCGGATGGTCGAAGCCGCGCATCAGGGTGCCGTAGACGAAGAGGCGATCGGAGGTCATGCTGTTCTAACGTTGCGACGTCGGGGCAATATCGTTACTCGGTTTACACACGTAATCGTTTCATAGGCAATCAGGATGGACCTGCATACGGCCGAGGCAACCGATCAACTGCTCGGCGAGGGCGACATTCCGCCCGTGCATGAGGTGAATGCGCGGGGGACCTCGCCTTTCCTGCTCACCTCGGATCATTACGGGCGGGTGCTACCGCGTGCGCTTGGCGACCTCGGCATCGCCGAGGCCGAGCTGACGCGGCACATCGCCTGGGACATCGGCATTGCCGGCGTCGCCGAGCACCTCGCGACGCTGCTGGATGCCCATCTGATCGCGCAGCGCTATTCGCGGCTCGTGATCGACTGCAACCGCCCGCCCGAAGCGGCAAGCTCGATCCCCGTCATCTCCGAAGCAACCGCGATCCCGCGCAACGACGGCATTTCGGACGAGGAGCGCGCGGCGCGGCGGCGCGAGATCTTCGAGCCCTATCATGATCGCATCGATGCCGCGATCGATCACCGCGTGCGCGCCGGTCAGCCGACCGTGCTGGTGTCGCTGCACAGCTTCACGCCCGTCTATGCCGGCGTCGCGCGGCCCTGGCACATCGGAGCGCTCTACAATCGCGACACCGTGCTGCCGCAGCTGCTGCTGAAGCATCTGCGCGCGGCCGGCGACCTCGTCGTCGGCGACAACGAGCCTTATGCGGTCAACGACCTCACCGACTATACCATCCCCGTGCACGGCGAAGGGCGCGGCCTCGTCAACACCGGCATCGAGATCCGGCAGGACCTTATCGCGGACCAGTCCGGCCAACAGCAATGGGCCGAACGGCTGGCAGGGATACTGGCAGGGATCCTCGGCGAGATCGCGGTCGAGCCGACCGCGGAGCGGCTGGTGTAGGGCTCACTTCGCCCGCGTCAGCGCCAGCCAGATGCCGCCGCCGATCATGAAGCCGCCGGAGATGCGCGACATCATCCGCGTGCGGCGCGCCGAGAAGAACTTTCGCGCACGGCCGGCGGCGATGGCGTAGAGCGCGTCCGTCATCACGGCGGTGACCATGAAGGTGGCGCCCAGCAGCGCGACTTGCGGAAAGTGCGGCTGGTTCATGTCCATGAATTGCGGGATGAAGGCGCCGAAGAACACCAGCACCTTCGGGTTCGACAGCAGCACCAAAAACCCTTGCAGGAAGAAGCCGCCGCGCGGCGGCGGAGGCGTCTCGACATCGACGCCCTCGACCGGCGCCCAGATCAGCTTGATGCCGAGCCAGACCAGATAGGCGGCGCCGGCAAAGCGCACCCAGTCGAACCAATAGCCCATGGTCGCCATCAGCGAGGTCAGGCCGACCGCGACGATGCCGATGACGATGGCAAGTCCGGCTTGCGCGCCGGCCACGTTGGTGAGCGCGGCACGCGTGCCGTGGCGCAGGCCGTTGGCGATGACGAGGGTCACGATCGGCCCCGGCAGCAGCGCCAGCGCAATGCAGGCGGCGACGAAGGCGAGATAGGCTTGCATGGACATCATGGGAGGGACTCGGCTCGGGGCAGTTTGGAGCCATTAATGCATGGGAGAGGCGGAAACGGAAGCCGGATCAGCGCGAGCGTAGACCTCACCGCCGGTGTCATACCCGCGAAGGCGGGTATCCAGTACGCCGCGGCCTTTCCGTATTTCACGACCGCCGCGGCGTACTGGATCACCCGCTTTCGCGGGTGATGACAGCGGAGCATGAGGTGAGATCGTGGGCACCCGCGCCGCATCGTCACGCGCCTCATCGTCAGTTCTTCGGCAGGCCGGAGGCCGTGCGCGCGGGACCGGTCAGATCGAGGATGTGCAGGCCGGTATTGGCGCGGTCGACGATGTAGATGTAGCCGCGGTCGTCGGTCTCGACATTGTTGGTCTGGATCGCGACCTTGCAGCGCTCGCCGCCTTCGATGGGAATGCAGCGCTTGTCGGTCGCAGCGGTGATCGACGGAATGAAATAGCCGACTTCCCTGGGATGATAGGGATCGCGGATGTCGAGCGCGCGCACGCCGGCATTGAAGAAGGCGATGAAGGCCATCTTCTTGTGATAGACCGGCGCCGTGCTCTCGTTCGAGGAATGCGCGCCGAACCGGCCGCCGCGCTGGCAGAACTGCCCGCTCGCCTCCGGCACGGTGTAGCTCGAGATCATCATCGGCCGCGTCTCGGTGGTGACGTCGGCGAACCACACCATCTGCCGAGCCTCGCCGCATTCGTTGAGGATCGCTTCGTTCACGATCATGACGATGTCGCGGGTCTTGCCGTCCTTGTCCTCGGAAAATTCCGCGATCGGCATGTCGAGCATCGGAAACGTGGTGTGCGCGCCGTTGAAGGCGGACATCGGCAGCCGCGCAATCTCGGGATAGCGCAGATTGTCGGGCGTCGGCTCCTTCGCCCCGCTCAGGAGCTTGTCGCGGTCGACGATCTGCAAAATGCCGCCCTTGTTGGTGCCGTAGCCGAAATAGACGCGGTTGCCTTTGGGCCCAGTCGAGATCGGCCCGTGCAGCTCGGTCGGCACCGCGCGGGTCGAACCGGGCTCCTGACCCGGCAGGCCAAAGTCGCGGATCTTCTGCGGACGCGCGGGATCGGAGAGATCATAAACTTGCGTCATGCGCCGCGTGCGCCAGTCCGGCGCCCCCGAGACGAGATAGGCAATGCCGGTGTCGCATTCCCACCAGCTCTTGTGCGTGTCCTTCAAGCCGCCGATGCGCGTGATGAGCACCGGGCTGGCGGGGTCGGTGACGTTCCAGATCTCATGCGCCTCGCTGCCGAAGGTCCTGAGCATGTAGACCGCATTGGGATCGCCCTTCGGCAACGCCTTGCCGTCGCAGACCCGCACCATCTGCGCGCCGCCGGATTCGTACTTGCCCTCCTGCCCCGGCAGATGCCGCAGATATTTCGGACGCGCGGGATCGGTGACGTCGACAATGGACGTTCCGTTCGGCTCGGGCTTGCCCGTCATCGGGTTGACGGGCGCGGGCACGTCGTCGGTGCCGCCGTGATGGCCAATATAGGCGATCCAGCGATCGCCCTGGTGATGGATGGTCGGTTGATAGGCGCTGCGGGCCTGGAGGTCGTTGTAGCCGACGAGCTTCATGTTGGACGCTTCAGGCGGCGCGCCGACGGTTTGCCTCTGGGCGTGGACCGCGGTGCTGCTAGCGAAGAGGACGACGGCGGCAGCAGTCAGGACGCAACGGAACATCAATGTCCTCCCGGAACCAATCTGTGCTGGCTGAGATGAAAAGCTAGCACGGCCGATTGCGCGCGCCAAAAGCACGATTTCTCAAGTTGTCATTCCGGAAACCGCGCAGCGGTTATCCGGAATCTCGAGATTCCGGGTTCGCGCTTCGCGCGCCCGGAATGACGTTCCGCTTGACATGCAACCCTTTGGTTGCATATTATCATTGCCATGGATGCGGTCTTCAAAGCGCTCGCCGACGCATCACGACGCTCGCTGTTGGACCGGCTTCACGCCAGGAACGGCCAGACGCTGAACGAGCTCTGCGAGGGCCTTGCGATGACGCGGCAGGCCGTGACCAAGCACCTTGCGATTCTGGAGGAGGCCAATCTCGTCACGACGATCAGGCATGGCCGCGAGAAGCTGCACTACCTCAACCCGGTGCCGATCCATCAGATCGGCGAACGCTGGATCAAGAAATTCGAGCGCGGCAAGCTCGCCGCGCTCGGCGAGTTGAAACGCCAATTGGAGAAGCGCGATGAGTAAGCCCGCTCAACGAAGGATCGATGCACGATGAACCTCGACCAGTTCAAGCCTCTCACCGTCTACACCATCTACATCGCCGCTACGCCGGAGAAGGTATGGGAGGCGCTGACCTCGGCCGAGTTCAGCCGCGAATATTTTTCCGGCTTCGCGGTGGAGATGGAGCCGAAGCTTGGCGGCACTTTCATCGTGCGCGCTCCCGATGGCTCGGAGCACATCTCCGGCGAAGTGCTCGAATATGATCCGCCCAGGAAGCTCACGGTGACGTGGAACGTGAACTGGCCCGGCCTCGTCGAAAAACTCGGCATCACCGTCGTCACCTATGAGATCGAGCCGGCCGGCGGCGCCGTCCGCCTCACCCTCAGTCAGCGCCATGATCGCCCGCTCAGCGAAGACATCCTTTCCGGCGGCCGCACCGGCTGGCCGGCGATCCTGTCGGGGCTGAAGAGCCTGCTGGAGACCGGCAAGTCGCCGAAGATCGAGATGTCGCCTCCAGTGAAGCTGCTGGAAGCGTTGAAGGCGATGGGGATCAATATCCCGTAGGATGCCGTGTCATTCCGGGGCGGAATGACGACTAGGCAGGCATGGGCGCCACCAGCCGCCGATAGAGATGCCACGTCGCGTGCCCCAGCACCGGCAGCGTCACGATCAGCCCGAGAAAGTAGGGCAGCGCCGAGACGATCAGCAGCATCACGATCACGGCGGCCCACGAGATCATCGGCAGCGGGCTCGTCACCACCGCGCGCACGCTCGTCACCATCGCCGTGACGAAATCGACCTCGCGGTCGAGCAGCAGCGGAAACGATACCACGGTCAGCGAAAACAGGATCAGCGACAGCACCGCACCGACCGCATTGCCGATGCCGAGGAACAGCAGGCCCTCGTTGGTCGTCAGCACCACGGTCATGAATTCCTGAAGGCTGGAGAACGAGGCGTGCAGGCCGAGCAGCAGCGCGATCAGGAGCCGCACCTGGTACATCCAGACCACGAACACGAACAGCGTGACGAACGCCATCCAGCCGATCTCGCTACGCGAGCGCACGGCCGACCAGATCGCGCCGAAGGAGACCGGCTCGCCGCGCTCGCGGCGGCGGCTGACCTCGTAGAGGCCGATCGCCACGAACGGTCCGATCAGCGCGAAGCCCGCCGCCAGGGGATAGACCAGATAGACCATGCCGAAGGCGGTGAGGCACAGCATGATGGCGATGCCGCCGGCGGCGTAAAGCGCGCCGAGGCACAGACCGTAGAGCGGCAGTGCCTGGAAATCACGCAGCCCCTCGACCAGCGCCTCGGCGATGTCGGTCGCCGCGACGGGACGCACCACCGGATCGACCTTGCCCGAGATGGACATCAGCATCCTCCACAGATCGGCGCGATCTTTCGTCGCGCGCGGGTTGAGCGCGATACTAGCGCCGCCGCGCGCAGGCGCAACTTAATGCGGGCCGGTGCGACGAGTAGCGGCGACGCAGCAATGCTCGCGATGCGAAATCTTGGCCTCTGGTGCGATTTTCGCGCTGAGGCTATGGACGGCGCGGTTGATCGTGCCGCAAATTGTACCTCCGAGCACCCTCGCCCGAGAGCGGACCGTCCCACCGATGAGCCTGCGTACCCGGTTACTGATCCTCGTCATCGCGGCCATGCTCGTACCGGCGATTCTGGTCGGGTTGCGCTTCATGCAGAACCGGACCAGCGAGATCGACGCGGCGCTTGCCAATCTGGCCGCATCCGCCGACGACATTGCGGCCGATCTGGGCGAGAAGATCCAGGGCACCGCCCAGCTCCACTACGGACTCGCCCGTGCCCGCGACCTCGACACCCGCGACAAGACGGCGTGCTCGGCGTTTCTGGCGGATGTCCGCGAGGAATATCCGCAGTTCACGGGTATCCTGACCATCGATCCCGACGGCAGACTGTTCTGCGACTCGCTGCGGACCAACCGCGCGCTCGACCTGAACGACCGCGGCTATTTCAAAGAGGTCAAGACTCTTCAAGGCAAAGTCGCGGTAGAGCCGGTGTTCGGCCGCCTCACCGGATTGTCGGTGCTCCAGATCGCCTATCCCGTGCGATCAGAGGCGGGCGCGCTGAAGTTCGTGCTGCTCGCGTCCTTCAATCTGAACAAATTCGCGGAATTTCACGACAAGCGGCTGCTCGCCGAAAAGAACATCCTCTTCGTCGACGCCAAGGGAACAGTCCTGGTCGCCCCCAAGGGCGGCTGGAGCGAGCCCGTCGGCGGATCCATTGCGGGCTCCGACCTGTTCCGCTTCGCGGTAGCGCCGGACGGCGAGCCATTTCGGGAGGTCACCGACCGCGGCGGCCACACGCAGATCTGGGGCGTCGCCCGCTCGCCCTCGATCCGCAAGACCGGCCTCTACATCCTGGTCGGACGTTCCAAGAACGGGCTGGTCGCGGCGGCAAACCGCCGGCTCTACGAGGACACGGCGATTCTCGCGGTGGCCTTGCTGCTGCTCCTGGCCGGCCTGTGGATCCTCACCACCGTGAGCATCGGGCGCCAGGTCGGGCGGCTCGCCGTCATGGCGAAAAGGCTCGGGCGCGGCGATCTCAGCGCACGAATTCCGCCGCCGCATCCGCGCGGCGAGCTCGGCGGATTGATGACCCTGCTCAACGGCACGGCCGAGTCGCTCGAGCAGCAGCGCGCCGCCATCGCCGATCTCAGCCACAAGCTCAGCCAGTCCCAGAAGATGGAAGCCATGGGCCAGCTCACCGGCGGCGTGGCGCATGACTTCAACAATCTGTTGACCGTCATTCTCGGCAATTCGGAGCACCTCGCCGACAGGCTGGCGGGCAACAAGGAATTGCAGCGGATCGCCGACGACATTGCGACCGCCGCCGAGCGCGGTTCCGACCTGACTCGCAGCTTGCTCGCCTTCGCGCGCAAGCAGCCGCTCCGGCCAAGAGAGGTCAACATCGCCGAAAAGATCCTCGGCATGGAGCAGCTGCTGCGCCGGACCCTGGGCGAACACATCGAGTGCAACTTCACGTTCGCGCCGGGTCTGTGGCTGGCCAGCGTCGATCCCGGCCAGTTGGCAACCGCCGTTCTCAACCTCGTGCTCAACGCGCGCGACGCGATGCCGGAAGGCGGCAGGCTGACGGTCGAGGTCCGCAACGCATCGCTCGGCCAATCCGACCTCGACGTCAACGGCGAGCCGCGGCCCGGCGACTACGTCATGGTGGCTGTCACCGATACCGGCAGCGGCATGAGCTCCGAAGTGGCGACCCGCGCGTTCGAGCCGTTCTTCACGACCAAGGAGGTCGGCAAGGGAACCGGCCTCGGCCTGAGCATGGTCTACGGGTTCGCACAACAATCCGGCGGACTCGTGCAAATGCAGTCGGAGCCGGGACAAGGCAGTGTCGTCAGGCTGTTCTTTCCCCGTCTCGCAGCACCGCCGAGCGAAGATCCGCCGCCCGCGGCGCGGACCGTCACGCAGGCGGACCACGAGACCATTCTCCTCGTCGAAGACGACGACATGGTGCGCGCCTATGTCGAGAACGAGTTGAAGGCGCTCGGCTACCGCGTCATCACGGCGGCGAACGGGCCCGCGGCGCTGGAATTGCTGCACCAGAGCAGAGACATCCAGTTGCTGCTGACCGACGTCGTGATGCCCGGCGGCATGTTCGGGCCCGAGCTCGCAAGACAAGCCGTGGCGCTGCGGCCCGATCTCAAGGTGCTCTTCACCTCAGGCTACAGCCAGGATCCCGTCAAGACGCCGGACGGGATCAACGCCCGCATTCTGACCAAGCCGTTCCGAAGGCAGGATCTTGCCGCGATGCTGCGGTCCGCCCTGGCAGCGCCGCCGCGATAGTTAGAAGCGCGATGCGAGCAGAAGCGCCACTGCGAGATTGGCCGCGAACAGACCCGCGTCGATGACGAAGATCCGCAGCATCGGGCCCTTCAGCACCGGCCAGTAGGCGACCCCGACCCGGCCGCCGCGCATCAGCACCGGAAGATTGTAGGCGAACTGGCTGAAATGGCAGGCGGCGAAGAACAGGAACAACACGAGCTGGGCTTCGACCGGCTGGAAGAAGGACGGACGCGCCGCCAGAAGGTAGAGCGACAACAGCCCTATCGGCAGATTCATTCCGCCGAGAAACGCAACGCTGGCCGCCAGGGTCGGCGCGATCGGATTGCTGCGCTCTTCCCGCGGCAGCAATATCTTCAGCGTGTTGGTTTGCGCGATGCTGAACTGGATGAAGGCGCCGACGAACCAGAGCGTGTTGAGGAGCAGGACGATATCCGAAAGACGCATGGTCATTTTCCGTAGAAGGCTTCGCTGCGGACGACGCGGCCGGCATCGTCGAAATCCATGAATTCGCTGGCGCGGGTGTCGCCAAGCTGCCACCACACCGTCAGTCGCGCGATCGTATCGTCCCAGCTCCAGCTCAATATCTTCAGGTCGGCGCTTTCGATGTGACCATAGGCCTTCTGCCAATAGGCGCGGATGTTCTCGGCCCCGGCTACGACCGGAGAGCCGGTCAGCGTCAACGCCAGAGGACTGCGCATCTGCGCGTCGGCGGCAAAATGCGCGACGACGGCGTCGATATCGACCTTGCGCCAGCTCGCACACCACGCCGCGACGAAGGGCTCGGCGGCCGCGCGATTCATCGTCTGTCCGCTCATGAAACGGCCCTCCCCTCGCTCGTTGGCCAGGAAAGTGGCAAAGCCAACTCCTCATGTCAACTACGTTGACTTGAGAAATCGTCAGTTGTGGTCGGCGATCGCCTCCATGACGGCCATCCAGGCCGCGGCCCCAGGCGCCCCGACGCGATCGAACGCCTCGCGCATGACCTTGCGCTCGTGGTCCGAGGCCCGTTGCTCGATGCGCTGCCCGGCGCCCGTCAGACGCAGCAGCTTCGAGCGATGCTGCTCGGGCGAGCGCTTCGAGGTCACGAGCTTGCGCTCCAGCAGCAGATTGAGCGGCCGGTTCAGCGCCTGTTTGGATATGCCGAGGACCTCGATCAGCGCGCCGATCGCGATATCGGGCCGGCGCGCCACCACGTAGAGGATGCGATGGTGCGGACGCGACAGGCCCTGCTTGGCAAGGTATGCGTCGGCCTCCAGCGTCATCCCGCGCCAGCCGTAGTACATGAGCTCGAGCGCCGCATCCAGATCGTGCAGCTTGTCGAGCGAGGCGCGGTGAAGTCCCGCGGCTTGAGGCGCCTTTGCCATGGTGAATGTCAGCCCTTGGCCCGCAGCTCGCGCCGCAGCACCTTGCCGGTGGCCGTCATCGGCAGCGTCGCGGCGAATTCGATGAAGCGCGGGTATTCGTGCGCGGCGAGCTGCACCTTGACGAACTCCTGGATTTCGCGGGCGAGCGCGTCGGTGCCGGCAAAGCCGGGACGCAGCACGATCCACGCCTTGATCGATTCGGTGCGGATCGGATCGGGGATGCCCACGACCGCGGCCATTGCCACCGAGGGATGCTTCATCAGCGTGTGCTCGATCTCGGACGGACCGACGCGATAGCCTGCGGTGGTGATGACGTCGTCCTCGCGGCTGACATACCAGAAATAGCCGTCCTCGTCCTGCACGCCGAGATCGCCGGTGAGCAGGAACGCGCCGGCATATTTCTTCGCCGTCGCCTCCGGATTGCGCCAATATTCGAGCATGGTGACGGGGCACGGCTGGCGCACGCCGATGATACCGCGCTGCCCGCGCGGCAATTCCTCGCCCTTGTCGTTGACGATGCGGACGTCGAAACCCGGCGTCGCCTTGCCCATCGAACCCGGGCGGATCGGAAACAGGTTGGCGTTGCTGCCGATCACGAGATTGCACTCGGTCTGGCCGAACACCTCGTGCGCATCGATGCCGAAGGTCTCGCGCACCCAGCCGAGCAGCTCGCCGCCGAGCGATTCCCCGCCGGTGAAGATGCTGCGCAGCTTGACGCCCGTATGCTTCACGCCGGCCTGCCGCATCAGCTTCAGCGCGGTCGGCGGCAGGAACACGTTGCGCACGCCGAGGTCGGCCATCATCTGCATCGCTGCCTGCGGCTCGAACTTGCGCGCACGATGGCCGACCAGGGGGATGCCGTGATACCAGAACGCGAGCAGGCCGTTGATGAGGCCGCCGATCCAGGCCCAGTCCGCCGGCGTCCACATGAGATCGCCGGGCCTGGGCAGAAAGTTGTGGCACATCTCGACGTTGGGCAGATGGCCGAGCACGACGCGGTGCGCATGCAGCGCACCCTTGGGGTTTCCCGTGGTGCCCGAGGTGTAGATGATCAGCGCGGGGTCATCGCACGAGGTGTCCACCCGCGCGAAGTCGGGCGAAGCGGCCTTCACTGCATTCCAGAACGATGTCGTGCCCGCGGGTGCACGCGTGCCGACGATATAGACGTTCTTCAACTCCGGCAGGCGGTCGCGGATCTTCGCAAGCTTCTCCCAGCCGCCCTCGTCGGTGACAATGGCCTTGGCCTCGGAGTTGGACAGGCGAAACTCCAGCGCGTCCTCGCCGAACAGCGCGAACAGCGGGATCGAGATCAGGCCGGAGCGGAACGCCGCCATATGCGCGATGGGCAATTCCAGCGATTGCGACAGGAACACCGCGACGCGGTCGCCGCGCACCAGCCCGTCCGCCTTCAGCACATTGGCAAAGCGGCGCGACATCTCGGCGACCTCGTCGAAGGAGGTGCGGCTGGTCACGCCGTTCTCGTCGAGATAGATCAGCGCGAGCCGGCCGGTGCCGTCGGCATGGCGATCGCAGCACGCCTGCGCCATGTTGAAGCGCGCCGGGATATCCCAGCGGAAGTTGCGGACGAGTTCGTCGTAGGTTGCGGCTTCGGTCAGCATGGGCTCGGTCGTTTCCGCGCTCTCGTCGTCATGGCCGGACTTGTTCCGGCCATCCACGTTCTTCTTGGGACCAGTTTAAGGCCGTTGATGCCCGGGACAAGCCCGGGCATGACGATGGGGGAGATCCTATATCTCAGTCGTTCCGGGGCGATGCGAAGCATCGAACCCGGAATCCATTGCGCGGTATTTCCGCGGCTCGATGGATTCCGGGTTCGTCCTGCGGGCGCCCCGGAATGACAGTAGAGGCTACCGCACCGTCGCGAAGAATTTCCTGACATCGCGCACGAACAGCTCGGGCTGCTCGAACGCGGCGAAATGGCCGCCCTTCTCCATCTCGCTCCAATGGGTGATGTTGGGAAAGCTCGGCTCCATCCAGCGCCGCACCGGCGTGATGATCTCCTTGGGAAACGCGGCGACGCCGGTCGGCACCTTGACGACAGGCGTGGTGCGACGCTTGCCGAAACTTTCCCAGTAGAGCCGCGCCGAGGAGGTCGCCGTCTCCGTCGCCCAATAGAGCATGACGTTGTCGAGTAGCTCGTCCTTGCTGAAGATGTTCTCGGGATGGCCGTTGCAATCAGTCCAGGCCCAGAATTTTTCCAGGATCCAGGCCGCCTGCCCGCTCGGCGAATCCGTGAGGCCATAGCCGAGCGTCTGCGGGCGCGTCGACTGCTGCTTGGAATAGCCGGAGTCGAGATCGACATAGTGCTTGAGGCCGGCCAGCGCGCGCTTCTCTTCCGCCGTCGGCTCGCCCTCGATGCGCGGCGGCGAGTTGAACGACAGCGTGATGTGGATGCCGGCGCAGTGCGCCGCATCCTGCGCGCCGAGCGAGCTCGTCACCGCCGAGCCCCAATCGCCGCCTTGCGCGCCGTAACGGATATAGCCGAGCCGATGCATCAGTTTCGCCCAGGCCGCGGCGATGCGATCGACGCCCCAGCCGGTGGTCTTCGGCTTCTCGGAGAAGCCGAAGCCCGGCAGCGAGGGGCAGATCACGTGAAATGCTTCCGCGGGATTGCCGCCATGCGCGGCGGGGTCGACCAGCGGCGCGATCACCTTCTGGAATTCGACGATCGAGCCGGGCCAGCCGTGGGTAATGATCAGCGGCAGCGCGTTCGGCTCCTTCGAGCGCGCGTGGATGAAGTGGATGTCGAGCCCGTCGATCTCGGTGGTGAACTGCGCGAAGCGGTTGAGCTTCGCCTCGCGCGCCCGCCAGTCGTAATCGTCGGCCCAGTAGGCGCAGATCTCCCGGATCCACTTCAGCGGCGCACCCTGGCTCCAGTCGTCGACCAGCTCGGCATCCGGCCAGCGCGTGCGGACGAGGCGGGACTTGAGATCGGACAGGATGTCGTCGCTGATGGCGATGCGAAACGGCTCGATGGCGGTCATGGCGGCCTCCCTTGTTCTTGTTGTCATTCCGGGGCGCGCAGGGCGCGAGCCCGGAATCCATTTCGCAACGGGGTTGGCGGCCCAATAGATTCCGGGCTCGACGCTTCCGCGTCGCCCCGGAATGACAGGTCAGCCCGACAGCGCAGTCTTCACCAGGCCCGACGCCTTGCCGAAATCCATCTGGCCCGCGTACTTCGCGCGCAGCACGGCGATCACCTTGCCCATGTCCTTCATGCCGGCAGCGCCTGTCTCGGCGATCGCATCAGCGATCGCCTTCTTGACCTCGTCGTCGGCCATCTGCTTCGGCAGGTAGGCCGAGATCACCGCGATCTCCTCGCGCTCCTGGGCTGCAAGCTCGGCGCGGCCGCCCTTGTCGTAGAGCTCGACCGCCTCCTGACGCTGCTTGATCATCTTCTGAAGCACACCGAGCAGGTCGGCGTCCGACAGCGGCGGCTTGCCGTTGCCGCGGGCGTCGATGTCGGCGTTCTTGATGGTCGAGTTGACCATGCGCAGCGTGGACAGCTTGCGCTCGTCCTTGGCCTTCATGGCCTCCTTGACCGCATTGTTGATGTCGTCGCGCAGCATGATCGTGATCCCTTCGAATATCTGGCGCCTGATCTAGGCCGTTCGCGGCCCCTAGACAACCTCGGTTCCGAGCCATTCGGTGAGCGCGCGCACGGTCGCGTCCGGCTGCTCGGCTTGCGGCAGGTGTCCGCAGCGCTCGAGGATCACGAGCCTTGCGCCGGCGATGCCCTCGGCCATCTCCTTCGCGAACGCGTTCGGAATCGTGTTGTCGGCATCGCCCGTCAGCACCAATGTCGGGCAGCTGATGGCGGACAGCGACGGACGCGAATCCACCCTTGCGATGATCGCGGCCTGCTGCCGCAGATAGCCCTCGACGCCGACATCCTCGTCCTGCGCATGCACGAGCTTGAGAATCTCGGCATCGTCGCGCCGCGATGGATGCACCAGCTCCGGAAAGCTCTCCTCGCGAATGGCGCGGAGCTCGCCGCGCCTGGCGCGCGCCATCAGGCCGAGGCGGCGCGCGGTCGCCTCGGGCGTATCGGGCCGGGCCTGGGTGTTGATCAGCGCCAGCTTCACAACCCGCTCGGGCGCCTGGCGCATGATCTCGAGCGCAATGTAGCCGCCCATGGAATGGCCGGCGAGCGCGAAGCGCGGCGGCGCCTCGCTCAGCACCCGGGCCGCGATCGCCGCCATGCTATCGTCGCGGATATGGTTGGCGATCATCACGGGGCCGAACCGCCACAGCGCCGGGATGACGGGGGCGTAGATCCGGGCCGAGGAGGCCAGCCCCGGAACCAGCACGATCGGGGTGGTCTGGTCCATTATTGCCTCGCAAGCCCCTCAAATTGCCGGAAATTATGCGGCCGAGCTTAAGGGCCCAAGGAGGCCTGTCAAATATGCAAAAACGCATGTGAATCCGGCTTCTGGCGCTTTGACGGCGGCGCCCGCGGGGACTATGAAACGCGCTCATGACACAACATGACAACGATCCCGCCTGGCCGGACCACAAACCGACCGCGCTCCTCGTGCTCGCCGACGGCACGGTGCTCGAAGGCTTTGGTCTCGGTGCCGAAGGCCACGCCGTCGGCGAGGTCTGCTTCAACACCGCGATGACCGGATATGAGGAGATCCTCACCGATCCCTCCTATGCCGGCCAGCTCATCACCTTCACCTTCCCGCATATCGGCAATGTCGGCACCAACGAGGAAGACATCGAGACGGTGAACATGGCGGCAACGCCGGGCGCGCGCGGCGTGATCCTGCGCACCGCGATCACCGACCCCTCGAACTACCGCGCCACCAAGCATCTCGACCAGTGGCTGAAGGCCCGCGGCATCATCGGCCTCTCCGGCATCGACACCCGCGCCCTGACCGCGCTGATCCGCAGCAAGGGCATGCCCAATGCCGTGATCGCGCATTCCAGGACCGGCGAGTTCGACCTGCATGGCCTGAAGGAAGAGGCGCGCGAATGGCCCGGCCTCGAGGGCATGGATCTCGTGCCGATGGTCACCAGCGGCCAGCGCTTCACCTGGGACGAAACGCCTTGGGCCTGGGACAAGGGCTTTGGCCGGCAGGACAAGGCGGAGTTCAATGTCGTCGCCATCGACTACGGCATCAAGCGCAACATCCTGCGCCTGCTCGCCGGCGTCGGCTGCAAGGTGACAGTGGTGCCGGCGACGACCTCGTCCGAAGACATCTTGGCGATGAAGCCGGACGGCGTGTTCCTGTCCAACGGTCCGGGCGATCCGGCCGCGACCGGCAAATATGCCGTGCCTGTGATCCGAGACGTCATCAAGTCGGGCACGCCGACCTTCGGCATCTGTCTCGGCCACCAGATGCTCGGCCTTGCCGTCGGCGCCAGGACGAAGAAGATGCATCAGGGCCATCACGGCGCCAACCATCCCGTGAAGGACGAGACCACCGGCAAGGTCGAGATCACCTCGATGAACCACGGCTTTGCCGTGGACGAGACGACGCTGCCGAAGGGCGCGACGCAGACCCACATCTCGCTGTTCGACGGCTCCAACTGCGGCATCCAGCTCGACGGCAGGCCGGTGTTCTCGGTGCAGTACCACCCCGAGGCCTCGCCCGGCCCGCGCGACTCGCACTATCTGTTCCAGCGCTTCGCCGACCTGATGCGGCAGAAGAAGAGCGCGTAAGGCGACAAGACCGCCCGGCGGATAAGTCCGCCGGGGCCCGGCTCCCTCACGGACGCATGAACATGAAGTCCGTGTCCGGATCGCAGTTCTCGGCGATGAAGCGCAGCTCTGCCTGGATGTCGGCGACCGACCTCGTCTCCAGATATTTCGAAATCACCAAATTGAGCAATGCCCGGCAGACGGCTTCGTGCCCGAGGCCGGCAGTCTCAGCCTCGTCGACGGCCGCCGAGAAATGACGCTGCGCAACGTCGGATGCGTACATGGCGTTCCCTCTTCTTCGCTCGAACTTGCGTGCCCGCCAATGGCCGCCAGCGCCTTGATCTCGGTCAATCCGGCGTATGGAGTGTCGTCAGGAACAAGAGGGCTTGCGCCCGCTTGATTCCGGTCCGTTGCCAGTGAGAGCCCCCATGACCGTCGTCCGCAACCCTGCCGAGCCGCTCGCCATCGTTTTCGAGGACGACGGGCTGGTGCCGAACAACATCCTCCCGTTCCTGGTCTACCAAAGCGCGGTGAAGCTCGATCCGAAGCGGCCGGAAGCGACGATCGAAAATCTGTTCGAAGCCAACGGCTGGGGCGGCACCTGGCGCAACGGCGTCTACGACTATCTGCATTATCACGCGACGGTGCACGAGGCGCTCGGCGTCGCGCGCGGACGTGCACGGGTTCGCTTCGGCGGCGACCACGGCCAGGAGCTGGACATCAAGGCCGGCGACGTCGCGATCCTGCCCGCCGGCACCGGGCATCAATGCATCGAGGCGAGCGACGATTTCTGCGTGATCGGGGCCTATCCGCCGGGCGCAGAGATGGAGATCACGCGCGCGACGCCGGAGAACCACGCCAGGGCGCTGACGAGGATTCCCCAAGTCGCGCTGCCGCTGGCCGATCCCGTCACGGGGAAGCATGGCGCGCTGATGCGGCTGTGGCGCTAGACAAGCGAAGGTGCGTAGGTGCGTAGGGTGGGCAAAGGCGCGCTCTTGCGCGCCGTGCCCACCACTGCGAATTGGTGGGCACGCTTCGCTTTGCCCACCCTGCAAGAGCTCGGCCTACGCCGCGTTGCTGCCTTCCTGCCGGGTCGCCTCGAACAGGAACCAGGTGCGGCGCTCGGTCTCGTCGATGAAGTTCTCCAAAATGCTGGCGCTGGCGACATCGCCGGCGTCGTCGCAGACCTCGTGCGCCTTGCGCATCGCGGCGGCGACGTGCTTGTTGTCCTGCATCAGCTCGCGCAGCATCTCGCGCGGCGGGACGTAGTCCTCGTTGTTGTCCTTGATGGTCTGGAGCTTTGCGACCTGGCCGATCGACTTCAGCGTGGTGCCGCCGATCTTGCGGACGCGCTCGGCAAGCTGGTCGGTGGTGGCGAAGATCTGGTCGGACTGCTCGTCGAGCAGCAGATGGTAGTCCCGGAAGTGCCGCCCGCTGATGTGCCAGTGGAAATTCTTGGTCTTCAGATACAGCGCGAAGGCGTCGGCCAGAAGCACGTTGAGCGCCTCCGAGACCTTCTTGACCCCGTCGGGCGACAGATCGGTGGGGGTATCGAGATCGGGCGAGACCTTGTTGTTGGTTTTGCTCACGGGAGACCTTCCTGTTAGGACGCGGACATTGACGGCGCGCCGTCGCACCCCTAACGCAAGGGCGGCAGCGCCGGTTCCTGATCAGGAACCATTTGGCCGGGACCTTCGGATACCATGGACGATTGGATCGATTATTACGACTCCACGCATACGATCTATGTCAGCAGGCTGCATCGCGACCTGCACTTCCAGATCATCGCGCGGGACATCATCGGCTACATCTCCTCGCCCGACGCGGTCGTGCTCGACTATGCCTGCGGCGAGGCGCTGTCGGCGAACCAGGTGGCGGCCGCCTGCGGCCAGCTGATCCTGGCCGAGCCCGCGCCGGGGGTGCGCGGCCGGCTGATTGCGCGCTTTGCCCCGAACACCAGGATCCGCGTCCGCTCGCTCGACGACGTCCGCAAGATGCAGGACCAGTCGATCGACCTCGTGGTGATGAACTCGGTCGCGCAATACATGGCGCCGGACGAGCTCGATGCCGCGCTGCTCAACATCCGCCGTATCCTGAAGCCCTCCGGCAAGCTGGTGCTGGGGGACATCCTGCAGCCCAATGTCGGCATGTTCAGGGACGTCATGGCGCTGCTCGGCTTCGGGCTCCGCCACGGCTTCCTGAAGGACGCGCTGATCGGACTGATCAGCACCGCACTGTCGGATTACCGTCAGTTGCGCACGCGTATCGGGCTGCAGCGCTACAGCGAGGACGAGATCACCGCCAAGCTGAGGGCCGCCGGGTTCGCGGTCCAGCGCGCCCATACCAATATCGGCCATAATCGCTGGCGCATGACCTTCATCGCCCGGCCGCCTCTGGTTCGTTAAGCATAACAATTAGCCGTTGTAGCCTGTCGCACTGCAATCGGTCATGATCGCCGCGGCCCGGTGGCGGAAGCGTCTACGCGAGGGCGGTGCAACGCTCTTCATCCTGGTTCAAATCCAGGCCGGGTCTCCACGCTTCGCCCCTTCGGGGCTACGCGTGGCGCAGCCACGCCGGACCCGAAGGGGCAAAGCGTGTCCGGCGTAGCGGGAGCGGAGCGCAAGCGTAGACGGACGTTCCGGCGGACCACCCTCCAAGACCCCTAACTCGCCAAAATTGGCGGTTGATGGGCATTTTTCGGGGTTTCGCCGCCCCGAAAACTGGTCTAAGACCCACCCGCGCGCGAGGGAGACCACCGCGCTCTCGGCCACAGGGACGCGCAGCAGCGCGCCCTTTTTTTGTGCCCAAATTCCACTTCGGCGAGAGTTGATGCCCAAACGTACAGACATCACCACCATCCTGATCATCGGCGCCGGTCCCATCGTGATCGGCCAGGCCTGCGAGTTCGACTATTCCGGCACGCAGGCGGTGAAGACGCTGAAGGAAGAGGGCTACCGCATCGTCCTCGTCAATTCCAACCCGGCCACCATCATGACCGACCCGGAATTGGCCGATGCGACCTATATCGAGCCGATCACGCCCGAGATCGTCGCCAAGATCATCGAGAAGGAACGTCACGTCATTCCCGGCGGCTTCGCGCTGCTGCCGACGATGGGCGGACAGACCGCGCTGAACTGCGCGCTGTCGCTGCGCCGCCAGGGCACGCTGGACAAGTTCGACGTCGAGATGATCGGCGCGACCGCCGACGCCATCGACAAGGCCGAGGACCGCCAGCTGTTCCGCGAGGCCATGACCAAGATCGGGCTTGAGACGCCGAAGTCGCGGCTCGCCAACGCGTCGGCCTTGAAGAAGTCGTTCCGCGACAAGTACCTCGCCGAGCGCGAAAAGCTCTCCGGTGCCGCGCTCGAGGAGCATGAGCGGCAGTGGACGCTGGGTGAGAGCGATCGCCGCAAGCGCTATCAGGAATACGCGCTCGGACAGGCGATGATGGCGCTGTCCGAGATCGGCCTGCCCGCGATCATCCGCCCCTCCTTCACGATGGGCGGCACCGGCGGCGGCATCGCCTACAACAAGGAAGAGTTCCTCGACATCATCGAGCGCGGCCTCGATGCGTCTCCGACCAACGAAGTGCTGATCGAAGAATCCGTGCTCGGCTGGAAAGAGTACGAGATGGAGGTGGTGCGCGACAAGAACGACAATTGCATCATCGTCTGCTCGATCGAGAACCTCGATCCGATGGGCGTTCACACCGGCGATTCCATCACGGTGGCGCCGGCGCTGACGCTGACCGACAAGGAATACCAGATCATGCGCGACGCCTCGCTGGCGGTGCTGCGCGAGATCGGCGTCGAGACCGGCGGCTCCAACGTGCAATTCGGCGTCAATCCGGAAGACGGCCGCATGGTCGTCATCGAGATGAATCCGCGCGTGTCACGCTCCTCCGCGCTGGCGTCCAAGGCCACCGGCTTCCCGATCGCCAAGGTCGCCGCCAAGCTCGCGGTCGGCTACACCCTGGACGAGATCGCCAACGACATCACCGGCGGCGCCACGCCGGCCTCGTTCGAGCCGACCATCGACTACGTCGTCACCAAGGTGCCGCGCTTCGCCTTCGAGAAATTCCCCGGCGCCTCCACCACGCTGACGACGTCGATGAAATCGGTCGGCGAAGTCATGGCGATCGGCCGCACCTTCCAGGAAAGCCTGCAGAAGGCCCTGCGCGGGCTCGAGACCGGCCTCACCGGCCTCGACGAGATCGAGATCGAGGGTCTCGGCCGCGACGACGACAAGAACGCGATCCGTGCCGCGCTCGGCACCCCGACGCCGAACCGCATTCTTCAGGTCGCCCAGGCCATGCGGCTCGGCTGGTCGAACGAGGACATCTTCAACTCCTGCAAGATCGACCCCTGGTTCCTCGGCGAGATGCGCGGCATCGTCGACATGGAGGAGAAGGTCAGGAAGAACGGCCTGCCCGGCAACGCCTTCGGCATGCGCACGCTCAAGGCCATGGGCTTCTCCGACGCGCGGCTTGCGGTGCTCGCCCACACGACGGAGGCCGAGGTCACCGCGAAGCGTCATGCGCTCGGCGTGCGCCCCGTCTACAAGCGCATCGACACCTGCGCGGCCGAATTCGCCTCGCCCACCGCCTACATGTATTCGACCTACGAGGCGCCGTTTGCGGGCGCGCCGGCGGACGAGAGCGCCCCGTCCGACAAGAAGAAGGTCATCATTCTCGGCGGCGGGCCCAACCGTATCGGCCAGGGCATCGAGTTCGACTATTGCTGCTGTCACGCCTGCTTCGCGCTGCATGATGCCGGCTACGAATCCATCATGGTCAACTGCAATCCGGAGACGGTGTCGACCGACTACGACACTGCCGACCGGCTCTATTTCGAGCCGCTGACCGCCGAGGACGTGCTGGAGATCATCGCCACGGAGCGCAGCAACGGCACGCTGCACGGCGTGATCGTGCAATTCGGCGGCCAGACGCCGCTGAAGCTGGCCCGCGCGCTGGAAGCCGCCGAAGTGCCGATCCTCGGCACCTCGCCCGATGCCATTGACCTTGCCGAGGACCGTGACCGCTTCAAGCGCGTGCTCGACAAGCTTCGCCTCAAGCAGCCGAAGAACGGCATCGCCTATTCGGTGGAGCAGGCAAGGCTCGTCTCCGCCGATCTCGGCCTGCCGCTGGTGGTGCGGCCGTCCTACGTGCTCGGTGGCCGCGCGATGCAGATCATCCGCGAGGAGAATCAGCTCAACGACTACCTGCTCGGCACGCTGCCGGAGCTGGTGCCGGCCGACGTCAAGGCGCGCTATCCGAACGACAAGACCGGGCAGATCAACACCGTGCTCGGCAAGAACCCGCTGCTGTTCGACCGCTATCTGTCGGATGCCACCGAGATCGACGTCGACTGCCTCTGCGACGGCAAGGACACCTTCATCGTCGGCATCATGGAGCACATCGAGGAAGCCGGCATCCATTCCGGCGATAGCGCCTGCTCGCTGCCGCCGCACTCGCTCGAGCCCGAGATGATCGAGGAGCTGGAGCGTCAGACCCGCGAGCTCGCGCTCGGCCTCGACGTGGTCGGCCTGATGAACGTGCAATACGCCATCAAGGACGGCGAGATCTACGTGCTCGAGGTCAATCCGCGCGCCTCGCGCACCGTGCCCTTCGTCGCCAAGGTGGTCGGCACGCCGGTCGCCAAGATCGCCGCGCGCATCATGGCGGGCGAGAAGCTCGCCGATTTCAAGCTGAAGAAGGCGAAGCTCAAGCACGTCGGCGTCAAGGAATCGGTCTTCCCCTTCGCGCGCTTCCCCGGCGTCGACACGGTGCTCGGCCCCGAGATGCGCTCGACCGGCGAGGTCATGGGCATCGACCGCAATTTCGAGGTCGCCTTCGCCAAGAGCCAGCTCGGCGGCGGCACGCGGGTACCGCGCAAGGGCACGGTGTTCGTCTCGGTGCGCGAGAGCGACAAGACGCGTATCGCCGAGGCGGTCCGCGAACTGCATTCGCTCGGCTTCAAGGTGCTGGCGACCTCCGGCACGCAGCGCTTCCTGACCGACCAGGGCATCCCGACCGAGAAGGTGAACAAGGTGCTGGAAGGACGGCCGCATATCGTCGATGCCATCACCAATGGCGACGTCCAGCTCGTCTTCAACACCACGGAAGGCCCGCAGGCGCTGGCCGACAGCCGTTCGTTGCGGCGCGCGGCCCTCTTGCATAAAGTGCCGTATTACACCACTCTTTCCGGGGCCGTGGCGGCCGCGCAGGGCATCCGGGCCTATCTGGGCGGGGACCTTGAGGTTCGTACCCTGCAGAGCTACTTTTCGGAAACCTGATCGCTAGCGGCGGTGAAACCGCCGCTAAGTGATTGGCAATGAAGCCACAATGGCCGGAGGAACTGTCCGGCCATGTGGGTTGTTCTGTTCCGGCGCCAGACCCACATAACTCCCGGTGGGCGCGTGTTCAGCCCGGGAATACCGACGAATCAAGGTTGCCGCGCCCGGTCTTGGTGGGCGCGCAGCTGAAGGACGAGAGAAGAGATGGAAAAGGTTCCGATGACCCAGGCCGGCTTTGTCGCGCTCGGGGAAGAATTGAAGAAGCGCCAGTCGGAAGATCGTCCGCGCATTATCGAGCATATCGCGGAAGCGCGCTCGCACGGAGACCTGTCGGAAAACGCGGAATATCATGCCGCGAAGGAAGAGCAGTCGCATAATGAAGGCCGCATTGCCGAGCTCGAGGACAAGCTGGCGCGCGCCGACATCATCGACATCTCGAAACTGTCCGGCGACACCATCAAGTTCGGCGCCACCGTGACCTTGGTCGACGAGGACACCGAGAAGAAGACGGTGTGGCAGATCGTCGGCGAGGTCGAGGCCGACGCCAAGAAGGGCCGCATCTCCATCACCTCGCCGCTGGCGCGCGCGCTGATCGGCAAGAAGAAGGGATCGACCGTCGAAGTCAACGCACCCGGCGGCGCCAAGGCGTATGAGATCACCAAGGTGGAGTGGCGGTAGGGATTTGCCGCTGCATGTGACGTTTGAAAAAGGCCGTGCGATCCGCGCGGCCTTTTTGTTTCGGCGCGTTGCTGCGGTGAGCGAGACCGTGCCGTCTCCCCGCGTCATTGCGAGCGCAGCGAAGCAATCCAGAATCTCTCCGCGGAAGACAGTCTGGATTGCTTCGTCGCAAAAGCTCCTCGCAATGACGCGGCAGGAGCAGCGAGCATCACTCCATCACCGTCACCCTGAGGTGCTCGCCTCTTCGGCGAGCCTCGAAGGGCGACGGCCCAACTGTTGGCGCGCGCCGCTGCATGCGGGCCTCGCATCCTTCGAGGCTCTCCATCGGGCGCTTTGCGCCCGATGCTTCGAACCTCAGGATGACGGAACTGGCAGGACGCCTAGAGAGGCGACCTCCGCCCCTTCACATCCAGCGGCACCGCCGCCTCATATTTCGAATTATGCAGCACCAGCGAGGTCCGCACGTTGCGGACGTGGGGCGCCGCCGTCAGATGAGTGACGAAATCCTGAAAGGTCGCCATGTCGGGTGCGACGCATTTGAGGATGAAATCGACCTCGCCCGACAGCATCCAGCACTCCCGCACCAGCGGTTCGGCGCGGACGAATTCCTCGAAGGCACGCAAATCCGCCTCGGCCTGGCTGGACAGGTGCACGGCGGCGAACACGGTCACGTCGAAGCCGAGCTTGCGGGCATCCAACAGGCCGCGGTAGCCGTGGATATAGCCCTCCTCCTCCAGCGCCCGGACGCGGCGCAGGCAGGGCGGCGGCGAGATGCCGACTCGCTTGGCCAGCTCGACATTCGTGATTCGACCGTCGGCCTGAATCTCGGTGAGAATTTTCAGGTCGATCTCGTCTAGGTTCCGCGACACGTGATTGGAACTCCTGGCCTTTACGGCGGTATTGGGTGGGTTGTCGCAATCCTCATAACCAGTCTGCAACGTCAGCGCAATTTTATTGCGCGTGCATCGCAATCGACTTTTGTTCCCTGTTGGAAAAATCCGCCGAGAGGGAATGCAATTCTTGCATAGCTCACCAGAAGGCTTAGATTAGCTCTGACATTTCAGCGCCCCGCAACGCCTCCCGGCATGTTCCGCGCCCGCGCTGCAAATCCCCCGTGAAAGGCGTCCATCGGAATGTCCGCTCCCGTTCATGCAAAGGTCGTCATTATCGGCTCCGGCCCCGCCGGTTACACGGCGGCGATCTACGCCGCGCGGGCGATGCTCGAGCCGATCCTGATCCAGGGCATCCAGCCCGGCGGCCAGCTCACCATCACCACGGACGTCGAGAACTATCCAGGCTTCGCCGACGTGATCCAGGGCCCCTGGCTGATGGAGCAGATGGAGAAGCAGGCGGTCCATGTCGGCACCAGGATCGTCACCGACCTGGTCACCAAGCTGGAGACGGCGCACCGGCCGTTCCGACTTACCTGCGACTCTGGCGACGTCTATCTCGCCGACAGCGTGATCCTCGCCACCGGCGCGCAAGCGCGCTGGCTCGGGCTGCCGTCCGAAGCCAAGTTCCAGGGCGGCGGCGTGTCGGCCTGCGCCACCTGCGACGGTTTCTTTTACCGCAACAAGGACGTCGTCGTGGTCGGCGGCGGCAATACCGCGGTCGAGGAAGCTCTCTACCTCACCAACCATGCCTCGCAGGTCACGATCGTGCATCGCCGCGATCATTTCCGCGCCGAGCGCATCCTGCAAGAGCGCCTGTTCAAGCATCCGAAGATCAAGGTGATCTGGGACTCGGCAGTCGACGAGATCTGCGGCACCGAGAACCCGAACAAGGTCACCCATGTGCGCCTGAAGAACGTCAAGACCGGCGCGCTGACCGACGTGAAGACCGACGGCATCTTCATCGCCATCGGCCACGCGCCGGCGACCGAACTCGTGAAAGACCAGATCAAGCTGAAACCGTCGGGCTATGTCGAGGTCGCCCCGAACTCGACCGCCACCTCGGTGCCCGGCCTGTTCGCCGCCGGCGACGTCGCCGACGAGACCTATCGCCAGGCCGTGACGGCCGCAGGCCTCGGCTGCATGGCCGCGCTCGAGGCCGAACGTTTCTTGGCCCTTCGCGCCAGCGAGCGCGCGGCAGCGGAATAGCGATCATGCCCCGAACACGCGACGGATTTACGGATATGGACTGGGACAAGCTGAAGGTGTTTCACGCAGCGGCGGAAGCGGGCAGCTTCACGCATGCGGGCGAGCAACTCGGCCTGTCGCAATCGGCGGTGTCGCGCCAAGTCTCGGCGCTGGAGCAGGAGCTTTCGGTCTCGCTGTTCCACCGCCACGCCCGCGGCCTGATCCTCACCGAGCAGGGCGACCTCCTGTTCCGCACCGCGCATGACGTGTTCATGCAGCTGCAGGCGGCGCGCGCGAAACTCACCGACAGCCGCGAGCGGCCGAGCGGCGACCTCAAGATCACAACCACGCCCGGCGTCGGCATCAACTGGCTGATCCCGCGGCTCGGCGAGTTCACCGCGCTCTATCCCGAGATCCGGATCTCCCTGATCGTCACCGACGAGGAGCTCGATCTGTCGATGCGCGAGGCGGATGTCGCGATCCGCACCCGCAAGCCGACGCAGCCGGATCTGATCCAGCGCAAGCTGTTCGCGATGGGCTTCCACGCCTATTGCTCGCCGGAATACATCAAGCGCTTCGGCACGCCGCGCACGCTGGAGGAGCTCGACTCCCACCGCATCATCACGCTCGCCGACGGCAACTTCGCGCCGCATCTGCAGAACCGTAACTGGCTGGTCGAAGCCGGGCGCAACGGCTCCGGTCCGCGCGAAGCCTATTTCAGGGTGAACAACATCCTCGGTCTGGTGCGCGCCTGTCAGCAGGGCCTCGGCATCGCCGCCCTGCCCGACTACCTCGTCGAGGAACAGAGCAAACTCGTGCAGCTGTTCGGCGAGTCGGATTCGATCCAGCTCGATACCTATTTCGTCTATCCCGAGGAGCTGAAAACGGTGGCGCGCGTGCAGGTGTTCCGCGACTTCGTGGTCAGCAAGGCGCAGCGCTGGCCGTCCTAATTTCCGCATGACTGACATGCGGCCTCGGCTGTTGCTGCGGGCCGCTCGTCAAGCCCATACTGTTTGCACGCTGAGCCTTCGCGTTGCGCATTTGTCCCCCTCCTCCAGTGGCGCGGGAGTTCAGTAATCCCTCTTGGAAGGTGATTGTGTCGGCCTCACGTGGCCAATACCTAAGCCGGGCCCTTCGGGTCCGGCTTTTTTTCTGTCAAATCAACCCTCGCCCTCCGCGTGTATTGACAGTTCCACGCATACCCCGCATCATTCGCAAATGATCACGAAGTCGTGCGCAATCTCGTTCGAGGCCATCGCCTCGAAAAAAGGCCCCCATCCCGGGGCCTCGGATGTTTGCACGCGCTAGCTAAGCTTCGTCATCGCTGCAAATCTTCGAAAACCCCGCCGCCTGGACGGGGTTTTTTCATGTGCCCTCCGTCTCAGGTTTTTTTCCCGAGAAGGAGATGGAAACATGACTGGTCTACAGGAACAATTGCACGGGCTGTGGCTGCCGCTGGTGACGCCGTTCCAGAACGGCGCCCTCGACGAGCGGTCGTTGCGGCGGCTGACGCGGCACTACAGCGCGCAAGGCATCGACGGCTTCATCCTGGGCGCGACCTCCGGCGAAGGCATGACGCTGCGCGAGGCCGAGCTCGAACGTCTCGTCGCCGTCGTGAGCGAGGAGATGGCGGCCGGCCGCCGCACCTTGCCGGTCTGCCTTGGGCTGTCGGGCGCCGACACCGCGCGGCTGCAGGAACGTCTCGACGAGACCGCGGACTGGCCGATCGACGGTTATCTGATCGCGAGCCCCTATTACGTGCGGCCCTCGCAGCGGGGCCTCTTGGCGCATTTCGAGGCGCTCGCCGACCACGCCGCATGGCCGCTCGCGCTCTACAACATTCCCTATCGCACCTCGGTGAACATCACCAACCAGACCATGCTGCGGCTCGCCGAGCACAGGAACATCGTGGGCCTGAAGGATTGCGGCGCGAGCCGCGAGCAATCGATCGCGCTCTTGCGCGACCGCCCGAAGGAATTTCGCGTGCTCACCGGCGAGGATGCGAACTATTTCGAGGCGCTCACCGACGGCGCCGACGGCGGCATCGTGCTGTCGGCTCATGTCGAGACCGCGACCTTTGCGGCCGTGCATGCCGAGCACAAGCGCGGCAACCGCGACGCCGCGCAGGCGCGCTGGCAGGAGGTTGCCGAGCTGACGCGCCTGCTGTTCACCGAGCCGAGCCCGGCGCCGGCGAAGTACTGGCTGTGGCGATGCGGCCTGATCGACAGCCCCGAGGTGCGCCTGCCGATGGTCGAAGTCAGCAGCGAGCTCGCCGCCGCCATCGATCGCGAGATCGAGCGGCGGACGAAGGTCGCGGCGTAGCAGCCCTCTCACTCCACCCGCATGTCATT
This sequence comes from Bradyrhizobium sp. LVM 105, assembly GCF_003957705.1. Classification (NCBI taxonomy): domain Bacteria; kingdom Pseudomonadati; phylum Pseudomonadota; class Alphaproteobacteria; order Hyphomicrobiales; family Nitrobacteraceae; genus Bradyrhizobium; species Bradyrhizobium sp. LVM 105. The sequence goes on along the minus strand of NZ_QZMV01000008.1, from coordinate 115,894 downwards.
CCGGGGCGCGACGAAGTCGCGAACTAGGATGCGCAATTGCGCATCTGAGAATCCATGGCGCGGCAGAGTTGGTGGATGAATGGATTCCGGGTTCGCGCTATGCGCGCCCCGGAATGACGCTGGCGGATATGGCCGAGCAAGCCTCGTGGTTAACAACGCGCGAACAGTCTTCGCAGCCGCGGCATGGCGCATCCACGACTCGTTTACGCTCCGGTGCCTATCGTTGTCCTCGAAAGGCTTCTCAGAGGGGAATGACCATGGGGCATCGCATCCGGCCGACGGCCGTCCGGCAATTCGCGCCGGCCGATCTTTTGCAGGGAATTCTCGTCGTTTCGTCGTTCGGGTTCTGGGCGGTGATGCTCGGCCTGATGCCGGTGCTGCTGTTTCGGATCTGGCTGACCTAGAGTCGGCAGCTCGCGCGGATGGTTAAACGGCCGTCACAAATGCGTTCAAAATGCGCGGCAGCTTGCAAGCCGGAATCTTAAAACATCCCGGGTATCGTTCACGCCCATAAGCGAAGAAATCGCGGGGGCGTTTTGTGAATAGTCAGAATGAAATGGCGTCGCATTTCGACGCCGGATACGAGAAGCTGTCCACCGAGCAGAGCTTTACCACCGAGGACATTCTCTGGGCTGTCGGCATCTGGTCGGTGATCCTCACGCTGTCGCCGGTCATCGTGTTCTACATGCTGATGGTGGCGTAACTCTTTTCCGCCGGTCCAAGAAACGCAAAACGCGCGGACACCGCGCGTTTTCCGTCCGGGGAATGATTTTAAAAAATTAGGCTGCCTGCTTGTGCATTGCGCCGGATGCCGACGCCGTGCCGCGAATGGCCTTCACTGAACGCTCGATCGCCGCCCACAGCCTTGCGATCTCCTGGGCCGCACGGCTCTCGGCCTGATACTCCCGCGCGCCCTCGCCGTGGCTCAGCGCCATCAGCAGATCCGAACGGTTGGTGATCTGGCCGCCCCACACTGGCGCACGGAATTTCGCCAGGGCTTCGCGGGCGATGGTGACGATCGGGCTTTCGGCCTCGTCGCGCTTGGCCGGCGCACCGTTGAGCACGACCGCATAGGGCTTACGTGCGGCGCGGCACATCTGGATGGTCTCCTGCACCGCGTTGACGTCGAACACGCCGGGACGGGCGGGAATCACCACCATGGTGGCGTTCTTGATCGCGTCGTCGACCACGGCCGAGAGGTTCGGCGGCGTGTCGATCAACACCCATTCATAACCGTCGCGCTTGGCAGCGGAGACGATGCCGCTGACCGAGTTCACGGCCGACTTGATCGGCGGTTCGTTGGTGCCGCGCAGCTTGTGCCACAGCGTCAGCGAGCCCTGCGGGTCCGCGTCCACGAGCATGACCTGCTTGCTCGCCTTGATCTGTGCGGCAAGATGTGCGGCGAGGGTACTCTTGCCCGAGCCGCCTTTACGCGATGCAAAAACAATGACGTTCATACCTTCGGCCTCCAGATTGACCCCAGGCCGCGAAAATGAATCACCGCGCTGATTCGTGAAAGATAAATTTATCGGGAGTTGCGCCACGGTCACGAAATAACAAGGCGTGCTGGCTTTTGAGTCACACTGCAATGTGCGGGGCACGACACCAGCTGCAGTCAAACGCTGTGTTCTGTGCGTTTCTTGAGCATTCGTTCGGGACCTAATCGGAATGCAACTTCGCCGCGCAAATCGACACCCGACTCATTTCCGTGATGTTTGCCCGGCATCGCCGCAAGCCTCGCGCCATGCCGCGCGAACAAAAGGAGTCCGTTACATTACGAAGTTTCGAAAGAGGAACGAGGCGCGAGGCGCTCAGCCCTCGCTGGTCTTTTTCTTCTTGGCCGCCGGCTTGGCGCTCTTCTTCGCGGTTTTGGGCGCGATGTTGGTCGGCTTGCCGGCGCGCTGCTCGCCCGGCTCGGGTCCGGGACGGAAGAACACCCGGCATTGCGGCGAGAGCTGCGCCTTCTTCCTGATCATGCAGGCGGTGATGGCATCGACGTTCGGAACGAACTCGCCGCATAGCCGCATCGCATCCGGCGAGCAGGCCTGCTGCTCCTCCTGGGTGTAGGCGAAGCCGGTGCCGGGCTGGACCAGCACGGCGAGGGCCATGGCGAGGGTTGCAGCAGCCAAGGATGTCTTGAAGCGAAGCGCCGGCATGGAATCCCCCCATGTGTCGAACAGAAGCGGATAGTGGGTGAACCGCTGTTCGTTGGCAACGGAGGGAGATGCGAAAGCCGGACGCTGTGCGGTCTCGGCAACAGGCGGGCCAGGCTTCCTCGTACCTGTCCACGCGTCATGGCCGGGCTTGTCCCGGCCATCCACGCCTTGTCACGCAGCACCAAGAACGTGGATGCCCGGGACAAGCCCGGGCATGACGACCACCTGGGAACGCGGGGATGACAGTGAGCAAGAGACCTCTCAAACAAAAACTGCGAAAACAACCCCATGCACAGTAGCCAAGTCACGGTAATCCCTCAGCCTTTTCTTTCTTAGGATTTGGCGAAACCGGGTTTGACTTGTCGGGCAAAACGGGGGCATCATGGCAGCATCAAGAAGATGCGCGTGGGGTGGCCGGCTTGTCTCCTGCGCCGGTCGAAAAGCGCACGCGAGGAGGAAGTCGCATGGAGGGGAATGAGGCGGAGCTGCCGCTGTCGGGCGTCAAAGTGGTCTCGCTCGAGCAGGCGATCGCGGCGCCGCTGGCGAGCCGGCACCTGGCGGATTGGGGCGCGCGGGTGATCAAGATCGAGCGGCCGGGCGCAGGCGACTTCTGCCGGGACTACGACCACGTGATGAACGGCATGTCGAGCCAGTTCGTCTGGACCAACCGCTCCAAGGAAAGCCTTGCCATCGACATCAAGAGCCCTGAAGGCCGCAAGGTGCTCGACGCCCTGCTGCCGCAGGCCGACGTGTTCATCCAGAACCTCGCGCCGGGCGCGGCGGAGCGGCTCGGCCTCGATGCGGCATCGCTCCTCCAAAAGTATCCGCGCATCATCGCCTGCGACGTCTCCGGCTATGGCAGCGGCGGCCCCTACAGCGACAAGAAGGCCTATGACCTCTTGGTCCAGTGCGAGGCCGGCGTGCTCGCCATCAACGGCACCGAGGCGGAGCCGGCCAAGGTCGGGCTTTCCGTGGTCGATATCGCCACAGGCATGTACATCCTCAATGGCGTCCTGATGGCGCTGTACCGCCGCGAGCGGACCGGCAAAGGCACGGCCTTCCAGGCCTCGCTGTTCGATTCCATCACCGACTGGATGAGCTATCCCGCCTTCTACACAAGCAGCACCGGCCGGCCGCTGCCGCGCACCGGCGCCAGGCACGCCACGATCGCGCCCTACGGCCCGTTCCGGGTCGGCGACGGCAGCACTATCTTTTTCGGCATCCAGAACGACCGGGAATGGCGCTCGCTGTGCCGCATCGTGCTCGGCGATGCCGATTTCGCCGACGACCTGCGCTTCCGCACCAATCCGCTGCGGATGCAGAACCGCGACGAGCTGCAGGCGCATATCGAGCAGCGCTTCGCCGCCATGAGCGGCGAGGAGGTGCTGCGGCTGCTGGACGAGGCCGGGGTCGCCAACGCGCATCTGAATTCGGTCGAGGCTTTCCTGGCGCACGAGCAGCTGCATGCGCGCTCGCGCGTGCAAAGCGTGGGATCGCCGTGCGGCCCGGTTATGAGCTTCCTGCCCGCGCTGACCATTCCCGGAATGAAGCCGCGGATGGATCCGGTACCGGATGTGGGGCAGCACAACGAGGCCATCCTTGGCGAGCTCGGCCTGGTGAAGGAGCCGTGACGATGGCGCATCAGCGGCCAACACGGGCCTACCTTGCCGTTCCCGCGCATCGCACCCGTCTCGTCGCCAAGGCGGCGGCCTCAATGGCGGACGCGGTGTTCATGGATCTCGAGGACGCCGTGCCGCCCTCCGAGAAGGCTGTTGCGCTGGAGGAAGCGGTGCGGTCGCTGTCCTCGCTCGACTGGGGCAGCAAGCGCGTCACGGTGCGGATCAACGCCGTCGACAGCCCGTTCATCACTGAAGAGATCCGCGCGCTGGCGGCACTGCCGAGGCTGGATGCGGTGATCGTGCCGAAGGCGGAGCGCGCCAGCGACATCGTTGCCATCGCCGATCAGCTGCGCGCCGCCGCGCCGGATCGCGCCGTGCCGGCGCTGGAATTGCTGATCGAGACCGCGCTGGGCCTCGTCAATGTCGATGCGCTCGCCGCCGCACACACAAGCGTGGCCGCGCTTCACCTCGGCGTCGGCGATCTCGCGGCCTCGCTCGGCGCCCGCACCTCGGACATCGGAATCTCGCCGGATGGCTACCGCCATGTGGGTACAGCGCAAAGCGGCTACGCCGCCACGCCGCTCGACCTGTTCGCCTATCCCATGATGCGCCTGCTGGTGGCCGCGCGCGCCTTCGGCCTGCGCGCCATCGACGGCCCCTGCGGCGCCTTCCGCGATGCCAGGCTCACCGAGAGCAGCGCGCAGAAGGCCGCGGCGATGGGTTTTGACGGCAAGCAGGTCATCCATCCTGACCAGATCGAACCGACGCTGCGCGCGTTCACCCCGTCGGCCGAGGAGCTGGCCCAGGCGCGGCGCGTCGTCGAGGCCATGGAGACGGCTGAGGCGCAGGGTCAGGGCGCAGTGACGCTGGACGGCAAGATGATCGATTATGCCAATGTGCGGATGGCGCGCAGGATCATCGAGCTGGGGTCGTAGCTGCGCATGGCCATATCGCTGATCGTCGCGCCGGTGGTCGCGCTGATCGCGGCGATGCCGACCGAGCGAACGCGGACATCCTCGCGGTCCAGTATCAGGGGCTGATGAACCCGGTGTCGGGCGCGGTGGCAGTGGACGCTGCTGGCGGCGGCGACGTTGCCGGTGGTGGTGTGGGTGGTGGCGGGAGGTAGCGCCGCGCCGACAGAAACTCAGCTGCTGGGTTTACGGTGCTCGGCATGACCAATCGAAGGCGAGCATTTTGACTTTAGCCTAGGCAGCCCAGTCCATGATCGCGTCGATGAAGGTCTGAGCCTGGCGGATCGCGTCGAGCCTCGTCGCACAGACACCGACCGACACTGTTCGGCCCTTTCCGACAGTCCACTTCCAACCAGCCGGGTAGCTCATTTCAACGATTGAGAAGCTTACGCCGCGATGTTCCACGGAGAACCTCCGCTAACATGTTGCTGTATCTGAAAAGGCTACTCCAAATGGCGAATTTGTCCAGTCGAACGCAGGCCCACAATTCGCTCGCGCGGCTTGGATATAAGCGTTCAGGAGAGCGCATGGAGACTTATTGCGGTGGTGGTGTGGATGGTGGCGGGAGGGAAGTAGGGGCGCCTGACGATTGCCGACACCGCTATGCGACAGCTTGGCCCGTGCGCCAGGCCATCTCCCAGAAGTCTGCCTCGAGGCGGGTGGCTTCCTTGAAGATCGCAATCAGCTCGGCCTCGCGGGCCGGCGTGGCGTAGAGATCGGCGAGATGCTCCATATGCGTCCGCGCCTTGGCAGCGACCTCCTGGTACGGCACGCCGGCGTACTCGGCGATCCAGACGCGATAGGCGTTGCTCGCCGCGTCGGCAGCGGGACGCGAGGCGAGCCGCGTCGCGATCTCCGCGTACCCGATCACGCAAGGCGCAAGCGCCACCTTGAGTGCCAGCAGATCGCCGCGCATTCCCGCATCCAGCACGTAGCGTGTATAGGCCAGCATCTCGGCCGCCGGAGGGGCCTGTTCAAGATCGCTCGGGGATAGGCCCCATTCGGCACAGAGCTTCACATGCAGGTTCATCTCGACATCAAGGATGGCCGAAAGGCCGGCCGCGGCTTCACGCATGTCGGCAAGTCTGGGCGACTTGTAGACCGCGAGCGCGTAGGCGCGCGCAAACTCGATTAGGAACAAATAGTCCTGAACGAGGTAGTGACGAAACGCCGCTTCGGGGAGCGAGCCGTCTGCCAATCCGTTCGTGAAGGGATGCTCGGTATAAGCCCGCCACTCAACGGATGCTTCTGTCTTGAGACGCTCGAAAAAACTCACGATGTTTTTCGCCTAGCTTGCCTGTCCATGAACGTCCGTGGCTCTCCGAGCCGCTGGGCTATCTCAATCCAGACGGAGGCATAGGACTTTATGAGAAGGCCCTCGCACGTTTGCTGGTCGGGGATGATCAAACCGTTCAGTGTGATCGAGGCAACATTAGTGGCGCTGTTCAGCGCGGCGATTGCCTTCTTTCGAGGACTGGTTGCTCCAAGCCTCCCGAAACCGGCGCCCATCCTCCCAAACCCCCCGATCATTTGCTATCTCGCCTCTCCAGGATGACCATCGGCTTCTCTGGTGTGCCATGGCACTCTAAGAGGAAAGATAGAAAAGCGAAGGGCACCTCGGCATTCTTGACGTCTGGATGAGTGTCCAAGTAGCGGCTGAATCGAAGTGCAATTTCAGGCGCGCGCCTTCGGTGCGGTTTCCGCCTGGCACTTCATGGCATCCGCCCAAGCATTCTCATACTGCTCGCCGACGCCGAACACGACCCAAGACGATCAACAAGATGCTGAGAAAGCGGAGTTATCCGCAACGGTGGTACAGTTGGGTGGGCTCGAACCACCGACCTCCTGTTCCACAGACAGGCGCTCTAACCAACTGAGCTACAACTGCATCCTGGCGAGCCGCCCTCAAGGGGTGCCTGAAAAGGTCGACCTAGGGGGGCTGGACGGGGCGGAAACTAGGTGCAACGGCCCGGTTTGGCAAGGCCGCAATGGGGTGAAAAACCGGCTGAGATCACGTTCGGTGCGATGGAATCGGGCCTGATGGCGGCCAGCGGGACCTGGCGCTCCCGTCGTCATGGCCGGGCTTGTCCCGGCCATCCACGCCTTGCCCCCGCCAAGAACGTGGATGCCCGGGACAAGCCCGGGCATGACGCCGTTCCTGGATTCCACGTGTGCGCGCGAGAGAGGCGAAGAAAAAACCCGGGCCGTTGGGCCCGGGTTTCTCTCGATTCAAACCGGCCTCGCCGCTCAGGCGGCGGGCGGATAGTACTTTGAGGCCGAGGCCTTGATCGGCTCGGCGGTCTGGGCGGCAACGCGCTGGGTCAGCTCGACCAGCTCCTTGGCCTGGGACTGCAGGGTCTCGAACTGCTTGCGGGTGTGGCCGGTCCACAGCTCCAGCGCTTCCGACGGCGACTTGGCGCCGAACAGCTGCTGGGCGAAGTCGAGCTGCGCGCTGGAATTGGCCTTCATGAACTCGACCAGCTTGGCGGTGTATTCGCTCGCGCCCTTGGAGGCCGAGGTGAACACGGCCTCGACGGTGCCGTTGTGGGTCTCGGCCGCGTCCTTGAACTTGGCGTAGTTTTCGCGGGCCTGCGACACGCCCTTTTCGGCGAACGCACGCATCTGCTCGGGAACCTCGAACGGAATGATCGAGGCAGAAAACGGATCAGTCGCACCTGTCATGGTTGTCCCTCACGCTAATTGAAAAAATGGAGTGAGCCTTCTGGCGCGCCCGCCGGCCCCTGTCGGGCCCTTGCATTCAGCGGGTACGAAGACTGGAAACGCGAAACGATTGAGATGGCTCGCCCAGCGCCCAGCACTATGGCTGCCTATCATGTCAACATTGTGCAGCGCAACGCGCCAGGGCGGTGCGCTGCGAAAATTTAATTCTCGGGGAGGGTGAGGTTCCCGGGTTTGGGAACCGGGGGTTGAGAAGGTCCAGCCCTGCCGCCGTCATTCCGGGGCCCGAGCGAAAGCGAGGGAGCCCGGAATCCATCAGGCCGCAGAACAAGAGGATGGATGGATTCCGGGTTCGCGCTGCGCGCGCCCCGGAATGACGAGCTGCGGGGAGGCCGGCAGCTCGCATTGCAACCGATTGCTCCAAGACCCCCCGAATTCCTTGGATGAACCGGGCTGCGGCTTGCGGGGGTGGCGGGATTAAGGTTATCGCGGCTTTGGGATACCTGCGGAGGGGCGAGCCGTGGACCTGCGCGCGGGCGCGCGCGATACTAACCCTTTCTTAAGGCTGTCATTCCCGGCAGCCGCCAGCGTCTAGCGTGAGACTAAGCCGGTCGGATGACGAGTTCGGATTTCCAGTTGCGAGGTGTGGGCGATCCGCGGCTGGCCGTGCATGCGACCTCCCCTTGGCCGGCCTGGCTGTGGTCGATCGACGGCACGCGGGTGCTGTGGACCAATCCGGTCGGCGCAAGACTGTTCGGCGCGGCGCATGGCGCGGCGCTGGCGGAGAAGGTGTTCGGCCCGGCGGACCCGCATCGCCGCCAGGTCGCCCGGCTCGCGCGCCAGCTGCCGGCGAACGGCAGCGTGCGGCTCGAACGGCTGCGCGGCTTCGGCGCAAGGCTCGGCACGCTGATGACCTGCGCCTGCAGCCGGCTCGACTTTGCCGACGGCAGCCATGCCGTGCTCGTCACCGCGATGGATCCGAGCCTGCGCAGCATGCCGCTGATCGAGCGGCTGCATCGCCTGGTGGAAGGCGCGAAGATGCCGATGGCGGCGTTCGCGCCCGACGGCCTGTTCGTCGGCGCCAGCGACGCCGCCCGCGCCCTGCTCGGCTTCCGCGATCTCGGCGAGGCCGGGCTCGAGAAGGCGCGCAGCGATGCGCTGCGCGACGGCCGCGCCGAGACGCCGATCGGTATCGGCCAGATGGTGCTGCAACGGGTCGGCCGAGGCGCCGATGTCGGCCTGGTCGCGCTGATCGAGCCGGCTGCCGCCGCGCAAGCCAGGCCTGCCGAGCATATGCCGGCCGAGCCCAGGCCTGCCGAGTCCAAACCTGCCGAGTCCAAGCCTGCCGAGCCCGCACAGCAGGCCGCGACCATGCCGAGCGAGCCGTCCCCGTCGCAGCACGGCTCGGCCGGGATCTCCTTGTTCGATGCGTTCGCCGAGCCGATCGAGGCGCCCACCGCCACCGGGACCATCGCGCCCCAACCGCAGGAGACGGTCGAACCGACCCGGCAAGATCCGGCGCATGAGGTGGCCGGCCAGGCCGCCGACGTCGCGGCAAAGACTCCGGTTGAAAACCCGCTTCAAGCCATTGTGTCGCCGCAGGCTGCGCCGATCAGATCCGGCATGGTCGAGCCGCCATCGGACCAGGAATCGCCGGGCCACGAGCCGCCCGCACCGCGTCAGCATCCGCTGCGCTTTCTCTGGCAGACGGACGCGGAGGGCCGCTTTGTGCTGCTCACCGACGAATTCATCCGCCTGATCGGCGCGCGCACGGCTGGCGGCTTCGGCCGTCCCTGGCACGAGATCGCCGAGGCGTTCTCGCTCGACCCCGAGGGGCGCATCGCGCAGGCGCTGGCAAGCCACGACACCTGGGCCGGCATCACCGTGAACTGGCCGACCGACGGCGGGGAGCAGCTGCCGGTCGAGCTCGCCGGCCTGCCGACTTACGATGCCGCGCGCAATTTCGCCGGCTTCAAGGGCTTTGGCGTCTGCCGCGATCTCGACGCCCTCAACCGGCTCGATGCGCTGAGGCGCTTCGAGCAGCTCACCGCGCCGCCGGCGCAGCATGATCTGACCGCCGATGCGGTCGAGCCCAAGGCCGAGCCAGTGGAAGAGGCCGAAACAGTGGAACAGCCCGCGCCAGCGGAGCCCGATCCTGAGCCCGGGCCCGCGCCGACCGCCGAAGCCGAACGACCCGACCTCGCCTGCGACGCGACTTCACAGCCAAAAGATCCGGACATCCCAGTGGAAACGCCCGTCGAAACCCCTCCCAATGTCGTGCCGTTCCGACCGTCCGGCGATGTCAGATCACTCAGTGATCAGAGATCGCCGACGCTGACGCCGGTCGAGAACAGCGCGTTCAACGAGCTCGCGCGGCAATTGTCCGAACGGCTCGAGCGCGATCGCGAGACCATCGCGGACGCGTCCGAGCCCGTGACGGAGATCACGACCGAGCCGGAGGCGCCCGAGCCCACGCCACAGCAGGCGGCGGCCGAATGGCTGACCGAGCCGGCGCCGCCGCCGCGCGGCGCCAGCGCGCGCGACCGCGCGCTGCTCGACCTGTTGCCGACGGGCATCCTGATCTATCGGCTCGACCGCCTGCTCTACGCCAATTCCGCGTTCCTCGCGCGGATGGGCCATGCCGACATCCATGCGCTGGAGGATGCCGGCGGGCTGGACGCGCTCTATGTCGAGCCCGGCGTGTCCTCGGCGAGCAGCACCTCGCAAGGCGGCACGCCTGTCACGATCAGCGCGACGGTCGCGAACGGCGACACGCCGCTTCCGACCACAGTCGCGCATCTGCACACGATCGACTGGGACGGCGAGAGCGCGCATGCGCTGATCTGCGCGCTGCCGCAGCCGCCAGCCGCCATCGCCGCGCCCGGCATTGCCGAGCCCGTCATCGCCGAGCCTGTCATCGCGGAGACGGCTGTCGCAGAGACGGTCGTCGCCGAGACCATCGTCCCCGAGCCGTTCGCTTACGCTCCCGAGCTCGAGCCCGCAGTCGGCGAAGCCGAGGCGGAAGATCTCGCCGCGATCCTCGACACCACGGCCGAGGGCATCGTGATGTTCGATGCCGAAGGCAACATCCACGCCTGCAACCGCAGCGCCGAGGCGCTGTTCGGCTATGACGGCACGGCGCTGCTGGAGCAGAACTTGCTGACGCTGTTCGCGCCCGAGAGCCAGCAGGTCGTCGTCGACTATCTCGAAAGCCTCAAGAGCCAGGACATTGCGAGCCTGCTCGACCACGGCCGCGAGGTGCTGGGCCGCGAGAAGAAGGGCGGCGTCATTCCGCTCGCGATGATCATGGGCCGCACGCGGCCCGACGGGCCGAACTTCTTCGCCGTGTTCCGCGACCTCTCCCAGAGCAAGGCGGGCGAGAGCGAGCTGGCGCAGGCCCGCCGCCTCGTCCACAGCGCGGCCAACGCGAAGGCCGACATGCTGGCGCGGATCAGCCACGAGATCCGCACCCCGCTCAACGCCATCATCGGCTTTGCCGAGGTGATGATCTCGGAGCGCTTCGGCGCGCTCGGCAACGAGCGCTACGGCGAATACATGAAGGACATCCGCGCCTCCGGCGAGCGCGTCATCGCCATCATCGACGATTTGCTGGAGCTGTCGCGGATCGAGACCGGCAAGCTCGACCTCACCTTCGCCGACCTCAACCTCAACGACCTCGTCGAAGCCTGCGTGACGGTGATGCAGCCGCAGGCCAATCGCGAGCGCATCATCATCCGCACCTCGCTCGCGCATGCGCTGCCGCAGGTCACGGCCGACGCGCGCGCGATGCGGCAGATCGCCATGAACCTGATCTCGAACTCGATCCGGCTCGCCAGCGCCGGCGGCCAGGTCATCGTCTCCACCGCCGTGACCGACCGCGGCGAGATCGCACTTCGCATCCGCGACACCGGCCATGGCCTGTCCGAGCGCGAGGTCGCCGCGGCGATGGAGCCGTTCCGCACCCCGCCGCCGGGCGATGCCGCGGACAGCGCGGCGCTGAACCTGTCGCTGACCAAGGCCCTGGTCGAAGCCAACCGCGCCCGCTTCAACATCAAGAGCGCAGGCCACGGCACGCTGATCGAAGTGGTGTTCGCACCGGCGCTGGCGGGGGCGTGAGGCGAGATCAGACGAGGTTGATCGCTGCCACGAGGGAGGTGTGCTCCACCCCGGATCGTCGAGATCACAAATGATCAGGCCCTTAAAGCGCGATGCGATTAGGATGAATCGTCATCGCGCTTTAGGTTGTTGTTTAAGCATGATCTTTTCGGAAAACCGCTGCGCACTTTTCCGGATCGTGCTTTAGCAGGATCGTGCGTCATCCTATCGTCGAAAGGACGAGCCCGGACCTGGGTCAGCTCGACGACAAACCAGCCTCGACCTCGGCGTTCAGAAGAGTGGACATGATTTTCTGCCCCACGGGTCGTGCGAGGCTGCCGGCGGACAGAACCACCACGCCATTGCTTGACGGAGCGTTTGCGCCGTTCTGAACCCAGCTCTCAAATCCCATCCACGAGCTGAAGCCCGGGACGCCGCCGTCTTTCGACAGGACACGTCCTGCCGCGCCCGCGATCTTCGGAAAGAACCATCCAATTCCGACCGTGGGCCCCTGCGCCTGCACCTGGCAGGTGCCCGTCGTACCGCATTTGCCGCGGGCCGGGCTGGCCTGCTGCTGCATCTGCAGGATGGCGAATTCCGTTGGTGAAGGCTGCAATTGACCCATGTTGTAGAGCAGCCATTGAAGCATGTCAGAGGCGCAGCTGACGATCGCTCCGCTTCCGAACTCCATCGTCGGGCACGGCTTATAGCTCTGACCTATCTCGAAAGGCTGCGTGCCGTTATACCCACACGCCATGCCGGGTACTTGGCTCGTATTGAACAACGCGGTGTTGCCCATGCCGAGATCCGCGCCCAGCACGGCGAGTTGCGCGTTGTACTCGTCATAGACGTCGACGTAGGGGTTCTGCGGGTTGAAACCGGCAATCGCCAGCAGCGACCATGCAAGGTTCGAATACGTGTAGCACTGGCCCGCGGGGCAGATCCAGGCCGAGTGCTGCCCACTGTTGAACCAATCGACGAGATCGGCGAGATTCTGCAGGTTACCGGGCGGGCAGAATTGTCCCCGCGGATCGGGGGGTTCGCCATTGTCCTGGGGAAATCCAGAGGCATAAGTGACGATGTCGGCCACCGGAATTCCGCTGATCGCTGCCGGCAGCGAAATCGAGGGCATGCAGGACCCAACCGTATTTCCTTCATATGTGCCCTGAAGGCTGTAGAAAATTCTGGACGTGAAGACTTTTGAAATGGATCCGATTTCGAACAGAGTAGTTGGCAGCTTCGCAGCGCTCACGACATCATGGTTTGAGTCCCAGACTTCAATCTCAGAAGGAGAGAAGAACTTTGCAGAGGGGACGCCGGAGCCGTCAAAATCCGTGAAGACGTAGACTGCCATTCCCATGTGATCGCTGACGGCGGCGTCTATGATGGCTTGAATCGCCAAGCTCGGGTCCGAAAAGGCCACTTGCGCCCCTCCCCATGACAAGCTGCATCGCCAGCAAGCTCTAGCATCTTTCAGATCGGTTGTCTTTATGAGAATAGAACCGTAGAGGTTGATCGCGCGACCTGGTGATGAAGTGTGGTCCAAAGTCTCGCTGGGTTGCCCACCCGAGACGTCAGGCACCGCGGATTCTCGCGCTCAAATAAAAAGGGCACGGCTTGCGCCGTGCCCTTTCGCATTCCTGTCGCCCGGTCTCAGCTGTAGATCTCGAACAGGCCGGCGCCGCCCTGGCCGCCGCCGATGCACATGGTGACGACGCCCCACTTGGCCTTGCGGCGGGCGCCCTCCTGCAAGAGGTGGCCGGTGAGACGGGCGCCGGTCATGCCGAAGGGATGGCCGATCGCGATCGAGCCGCCGTTGACGTTGTACTTGGCGGGATCGATGCCGAGCTGGTCGCGGCAGTACAGGCACTGGCTGGCAAAGGCCTCGTTGAGCTCCCACAGATCGATGTCGTCGATCTTGAGGCCGGTGCGCTTCAAGAGCTTCGGAATCGCGAACACCGGGCCGATGCCCATCTCGTCGGGCTCGCAGCCGGCGGTGGCCCAGGCGACGAAGCGGCCGAGCGGCTTCAGGCCGCGCTTCTCGGCGTCCTTGGCTTCCATCAGCACCACGGCAGCGGCGCCGTCGGAGAGCTGGCTGGCATTGCCGGCGGTGACGAACTTGCCGGGCCCCTTCACCGGCTCGAGCTTGGCGAGACCTTCCAGCGTGGTCTCGGGCCGGTTGCACTCGTCGCGGTCGACGACGTAGTCGACGATGCTCTCGGCCTTGGTCTGCTTGTCGACGACCTTCATCCTGGTCTTCATCGGGACGATCTCGTCCTTGAACTTGCCGGCCTGCTGCGCCGAAGCCATGCGGCGCTGCGACTCCAGCGAGAACTCGTCCTGGTATTCGCGGCTGAGCTTGTAGCGCTCGGCGACGATGTCGGCGGTGTCGATCATGGCCATGAAGATGTCGGGGGCGACCTTGAGCAGATCAGGATCGACCGATTCCTTCGGCGTGCCGCCGCCGGGGATCGAGATGCTCTCGACGCCGCCGGCGACGATGCAGTCGGCACCGTCGGAGCGGATCGAGTTGGCGGCCATCGCGATGGTCTGCAGCCCCGAGGAGCAGAAGCGGTTGACCGAGACGCCGGCCGTGGTCTTCGGCAGGCCGGCGAGCAGCGCGGCCTGGCGCCCGATGTTCGGCGCGCCATGGGCGCAATTGCCGAGATAGCAATCCTCGACATAGTCCTTGTCGACGCCGGCGCGGTCGACCGCGTGCTTGATGGCATGGGCCGCGAGCGACATCGGCGGCGTGATGTTGAACCCGCCGCGGCCGGATTTCGCGAGGCCCGTGCGCGCATAGGAAACGATGACGGCTTCACGCATGTGTTTCTCCCTGATCGAACGATTTTGAACGGAGCGTAGTTACGAGGCGTTCTGGGCGCCATTGGTACACAAAGTCAGCAGATCGCGGGAAAATAAAAACGCCGCCCCCGGTGATGGAGGCGGCGTTGTTCCGCGGGTCGGAATATCAATGTGAGCGTCAGGCGTGGATGGCCGGGACAAGCCCGGCCATGACGACGGTGAGCGTTCAGAACGTCAGTGCCTTGACCTGCTTGACCTGCGGCAGCGCCTGCACCTTGGCGAGCAGGTCGGCCGGCACCGCGCCATCGACCTCGACGAGGGCGATGGCATCGCTGCCGGGCGCGACGCGGCCGAGATGGAAGGTGGCGATGTTGAGCTTGGCGTCGCCGAGCAGGCTCGCGAACCTGCCGATGAAGCCCGGCTTGTCCTCGTTGGTCACGTAGATCATCGACTTGCCGAACTCGGCGTCGACCCGGATGCCCTTGATGTCGACGAGGCGCGGCTTGCCGTCGGCATAGACGGTGCCCGAGACCGACCGTTCCTGCCGCTCGGTGGTGACGGTGACGGTGATCAGGCTCTCATAGTCGCTCTGGGCGGCGCGCACGATCTCGTCCACCACCATGCCGCGCTCCTTGGCGACGACGGGCGCGGACACGACGTTGACCTCGCCCAGCATCGGGCGCAGAAGGCCGGACAGCACGGCCGAGGTGATCGCCTTGATCTTCATCTCGGCGACGTGGCCCTCATAGGTGATCTCGACCTTGAGAATGCCGCTCTCGGTGAGCTGGCCGGCGAACGAGCCAAGCTTCTCGGCGAGCGAGATGAACGGCTTCAGCTTCGGCGCTTCTTCCGCCGTGATCGAGGGGAAGTTGACCGCGTTCGAGATCGCGCCGGTGAGCAGATAATCCGACATCTGCTCGGCGACCTGCAGCGCGACGTTCTCCTGCGCTTCGGTGGTGGAGGCGCCGAGATGCGGCGTGCAGATCACGTTGGGATGGCCGAACAGCACGTTCTTGGTCGCGGGCTCCTCGACGAAGACGTCGAAGGCGGCGCCGGCGATGTGCTTGGAGTTGAGCGCATCGACCACCGCCTGCTCGTCGACGAGGCCGCCGCGGGCGCAGTTGATCAGGCGCACGCCCTTCTTCATCTTGGCGATCGCGGCCGCGTCGATGATGTTCCTGGTCTTCTCGGTCAGCGGCGTGTGCAGCGTGATGAAGTCGGCGCGCCTGAGCAGGTCGTCGAGCTCGACCTTCTCGACGCCGATGTCCTTGGCGCGCTCCGGCGACAGGAACGGGTCGAACGCGATCACCTTCATGCGCAGGCCGAGCGCGCGGTCGGCGACGATCGAGCCGATATTGCCGCAGCCGACGACGCCCAGCACCTTGCCGGTGATCTCGACGCCCATGAAGCGGTTCTTCTCCCACTTGCCGGCCTGGGTCGAGGCATCGGCCTGCGGAATCTCGCGGGCGAGCGCCAGCATCAGGGTGATGGCGTGCTCGGCGGTCGTGATCGAATTGCCGAACGGCGTGTTCATCACGATGATGCCCTTGGCCGTGGCGGCGGGGATCTCGACGTTGTCGACGCCGATGCCGGCGCGGCCGATCACCTTGAGGTTGGTCGCCCTCTCCAGGATCTTGGCGGTCGCCTTGGTCGCCGAGCGGATCGCAAGCCCGTCATAATTGCCGATGATCTCGGCGAGCTTGTCCTTGTCCTTGCCGAGATTGGGCTGGAAGTCGACCTCGACACCGCGGTCTTTGAAGATCTGAACGGCAGCGGGCGAGAGCGCGTCGGAGATGAGAACTTTGGGTTTGGTCATGGGGATGTGTCCTTCACCGTCCCTGAGAGGATCGGCCCGAGGGCCGGAAATGCGTGAGTGACTTGGAAGCGTCTTGCTCTCCCTCTCCCCGTTCTTACGGGGAGAGGGCTGGGGTGAGGGGCAGCCACAGGCGAGGTACTCGTGGAGAGAGCCCCTCACCCGGATCGCTGCGCGACCCGGCCTCTCCCCGTAAGAACGGGGAGAGGCGAAGAAAACTCACGCCGCCTTGGGCAGAGCGGCCTTGGTTTCGGCGAAGGCCCAGTCGATCCACTGCGTCAGCAGTTCGACATCCTTTGCTTCGACGGTGGCGCCGCACCAGATGCGCAGGCCGGCCGGCGCATCGCGGTAATAGGCGAAGTCGAAGCCGGCGCCTTCCTTCTCGACGAGGGCGACCAGCTTCTTGGAGAACTCGGCTTGCGCGTCCTCGGACAGCGAGGTGATCGCGGGATCGGTGAATTTGAGGCACACCGAGGTGTTGGAGCGGATCGAAGCGTCCTTGGCCAGGAAGTCGATCCAGGGCGTCTTCGCCTTCCAGTCGGCGAGCACCTTGGTGTTGGCGTCGGCACGCGCGATCAGCGCCTTGAGGCCGCCGATCGACTTGGCCCAGTTCAGCGCATCGAGATAATCCTCGACGCAGAGCATCGACGGCGTGTTGATGGTCTCGCCGACGAAGATGCCCTCGTTGATCTTGCCGCCCTTGGTCATGCGAAAGATCTTCGGCAGCGGCCAGGCCGGCTTGTAGGTCTCGAGCCGTTCCACCGCGCGGGGCGACAGGATCAGCATGCCGTGCGCGGCTTCACCGCCGAGCGCCTTCTGCCAGGAGAAGGTGACGACGTCGAGCTTGGCCCAGTCGAGCGGCTGCGCAAAGGCTGCGGACGTCGCGTCGCAGATGGTCAGGCCTTCGCGGGTCGCGCTGATCCAGTCGGCGTTCGGCACCCGTACGCCGGAGGTGGTGCCGTTCCAGGTGAAGACGACGTCGCTCTTGGGATCGACCTTGGAGAGATCGGGGATTTCACCATAGGCTGCGTTGAGCTTGGTGACGTCCTTGAGCTTCAATTCCTTGACGATGTCGCTGACCCAGCCTTCGCCGAAGGATTCCCAGGCGAGCGTGGTGACGGGCTTTGCTCCGAGCAGCGACCACAGCGCCATCTCGACCGCGCCGGTATCCGAGGCCGGCACGATGCCGATGCGGTAATCGGCGGGCACCTCGAGCACTTCGCGCGTCAGATCGATCGCGAGCTTGAGCTTGGTCTTGCCGACCTTCGCGCGATGCGAGCGGCCGAGCGCTGCGTCCTTGAGATTTTGGGCGTTCCAGCCGGGGCGCTTGGCACAGGGGCCGGAGGAGAAATGCGGCACGGTCGGCCGCGAAGCGGGCTTCGCTACAGTCATCGTCTACCCTTCCAGATAGTAAGCCTCCCGTTGGGGGGAGGTGTCCCGCCGCGGCTGATACGGGAATCGGGCAGAGCAGTCAAGGAAGTTCCGGCGTCTCACGCTGGGGTGAAGGCGCATCCGGTGCGATATCGGGGGATTCCACGACCGCGAGCGCATTCAGCAAGTCCGTGGCCTCGCTGATCAATTGCGCGGCCCGGCGGCGGCTGCCGACTTTCAAAATGCATTTGTCGTTGGCCTGCACGACGTAATCGTTGCCGACCTTGATCATGGAATAGCTTGTCATCGAAATCCCCGAACCGACCGAGCCCGGTTTCTGACGCTGCCTAGCACCGTTCGTTCCTTCATCAACGTGAACGACCGGCGGGTAGTTTACCGGCTCTTAACACGAACGAATGCGCGCCCTGAATTTGCTGATTGTGCAACGCTCGCGCGATGCTGCCTCAAAAGCGGACGGTCATACCGACGTGGCTCGCCGTGAATCCAAGTCGCTTGTAGAAGCGCTGCGCGTCGGTTCGCGTGTGGTGCGTCAGCAATTCGACCAGATTGCAGCCGCGTGCCTTGGCCTCTGCCACCGCCCATTGCACCAATTGCTCGCCGATGCCGCGGCTGCGACAATCGGTGGCAACGCGCACGTCCTCGAGCAGGCCGCGACTGCCGCCTTGCGAGCTGATGCCCGGCAGGATCGCGAGTTGCAGGCAGCCGACCACCCTGCCCTCGCTCTCGGCCACCACGAGCGCGAGGTTCGGATCGCGCTGGACCCGCGCGAACGCGTCGTAATAGGCGGCGGGCAACGGATCCTCGACGCGCTCGCGCGCGCGGCCGAGATGATCGTCTGCCAGCATCGCCACGATCGCGGGAACGTCGTCGCGGCGGGCGCTGCGAATCGAGACGGTGCTCATGTCGAAACTCCAACCTCAGCGCGCCGGCGGAAGACCGAGAAACGCTTCGACGTCGCCGATCCAGCGGCGGACGGAAGCATAGCGGTCGAGGTCGAAGCCGCCTTCGTGCGCCACGCGGGTATAGGCGAGCAGCGAGATGTCGGCGAGCGAAACCGCTTCGCCGGCGAAGAAACGGCTGGCCGCCAGATGCTGCTCCATGCGGTCGAGTGCCGCATAGCCGCGCTTGACCTTCTCGGGGTCGAGCTCGGATGCGTCCTTGCCGAGATAGACGAGCAGGAAGCGGCACACCGCGATATAGGGCTCGTGGCTGTACTGCTCCCAGAACAGCCATTCATCCATCTTCGCGGCCGTAAAGGCGTCGCGCGGAACGAGCGCGCTGTCGCGGGCGAGATAGCGGATGATGGCGTTGGACTGCGCCAGCGTGCGGCCGTCGTCGAATGCGACCGTGGGCACCTGGCCGGCGCCGTTCATCTCGAGGAATTGCGGCGTGCGCGTCTCGCCCTTGCGGGTGTCGATCTCGACCCACCGGTAGGGCAATGCGAGATGATCGCAGACCCACTTCACCTTCAGACAGTTTCCGGAATTGCTGTCGCCGTAGACCTTCATCGCTGCCGCCCCGCTATGGAGCGACAGAGCATCAGGACGGAGCGAAACTGTCAACCGCGGCGCGGCGACCTTGCGTCAGAACTTGTAGCCGAGGCCGGCGCGGACGGTGTTGATGCTGGTGTCGACCTGGGCGGCGAAGCGAATGTATTCGTACTCCGCGCGCATGAACAGGCCGCCGACCAGATTGACATCGACACCGACACCGGCCGTGTAGCCGTAGATCAGGTGACTATGCTGGGCATCGGTCGAGCTCAACGGCGCCAGCGGCGTGTAAATCCCAAACTGGGTCGGACTGACGCGATCCTGCACGTTGACGGTACGTATGATGTCGGCATTGCCGAGCGCGAGACCCCCGAACATGTAGGGCAGGAAGCATCCCCATGCGTAAGCGGCGCGGCCGCGGAACGTTCCGATGTCGCTGATGCTGATCGAAGACGTGGATGTCGCCGTGACATCATGGAAATTGCCGTCTGCCAGAGCGGTGGCGCTGACGCGCCTTTCGCTGGCCGACGTCATCCCCCCGAACTTGCCGTGCAGCCAGCTCACTTCGATGCCCATCACGACATCGTCCCATTGCGCGTTGTAGCCGACGAAGGCGCCGTAACCGGTCGTGCGCTGCGAGGCTTTGCCCAGTCCGAGATTCCACTGGGACACGCCCATCGAGCTCTCGATCAGCGTATCCGCCAACAAGGCTGCCATCATGTTGCTGGTCGAGCCGTTGAAGTTCTCGTCGGACGAGCCATAGCCGGCCTGCGCTCCGATATACGAGCCCTGCCAGTTGACGGCCGATCTCGTCAGCCCGTCGGTGAAGCTGCCGCGCAGGATCGGCAGGTCAGGCATATCGGCCGCGTGCGCGGCAGACACCGTCCCCAACATCGCTGCCGCCAACAAAAGCCCACGCATCGCAACGCTCCATCGGACTCGAACTGTTGCGATGATCATGGCCCGTTAACCTTAACCAATGGTTGCGTGAGCCGCCTTCGCCGCTGCTCGCCATGAAAAATACGCAAAGCAAAACGGCGCGGGTTGCTCCCGCGCCGTTAAGAAAGCTTAAGCGATGAGGCTTGCGATCAGCCTTTGGTGACGAGCGGCGGCGGCGCGTAGACCGGCGGGCTGTTGAGATCCCAGCGCACGCCGAGCTTGACGTCGTGCGAGGTGAGCTCCTTGATCTTGATCGTGGTCGGGCCCGAGGCGCTGTTGTCGAAAAGGCGGTAATTGCCGGGCGCTGCGTCGCCGAGGTTCATGTAGCTGTAGGCCAGTTCGACCGTGAACCCGGGATTGACCTTGTAGGCGAGGCCCGCGTGAGCGGCCCAGGCAAAATTCCACTTTCCGTTGTCGGCGAAGTAGGCGACGCTGTTGTTGAGCAACGGGCTGTACGACACGCCGTCGTCGCGGAAGCCGCTGATCTTGTTATAGGAACCGCCGACACCCGCGCCGATGAACGGAGTGATGCACCACCAGGTGCCGAGATCGACATAGGCGTTGGCCATGACGACCCATTCGGACTTGCTGCCGCTGTAATTGTTGGAGCCGACGAAGCCGGGCCCGATGACGTTGTCGGCACCGTGCAGGTTGGCCTTGCCGCGATACTGGCCGATCACGTCGCCGCGGAACCAGTTGTTGAAGCGATAGCCGACGCCGAGACCGAACAGCGGCGAGGAGTCGAAGCCGAGGCCTTCCGTCGTCTTCGAATACCCGGCCGGCAGGGCGCTCTCGATGCGCTTGGCGCTCTGGTTGGTCATGCCGATGTCGCCGCGCAGATACCAGCCGCCGAAGTCGGCCGGCGGAGCGGGCGGCGAGTACATGGGAGGGGGTGCCGCGATCGGCATGTCCGCGGCGAAAGCCATCGACGAGATCAGGGTTGCCGCACCCGCGGCAAGGAGAGACTTAACGCTACGCATTGGCTTCGTCCTTTTGGCCGGTGAGGCAAATACACAGGCCTCACGTTCTGGAAACTCACGGAGCGGACGATGCCAGCAAATGTTTAAGCGCCACTTAACCCTAATTTTTAAGGTTGATTTTTTCTCACCGCTCGCGTGCACGGCACGTGAGCGTTGCAGGAACGCCGCATCAAGTGCGGCAACTTGGCCGCAATTGCTAACGATCCGTGAACGTGGGCTGCAGCGAGAGAGGGCGCGTTAACGCGTGTGCCGCGGCAGCTTGGGCAGGAACACCGCAAGCAAGCCGATCGCCGGCAGATAAGCGCAGACCTGGTAGACGAACTCGATCGAGGTGTGGTCGGCGAGCTTGCCGAGCACGGCGGCCCCGAGGCCCCCGATGCCGAAGGCGACGCCGAAGAACACGCCGGAGATCATGCCGAAACGATGCGGCACCAGCTCCTGTGCGAACACGATGATCGACGACGTCGTCGAGGAGATGATCAGGCCGATGACGATGCTGAGCACGGCGCTGGCAGCGAGCCCGGCATAGGGCAATGCCAGCGTGAACGGCAGCGCGCCGAGGATCGACATCCAGATCACGATCTTGCGGCCGAAGCGATCCCCGAGCGGGCCACCGAGAAACGCGCCGACCGCGTTCGCCGCCAGGAAGATGAACAGGTAGATCTGCGCGGCCTGCGTCGACACGCCGAAGCGGTCGATCAAATAGAAGATGTAGTAGCTCGACAGGCTCGATACGTAGAGCTGCTTCGAGAACAGCAGCGCCACCAGCACGAGCAGCGCGACGGCGACGCGGCGCGAGCTCGGCGCGTCGGGATGGGCTTGAACCGGCGCCATCTTCTTCGCCTTGATCTGCGGCGCGTACCAGCGACCGATGCGCCACAGGATGAGGATCGCCAGGAACGCGATCGAGGAGAACCAGGCGATGCTGCCCTGCCCGAACGGCACCACGATCAGCGCCGCCAGCACCGGCCCCATCGAGGTGCCGAAGCTGCCGCCGAGCTGGAACACCGATTGCGCAAAGCCGTAGCGGCCGCCGGAGGCGAGCCGCGCGATGCGCGCGGACTCCGGGTGAAACACCGCCGAGCCGAGGCCAACCAGCGCGGCGGCGACGAGGATGACGAGATATTGCTGCGCCGCGCTGAGCAGCAGCAGGCCGAAGAAGGTCGAGGCCATGCCGATCGCCAGCGAGTAGGGCTGCGCCTTCTTGTCGGTGTAGTGCCCGACCACGGGCTGCAGCAGCGAGGCCGTGAACTGGAAGGCCAGCGTGATCATGCCGATCTGCGCGAAATCGAGCGCGTAGGTGTCCTTCAGGATCGGATACACCGAGGCGATCAGCGACTGCATGGTGTCGTTGAGGAAGTGCGAGAAGCTGATGCCGGCGAGCACGATATAGGCCGGACCCGCCGCCTTGGCGGCCGGCGCCACGTCAGCGACGACGACGGGCTCGGTCAGCGTTTCCTCTGAGACGACGACAGGCTTGTTCAATGCAGCGATCCCGGCGCGGCGAACCGCCGCATCCGCTAGTTACGATGCAAGCGGCGGTCGAACCACCCTCAATCGTCGATGGCTGGGATGCGTGGGTGTTCTCGTCGCTTACCCTCCCCTGGAGGGGGAGGGTCGGCTCATGTTGAGCGAAGCGAGACATGAGACGGGGTGGGGTGACGGTCTCTCCGCATCCCACAGTGCCCGAGTGGAGAGATCACCCCACCCCGCTCGCGCTTCGCGCGATCGACCCTCCCCCTCCAGGGGAGGGTAAGAAAAACATCAAGCCGCGGCCTGGCCCAGCGCGGTGACGATGGTGTCGACGACGTCCTCGACCAGGATGCGGTCCTCGCCCTCGCCCATGACGCGGATCACCGGCTCGGTGCCGGAGGAGCGGATCAGCAGGCGGCCGTGGCCGTTGAGCCGCTTCTCGCCGTCGGAGATCGCCAACTTGACGTCGGAATCGTCGAGCGGCTTGCCGCCCTTGTGGCGGACGTTCTTGAGGATCTGCGGCAGTGGATCGAAGCGGTGGCAGACCTCGGACACGGGGCGGCGCAGCTTCTGCACCACCGCCAGCACCTGCAACGCGGCCACGAAGCCGTCGCCGGTGGTGGCGTAGTCGGACAGGATGATGTGGCCGGACTGCTCGCCGCCGAGATTGTAGCCGCCGCTCAGCATCTGCTCGAGCACGTAGCGGTCGCCGACCGGTGTGCGGACGAGATCGAGCCCCTGCCCGTTCAGGAAGCGCTCGAGCCCGAGATTGGACATCACGGTGGCGACGATGCCCGGCCGCGACAGCCGGCCGTCTTCCTTCCAGCTCTGTGCAATGACCGCGAGCAGCTGGTCGCCGTCGACGATATGGCCGCGCTCGTCGACCAGGATGACGCGATCGGCATCGCCGTCGAGCGCGATGCCGATGTCGGCGCGCATCTCGCGCACCTTCTTCGACAGCGCTTCCGGCGAGGTCGAGCCGCATTCCTTGTTGATGTTGAAGCCATCGGGCTCGACACCGATCGGCACGACGTCGGCGCCGAGCTCCCACAGCGCTTCCGGCACCACCTTGTAGGCGGCGCCGTTGGCGCAATCGACCACGACGCGCAGACCGTCGAGCGACAGATCGCGCGGCAGCGTGCGCTTGGCGAATTCGATGTAGCGGTCGTGCACGCCGTCGATACGGCGGGCGCGGCCCAAGCTCGCACTCTGTGCCAGCCTCTTGTCGAGCGATTCGTCGAGCAGCTGCTCGATTTGCCTCTCGACGTCGTCGGAGAGCTTGAAGCCCTGCGGGCCGAACAGCTTGATGCCGTTGTCCTCGAACAGATTGTGCGACGCCGAGATCATGACGCCGAGATCGGCGCGCATCGACTTGGTCAGCATCGCGACCGCAGGCGTCGGCATCGGGCCGACCAGCAGCACATCCATGCCGACCGAGGTGAAGCCGGCGACCATCGCGTATTCGATCATGTAGCCCGAGAGGCGGGTGTCCTTGCCGATCACGACACGGTGGCGGTGGTCACCGCGCTGAAACGCAAGGCCTGCGGCCTGGCCGACCTTGAGCGCGAGCTCCGGCGTGATCAGTCCGTTGGCGCGGCCCCGAATCCCGTCCGTCCCGAAATATTTGCGGCTCATAATCGTCCCCCAACGCAACGATCAGGGAATCCCCTCGACAACCACGGGCTGCCCGAACAGGCCCCGCATCCCTGATTTGCTGGGGTCTTATAATGCCTGCACGGCTAACTTGGCTTCAAGAAATATGATAAATCATTACGGAACCAGGTCCGCCGCGATTCCGATAACGTCTTGTTAACACTCCAGTTCCCGAGAGAGTGCCGGAACCAGACGGACCGGCCCTAGCCGCTGCGTTTGACGCGGCCGTCCTCCCGGCTCGGCGCCGGCTGGGTGACGTTGACGGGGTCGGAGCCCGGAAAGGTCTCTTCCAGCCCCTCTTCCAGCGCTTCCTCGAGATCATGCTTTTCCTTGATCTCTTCCGGTGAAGGTCCGGCGTGCGGCTTGGTCATGGCGGCCTCCTGCAAAACCTTCCGCAAACGATTTGGCTGTGCATCCAACCATGCTAGATGACCTCGAAATCTTCCGATGCAAGCCTCTTAGGTAGCAAGACTTTTGGGTACAAGACGGGCCGGGGAAACGAGCATGAAACATATCACCTGTATCGACGATCTTCGCGCCCTGCATAAGCGCCGCGTGCCGAAGGCGTTCTTCGACTATTGCGACCGCGGCTCCTATGCCGAGGAGACGCTGCGCGCCAACCGCGAGGACATGCAGGCGATCAAGTTCCGCCAGCGCATCCTGGTCGACGTCTCCAAGCGCGACACCTCGACCACGATCCTCGGCGAGCCCTCGACCATGCCGCTGATGCTGGCGCCCGTCGGCCTGCTCGGCATGCAGCACGGCGACGGCGAGATCCACGCCTGCCGCGCCGCGCAGGCCGCCGGTATCCCGTTCACGCAATCGACCATGTCGATCTGCTCGATCGAGGACATCGCCGCCAGCGTCGAGAAGCCGTTCTGGTTTCAGCTCTACGTCATGAAGGACCGCGGCTTCATCAAGGAATTGATCCAGCGTGCGATCGCGGCCAAGTGCAGCGCGCTGGTGCTGACCGTGGACCTGCAGGTGATCGGCCAGCGCCACGCCGACATCAAGAACGGCATGACGGTACCCCCCGAATGGTCGCTGTCGAAGCTGCTGGATTTCGCCAGCAAGCCCAGCTGGGTCTCCGGCGTGCTGCAGGGCAAGCGCCGCACCTTCGGCAACATTGCAGGTCACGTGAAGAACACCGAGGATCTCAACCGCCTTGCCGAATGGACCGCCTCGCAGTTCGACACGTCGCTGAGCTGGAAGGACGTCGAGTGGGTCCGCAGCATCTGGCCGGGCAAGCTGATCATCAAGGGCATCCTCGACGTCGAGGACGCCGAGGAAGCCGCCAAGACCGGCGCGCAGGCCCTCGTCGTGTCCAACCATGGCGGCCGTCAGCTCGACGGCGCGCCGTCCTCGATCGAGGTGCTGCCCGAGATCGCCGATGCGGTCGGCGACAAGATGGAGATCATGTTCGACGGCGGCATCCGCTCCGGCCAGGACGTGATGCGCGCGCTCGCGCTCGGCGCAAAATCCTGCATGATCGGCCGCGCCTATGCCTATGGCCTCGGCGCCGGCGGCCAAGCCGGCGTCGCCAAGGCGATCGACATCATCCAGAAGGAGCTGCTCACCACCATGGGCCTGTGCGGCGTCAACCGGATCGACGAGATCGACGATCATATCATCGCGGTGTGAGCGCGGAGACTGTGCCGTAGGGTGGGCAAAGCGAAAGCGTGCCCACCACCTTTCGCCGAGCGAGAAAAGACGTGGGCACGGCGCTGGCGCGCCTTTGCCCGCCCTACGATTGCCCCCTTCTCACATCGGCGGCGTCAGGCCGTCGCGGCCGACGCTGACGCGGTTGGTCTCGAACGAGCCGTCGGGCAATTGCTTGATGAAAGCGATGACCTTGGCACCTGGCTTCAGCTCGGATTTGTCGCTCGGCACGAAGGTCACCACCGGCGTATCGTCCGCGACGAACACCTTCTTCTCGCCGTCCTTGTACTTGACCAGCAGCGTATGACCGTCATTGCCGACGACGCTTTCCGCCACCGTCGCATTGGTCATGCTGGAGTTGGGCTTGAGGTCATAGGGCCGCGAGCCCTCGCCGGTGCCGCGCATGCTCTCCGGAAACACATGCACCTCGACGGCGGCCTGGCCGCCGTCCGGTCCCGGCACCGTAGTCGCGCCGACGAAGGAGCCGACCTTGATGTCGGCGAGCGAGATCTTCGTGATCCCTGACACCTTCAGGTCGGGAGCGATGCGGAGCTTGACGTCCTCGCCGCTGCGCGACTTGACCTGCATCGTGTCGCCGTTGACGGCTTCGATGGTGCCGCGCACGCGCGTCGGCACCGGCGCCCTCTGGGCGAAGGCGCCGTAAGTCGATATGGCCACCATCGCGACGGCGATCAGCGGACGGGTGAAGGTTGCGCGTTGAATGGTCATTTCGGTCTCCGATTGTCCCTACGGGGTGGAACTCCGGAGATGGGGTGCTATTCGCTGCGTCCCTCTCAAGTCTTTGTGAGATCGGCCTCGACCAACGCGCGCAGCTCGGCCGTGACCTCGGGCCTCCGGCCGAACCACAGTTCGAAGCCGCGCACCGCCTGATGCAGCAGCATGCCGAGCCCGTCGGCGGTCCTCAGGCCGCGCGCTGCTGCGGCAGCGAGCAGCGGCGTCACCAGCGGGACATAGACGAGGTCGGCAACGACGGCCGCCTGCGGCAGGCGCGCGACATCGACATCGAGTGACGGCTGGCCGTGCATGCCGAGCGAGGTCGTGTTCACGAGAAGTTTTGCGCGCGGCAGGACGTCGTTGATGCCATCCCATTTTACGGCATGCACGTTGGGCCCGAACTGCCTTGCCAGCGCCTCGGCCCGCGCGACGGTGCGATTGGCAAGATGCACGCGATTGATGCCGCGTTCGAGCAACCCGAACACGACCGCACGCGAGGAGCCGCCGGCGCCCAGCACCAGCGCCTCCTCGGCCGCCTCCCAGCCGGGCGCGCTGGCGTCGAGATTGCCAATGAAGCCTTCGACGTCGGTATTGGTCGAGTGCAGCTCGCCATCGGCAAACCACAGCGTGTTGGCCGCGCCCACGGCCCTGGCGCGGGCGTCGGGCGTCGACAGCGCCAGCACGCTCTCCTTGTGCGGGATGGTGACGTTGGCGCCGACGAAGCCGCGCAGCGACAGCCGCAGCACGAAATCGCGCAGGTCCTCGGGCGGAACCGCCTCGATGACGTAGCCACCTTCGATGCCCAGCGTGCGCAGCCAGTAATGATGGATCAGCGGCGAGCGCGAATGCGCGGCCGGCCATCCGATCAGACAGGCTGCAGGCGTCCTGGGCGCGGTCATTTTTCCCTCGGGGTCGTATTCCGAGGCGATCCATTTCGCGTCGCGCCCGCTCTGTCAAGCGCATGGGCGCCACAGCGCCGCTCAGGCCGGCCGGCGCGGGAAAGCCGTGCCGTCAGCTCGCGGCAGCCTCAGCGCTTGCTCCGCCCTTGATGTCGGCGATGGCGCGCTCGAGACTCGTGCGATAGCGCGCACGCGGCGGCGTCACGCCATGGGTGAGCAGCACGCGGCGGACCGCGGGCGAAGCGCCCGTGATGAACAGCTTGATGCCCTCGCGGTGCGCCTTGGCGGCGACGCGGCCGAGCACATTGGCCGCCGTCGAATCCAGGAACGGCACCGCGGCGAAGTCGACCACGAAGGCCTTGCGCTTGTCGGCGACGGCGTCGAGCACCTCTCCGATCGCGGAGGCCGCGCCGAAGAAGAACGCACCGGTGATGCGATAGACCAGCACGTCGCGGTCGACCGCAAGCGTGGAATCGTAGGGAACGCGGTCGCCATTGCCGTCGTCGGGGCGATCGGCGGCGGCCAGCGGCGTGCGTTCCTCGATGCCCGCCATCTCCGCCATGCGATGGATGAACAGCACCGCGCCGAGCGCGAAGCCGACCAGGATGCCTTCGGTCAGGTCGCGGAAGATCGTCAGCAGGAAGGTCGCGAGCAGCACGACGGCATCGCCCCATGACGAGCGCAGCAAAGTGCCGAACTCATGCTTCTCCGCCATGGTCCAGGCCACCACGACCAGCACCGAGGCGAGCGCGGCGAGCGGGATGTAGCTCGCAAGCGGCGCCGCAATCAGCATGAACAGCAGCAGGAAGACCGCGTGCAGCATGCCCGCGAGCGGCCCGCGGGCGCCGGCGCGGATGTTGGTGGCGGTGCGCGCGATCAGGCCGGTGACGCAGATGCCGCCGAACAGCGCCGAGCCGATATTGGCCGCACCTTGCGCCACCAGCTCGCAATTGGAGCGGTGACGGCGCCCGGTCATGCCGTCGGCGACCACCGCAGACAGCAGCGATTCGATCGCGGCCAGCAGCGCGAACGCGATCGCGTCGGGCAGCACGGCGGTCGCCTTCGCAACCGAGAACGCGGGCAAGGCTGGCGAGGGCAATTCGCGCGGAATGCCGCCGAAGCGCGAGCCGATGGTCTCGACCGGCAGCGAGAACGCCGCGCACACGACGGCCGCGAACACGACCGCGATCAGGATACCGGGCCAGGACGGCCGCCAGATCCGCAAAGCCGCGATCATGGCGACACTGACGACGGCGACCGCGACCGCGGATGGATTGAGGGTATCGAGGCCGCCGGCGAGCGCGAGCAGCTTCGGCACGAATTCGCTGGGCTCCTTGCCCGCGAGCGTGATGCCCGAGAGATCGCGGAGCTGGCTGGCGAAGATGATCACGGCGATTCCGGCGGTGAAGCCGACCGTCACCGGATAGGGAATGAACTTGATGTAGGTGCCGATCCGCAACAGCCCCGCGGCGATCAGGAACAGGCCCGCCATCATGGTGGCGAGGACGACGCCGTCGACGCCATGGCGCTCCGCGGTCGCAGCGACCAATACGATGAACGCGCCGGCGGGGCCGCCGATCTGGAACCGGCTGCCGCCGAGCAGCGAGGCGATGAAGCCGCCGACCACGGCGGTGTAGAGGCCGCGGTCCGGCGTCACGCCCGAGGCGATCGCGATCGCCATCGACAGCGGCAGCGCCACGATCGCAACCGTCAGGCCCGCGAAGACGTCGGCGCGGAAATCCTCGAGGCCGTAGCCTTCACGCCAGACGGTGACGAGCTTCGGCAGATACAGTTCGGCAAAGGTCGGCTGACGCGGCTGGTGCAGCCGGCCCGCGTGATCGCTTGTGATGCTCATCTCAGCAAATTGCTCCGCTGCCCCTCGATGCTCCGAAGCATCGTGCGTCCCGTGTTGCGACCGTTGCGCTAGCCGATCTTGATCCCGAGCACGATCAACGCCCCGATCATGCTCCGACACGGCGCGGCGGTCCGGGCTCCTTCAGGCGAACGCCACGCCCGCCGCTGTCGCTGCGGACCTGCTCGCCGATCAGCTCGACGCCGGCCCGCTCGAACGCCTCGACCACCTTGATCAGGGTCTCGACCACGCCACGCACATTGCCGGTCGAGGCCTCCATCCGCTGGATGGTCGGCAACGACACACCGGCAAGCTCGGCCAGGGTTTTCTGGTCAATGCCGAGCAGCGCGCGGGCTGCCCGCATCTGGAACGACGTGATCACCGCGGCCTCACTTACCAGCAGTTATAAATGATATCTGAGATGTATACAATGATACAAAATACATCATAAAGCGACGAGCGCAAGTGGCGGCCCATCTGTCTCCTCCGTCATTGCGAGGAGCTCTTGCGACGAAGCAATCCAGAGTCTCTCCGCGGAGGGATTCTGGATTGCTTCGCTGCGCTCGCAATGGGCGCCGGCGTCGGCCTGAATGAGACGCCGCGCGCGCGGAGGCAGCCCCTCTCACCCCACCCTCTCCCCGCAAGAACGGGGAGAGGGCGTGAGAGAGCGGTGCCTCCCTTACTGCGCGTTCCTCACCGCGCGAGCGACAGATTCACGCCGCGTGTTGATGCGCGGCGATAATCTGGTCGGCGGCGCGGCCGGTGACCTCGGCCATGTGATCGAACTGGCGCGTGAAGCTGCCGGCGCCGGCGGTGGCCGAGCGCAGCTCCACGATCAGTTCGCCGATCTCGGCTTCCGGCATCATGGCGCGGACGCAGTCCCAGCCGCTCCAGCCCTCGCGGGTGTCGAAGCCGAGGATCTGGCCGCGCCGCGCCGACAGGATCGCGTTGATCTTGGCGGTGGCTTCGGTCGGGCAGACGATCTCGACCACGTGGATCGGCTCCAGCAGCACCGGCTGGCATTGCGGCAGGCCTTCGTTGAGCCCGATCCGCGCCGCCGTGCGGAAGGCGAGGTCGGAGGAGTCGACGCTGTGATAGGAGCCGTCGGTCAGTGTCACCTCCACGTCGGTGACGGGGAAGCCGAGCGGACCGCGCGCCAATCCGTCGACGACGCCTTCTTCGACCGCCGGGATGTAGTTGCGCGGCACGGCGCCGCCCACCACCTTCTCGGCGAACTTGAAGCCGTTGCCGCGCGGCAGCGGCTTGATGTCGAGCACGACATCGCCGAACTGGCCGTGGCCGCCGGACTGCTTCTTGTGACGCCCGCGCTGGGTGATCGACTTGCGGATGGTCTCCTGGTAGCCGATCCCGGGCGGATGCGAGGTGACCTTGACGCCGAAGCGGTCGCGCAGCCGCTCGCCGGCGACACGCAAATGCATTTCGCCCTGCCCCCACAAGACAGTGTCGTGGGTCTGGGCATTCTGCACGACGACCAGGGAGGGATCCTCCTCGTGCAGCCGCGCCATCGCCTGGCCGAGCTTGACGTCGTCCTTGCGATCGGTGGCCGCGATCGAAATCGCGAGCACCGGCGGCGTCGGCTCGATCGTGATCAATGCCGCGGGCGGCGCCTTGCCGTTCGAGACCGTGTCGCCGGTCTTGATCGGATCGAGCTTGGCAAGCGCCACCGTGTCGCCGGCATCTGCCGCGGCGCGCTTGGTGTCGTAGGCACCGTTGACGGCGAGGATGCCTGAGATCCGCCCCACGCCGCCGGAGGACGATTGCAGCGTGGCACCGTCGTCGAGATGGCCGGCGAGCAGCCGCGTCAGCGACAGCTTTCCGCCATGCTGCGAATGCAGCGTCTTGAACACATAGCCGAGCGCGTCCTTGGTCTCGGGCACACCGAGGCGCTTTGCGGTCTCTGCGATGCCGGGCGCCTCGTGACGCAGCGCCTTCATCAGGCGCAGCACGCCGTTCTCGCGCGCGGCGGCGCCCAGCAGCACCGGACAGATCAGCCCGTCGCGCAATTCGCGGGCGAGATCGTCGAACACGGCATCGCGCGGCGGCTGGATGTCTTCGAGCAATTGCTCCATCAGCGCATCGTCGTGATCGGCGAGCTTCTCCAGCATCGAGAAACGGGCTTCCTTCTCGCGATCGAGATCGCCGCCTTCGAGCGCGACCACCTCGGAGGCTTTGTGCTCGCGATAGATGAAGGCGCGCTCCAGCGCGAGGTCGACGAAGCCCTCGATCAGTTCGTCCTTCCAGATCGGGATCTGGCGCAGCACCAGCGGCACGCGGGAGGCGGGCTGCAGCATCGCGAGCGTCTCGCGGATGCGCTGGCTGGCGCGGTCGATCTTGTTGAGAAACAGGAAACGCGGGATCTTCAGCTCCTCCAGCTCGCGCAGGATGATCTGAAGCTGCGGCAGCTTCTTCTCGTCGGCCTCGCAGACCACGATCGCCGCATCGATTGCGGGCAGCGCGGCGCGCATGTCGTGGGCGAATTCGACGGACCCGGGACAATCGAGGAAGGTGTAGCTGTCGCCCATGAAACTCGTGGTGGCGGCAGTCAGCCCGACGGTCATCTTGTGATGACGGGCCTCTGGCGTGGCGTCGCCGACGGAAGTTCCGGCATCGACGCTGCCGGCGCGCGGGATTGCGCCCGTTCGCGCCAATATGGCTTCGAGAAGTGTGGTTTTACCGCTTTGGAAAGGGCCCACCAGCGCGATGCACCGTGGACCTCGGGGACTTCTGACGTCTTGTCCCATTCGCCGCCTCCTTTGATGTGGAGCTCGGCCCTTGATTGGGTCGGCAAACGCAGATGCTCTGCCCCTCCCCGAGATTTGGCAAGCAGCAAACGTCGCTGCGCTGCGTCGGCAGTTAGATCAAGTCTTATAGTGCCTGATGCAGTCCGTGTTCCGCCTCTCCCCGGCGGGAGAGGCGAACAAACACCCTCCGCTGGCCGCTCACCGCCCCGGGCGGAGTTCCAGGCTCTCGAGGCCGGCGGCGATGTTGAGGCCGACCTGGCCTTGCACGCTGAGCGGCTGGAGCGCGATCGAATTGTTGGAGCCGCCGACCAGCACGTTGCCGCCCAGGCCGACGCCGACCGAGGCGCTGCCCTGCGCGCCCACGTAATTGCCGGAGAGGTCGCCGGGGCCGAGCCGGTCGACCGGCGCGAACACACCCCAGGCCAAGGCCGTCTCCTGGGTGATGCCGATGTCGAGACCGACCTTGCGGATCGTCGCGACGTAGCGGTCCTCGGGCAAGCCATCGGCGCGCAGCACGCAGCCGAGATGGGTCACCGATCCCACGATGAAGCCGACGCTGGCGCCGCCGCGGCATTCGAGCACGCCGACCCGCGCCATCCGCTGCTGCGCGCTGCCGCCGACGCTGGAGGCAACGAGGCTGGCAGCGGCGAGCCCAGCGAAGATGAACGAACGGCGCATGAAATATCTCCGGCGTGATGTGATGCGAGCAGAGAGAGCGCCCGACCCGCGTTGCGCGTCTATGCCACAAGAGTGCTGGAGGTGCCAGATCGAGCACGGGGATTAGCGTGCAAACAATGAAAGGCCCGCCGGTGGCGGGCCTTTTCGCAGATATCTTGGGGTGGACAAAGCGACTTGTCCGCCATAGCTCGAAGAGCGACGGCGGAAGCGTGCCCACGCATTTTTTGCGATCCGGAGAGATGGTGGGCACGGCGCTAGTGTGCCTTTGCCCACCCTACGATTCCAGACTCGCGGAGAGAACTCCGATCCCACAAGAACGAGAAGAGGACACCGCTTGCCGCGACAGGCTTACCGCAGATTGCCGCAGAAGCGCTGGATGCGCTTGCAGGCGTCTTCGAGGTCCGACGTCTTGGTCGCATAGGAGATGCGGAACGCAGGTCCGAGGCCGAAGGCCGAACCCTGCACCACCGCGACGCCCTCGGTCTCGAGCAGCTCGGTGACGAAGTCCTCGTCGTTGCCGATCACCTTGCCGGACGGCGCGGTCTTGCCGATCGTGCCGGCGCAGGACGGATAGACGTAGAAGGCGCCCTCGGGACGGGGGCACTCGATCCCCTTGGCCTGGTTGAGCATGGAGACGACGAGGTCGCGCCGCTCCTTGAACATCTTGTTGTTGGCGGGGATGAAGTCCTGCGGACCGTTCAGCGCCTCGACCGAGGCCCATTGCGCGATCGAGCACGGGTTCGAGGTCGACTGCGACTGGATCGTCGACATCGCCTTGATCAGCTGCGCGGGGCCGCCGGCATAGCCGATACGCCAGCCGGTCATGCAATAGGCCTTCGACACGCCGTTCACGGTGAGGGTGCGGTCGTAGAGCTTCGGCTCCACTTGCGCAACCGTGGTGAACTGGAAGTCGTCATAGACGAGGTGCTCGTACATGTCGTCGGTCATCACCCAGACATGGGGATGCTTCACCAGCACGTCGGTGAGCGCCTTCAGTTCCGAACGCGTGTAGGCGGCTCCCGTCGGGTTCGACGGCGAGCACAGGATCACCCATTTGGTCTTCGGCGTGATCGCGCGATCGAGCGCCTCGGCCTGCAGCTTGAAACCGGTCGCGGCGGTGCAGACCACCGGCACCGGCTCGCCGCCGGCGAGCGCCACCATCTCAGGATAGCTGACCCAATACGGCGCGGGAATGATCACCTCGTCGCCCGGATTGATGGTGGCCATCAGCGCGTTGTAGAGCACCTGCTTGCCGCCGGTGCCGACGATGATCTGGTTCGGCTTGTAGGTGACGCCGTTCTCGCGCTGAAACTTGGCGATGATCGCCTCCTTCAGCTCGGGAATGCCGTCGACCGCAGTGTACTTGGTCTTGCCGGCTTCGATGGCGCGGATCGCCGCCAGCTTGATGTTGGCGGGCGTGTCGAAGTCGGGCTCGCCGGCGCCAAGGCCGATGACGTTG
Source organism: Bradyrhizobium sp. LVM 105 (assembly GCF_003957705.1). NCBI lineage: Bacteria > Pseudomonadati > Pseudomonadota > Alphaproteobacteria > Hyphomicrobiales > Nitrobacteraceae > Bradyrhizobium > Bradyrhizobium sp. LVM 105. The sequence goes on along the minus strand of NZ_QZMV01000008.1, from coordinate 81,785 downwards.
CGGCCCGCCGCTTTCAGCGCGCGTGCTTTGTCCGTGACCGCGATGGTCGCGGACGGCTTCACACGGTCGAGCGCAGCGGCAAGGAAGGACATCGTCATCTCCTGACAAGCGTCGTGAAACCATTCGCTTCACGACTCCGATTGTGGGAATGCAGCCACCCTAAAACGTGAGCCGCTGCACCGCAAGAAACTTCGGCCCGATCCGAGAAAGTTTACGGATCTGGAGCGGGTCGAGGCAGGATTCCCGCAATTTTCCGCAAACATGCCGCGCAAACCCCTCATATCCGGCAAGGCTTGTCCTCGGAGCAATTTCAGGCCGTTCGCGATCGAGCAGAAAGTCATGATGCCCGGGCTTGCCATCGTCGCTGGAGCTTCGCCGGCCCGACACCAAGTGGCCGGCGCAACCTTGGCGTGACCCGGGTCCTAAGGCACCCACGTTCCTCGAGCCGCGGTTGAAGACGTGGATGGCCGGGTCAAGCCCGGCCATGACGATGGGCAGATCTCAGCGCCCTCATCTCTGCCGCTCGGCCATTCACACAAACGCGCGCGAAGATACGCCCTCGCGTTGACGCAAGCGTGAACTGATTTGCATGGCCACGCGGAAATGATCTTCCGCCGCATTGCAATGCGGTAGGGTTTTCGAGTTTTTCTATCGGCTGACCCTTGCGGCGGATTCGCATCGGCATCATTGTTTAGCCGCGCTGCGGGGCAACGAGCGCCGCGTCTCCCGTCTTTCGGAATCGAACTCCAGAATGTACAAGCTCTATTCGATGCAACGCTCGGGCAACAGCTACAAGGTCCGCCTTGCGCTCGCGCTGCTCAACCTGCCTTACGAAGCGATCGAGGTGGACATTCTGCGCGGCGAGAGCCGCACGCCGGACTTTCTGAGCAAGAACCCGTCGGGACAGGTGCCGCTGCTGGAGGTTGGCGACGACCGTTATCTCGCCGAGTCCAACGCCATCCTCTGGTACGTCGCCGTCGGCACCCCGCTTGCGCCCGAGAATCGCATCGACCGCGCCGAGGCGCTGCAATGGATGTTCTTCGAGCAGCACGCGCTCGAGCCGAATATCGGTGCCGCCTATTTCTGGCTGTCGCTGGTCAAGGGCGGCCGCGACCTGCAGACCCATTCGCTGGAGGACTGGATGGAACGCGGCTATGGCGCGCTTCAGGTGATGGAGAATCACCTGAAGACCAACGCCTATTTCGCCGCGCGCCAGCTCACGGTCGCCGACATCGCGCTGTACGGCTACACCCACCTGGCCGACCGCTGCGACTTCGATCTTTCGACCTTCCCGGCGATCCGGGACTGGTTGAAGCGGGTGGAAGCCGCGCCCGGCTTCGTGTCGATGGACTGGCGGCCGGCCGACATCGACGCCCCCGCCAGCATCGCGGCCAGTGCATGACCGGCCCTGCCCCCTGCTCCCGGGAATAGCGGGTATAAAGGTATTATTTGCCGCAATGTGGCCATTTTCAGCAGGATAGCCGCCGCAATGTTGCCGGCTGAAACTGGGAAATTGTGGAAAGTTGCGGGTGATTCGCTCGCGCGTTGAAGGATTTAGACCATGACACGGGCGTCCGGCACGGCCGGCTTTCAGGGCCATCCCGCTACCGTCGCGTCTTCCCGGCTGACCAACGCGGTTGCGGCCTCACTCGCCGTCGCCGCGCTCTCGCTGTGCCTGATCGTCACCCTGACGGTGCTGTCGACCAAGGCGACCATGGCGATGGGCCTGCCGGTCTGATTCCCGTTTCATCCCGGTCCAGTCTTCAAGGCGCCGCATGCCCCGCGTCGGCCCGCATGGCGACAGGACGTTGATGAAATCACCTGTGGTAGTCGTTGCAATCACGTTGACTGCGGCCATCCTGGTCGCGGCGTCATTGTTGCTCGTCGTCGGCACCCGCAAGGGTCCGGGGACGTCGACGCTGAATGCGCCTGCGCTGCAACAGCCGCTCAAGCACGCGCACTTGGCTTAAAATCTTCCGAAAGCCTTACGCATGCGAGCAAGCGCGCCCTAAGCACACCGCACGAAAACGCATCGCAGCAGTGCAACGATCAGTCAGACTTGCGGCTTACCTCCTTCGTGAGGGCGAGACTGTCCATGCGCTTCGGATGGCGTGCGATCTCCGGTCCGGTGCTGACGGCAGCAACCCTGCTGCTGGCGATGCCGTTCGATCGGTTGATCCCCGCGCCCTCGCCGGCGCCGCTGCTCGTCGGCATCGTGGCGCTCGCCGGCGCAATGGCGGGTCTCGCCTCCGCCCTCACCAGCGCAGCCATCGCGGTGATCGGTGCAACGCTGCTCGTGCTCGGCCGCCACGGCGTTTCCGCTTCCATCGCCGACCTGGTCCAGCTCGGCGTCCTGGCCATCACCGCTGCCGGCACCGCCGGCATCACCGGCCTGATGCGCGAGCGGCTGCTCGGCACGTTCGCGGCCGAGCGCCGAAGCCACGCCACCGCCGCGCGGCTGTCGGCCGCGCTCGACCAGGTCGATATCGGCATCGTGCTGCTTGATGCCGAGACACGGGCCGAGTTCATCAACCGTGCGTTCCGCGATTATTTCGCCTTGCCGGACGAGATCGCCGACGGCAAGCCGCCGTTCGTCGCGCTGATGTATCACGGCCGCGACACCGGCGCGTTCGAGCTGCCCGAAGACGAACTGGGCACCTTCATCGCGCAGCGCATGGAGATGGTGCGGACCGGCGATGCCACGCCGATCAACATCGCGCTGCGCAGCGGCGAAGTGCTGCGCTTCGTCTGCGCGGCGCTGCCGGACGGCGGACGGATGCTCAGCTACACCCCGGTGACCGACCTCGTGCGTCACACCGATGCGCCGTCGCGCGCCGACTACTACCGCTCGCTGCGCGATCCCACCGGCCGCAGGCTGATCCGGTATCTGCGCGTCGCGGAGTGATGCAACTGCGCGATTGATCGCCGCGCCCATCATCCCGTATGAAAGTCGCTTCGTCGATCGCGGATATCCACATGTCGCTCACCATTCGCTCCGTCACCAGGCAGGACTACGATCAATGGCTGCCGCTGTGGGACGGCTACAACGCCTTCTACGGCCGCTCCGGCCCGACCGCGCTCGCTCCCGAGATCACGCGGATGACGTGGCAGCGCTTCTTCGATGCCTATGAGCCCGTGCATGGCCTCGTCGCGGAGAGCGACGGCAAGCTGCTCGGCATGACGAACTACCTGTTCCATCGCAGCACCACGGCGATCGAGCCGTCCTGCTATCTGCAGGACCTGTTCACGCTCGAATCCGCGCGCGGCAAGGGCGTCGCCTCGGCCCTGATCCATGGCGTCTACGAACGCGCAAAGCTGGCGGGATCGCCACGCGTCTATTGGCAGACGCACGAGACCAACCTCACGGCGCAGCGCCTGTACGACAAGGTCGCGGAGCGCTCCGGCTTCATCGTCTATCGCAAGATCTTCTGATCCCCGCGCACAGCCTGTGGATAACGATCCCTGTCACCCGCGCGTAACATAGCGGGACTACGGTGCAGCTGCGTCTGATCAGGCCCCCCGTCACCGGTCAAGCGCCTCAAAGCGGTCCCCGTCAGTCGCCGCGTCTGACTGGGGCCGCATTTTTTGTCGGCCTCGTCAGCCTGGCAGCAGCGCGGCGCTATCTGGCGCCGCGTCCCACCGTCTGCATCACCTCAAAACCTTCGAACTGGGGATGGCCGAGATAGAGCGGCTTGTTGTCGCCTGCTTTGTGATGCGCGGCGCGAAACGCCTCCGACTTGGTCCAGGCCTCGAACGCCGCGTGGTTCGCCCAAACCGTGTGCGAGGCGTAGAGCGTATGGTCCTCGGCTTCCGGCCCGCGCAGCAGATGGAATTCGACGAAGCCCGGCACCTTGTCCAGGTGCGTGTCGCGCGAAAGCCAGACTTGCTCGAAGGCGGCCTCGGAGCCCTTGGCGACGCGGAAGCGGTTCATGGCGATGTACATGGGTGCGGTTCTCCTGATGCTCGGCCCATATGTCGTCATTCCGGGACGCGCCGCAAGGCGCGGGCCCGGAATGACGGCCGCTGCTATGATGCCACCAATCCCTGCATCGGCTTCGCGCTCGCGCTATCCGGAAACACCGTTTCCGCCAGCACGCGATCGGACAGGCCGAACTGTCCTTGCAGCACGCCCTTGATCACCGAGCGCAGATCCGTGGTGGGCTTGAGGTCGCGGCCTTCGTGGAGGTTCGCAAGCTTGAGGCCCGGCCAGTCCGCGATGACGCGGCCGCCCTTCACGGCGCCGCCGGCAAGCAGCGCGATCGTGCCGGTGCCGTGATCGGTGCCGTCGGTGCCGTTGATGCGCGCGGTGCGGCCGAATTCGGTGGCGACGACGACGACGCTGTCGCGCCAGCGCTCTCCCAGGCCGCCCTCGAATTCGGCGAGTGCGCCGTCAAGCCCGCCGAGCAGGAAGGCGAGACGCCCCACAGGGCCGCCTTCATTGGCATGGGTGTCCCAGCCGTCGAAGGCGAGCGCGGCGATGCGCGGGCCGTCGTCCGCCGCCATCAGCTTGGCCGCGCCGCGCGCCACCTGGCGCATCTGCGCCACCGCATTGCCGGGCTTGCGTTTCATGTCGTCGCCGCTGGCGGCCTTGTCGAGTTGCAAGCCCTGCGACAGCGCCGTCGCCAGTGCGGGATCGCGGTGACGGTAGAGATCGACGAGGCGCATCGCGGTGTCGTCGTCCGCCTGCGGCAACGCCACCGGCGCCCATCCCACGGTCGGGGCGTTGCCCCGAAGCACCAGCGGCGTGGTGGGCCCGACCGCAAGGCCGCTCGATACGCGCTCGCCGCGCGGCAGCGCGTCCAGCGCGCGGTTGAGCCAGCCGGACTGCACGCGGCCCGGCCCGGCATAGCCGCTTTCGAGCACGTCCTGACCGTCGAAATGCGAGCGATCGCGATAGGGGGTCGCCACCGCATGGATCACCGCGGCGCGCTGGTCGCGATACATGCGCGAGAATTCCGGCATGGCGGGATGCAGCGCGAAGAAGGAATCGAGCGGGATCGCGGGATGGGCGCCGTCCGCGGCGAGCGCGATCGAGCCGTGCAGGCCGGCATAATCGGGATCGCCGATCGGCGCGACGGTCGAAAGTCCGTCGAGCGCGCCGCGCAGGATCACCACGATCAGCCGGGGATCACGCCCATCGGCTGCGCGTGCGAATTTCGGCAGGTAAGCCCAGGCCGCGAACGAGACGCCGCCGAGCAGGAGGCCGCGGCGCGAGGTGAGGAGCCGGTTCTCGACGCAGTCGATCATGATCATCTCCTCTGCATTTCCGGCGACATCAAGAGCAGCGCCAGCGCCTGCTGCCGCGACTCCGCCCGCTCGACGGTTCTGCGGGTTTCGATCGAGGCCGCATCGGCCGCCGCGAATTCCAGGAGGTCGAGCGGGTCGATATTGTTGCCGAGCCGCGCGCCCAGCTGCGCGGCGATATCGAGCCTGAGCTTGATCCCTTCTGGCGCAGCCCAGGCGGCGCTGGTGTCCGGGAAACCGTTCGGCCCTGCCGGCGACCACAGCGGCTGTCCGAGTAGATTGAGATTGTTCAGATAGGCGCCGGGGTCCTCCGGCACCCGCGCGAGCAGCCGTCCGCTCGCGACGAGGAAATCGTAAGGGCTGCGCATTTTGGTCAGCGGCGCTTTCCAGGCCTCGTCGGAATCGACCAGCGTGGTCGCAAGCGCCTTGAGATCGCCGTCGGTCCTGATGAAGACGTCGCGCAGCCGCGCGACCAGCGTTGGCGGCGGGTCGTCGGCAACGAAGTGACGAACGAATTTGGTGGCAATGAAGATCGCGGTCGAGGGATGCCGCGCGATGTCGGCGAGCGCAGCCTCGCCCTGCGCGAGCCCAGCCGGCTCGTAGGTCTTGCCGAGCAGCATCTGCGGTCCCGGCTGGTGCGCATTGGCGTTGAACACGAAGGAGCCGGGGGGCCCGAGCTGGCCCTGCCGTCCGGCGAAGGTCCAGCCGGTGATGATGCGGGCGAGCGAGGTGACGTCGTCCTGCGTATAGCCGCCACCGACGCCGAGCGTATGCAGCTCCATGATCTCGCGCGCGAGATTTTCGTTCAGGCCGCGCTTGCGATTCTGGCCGGCACGCGAGTCCGGGCCGAGCGATTGCTGGTTGTCGAGGAAGAACAGCATCGCCGGATGCTGCTCAACCGCCCTCAGCATGTCGGCGAAGCGCCCAAGCACGTGCGGCCTGATCGCCTCGCGCTCGAACGCGCCGGCCCAGATCCGCGCCAGCTCGCCCTTGCTCGCGGAGATGCAGAAATGGTTTGACCAGAACACGACGAGCCGTTCGGTGAAGCCGCACTCTGCCAGCGTCGCGCGCTGCAACCGCGCCAGCGCTTCTGTGCGGAAGGTCTTTTGGATCACGTTGAGCGGCTGCGGCGCGGGCTTTGCGGTTGGCGGCGCGGAGCCTTGCTGCATGGTCTCGGGCTTCGCCGGACTGTCGGCGGGCTTGGTCTCCGCCATCTGGCCGGCGATCTCCGTCGCGGCCGCATTCAGCGAGAGATTGCGGCGCGGCGCAGGCTTCTGTTCGGTCGGCGCCGGCATGTCGGCGGGCGCGGCGGTCCTCGCCGCCTCGCGCGCCTGCTTGACCTGATCCTGATAGGCGAAGACGGCCTGCCCGAGCTGCTGCGTCGATTGCAGACCGGGCGCCTCCAGCAACACGCCGCTTGCGCGCGCGAGCTCCGCCTTCACGAAGCCGCGCGGATCCGAGCTTGCGTTGACGAGATCGCCCGAGGCGCCGCCGCGGGCACCGAAGCCGAAACGGTTGAGCGCAACGAGCGCGGCTTGCGAATCGCGGGCCATCAATTTGTCCTTCGCGTGCCGGGAGCCGCTTTCCGAGTCCGCGCGCGACGCCTAATATACCGCAACGACCGATGAACCCGACATGAAAATCACGGCGAAGCTTCGACGCAAATCATGACAAAACCGAAAGAATCCTCGAGGCCGGAACCGCGCCGCCTGGCCTGCGCGCGCTGCGGCACCGAGTTTGCTTGCGATCTATCTGGCACGTGCTGGTGCGCGGAAGAAGTTGCGAAGCTACCGATGCCGGTCGCAGGCGAGGATTGCCTGTGCCGCGAGTGTTTGCGCAAGGCAGCGGCAACGGCAGCACCGTAGGGTGGGCAAAGCGCAGCGTGCCCACGCATTTTTGCGAATCGAGAGAGATGGTGGGCACGGCGCTTTGCGCCTATGCCCACCTACGAAGCCTACACTTGATGCCCCGGCGATTTCCGCGCCATGCCGTCGAACGCGTCGAGCAGCTTGTCGCGCCAGGCATAGATCGGATCATCCGCCTCCAGCAGCTTGAACGGGCTGACCACCCGCGCCCACTGGAAACCACCGAATACGATGTAGTCGGCGTAGTTCGGCGCCTCGCCGCCGATATAGGGCTGCTTCTTCACCGTCTGCCGCATCACCTCGAGCGACTTGCGGAAGCCGACCACGCCGGTGTCGCGGCTCGCCATGACCGCTTCCAGGCTCTTGCCGCCGAAGCGCGCCTCGCGCGACGTACGGAAATAGGCGGCGTCGATCTCGGCGAGATTGTTCGGAATGTCGGCGACGATCAGCGGAAAGATGCCGCCGACGATGGCGATGTCGCCGAAGGCGTTGATCATGCGCGCCATGGCGCGGCCGCCCTCGCCGCCGAACAGCGACGGACGGTCCGGAAAATGGTCTTCGAGATAGGTCGCGATCGTCCAGGAATCGACGATCGGCTTGTCATCGTGCAGCAGCACCGGAACTTTTTCCGAGCCGTGCGGCGCAAGCGCGCTCTTCTCGGTGAAGCGCCAGGGCAGCGATTCCGCCGACAATCCCTTGTGCGCCAGCGCCATCCGCGTGCGCCAGCAATACGGGCTGAACGGGCGCGAGGGGTCGGTGCCGACGAGTTCGTAGAGCTTGAGTGACATGAAAGGCCTTTCCTGCCAGCTCCTCATCCTGAGGAGCGCGGAACGCGCGTCTCGAAGGATGAAGGCCTGAGCTCGGCCTCGCCCTTCGAGACGCGCGCAAGATGCGCGCTCCTCAGGGTGAGGGTCTCCCATTCTGGATTGCTTCGCTTGCGCTCGCAACGCCGATGCGGAGGGATTTACCGCCCGTTGTTCCGGAGCAGCCGCTCGCCGCCTTCCGTCACCGCGATCACCAGCCCGAGGCCGGCAACCGTCTCGCGCGCGACATAGCCGCGCTCAGTGGCGTCTTCCCAGATGGTGAGGCGCGGGCACGAGGTCTTCCAGGTCGCGACCACCTCGGCATAGGCGCGCGGCTCGCGCGCGACCCATTCGACGAAGTCCAGCACCAGCGGATCGGCCGTCTCGCTCATTGCAAACCTCCCCTGTCGAAGGCGGCCAGCACGGGCGCACGAAGCAACAGCCAGCCGCCATAGGCGATGTAATAGCAGGCGATGGTGGTGATCAGCTTGTTCGACCAGGCGATGAACTGCTGGTCGGTCATGGCCTCCAGGATGCGCCGCGCCAGCGTGGTGCCGAGCATCGAGGCCGCGATCGCGACGCCGGCGAGCACGGGATCGAGGCTTGCGGCCTGATCGATGATGCCGCCGAAATAGATCAGCTTGGTGAAATGGCTGACGAGCTGGCACATCGCCTTCGTCGCCACCTTCTCGCGCCGCCCGAAATTGCCGCCGAGGAAGAAGGTGTCGAGCAGCGGGCCGGAGACGCCGGTCATCAGCATCAGGCCCATGCAGATCGTGCCGTAGACCGTGCCCTGCCAGAGACGGTCGGGATCCGGCTTGATGTTCGCGGGCAGAAGGCGCGCCATGAAAGGGGTGATGCCGAGCAGCAGCAGCGCCGTCGGCTTGTCCGGCACGTAGCGGGTGAGCGACCAGGCCGCGAGCGCCAGCGCGGCGCCGACCATATAATTCGCGACCGGCCGCCAGCGGATATGCGCCCGCCACAGGAACGCGCGCCAGCCGTTCGAGGCCATCTGCGTGATCGCGTGCAGCACCATCGCGGTCGGCAGCGGCATCAGGGCCAACAGCACGCCGATCAGGATCAGCCCGCCCGCCATGCCGAACAGCCCCGACAGGAACGCGGTGGCGACCATCAGCAATCCGAGGGCAGCGATCATGATGGGCGTCACGAGCAAAATCTCCGTGGTGCATGTAAGGGACGTGAGCTGCTTCCCCTCGCCCCGCTTGCGGGGAGAGGGTTGGGGTGAGGCAAGCGGGGAGAGGCGAAGAGGCCGCGCTCGCGCTCCAACAAATCAGCAGGAATTGCGCTCATTCTAGTGCCTCGCTTGCCCCTGCTTCGCAAACTGAGTTATCTTGGCCTGGCATCAGCTTTCCTGAGGGTCTTGCATAAGGGTCTTGCATTTGCGGCGGCTGCTGTTTCTCAACGGCATCAAGGCATTCGAGGCGGCGGCGCGGACCGGCAGCTTTGCCGCGGCCGGGCTCGAGCTGAGCGTGTCCGCAGCCGCCGTCAGCCGCATGGTGCATCTGCTGGAAGAGCGGCTTGGCGTCGCGCTGTTCGAGCGCAAGGCCAATCGCCTGGTGCTGACGCAGGCCGGCCGCGCCTATCAAAGCGGGCTGACGCCGATCTTCGATGCGCTGGCCAGCCTCACCGCGCAGGTGACGGCGCCGGCGAGCGTCCGCGTGCTCACCATCGGCGTCGGCCACACCTTTGCGATGCGCTGGCTGATCCCGCGTCTGTCCGAGTTTCGCAGCGAGGAGCCCGATATCGAGGTGCGCTTTACCACCGGCGGCGCGTCGGTGCCGTTCGGCGAGGACTGGAGCTGCGGCATCAAGCTCGGCACCGGCGACTGGCCCGGCCTCGTCGCCGAGCCGCTGTTCGCCGGCGACCTCACGCCTGTCTGCGTGCCCCGCCTCGCGAGCGGCCTGAAGCGCCCGGCCGATTTGAAGGGCCCGAGCCTGATCCGCGTCGCGCACTCAGCTGAGGACTGGCCGATCTGGCTGAAGGCTGCCGGCGTCACCCGGATCAACGCGCGCGGGCCGGAGTTTCAGTTCTACGGCCAGGCGCTGCAGGCCGCTGCCGACGGCCTCGGTATCGCCATGGGCATCCGCCCCTATATCGACGACGACCTCGCCGCCGGCCGGCTGGTGGCGCCGTTCGACCTCTCGGTGCCCAAGGGTATGCGCTGGTATCTGCTCTATCGCAGTTTTCAGACCGAGCAGCGTGACTTTGCCGCGTTCCGCCGCTGGATCATGCGGGCGGCGGCGGAACCCGCGGCCCGGCCGGGGAAGCGGATCGGCCGTATTGCGGCGCGGAACTAACGCTCGACGGCAAAAAAGCCGGCTGCTTTGTGAACGGCTTCACATCCCGGAGTACGCAAACGTGGTCCCCTGACCCTCCAACAAGACACGTACGAAACACTTCGGGGACGACCATGACGACCATCTACGACGGCTTTGACATCGAATCCTTCGAGGCTGGCAAAGGCCTCTGGCACGCCCGCATCCGCCGCGCCGATCTCAGCCCCCTCGCCATCGACGGCGTGCTGTTTCCGGCCGTGGAAGTCGGTTTCGCCTGGCCGGATCAGAACGCCGCGATCGCCGACGCCAAGCATCACATCGACCGCTTCCGCCGGCGGACCGACAGCGACGACGAATGAGCGGGCCGGACGGCAAGCCAACCAGGGACGGCGCAAGTCAAGAAGGGGCAACCGGCCATGTCAGTCATCGAATTCGAAGGCCCGTCGCGGCCGAGGATCTACGCCCGCGCTGTGCTGTCCAACTGCCCGGAATGCGACGGCGATCTCACCGTGCTCCGGGTGATCGGCGGGCGCGCCGGATGCGAGTACTGGACCATGCGCTGCACCGATTGCGGCGGCATCCACCTCGACATCCTCAAGCCCTATCAGGCGAGCGAGGACGGCGAGGGTCCGGCGCCGGCGGCGTAAGGTTCCTTCCTGCTGCCAACCTGCTGTCAGCAGCCTGCATGGCGACGGCCATTCGCCCTTTATCGGGAGGCGGACTCGTCCCATATTCGCCTCATGGCGAAGAAACCAGCATCCTCCGAAAAATCCGGCAAATCCCCCAAGACCAAGGCCCCGAATTCCAAGGCGCCAAATTCCAAAGCTCACCGGCCTGACGTGCAGCCGATCGGGCCGGCGCTGGCCGAATTGCTCAATCCCGCGATCAACCGCGGCGACGCCGGGCTGGGATCGGGCACCGGCCTGCAGCCGCCGCCGGACAATTCGCGCGACCGGCGATCCGGGGGCGAGGCCGCCGCGCATCGGGCGCGGGCTTCGACGCCGAAGGAATTCCCGCAGGATAATGCGCGTCCGATGCCGCTGCGGCCCGACCCGCAGCCTCCGGGCGCCCGTCAATCCGGTGAGCTTGCCGGACTGGAGGAGGCGCCGCAGGCCAACTACGGAACCGCAGCCACGATCCCGACGCTCGATCCGGAACTGGCGCGGCAGCTCGGGCTTCCCACCGAGGAGGACGATGCCGAGGCGCTGGCGCGGCCGCCGCGCAGCAAGATGGAAGCGCTCGGCGTCAAGGCGACCGCCGATGCCCTGGAATCGCTGATCCGCGAGGGCCGGCCGGAGTTCCGCAAGGACGACGGCTCCACCAAGGTGTGGACCCCGCACCGGCCGCCGCGCCCGGAAAAGTCCGAAGGCGGCGTGCGCTTCGAGATCAAGTCCTCCTACGAGCCGCGCGGCGACCAGCCGACCGCGATCGCCGAGCTGGTCGAGGGCATCAATCGCAACGACCGCACCCAGGTGCTGCTCGGCGTCACCGGCTCGGGCAAGACCTACACCATGGCGCAGGTCATCGAGAAGACGCAGCGCCCGGCGCTGATCCTGGCACCGAACAAGACGCTCGCCGCCCAGCTCTACGGCGAGTTCAAGAACTTCTTCCCGGACAATGCGGTCGAGTATTTCGTCTCGTATTACGATTACTACCAGCCGGAAGCCTACGTCCCGCGCACCGATACCTATATCGAGAAGGATTCCTCGATCAACGAGCAGATCGACCGCATGCGCCACTCGGCGACGCGCGCGCTGCTCGAACGCGACGACGTCATCATCGTCGCCTCGGTGTCCTGCATCTACGGTATCGGCTCGGTCGAGACCTACACCGCGATGACCTTCGCCCTGAAGAAGGGCGAGCGCATCGACCAGCGCCAGCTCATCGCCGACCTCGTCGCATTGCAGTACAAGCGCACCCAGGCCGATTTTACCCGCGGCACGTTTCGCGTGCGCGGCGACGTGATCGACATCTTCCCGGCGCACTATGAAGACCGCGCCTGGCGCGTGAACCTGTTCGGCGACACCATCGAGACCATCGAGGAGTTCGATCCGCTCACCGGCCACAAGCAGGACGAGCTCGAATTCATCAAGATGTACGCCAACTCGCATTATGTGACGCCGCGCCCGACGCTGGTGCAGGCGATCAAGTCGATCAAATCAGAGCTGAAGCAGCGGCTCGACCAGCTTCATAATCAGGGCCGCCTGCTGGAGGCGCAGCGGCTGGAGCAGCGCACCACCTTCGACCTCGAGATGATGGAGGCGACGGGAAGCTGCGCCGGCATCGAGAACTATTCGCGCTACCTCACCGGGCGCCGCCCCGGCGAGCCGCCGCCGACGCTGTTCGAATACGTGCCCGACAACGCGCTGATCTTCGCCGACGAGAGCCACGTCACCATCCCGCAGATCGGCGCCATGTTCCGCGGCGACTTCCGCCGCAAGGCGACGCTGGCCGAATACGGCTTCCGTCTGCCCTCCTGCATGGACAACCGCCCGCTCCGCTTCGAGGAATGGGACATGATGCGACCGCAGACCATCGCGGTGTCGGCGACGCCGAGCGGCTGGGAGCTGAACGAGAGCGGCGGCGTGTTCGTCGAGCAGGTCATTCGTCCGACCGGACTGATCGATCCACCGGTCGACATTCGTCCGGCCCGCACCCAGGTCGACGATCTCGTCGGCGAGGTGCGCGCGACCGCGCAGGCCGGCTATCGCTCGCTGATCACGGTGCTGACCAAGCGCATGGCGGAAGACCTCACCGAATATCTGCACGAGCAGGGCATCCGCGTCCGCTACATGCACAGCGACATCGACACCATCGAGCGCATCGAGATCATCCGCGATTTGCGCCTCGGCGCCTTCGACGCGCTGGTCGGCATCAACCTGCTGCGCGAGGGCCTCGACATCCCCGAATGCGCTTTGGTCGCGATCCTCGACGCCGACAAGGAAGGTTTTCTGCGCAGCGAGACCTCGCTGATCCAGACCATCGGCCGCGCCGCGCGCAACGTCGACGGCAAGGTGATCCTCTACGCCGACCAGATGACCGGCTCGATGGAGCGCGCCATCGCCGAGACCAACCGCCGCCGCGAGAAGCAGGTCGAGTACAACAACGCCAACGGCATCACGCCGGAGAGCGTCAAGAAGCAGATCGGCGACATCCTCAACTCCGTCTACGAGCGCGACCACGTGCTGGTCGAGGTCGGCGGCCACGACATGACCGACGACGTCATCTCGATCGGCCACAATTTCGAAGCCGTGCTCGCGGACCTGGAAACCCGCATGCGCGAGGCCGCCGCCGATCTGAACTTCGAGGAAGCCGCCCGCCTGCGCGACGAGGTCAAGCGCCTGCGCGCCACCGAGCTCGCCGTGGTCGACGATCCCACCGCCAAGCAGCGCACCGTCGCCGGCAAGGCCGGCGCCTATGCCGGAGCTAAGAAGTACGGCGATGCGGCGAACTTGCCGGTCAGCGCGATGAAGAAGAAAACGGTCGGCTCCGCGTTGAAGGCGAGCGGCGGCAGCGGCTCGAAGGTGCACAAGCCGCATCTCGACGAGATGCACGGTCCGGAGTCGCTGCCCTACCGCGAGAAGCCGAGCCTGCCGGCAAAGCCGTTCGGCAGCACCAGCCGGATCATCCAGCCTACGGATTCGCGGCAGTCGGGCCCGGAGTTCGGGCCCGCGCCGAAGTCGACCGGCGGGATGCCGGGACGGCGGGGCGGGTGGAAGAAGAGGTAAGCCTAGAGGCAACACCGTTCGTGGTTATGGATTCCGGGCTCGCTTTGCAGCGCCCCGGAATGACGGCGGAGACCTCACCCCACGCTCGCCGTCACCACCGCCATCACCGACAGCAGCAGCACGATGGTGACGAGCTGGAGCGAGGCGACCGGCTGGGTGCGCCAGGCCGTGATCTTGTCGGACAGCGACAGATGGGCCTCGAAGAATTTCGACTCGTAGACGGTCTTGAACAGGTGCGGGAAGCTTGGGCCGAACGTCACGGCCAGCGGCGCGTGGGCGAGCGAGGCGATGGCGACGAAGATGGCGACGCCGGGATCGCCGACGAGGTCGTGGTTGCCGCAGAGCTTGAGCAGGAAGACGGCCAGGGCGAAGGTCGGGAAGCTCTGCAGGATCGCGGTCAGCGCGAGGCCTTCGAGCGCGTTGTGCAGGCGGGACTTTCGGACTCTGGCGATGGCGGCCATGGCACGTCTCCCTGATGACATGGGATGACGGTACCCCTGCCGGCCTTGAGGTGATGTGAGGCGGGTCACGCCCCATAGCCGGCCTGTCGCGCGATGGATTCCGGGCTCGCCGCGGCGCGGCGCGGCGCCCCGGAATGACAGACTACAACTCGCGGTTCCGGGCGGCTGCGTGGAGCCGAGTTGCGCATTGCGCCCTGGGCCGTGGCGCGCCACGAAGCTGATCTGGCACGAATTCGTGCAGCCACCCCATCGCTCAACTTTTAATTGCATGTCATGAACCTGGCATTGCGCTTGGGCGTCATACCGTCTGCAACGTCCCTGTGGTTTTGCGGATTGCCGGTGCGCGGGACTACGCGCTAGCGTTGCACGACGGCCAGAGAGGACGGGCGGAATGACGATCGAGAAGCTCAATCGCCAACGCGTGCTGCATCTGCTCGACGCCTTTGCGCGTGGCGATATCGAAGCCGCGCTGTCCTGCTGCACAGACGACGTCGACTTCCTCACCCATGCGCCGATCGACGTGCTGCCGCATATGGGGCCCCGCCACGGCAAGGCCGAATTGCGCGATCTGTGGCAGACCGTCTGGTCGCGCTATTCCGAAGTTCGCTACAAGGCGCCGCACATTGTCGCCGAGGGCGAGGCGGTCGCGACCTACATGCAGGCCTATTTCAGGAAGCGCAGCAACGACCGCATCGTGCAGTTCGACATGGCCGTGTTCTATACCTTCCGCGGCGGGCTGGTGGCTGAGATCCGCGAGATCATCGATTCCTACGATCTGGTGCAGCAGGTGCTGGAGCGCGAGATCGGGCCGTTGATCACGGGCGTGCAGGTGGATTGATCGCTTCTCGCCTCGAACCCGGATCCGAACCCGGAATATTACGGGGTTCTATTGTAAATCTCACAAAGCCCGTTCAATGGTGCATTGCGAAAACGTGAATTGCGTTTTGGCCGAAGTCCGCTACTTTATTCGCATACAAATGAGTTGATCCCCCGGCGCCTGACTGCGCGTGGGGTTGTTTTCCGTTTTCGCAAGCCAGCTTCAGGACTGCCCAGAATGACAGAGCACAGCCTCTGGCGTTTCTCGCGCGCGTTGCACCGCGCGATCAACGACCGGCATTTCGGGGATATCGAGGCCCTGATCGACGAGGACGTCGAATGGGCGCTCTACGGCCCGATCGACATGTTTCCGTTCCTCGGCGCGCGCCAGGGCAAGGACGCCGTGCTCGACGTCATCCGTCAGCTCGCCGACAATTTCCAGGTCCGCCGCTTCGACCGCGAGAGCATCATGCTCGGCGTCGATTCCGCCGCTTCGATGGTGCGCTACTCGCTCACGGCCCTGGATTCCAACAAGCCGATCAGCCTGCGGGTCGCGCAGTTCGCCCAGTTCAGGGCAGGCAAGCTCGTCAGCATGCGCGTCCTGATCGACACGTTCGATCTGGTCGAGCAGGCACTCGGCCGCTCCATTCATCTGCCGAAGATGACCAGCGCCGGCTGACGGAGACACCAACGGGCCCCGCTGTTCGGGACCGACGACGATGCCGGCTGCGACGTCCTGGCTTCCAGCCCCGCCGGATGCCGTCGCGCCAGAAGCTCGTCGTCGGGCGCGCGCCGCGCGCGCGGCCCGTTGGTTCGCCGCTTGAATCCACCGCCACAATTTCGCAACGATGGATCAGCATTTTCGCGCGCAATGGCGCATGGTCTTTGCTGACGGCCGATATATGTTATCGGACAGCATGCGTTGGGGCTCGCGGGCAGGACGATGGAATTCTCGACAGGGTTTGGCTGGACCAGGCTGCCGATGCTGGCGGCCACATTCATTTTGGGCTCGGTTCTGACGGTCTCGGCGCAGATCATCCCGCCCTTCTCCCCCGCAGCGGCCGCGCCCGACGACGAGGCCGAAACCGAGACGGCAGAGCCGGTCGACGTCAATGATCCCGACGTGCTCAAAGGCATCGACGTCGACAAGCTCGATTGGAGCCAGCTCGCGGTCGACGCCGGCACCGGCATCGATCCCATGGCCGCCAAGAAACGCGCCCAGGCCGCCGCCAGGGACGGGCTGGACTGGTCGTCCAATGCCAACGCGAACGGCTCCGCGGCGGTGACGGTGAAGCAGTCCGTGTCCTCGTTCTGGGACACACGGATCGGCGCCGACATGACGGTGACGAGCGAGCCGCGGACGATGTCCGAGCTGCTGGCGCAGAAGGCCACCAACGGCGGCAACCTGCCGCAATCCTCCGGCAGCGCCTGGGCGACGGCAACCGCGCCCGGCGCCGGCGCGATCTGGGACAAGACCGCGGTGGAAGCCCGCGTCGATCCCGGCACCGAGCAGAGCAAGATCGGGGCCTCGCTGACCAAATCGGTGCCGCTGTCGAGCGACACCTCGCTGACGCTCCAGAACGGCTACAGCGTCAACCAGCAGGGCACCAGCGCCGTGCCCGGCATCGGCGGCCACATCACCCGCAATTACGAAACCGACCAGTCCGCCAAGGTCACCCTCAGCGACACCGGCACCAGCATCACCGCCGGCCAGACGCTGTCGACCACCGACGACAAATGGCTGCGCAAGGTCGGCGCCGAGCAGAAGCTGTTCGACAACGTCACCGTCTCCGGCTCGGTCGGCGAGACCTCGCAAGGCGCGATCAACAAGAGCGTGACGGCCGGGTTCAAGAAGAGCTGGTAGTCCCACGCTCCACCTTCTCCCCTCATCCTGAGGGCGCTCCGAAGGAGCGCGTCTCGAAGGATCGAGGCCCCTCTGCCACAGCCGGGCCTGCATGGTTCGAGACGCGCGCGAGAGCGCGCTCCTCACCATGAGGGGATAGGGTTGTCGTCCCCGCAACGGCGTTCACACTCTCCTAACCATGCGCCACGGCAAAACCCCCGAATGGTCCGCCCTTGCCGCATCTTGGCCCATTTGCGGCCAAAATCGGACGCCCTGATAGGGAAGCCTCACAGACGTCGTCGTGCGGGGGACACTCGCGCTGCGCTCAACGCGAACAGGGGAACAACGATGAACGCCATGCGTCCGGAAAAGATCGAAGCCACCGAGACCGAGACGGTCGACACCAACCTCGCCGCCGTGACGGAGGTCGAGGCCGGCATCCGTGACTTCGTGCGCAACGATATTGCCTATCTGCGCCGCCCGGCGTCGACCACCACCGACGCGCCCCCGCTCGATCCGAGCGCGGAAGCCACCGTCAACAACGTCAACTCG
This sequence comes from Bradyrhizobium sp. LVM 105, assembly GCF_003957705.1. Classification (NCBI taxonomy): domain Bacteria; kingdom Pseudomonadati; phylum Pseudomonadota; class Alphaproteobacteria; order Hyphomicrobiales; family Nitrobacteraceae; genus Bradyrhizobium; species Bradyrhizobium sp. LVM 105. The sequence goes on along the minus strand of NZ_QZMV01000008.1, from coordinate 64,176 downwards.
CTGATCCAGCGCGTCGCCGGCACTTCGCTCGCCGAGATCGAGAACCTGATCTCCGAGCTCGAGAGCCTGCGCGACCTGCTCCATGCCGAAGGCCAGCGCGTCCAGCGCGAGATCTCCGGCTATGCCCAGCTCAGCCAGGCCGCGATGAAGTCGACCCGCATGATCGCCGACAACGTCGCGCAGTGGAAGCGCGCCGCCGACGGCCTGCGCAACAGCTGATCGCAAAGCACCGCATCACCGGCCGCCGCGTTCCCGCAAGGGAGCGCGGCGGTTTCGATTCCGGGAGGGTGCGATAGGCCACACTGCCTCTCCAACAAAGGTGTCATCACCCGCGAAAGCGGGTGATCCAGTATTCCAGAGACGGCGGTGATCGAGCCGAGAGGCCTCGGCGTACTGGATGCCCCGGTCAAGCCGGGGCATGAGAGCGGAGGGTGTGGCCACGACGACAGCGCTGCGGTGCATGCGCGTTCACATGGTCAGCGCCGCGCGTCCATTTGAACCCGCCGCCCGTCCCCGGCGACCAATGCCAGGCGCCCGTGCCGCCGTGGCCGGGCCTGGGGATATTTCAGATGGAAAGCATTCGGCCCGACACCACGGACCCGATACCGTTGCGGCCCGCGCCGAACCAATTCGGCACGATCATGCTGCGCTTTGTCGGGCTGCTGGCGGTTGCGATCGCCGTCCTGGCGTTCGTCTATAGCCGCTGAGGTGCGGCGGCCGGATGCCGGCCGCGAGAAATGAACGAAGTGTTACCGGCTCGCGTCGGCGGCCGAGATTTCCAGGGTGTAGGCGCCATCGGCATAGCCCTTCACCACCATGCCGGCAACCAGCATCACGGCGAGCGTCGCGGTCGCGAAGATAAATCCAACAAACTTGAGTGCGCCGCGATCTGCCATGGTCCTCGTCCCCTGTCTCTGCCAATTGGTTTCAAATAGACAGCGACAGGTTCATAATTAGTTAGCAACTCACTGGTTCCGCAGAAACGCTTCGCGATAACCATGTTGCGCAGGCTTATGGCAGCCGTCCCGAATCGCGTCCATAGCGCGCGGGCAACACTCGCTCGGTTTCTCCTCTCCCTCTCCCCGTTCTTACGGGGAGAGGGTTGGGGTGAGGGGCCTCTCTCAGCGTACGGGACGAGACTGTCCCCCTCACCCGAATTCGATCTGCGATCGAATTCGACCTCTCCCCGCAAGCGGGGAGAGGTGAAGAAACCAGCTCGATCTATCCCGTCTAACCGCTGTTCGCACGCCTCGGCACGAAGGCTGAAGCGGTGATGGAATAGACGTCTTCGCCGCGCTGGTTGGTGCCGGTGGTGCGGGCGGTCAGGATGCCCCAGCCGGGGCGCGAGGCCGAGATGCGCTTGTCGGTGACGACGTTGACGTACGCGACGGTATCGCCGGCGAGCACCGGCCTGATCCAGCGCAGGTCGCGAAAGCCCGGCGACGGGCCCCACACCGCGACCTCCTCGCCGCGCGAAGCGGCCTCGCGCGCCAGACGCTGGCCGTCGGCGACAAGCAGGCTCATGCAGGCCGAGCCGACATGCCAGCCCGACGCGGCGAGCCCGCCGAACAGCGAGTTCTTGCCCTCCTCCTCGTCGAGATGAAAACGCTGCGGATCGAACTTGGCGGCGAATGTCTTGATGGCCTCAGCCGTGAACGTATAGGTGCCGATCTCGCGGCGCTGGCCGATCTCGATGTCGTCGAAGAACCGCATCAGGCCGCTCCCTCGCGCCGCTTGATCAGGATCGGCGACGTCATTTCGGCGAGCGCCTCACCCTTGGCGTTGCGCGCGGTGCATTTGAACTTGACGATGCCGAGCTCGGGCCGGCTCTTCGAGCTGCGCGCCTCCATCACATCGACGTCGAGCGTGAGGTCGTCGCCGGGCCGCAGCGGCGAGAGCCAACGCACCTCGTCGACGCCGGGCGATCCCAGCGATGCGGCGCGGGTGATGAAGCCGTCGGCCATCATCCGCATCATCAGCGAGCAGAGGTGCCAGCCCGAGCCGGACAGGCCACGCAGCATGCTTTTGCTGGCAGCCTCCTCGTCCAGGTGCATCGGCTGTGGATCGAACTCGGCGGCAAAGGCCAAAATCTCGTCGCGGGTGACGTGGCGCGGGCCGAACGTGCCGAACCGGCCGGGCGGGAAATCTTCGAAGGTCAGGGTCATCTTGGGAAAGCTTCGCGGGAATGACAGATTGTGGCCGCACTTTGCGGCAATCTCAACCCGCCGGCCCGCATGGCTCGTGCTACATACCGGGTGGCGGCGTTGATCTGAGTCGGATCGACCGAGGACCGGGATCCATTTACCAAGGCCCAATGCCCTGGGGAGAGCAATGTTTTCATTCAGCGACCTGTTTCAGTGGGACCGCTTCATCACGCCTACGATCATCAAGACCTTCTATTGGCTGGTGATCGCGCTGATCTGCCTGTTCGGTCTCTCCGGCATCTTCTCCGGCCTCGCCGCGATGGCGATCAGCCCGTTCGGCGGCTTCCTGGTGCTGCTGTCGTCGATCGCGAGCGTCGTCGTCGGAATCGTCTTCTCGCGCATCCTCGCGGAGCTGATCCTGATCGTCTTCCGCATCAACGAACATCTCGGCGCAATCCGCGACCAGGGCGGCGGGATGCGGTAGCGCCGTCATTCCGGGGCGCGCGAAGCGCGAACCCGGAATCTCGAGATTCCGGGTCTGGTCGTTCGGACCATCCCGGAATGACAAGTCTTACGTATTAAACCTGAAATGCATCACGTCGCCGTCGGCGACGACGTATTCCTTGCCTTCGAGGCGGAGCTTGCCGGCATCGCGCGCGCCGGCTTCGCCGCCCAGCGCGACGTAGTCCTCATACGCAATCGTCTCGGCGCGAATAAAACCCTTCTCGAAATCGGTGTGGATCACGCCGGCCGCCGCGGGCGCCTTGGTGCCGCGATGGATGGTCCAGGCGCGGGCTTCCTTCGGGCCGACGGTGAAATAGGTGATGAGGTCGAGCAGCTTGTAGCCGGCGCGGATCAGGCGATCGAGGCCGGCTTCGTCCAGGCCCAGCGTCTCCAGGAAGTCGGCGCGCTCTTCACGCGAGATGGTGGCGATCTCGGATTCGATTTTTGCCGAGATGACGACGGCGACAGCGCCCTCCTTGGCGGCCTGCTCCTCCACGGCCTTGGAGAACGCATTGCCGGTCGCGGCCGAGCCTTCCTCGACGTTGCAGACATAGAGCACGGGCTTGGAGGACAGCAGGCCGAGCATGGAGAAGGCACGCTCCTCCTCCGCCTTGCGCTCGACGAGGCGCGCGGGCTTGCCCTCGCGCAGCAGCACCAGGGTGCGGTTGACGAGGTCGAGCTGCTCCTTGGCGTCCTTGTCGTTGCCCTTGGCCTTCTTGGTGAGGTTGTCGACGCGCTTCTCGAGGCTGTCGAGATCGGCGAGCATCAGCTCGGTCTCGATGGTCTCGATGTCGGCGAGCGGGGCGATCTTGCCCTCGACATGGGTGATGTCGGAATCTTCAAAGCAGCGCACCACATGCGCGATGGCATCGACCTCGCGGATGTTGGCGAGGAACTGATTGCCGAGGCCTTCGCCCTTGGAGGCGCCGCGGACGAGGCCCGCGATGTCGACGAAGGTCAGCCGGGTCGGGATGATCTGGCCGGACTTGGCGATGGCGGCGAGCTTCTCCAGCCGCGGATCCGGCACGGCGACCTCGCCGACATTCGGCTCGATGGTGCAGAACGGATAGTTCGCGGCCTGCGCCGCGGCCGTCTCGGTCAGCGCATTGAACAAGGTCGACTTGCCGACATTGGGCAATCCGACGATCCCGCATTTGAATCCCATGGCCTCTTCCAGTCTTCGCGCCGCGAGCGCGTGCGTTCGTTGAAGTCGTCATGCCCGGCCTTGTGCCGGGCATCCACGTCCTTCGCTCCGCGGAGAAAGAAAGGCGTGGATGGCCGGGTCAAGCCCGGCCATGACGGAGAGAGATCAGTTCGATTTCTCGCCGTTCTCGTCCTTGGTCAAAAATCCCTTCGCCTGCATGGCGAGATGCACCCTGTTGGCGAAGGTCGCGTCCGTGCCCTTGGCCACCAGGCCTGCGTGCTCGGCCACCGCCTCGCACAGCGTCGCCACCCAGTCGTTGTCGGCCTTGGCGAAGTCCGACAGCACGTGGGCGTGCACCAGTTCCTTGACGCCGGGATGACCGATGCCGAGGCGCACGCGGCGATAGTCGTTGCCGATATGCGCCGAGATCGACCGCAGGCCGTTGTGTCCGGCGATGCCGCCGCCGATCTTCACCCGCACCTTGCCCGGCGGCAGTTCGAGTTCATCATGAAAGACCGTGACGTCGCCGGGCGCGATCTTGAAGAAGCTCGCCGCCTCCTGAACGCTGCGGCCGGATTCGTTCATGTAGGTCGTCGGCTTGAGCAGGATCACGCGCTCAGGTCCGAGCGTGCCTTCCGAAGTCTCGCCCTGAAACCTGCGGCGCCAGGGCGCAAAACCATGACGCCGCGCGATCTCGTCGACGGCCATGAAGCCGATATTGTGCCGGTTACGTGCGTATTTCGCGCCGGGATTGCCGAGCCCAACAAAGAGTCGCATGACGCGGCGCGCCCCTCAGCTGGCGCGCGATCAGGGATCCCGCGCCAGCTCTTTCGAGAGATTACTTCTTCTTGTCGCCGCCGGCGGGAGCCTTGGCAGCCGCGGCAGGCGCAGCAGCGCCCGCAGCCGGAGCCGCAGCGCCAGCGGCCGGAGCTGCCGCAGCAGCGCCAGGAGCTGCAGCCGCAGCCGCGGCCTTCTGCTCTTCGGCGTAGCCGGACGGCGGCACGATGGTGACGAGGGTCGCGTCCTCGCGGGTCAGCGCCTTCACGCCGGCCGGCAGCTTGACGTCGGACAGATGCAGCGAGTGACCGATTTCGAGCGAGCCGACATCGGCCTCGATGTACTGCGGAATGCTCTCGACGCCGCATTCGAGCTCGATCGCGTGAGCGACGATGTTGACAGTGCCGCCGCGCTTCACGCCCGGGGAGGTTTCAGCCTTCACGACGTGCAAGGGCACGCTGATGCGGATGGTGGCGCCTTCGCCGAGCCGCATGAAGTCGACATGGATCGGGAAGTCCTTGACCGGATCGAGGTGATAGTCGCGCGGAATCACGCGGTGCTTCTTGCCCTCGAGATCGATGTCCACCAGCGTGGTCAGGAACCGGCCGGCGAGGATGCGCTGGCGCAGTTCGCGATCTTCGATCGAGATCGTCACCGGGGGCTGGTTGTTGCCATAGATCACTCCGGGCACGCGCCCGGCGCGACGCTCAGCCCGGGCGGCCCCCTTGCCGCTCTTCGGACGTGCGGTCGCCTTCAATTCCTTGACGGTCGTCGCCATGTCGTTAAGTCCTTGTTTTTGCAAAAGTTAATGGGCCGCAGCGCGGCCCATGGCATAGCTCGCAGCAAGCCTCCAGGGGTGCGGGGGCTACGAACTTGGCGGGCTTTTAGCTGGAAGATGCGGAAATGACAAGGAGAATGGGCTGGGGGGAGCGGGTTCTTACCCTCCCCTGGAGGGGGAGGGTCGGCTCACATTGAGCGCAGCGAAATGTGAGACGGGGTGGGGTGATCTCTCCCCACGAGGCACTGTTCAACGCGGAGAGACCGTCACCCCACCCCGCTCGCGCTACGCGCGATCGACCCTCCCCCTCCAGGGGAGGGTAAGAGTACCCTACCCGCCGAGCTTGGCCTCCAGCGCCGCGATGCGCGCTTTCAGCGCTTCGTTCTCCTCGCGCGCCAGGCGCGCCATGTCCTTGACCGCCTCGAACTCCTCGCGCTTGACCAGATCCATGTCGCGCAGGAATTTTTCCGCCTGGGTCCGCATCACCGTATCGAACTCGCGTTTGACGCCCTGGGCGGCCCCGGCGGCGTCGTTCATCAGGCGGCCGATCTCGTCGAAAAACCGGTTGTTGGTCTGGGTCATGGCGGGCCTCCGATAAACTTGCGCGAACTCTCCGAAACACAATGGCAATCCGAGGGGAGCGGTTCAAGGGCCGCGGGGTGGTATCCTTGTCATGCCCCGGTGTCCTTGCAATCGTACTCGACGTCCCTGCATAAGAATAATCACAGGGCGTCTGCGGGCGCCGACCGCCGCGATTTCGCTTGGACATAGAAGGCGCGATGCAGCTTCTTCTGATCGACTTCCCCGCCTTCAAGCCGATCGCGCTCGAGATCGGTCCGTTCGCGATCCGCTGGTATGCGCTGGCCTATATCTGCGGCATCGTGTTCGGCTGGCTCTATGCGCGCTCGCTGCTGAAGAACGACCGGCTGTGGGGCGGCCCGGCGCCGATCTCGCTGCTCCAGGTCGACGACTTCATCCTGTGGGTGACGCTCGGCATCATCCTCGGCGGCCGCACCGGCTACGTGCTGTTCTACAACCTGCCCTTCTTCGTCGATCATCCCGCCGCGATCTTCAGGCTATGGGAGGGCGGCATGTCGTTCCACGGCGGCTTCCTCGGCTGCGTCGTCGCGGTGATGGGGTTTGCCTATCGCAACGGCATCTCGATCCTGTCGCTCGGCGACATCACCACCGCCGTCGCCCCGGTCGGGCTGCTGCTCGGGCGGATCGCCAACTTCATCAACGGCGAATTGTGGGGGCGCGCCACCGACGCGAGCCTGCCCTGGGCGATCATCTTCCCCAACGATCCGACGCAGCTGCCGCGCCATCCGAGCCAGCTCTACCAGGCCGGCATGGAAGGCATCCTGCTGTTCACCGTGCTTGCGATCATGATCCGCTCCGGTGCCTTGAAGCGGCCCGGCATGATCCTCGGCGCCTTCATCCTGATCTATGGCCTCACACGCATCGCCGGCGAGCATTTCCGCGAACCGGACGCACAGCTTGGTTTCCTCTGGGGCGGATTAACCATGGGCATGCTGCTGTCGATCCCGATGCTTATCGTCGGCCTCGTACTTATTGTATTGGCAGTCAGGCGCGGTGCGCCGCAGCCCGTTGAGGCCATTCGTTAATTCATTTCGAGAAAGTACGCCGTGACCGACCAGCCGCTACTCGACGAGATCAAGGCGCTGATCAAATCCTCAGGCCCCATGCCGGTCTGGCGCTACATGGAACTGTGCCTGATGCATCCGCGCTATGGCTATTACGTCTCGCGCGATCCGCTCGGGCGTGAGGGCGATTTCACCACCGCGCCCGAGGTCAGCCAGATGTTCGGCGAGCTTCTCGGCCTGTGGACCGCCTCGGTGTGGAAGCAGATGGGCTCGCCGCAATTCTTGCGGCTGATCGAGCTCGGACCGGGCCGCGGCACCATGATGGCGGACGCCCTGCGAGCACTCCGCGTGCTGCCGCCGCTCTACCAGGCGCTCCATGTCCACATGGTCGAGGTCAATCCGGTCCTGCGCGAGCGGCAGGGCGCGACGCTGTCCGCCGTGCGCAACATCTCCTGGCACGACAGCATCGACGACGTGCCGGACGGGCCGAGCATCATCCTCGCCAATGAATATTTCGACGTGCTGCCGATCCACCAGATGGTCCGCCTCGAGAACGGCTGGCACGAGCGCGTGATCGAGCTCGACGGCAACGGCAGGCTTCAGTTCGGCGCGGCGCCGGAGCCGACCCCGCGCTTCGAGGTGCTGCTGCCGCCCCTGGTGCGCGCCGCGCCGGTCGGCGCCGTGTTCGAATGGCGGCCCGATGGCGAGATCATGAAGCTCGCCACCCGCGTGCGCGACCAGGACGGCGCGGCCCTGATCATCGACTACGGCCACTTGCGCAGCGATGCCGGCGACACGTTCCAGGCGATTGCCCGCCACACCTTCGCCGATCCCCTGAAGGCGCCGGGCCAGGCCGACGTCACCGCCCATGTCGACTTCCAGGCGCTGGCGCGCGCGGCCGAGGATGTCGGCGCGCGCGTGCACGGGCCGGTGGCGCAAGGCGACTTCCTCAAGCGCATCGGCATCGATACCAGGGCCGCCGCTTTGATGCAGAAGGCCACGCCGGAAGTGGCCACCGACATTTCGATCGCGCTCAAGCGGCTGACGGACACCGGGCGCGGCGGCATGGGCTCGATGTTCAAGGTGCTCGGCATCTCCGAGCCGCGGCTGACGGGCATTGCCGGCCTCAGCGATCTCGAACAGGCCGGAGGCAATTGATGACGCTTACCTCCTCCCTGCTGGCAGCGGTGCCCGGCCTGCGCCACGCCTTCTTCACGCGTGAAGGCGGCGTCTCCGGCGGCATCTATTCCGCGCTGAACGGCGGGCTCGGCTCCAACGACGATCAGGGCCTCGTTGCGGAAAACCGCCGCCGCATGGCCGAGCATGTCGGTGTCGCCGCGGACCGTTTTCTCAGCCTGCACCAGATCCACTCGCCCGACGTGCTGGTTGCCGAGACACCATGGCCGAGCGGGCCGCGGCCGAAGGGCGATGCGCTGGTGACGAAAACGCCCGGCATTGCGCTCGGCGTCTCCACCGCCGATTGCGGACCGGTGCTGTTCGTCGATCCCCATGCACGCGTGATCGGCGGCGCACATGCCGGCTGGAAAGGCGCGCTCACCGGCGTGCTGGAGGCGACGATTTCGGCGATGGAGGATCTCGGCGCCAGCCGCGGCGGCATCATCGCCGCGATCGGGCCGCTGATCCGCCAGGACAGCTACGAGGTCGGCAACGAGTTCGTGGCGCGCTTCATCGAGGCCGATGCGGACAATGCAATGTTCTTCATCCCGTCGGTGCGCGAGGGACATGCGATGTTCGATCTCGCCGGCTTCATCCGCCAGCGGCTCGAGGCCGCCGGCATCCTGATGATCGACGATCTCGGTCTCGACACCTATGCCGACGAGCGCTTCTTCAGCTATCGCCGCTCGGTGCATCGCAAGGAGCCGGATTACGGCCGCCACGTCCACGCGATTGCGCTCGAAGCGTGAACACAAGGGCAACATCCCGTCATTCCGGGGCGCGCGAAGCGAGAACCCGGAATCCATCGTGCAGCAATATACGGGGAGAAATGGAGTCCGGGCTCGCGCCAGGTGGCGCGCCCCGGAATGACGGCAGCTTGTGTCGCCGCCGCCCTAGACCTTAACCGATTTTAACGATATCGCTGCCCTCCATAATGAGGGACGCGTCATTCATCCTGGGCCGCGCGGGTTCGCGCGTGCTGGCGGTCATGCTGCTGGCGGCTGCGACCGCGCTTGGCGGCTGCGCCGGCGGTGGTGGCAGCGCCGCCAATTCCTATGCGATGGCGCCGAGCACCGGCTCGGGCGCGACGGTCGCCTTCGAATCGATCGACGGCCCGCCGCCGCAGGTGTTCGACCGCATGGTCGGCGTGCTCGACAGCGAATCCAAGCTGCGCAGCCTGTCCGTGGTCTCCCGCGAGGGCTCGGCCGCCTACCGCGTGCGCAGCTACCTCTCCGCCCAGATCGTCCGCGGCAAGACCGTGATCGCCTGGGTCTGGGACGTCTACGACGCCAACCAGCAGCGCGCGCTGCGCCTGTCCGGCGAGGAACCGACCTCGGCCAAGGCCGGTCGCGACGCGTGGGCGGCTGCCGACGATCTGGTGCTGCGGAAGATCGCCCAGGCCGGATTCGGCGGACTTTCCAACATGATCAACGGCACGCCGGATGCGCCGAGCACGGCTCCGGGCCTGCGGGGTCCGGCGGTGGCGAGCGTCGCTCCGGTCCCGCCCGCGCCGGAGATGCCGGCCTCGGCGCTCGGCTATGCCGAGCAATAACCCCCGCTAAACCACGGCCTCAAGTTGCGGCCAAACCGTTGGCCCGACTCAGGATTTTCGAAGGGAAAACGTAGCCTTCCGGGTTGCCATTGCAGCCTCCCGCCTGATATTTCCTCGCCCGTCGTAACCGTGCTTCCAGTGGGATCTGAGATGTTGAACGTCGTATCCAGCAAAGCGCGGGAGGAAGCGTCTATGTCGGCCAAAAACGGCTCCATCAAGCTCGTCGCCGGCAACTCCAATCCGGCCCTCGCGCAGGCGATCGCGCAAGGCCTCGACCTGCCGCTGACCAAGGCGGTGGTGCGGCGCTTCGCCGACATGGAGATCTTCGTCGAGATTCAGGAGAACGTCCGCGGCTCGGATGCCTTCGTCATCCAGTCGACCTCGTTTCCCGCGAACGACCATCTGATGGAGCTCCTGATCATCACCGACGCGCTGCGCCGCTCCTCGGCGCGCCGCATCACCGCGGTGCTGCCCTATTTCGGCTATGCCCGGCAGGACCGCAAATCGGGCTCGCGCACGCCGATCTCGGCCAAGCTCGTCGCCAATCTGATCACGCAGGCCGGTGTCGACCGCGTCATGACCCTCGACCTGCATGCCGGCCAGATCCAGGGCTTCTTCGACATTCCGACCGACAATCTCTACGCCGCGCCGCTGATGGTGCGCGACATCAAGGACAAGTTCGACCTCTCCAAGGTGATGGTGATCTCGCCCGACGTCGGCGGCGTGGCCCGCGCGCGCGGCCTTGCCAAGCGCATCAACACCCCGCTCGCGATCGTCGACAAGCGCCGCGAGCGCCCGGGTGAATCCGAGGTCATGAACGTGATCGGTGACGTCGCCGGCTACACCTGTATCCTCGTCGACGACATCGTCGATTCCGGCGGCACGCTGGTGAATGCGGCCGACGCGCTGATCGCCAAGGGCGCCAAGGACGTCTACGCCTACATCACCCATGGCGTGCTCTCCGGCGGCGCGGCCGCCCGCATCTCCGGCTCCAAGCTGAAGGAGCTGGTAATCACCGACTCGATCCTGCCGACGGAGGCAGTGACCAAGGCGCCGAACATCCGCACGCTGCCGATCGGCAGCCTGATCTCGGACGCGATCGCGCGCACGGCGGCCGAAGAGTCGGTGTCGAGCCTGTTCGACTGATTTTTCTTTTGCTGGTCTCGTAGGGTGGGCAAAGGCGCGACGCGCCGTGCCCACCTTTTTTCTTTTGCGAGAGAAGGTGGGCACGCTTGCGCTTTGCCCACCCTACGACTGATCTTCTTCGCCTCTCCCCGCTTGCGGGGAGAGGGAGAGACATCCTACCCCACGATGCCCGCCGCGACCTGGCCGCGCAGACGTTCCAGGCCGAGCAGGGTCTCCGCACAGGCGGCGGCGACCTCGACACCCTTGATGGCAAAGTGCCTACGGAAGAAATCGTAGTGCACCTCGGTCTCGTGGAATTGCTGTGGCGTCAGCACCGCTGAGAACACCGGCACCTCGGTGCGGAGCTGCACGTCCATCAAGGCCTTGATCACGGTGTCGGCGACGAATTCGTGGCGATAGATGCCGCCATCGACGACGAGGCCGGCGGCGACGATCGCGGTGTAACGACGCGTCTTGGCGAGAACCTGCGCATGCAGCGGGATCTCGAACGAGCCCGGCACCTCGAACACGTCGACATGCGTGAGGTGCCGCGCCGCGGCCTCCCTCATGAAGGCGATACGGGCCTCCGCGACCACGTCGCGGTGCCAGCAGGCCTGCACGAAGGCCACCCGCTGCGGTTTGGCGAAGCGTGGATGCTCGGTCGCGGGTCCTTGCGGAACCGGCGGTTGATGGATTTCAGTTTCGGCTTGAAGAGTTTCGGCTTGGGGAGCTTCGAATTGGGGATCTTGCAGCATCTGATTCATGGCTTTCCTCGGTTTAAGGACCAGAATCAGGGCACACGGAACGACAAACAGCCGCACCTCGCGATGCGTCTGCCACCGACCGTTCTCTTTCATCCGGACTTTAACCGTCGGCTTCGGAGTTGCACCGAATCTGCTGACCCTTCCCTTCGGGATACCCCTTAGGCAAGGCGCTCGCGGGCTTGGGCCTTTCGGCCCTTACCGCCGGTGGGGACTTTCACCCCGCCCTGAGAACATCGGCCGCTCGGGATGAACGGCCTGGGCGGAAATATGCCGCCGGCGCGCCGGCGCGGCAAGCGTGTTCCGCATGGGCAAATCGCATGGTCCCATGCCGGCGCGGCGGCCCGGGCCTCGCGGGACGGAATTAACGATTGGCGCCCTCCGCCGAATCCGATTCCGGTTTGTTCTCCTCCATCGGGATCCGGGACTTCCGACGTTAAGAATTGTGGCGGAGATGAGCTGTGGACGAACGAGTCCTGGCTTGTGGACGGACTCGGGACCCGGTTGCGCAGATTCCGCAAATCACATCACTTGATCCGCGACAGGCCCGCGCTGATCCGAGGGGATCGCAACAGTGACCCCGAGGGGATCGCAACAGCGACGTTGAGGGAGCGTGCTGGGCCGACCGCGTGCGTATCAAAGACAACAAGAAGGCAAGAGGTCGAGACGGCATGTCCCTGCTCGAAGGCACTATCGATTCCAGAAGCCATCCGCTCGCGGTGGTCGAGGATATCGCTGCCAGCAACAACTGGCCGTTCGAACGCTCCGGCGAAGACGAACTCACGATTGTCTCAAAGGGACAATGGACCGACTACCAGCTCTCCTTCACCTGGATGGGCGAGATCGAGGCGCTGCATCTGGCCTGCGCCTTCGACATGAAGATTCCGCTCGCGCGCCGCGGCGAGGTGCAGCGGCTCGTCGCTGCCGTCAACGAGCAGCTGTGGGTCGGTCATTTCGATTTGTGGACCAACACCGGCATGGTGATGCACCGCCAGGCCCTGGTGCTGCCGGGCGGGCTGACCGCCTCGACCGCGCAATGCGAGGCCATGCTCGCCGGCGCTATCCACGCCTGCGAGCGCTATTTCCCGGCGTTCCAGTTCGTGGTGTGGGCGGGCAAGACCACGACCGAGGCCATGGACGCAGCGATGTTCGATACGGTCGGAGAGGCGTAGGGGATCGCCTCTCTCCAGCGTCGTCCCGGACGAGCGAAGCGAAGATCCGGGACCCATACCGCGTGATGCCCGTTGTGGCACAACGCTTGTTGCCACCATCTTCATCTACTAGAACCGCCTGTGGTTATGGATCCCCGCATTCGCGGGGACGACACCGAGTGTGTGGCACAGCAATGGCGAACAACCCCCTCCAAGACATCACCGGCACCATCCTGCTCGCCGGCGCCGGCAAGATGGGCGGCGCGATGCTGACCGGATGGCTCTCGGGCGGGCTCGACCCGCGCCGCGTCGCCGTGATCGATCCGCATCTCTCGCCCGAGATCACCGCGCTCGCCGCAAGGGGTGTCGCGCTCAATCCCGACGCGACGACGCTCGGCCCCGTCGAGACATTGGTCGTTGCGGTGAAGCCGCAGATGTTCCGCGAGGCCGGCGCACGATTGAAAGCGTTCGTCTCGGACCGGACCTCGGTGGTCTCGATCATGGCGGGAACCACGATCGCCTCGCTCCAGGAGGTCTGCGGCGGCGCCGTCGTGCGCGCGATGCCGAACACGCCGGCCGCGATCGGCCGCGGCATCACCGTAGCCGTCGCGGCCAACAACGTCAGCACCACGCAGCGCGCGGTGGCCGACGCGCTGCTGCGCGCCACCGGCTCGGTCGAATGGGTCGAGGACGAAGGCCTGATGGACGCGGTGACCGCCGTCTCCGGCTCAGGGCCAGCCTATGTGTTCCTGCTCGCCGAGGAGCTGGCACGCGCCGGCGTCGAGGCCGGCCTGCCCGAAGCGCTCGCGACGAAGCTTGCGCGCGAGACCGTCGCCGGATCCGGCGAGCTGCTGCACCGGTCGGAGCTGCCCTCGAGCACGCTGCGCCAGAACGTCACCTCGCCCGGCGGCACCACCGCCGCAGCGCTCGGCGTCCTGATGGGCGAGCCCGGCCTGCGCGATCTCATGATCCGCGCCATTGCCGCCGCGACCAAGCGATCGAAGGAATTGGCGAAGTAAACAGGTGCCGTACCTTCGTAGGGTGGGTTAGCCGTCGGCTGCGCGAAGCGCAGTCCGAAGGCGTAACCCACCATGTTTCAGCGATCGTCAAACGAGTTGGTGGATTACGCTTCGCTAATCCACCCTACTTACCCAGCCGCTTGTTGAACGTCTCGACATTCACAAGCCCGCGCGCGTGGCGGCCCTCGCCGAGCTTGCGCGTGCCCTCGAAAGCTTCGACCTCGAAGCGGATGACGCGGCGCTCGACCGCGATCACCCTTGCGGTGGTCCGCACCGTCGCGCCGACGAGCGCGGCGGCGAGATGGCGGATATCGACCTCGGTGCCGACAGTGACCCAGCCCGGCTGCAGCGCGGCGCGGATCGCATCGCCCGAAGTCATCTCCATCTCCAGGATCATCATCGGCGTCGCATAAACAAAAGGCATGCCGGGCACGAAATGCCCGACCGTGCGCTCGGCCGGCACCACCAGCGTGCGCTCGGCGCTCATGCCGATCGTGATGAAGTCGCGTGCGTCCATGGTGCTCGCTCGTCATTCCGGGGCGGCGCGTAGCGCCGAACCCGGAATCCAGAAGTTTGCTGCACGAGATTCCGGGTTCGCGCTTCGCGCGCCCCCGGAATGACGCTAACGCGTCACTTCTTCGCTGCCGCCGCGCGTTCCACGAAGGTCTTGCCGCCCTTCATCTTGTGGCGGAGCGGGGCTTCGTTGATCTGGATGACGACGGCATCGGCATCGACGCCGAGATTCTTCACCAGCGCCTGCGTGATGTCGCGCATCATGCCGGCCTTCTGCTCGTCGGTGCGGCCTTCGGCCATGCTGATGGTGATCTCAGGCATTGTTCTCTCCCTTGCGGCCGGACGCCGGCCATTGACGGTCGCCATCAAACAAGACGTGGATGGCCGCGACAAGCCCGGGCATGACGGCCTCTCGGAATGGCTAGCCCCACTTTACGTCATGGCGGGCCAGGACCTCGCGCACTTTCGCGACGAGATCGGCTTCGCTGCACGAGAACTGCGCCGGCCGGCTCTCGCGCCATTCCTGGTTGGACGCGATCGCGGCGGCCGCCTTGGCGCCTTCGATCAGATCCTTGATCTGCACTTCGCCGCGCGCCTTCTCGTCGGAGCCCTGGATGATCACGCACGGTGAGTTGCGGCGATCGGCATATTTGAGCTGGTTGCCCATGTTCTTGGGGTTGCCGAGATAGAGCTCTGCACGGATGCCGGCGGTGCGCAAGCTTGCCACCATCTTCTGGTAGTCGGCGACGCGGTCGCGGTCGAACACGGTGACGACGACGGGACCGAAGTCCGGCTTGGTGTCGAGCTTGCCGAGCAGCGTCAGCGCGGCCTGCAAGCGCGACACGCCGATCGAGAAACCGGTCGCCGGCACCGGCTCGCCGCGGAAGCGCGAGACGAGGCCGTCATAGCGCCCGCCGCCGCCGACCGAGCCGAAGCGCACCGGGCGGCCCTTCTCGTCCTTGGTCTCGAGCAGCAGTTCGACCTCGTAGACCGGGCCGGTGTAATATTCGAGACCGCGCACGACGGAGGGATCGATCTTGATGCGGTCGGCACCGTAACCCGACGCCGTAACCAGCTTGGCAATCTCCTCCAGTTCGCTCACGCCGGCCTGACCGACCGGGCTCTTGGCGAGGTAGGTTTCTGCGGCGGCAACGGCCTCTTTCCAATCCTCGCGCGGCTTGGTGATGGCGAGAACGACGTCGGCTTCGGCTTCGCTCAGATTGGCGCCCTTGGTGAAGTCGCCCTTGCTTTCTTCGCCGCCGTCCCAGCGTCCGGGACCGAGCAGCTTGCGCACTTCGTCGGAGGAAAACTTGTCGAGCTTGTCGATCGCACGCAGCACCGTCAGCCGGCGCGCCGCGTTCTCGTCACCCGCGAGCCCAATGGCTTCCAGCACGCCGTCGAGCACCTTTCGGTTGTTCACCTTCACCACATACTGGCCGCGCGCAATGCCGAGCGCCTCCATCGTGTCCGCAGCCATCATGCAGATCTCGGCGTCCGCCGCCGGCGTCGCCGAGCCGACCGTGTCGGCATCGAACTGCATGAACTGGCGGAAGCGGCCGGGGCCGGGCTTCTCGTTGCGGAAGACATAGCCGACGCGGTAGCTGCGGTAGGGCAGGACCAAAGCGTCGGTGCCGTAGCGCTCGCCGACATAGCGCGCGAGCGGCGCGGTCAAATCGTAGCGCAGGCTGATCCACTGCTCGTCGTCGTCCTGGAACGAGAACACGCCCTCGTTCGGACGGTCCTGGTCGGGCAGGAACTTGCCGAGCGCGTCGGTGTATTCCATCGCCGGCGTCTCCACCGGCTCGAAGCCGTAGAGCTCGTAGACGGCGCGGATCTTCTCGACCATCTCGCGCGTCGCCCGGATCGCGGCGGGATCGCGATCCTCGAGCCCGCGCGGCAGACGCGCCTTCAGCTTCTGGGGTTTTTTGGGTTTCTCGGCCATGCGCGGCGTTTACCAGCCGGGGCGCAAGGCGGCAACTGCCCTACGGCTGCTCCATCCGCGCCCGCAGCGCATCCGCGTCCGCCTTCGGCAGCGACTTCAGCGTCGGCTTGATGGTTTCGCCGCCGACGATCTTGCCGTTGCGCATGAACATCCAGTCCGAGATGTCGGCTTCTGCGAACGAAACTTTATCGCCGGCGTGCTTGCCCGGCAGGTCGCGGGGCTGGTTGGCAAACAGGCCGGCAAAGGTCCCGTCGGGCTGCTTCTTCACCTCACCGATCCAGATGTGCTCGCCGCCCTTGCGGGTCGAAAAACGCACCTTCAAGGCGTGTCCGGTCTCGGACGGCTTCTGCGCCTCATAGGAGGCCCAGAAGGTCGGCAGCGTGCCGCGGGCCCGCGCGATCGCCGCATTCATCTCGGGATCGCTGGTGCGCACGTCGACGATCGGCGAGCGGTCTTGCGCGACGACCTCGTGCGTCGGGCCGACGGTCAGGATGCCGAAGACGGAGACGGCGGTGATTGCGGTGAGAACGACCCATTTCATGGGTTGGGAGAGTCTAGTTGCCATGATCGCGATGCCCAGGATGCCTTGATGTGTCCTGGCTTTGTCGCGAGATCGTGGCGGGGCGTTCAGTGCACGAAAAGCCACAAACGATGCGCGTTTCCCCCTCTCCCCTTGTGGGAGAGGGTGGCTCGCCGCCTTGGCGGCGAGACGGGTGAGGGGTTCTTTCCGCGACCGCGGATTTAACGATGCGGACAGAGACCCCTCATCCGGCGCTTCGCGCCACCTTCTCCCCAAGGGGAGAAGGAAGAAGCACTCAAAACACCTTGCGGATCCAGTTGTGCGGATCGTTGGTGCGGCCGTACTGGATGTCGACGAGCTGCTTGCGCAGGCCCATGGCGACGGGGCCGGCGGCGCCGCCCGAAATCTCGAAATCGCCGCTGACCGAACGCACCTTGCCGATCGGTGAGATCACGGCGGCGGTGCCGCAGGCAAAGGCTTCCTTCAACCTGCCGCTGGCCGCATCCTTGCGCCACTGGTCGAGCGAGTACGGCTCCTCGCGCACGGTCTTGCCGGCATCGCGGGCGAGCGTGATGATGGAATCGCGGGTGATGCCGGGCAGGATGGTGCCGAGCGGCGGCGTCGAGAGCGAGCCGTCGTCGAACACGAAGAAGACGTTCATGCCGCCGAGCTCCTCGATGTAGCGACGCTCGATCGCATCCAGGAAGACGACCTGATCGCAGCCGTGCTGGATGGCTTCGGCCTGGGCGCGCAGGCTCGCGGCGTAATTGCCGCCGCATTTGACGGCTCCGGTGCCGCCGACGGCGGCGCGCGTATAGTTCTCCGACACCCAGATCGAGACCGGCGCGGGTCCGCCCTTGAAATAGGAGCCGACCGGGGAGGCAATGACCGAGAAGATGTACTCCGACGACGGCTTGACGCCGAGGAAGGTCTCGCTCGCGATCATGAAAGGACGCAGGTAGAGGCTACCCTCGCCGCCCGGCATCCAGGCGCGGTCGATGCGCACGACCTGCTCGACCGCCTCGATGAAGACGTCCTCCGGCAGCTGCGCCATCGCCATGCGGTCGGCGGAGTCCCTGAAACGCCGCGCATTGGCGTCGGGCCGGAACAGATTCACGCCGCCATCGTCGCGCTTGTAGGCCTTCAGACCCTCGAAGATCTCCTGCGCGTAATGCAGAACGGCCCCGGCCGGATCCATCTGGAAGTTGGCGCGGGCCTCGATCTTCGCCTCGTACCAGCCGCCCTTGGCCTGGTTGTAGCGGACGATCGCCATGTGATCGGTGAAGATCCGCCCGAAGCCGGGGTCCACCAGCTTGGCCACGCGGTCCTTCTCGGGGGTCGGATTGGTTGCGGGCTGGATGTCGAATGTCATGCTCATGTCCTTGGCTCCCGCTGCCGGTAACGGCGCTGTTCTGGCGCCCGCCGGCCCCGTTTGGGGGCCGGCCGGCTTGATTGGTTTCTGGCCGGACCGTCGCCAGCCTTGTTACGGCCGGTTTCCCGTGGCCAGCATGTCGCTGAGGACATGCTTTTGCGGGAGGCGGAAGTCCAGTATGTTTTGCCGAAATGCCGCTCGACAATCGCACGGTAGATCTGATCCGGCCGTCGTCGCCTGTCCGGCTCTTTCCGCCGTCCTGCTTCGATGCCGCCCGCCACGAAACGATCTAAAATTTCGTGCGGATCGATCGTTTTGTAACATTGAACCCAAGATACGTCAATATGCCTGACATAAATTTCGCGAATCCTTCTGAAAGCGCCGCCGAGCCTCGGCCGGCCGCAGGCGATGGAAGCAATTTGCGCTGGGATATCATCGAGCTGCTGTTCTTCGCCTATCGCGATTTCGTCGGCGATCCCGACCAGGAGCTGGAGGCTTTCGGCTTCGGCCGAGCCCATCACCGGGTCATGCACTTCGTCTACCGTTATCCCGGCCTCAAGGTCGCCGATCTGCTCGACGTCCTGCGCATCACCAAACAATCGCTCGGCCGCGTGCTCAAGCAGCTTCTGGACGAGGGCTATATCGTGCAGAAGACCGGTGACAACGACCGCCGCCAGCGCCTGCTCTACGCGACGCCGAAGGGCGAGGCGCTGGTGCAGAAGCTCGCCGGGCTGCAGACCACGCGGATCACCAAGGCACTCGCCGAGATCGGTCCGCAGGACGCCGAGACGGTCAAGCGCTTCCTGCGCGCGATGATCGATCGGGACGATCCGGACAAGGTGCTCGAGACCATCTTCGCTTCCGTCAATCAAACCACCAAGGAGTGACCGTGCCGCTCGCTGCCACTCTCGCCCGCCCGCCGGCGCGCCCTGCCGACGACGCGCCGCATCTGCTGCTGGTCGACGACGACCGCCGCATCCGCGATCTGCTATCGCGCTTCCTTGCCAGCGAGGGCTACCGCGTCACCACCGCCGCAAGCGCCGGCGATGCACGATCGAAATTGCTGGGTCTGCATTTCGACCTCTTGATCCTCGACGTGATGATGCCCGGCGAGACCGGCTTCGATCTCGCCCGCTTCATCCGCACATCCTCCTCCGTGCCGATCGTGATGCTCACCGCACGCCATGAAGCCGAGGCCCGCATCGAGGGCCTGCAGATCGGCGCCGACGATTACGTGGCAAAACCGTTCGAGCCGCGCGAGCTGGCGCTGCGCATCAACAACATTCTCAAGCGCGCCGCCCCGCCGCCGCAGGCCACGACGATCGAGAAGATCGCCTTCGGTCCCTACATCTACCACCTCGAGCGCGGCGAGCTGCGCCAGGGCGAGGAGGTCATCCACCTCACCGACCGCGAGCGCGAGATGCTGCGCATTCTCTCGGAGACGCCGGGCGAGACCGTGCCGCGCAGCGCGCTGACCGGCAATGGCAGCGTCAACGAGCGCGCCGTCGACGTGCAGATCAACCGCCTCCGGCGCAAGATCGAGACCGATCCCGCCAATCCGCTGTTCCTCCAGGCGGTGCGCGGCATCGGCTACCGGCTGGTGGCCTCGCCATAAATCAAGTGAAGCGCGCCAGATGAGCACGATCGATACCGGCCTGACGCTTCTGAAGAGCGCCGCCGGCCGCGTCTCCGCGGCCAATGGCTGGATGGGCCACGCGTTCAAGGGCTGGATGCCGACCGGCCTCTACGCCCGCGCGCTCCTCATCATGATCGTGCCGATGGTGGTGCTGCAATCGGTGGTCGCCTTCGTGTTCATGGAGCGGCACTGGAACACGGTGACGCGCCGCCTGTCGGCCGCGGTGGTGCAGGATATCGCCGCACTGATCGACGTCTACAAGGGCTATCCGCAGGACAAGGACCGTGACCAGATCCGCCGCATCGCGCAGCAGCGCCTCGGCCTCGTCGTCGATTTCCTGCCCGCCGGCGACATGCCGCCGCCGGGACCGAAGCCGTTCTTCTCGCTGCTCGACCAGACCCTGTCGGTGCAGCTCGGCCGCCAGATCGGGCGCTCGTTCTGGATCGACACGGTCGGCCGCTCCAACCTAGTCGAGATCCGCATCCAGCTCGACGATGCCGTGATGCGCGTGTTCGCGCAGCGCAGCGCCGCCTATGCCTCGAACTCGGAGATCTTCCTGTTCTGGATGGTCGGCACCTCCTCGATCCTGCTCATCGTCGCGGTGCTGTTCCTGCGCAACCAGATCAGGCCGATCCTGCGCCTTGCCGACGCTGCGGAAAGCTTCGGCAAGGGCCGCGAGGCGCCGAACTTCAGACCGCGCGGCGCGCGCGAGGTGCGTCGCGCGGCGGTCGCCTTCCTCGAGATGAAATCGCGCATCGAGCGCACGATGGAGCAGCGCACCGCGATGCTCGCCGGCGTCAGCCACGACCTGCGCACCATCCTGACCCGCTTCAAGCTCGAGCTGGCGCTGATCGGCGACAGCCCCGAGCTCGAGGGGATGCGCAAGGACGTCGACGAGATGTCGATGATGCTGGAGGATTACCTCGCCTTTGCGCGCGGCGATTCCGGCGAGCAGTCGCAGCCGACCGACATGGCGCAGGCGCTCGAGGAGCTGCGCGGCGACGCCGAGCGCCACGGCCATACCGCGACCGTCGCCTTCCACGGCCTGCCCGTCGTGACGGTGAAGCCGGCCTCGTTCAAGCGCTGCCTCGCCAACCTCGTCACCAACGCGGCGCGCTACGGCAAGAGCATCGCCATCACCGGCCAGCGCGATCACCGTTATTTGACCGTCACGATCGACGACGACGGGCCCGGCATTCCGACGCATTTGCGCGAAGAAGTGTTCAAGCCGTTCCTGCGGCTGGACAACGCCCGCAACCAGGACGAGGGCGGCACCGGCCTTGGCCTCGCCATCGCCCGCGACATCGCCCGCTCCCACGGCGGCGACATCACGCTGGGCGACAGCCCGATGGGGGGATTGCGGGCGAGCGTGAGGATTCCGGTGTAGGCTGCGACTACCTTCTCCCGCGAGGGAAAGACCGCCTACTTCGGCAGCAGCGCCTTCAGCTTGTCCATGTCGCGCACGTTCATCTTGAAGCCGCCGGGCATCACGATGTCGCCGGGCTTCTGGTCCGGCTTGCAGGCCCCGAGCCATTTGGCTTGCAGCGTCATGGTCGTATCGCGCCCCGCGGTGCCGGCGACGCCGCCTTGCGCGTGCGAGGAGGTCTTCACCGTGTAGGCCGAGTTGAAATCGCCCGTGATCTCGGCATGCGACGTCGTGTTCACGCCGGCAACGCTGCACTCGGAATCGCTGACATAGCCGGTCGCGGTCTTCTTGATGTCCTGCTTGGTGCAGATCTGCTTGGCCATCGGGGAGACGTTGTTGTTCATCTCCTTGTCGACGATCTCGTTGGTGCAGTGCTGCATGGTCATCTCGGGCATGGGTGAGCCTGATGTGACCAGCTTCATTTCCCAAAGACCCGCCTTGCGCACCGGCAGATCATCGGCACTGGCGCTGCCCGCCGACACCACGAGGCAAAGCGTCGAGCCGAGCAAAGCAAGTTTGCGCGTCATGCGAGAAGCTCCCGGCTGAGAGAGTGCGGCGCTACAATAGCGCCTTAGTAGAGCGTGCGGATCGGCTGCTCGGCGGCGCCATAGGGCACCCAACGGCAGGAGAATGAGATATAACCGCCTTCATAGGCCTGCACGCCGAGGAATTTGACCACTTTGCCGTAACGCGCGCAGTGATCGACCGCGACCTGACGTGCATCGACCTGGGTGGCCATCGAATAGGCGATGATGCCGCCGGTGTCATTGCCCTTGAACGGCGGCACATAGTCGGCACGCGCCGACTGGCTCGCCGTCATACCCGAGGCAACCAGGCTGGCGAGAAGACCCGCGGCCGCAATGATTCGCATTCCCGTCACTCCAATTGGCTGGCCGCCAGTCTACGGTGCCGGGATGGAAGTGGAAAGAACCGAAGCCGTGCCGACCGCATCGTTGGGGTCAAGTCCTGGCGAAGTGTTGCCGCGCTGCACTTGACCTCCCCTGCCCTTCGCGGCACCGTCCCCCTTCGCAAGACCTTAGCTGTCCGGATTGACCATGCGCGCCCCCTCCCTGAAATCGCTCCGCTTTGCCGCCATGCTCGGCCTCCTGTTCGGAGCGGTGTCGCTCGGCGAGGCCAGGGCCGCCAACCCGCTGGAGATGAATTTCTGGCTGAGCGGACCGCGCTATGACGGCGCCGTCGCCAGTTGCGATAGGGCGCTGCCGACAATCGCGACCCAGTTCTGGGAGAAGGAAAGCACGTTCTGGAATTCCTCGTTGAAGATCACCGGCTTTGCCGCCGTTCACGAGACCGCGTTCCGACCCTGGCAGTCCGACAACATTCCGCGCCGCTATTGCACCGCTGACGCCATGCTCACCGACGGCAAGGTGCGCAAAGTGCACTTCTCGCTCATCGAGGATGGCGGGTTCTCCGGCTACGGCAATGGCGTCGAATGGTGCGTGGTCGGGCTCGACCGCAACTGGGCCTACAATCCGGCCTGCCGCGCCGCCAGGCCTTAAGTCCGAGTCGCCCTGCTTGGGGGCCCGTCAGCGGCCAAACGGCGACCGCCGGAATTTTGTTCTTGAAATGTTCTTATCGCCTGCTAGGCTTTCTTTCACAGTCTAGTTGAGGGGCGTTGCCATGTTTCATTCCAGATTGCATTCCTTCTCTCGCCTGGTGATCTCGCTGACCCTTTCCCTGATCCTTGCGGCTAGCCTGGCCTCGTTCGCCGGTGACGCCAGGGCCCAGGACAAGCGGCAGAACGCCCCTGGCGAGTTCGATTTCTATGTGCTGTCGCTGTCATGGTCGCCCTCGTTCTGCGAGGAGGCGGCCGAGCGTGGCGGCCGCTCCCAGCTCCAGTGCAGCGGACGGCCCTACGCCTTCGTGGTGCATGGGCTGTGGCCGCAATACGAGAACGGCTTCCCGGAATATTGCCAGCGGCCCGCGCCACGGCTGAACCGCAGCATCGTCTCCTCGATGCTCGATCTGATGCCGGCGCCGGGGCTGATCTTCAACGAATGGGACAAGCACGGCACCTGCTCGGGCCTCGCCGATCGCAGCTATTTCGAGACGATCCGCAAAGCGCGCGCCGCGATCAAGATTCCGGCCGAATATCTCGATTTGTCGCAGTCCAGGACCGTGGCGCCGGCGGAGGTCGAGGAGGCCTTCATCAAGGCCAATCCGGGGCTGAGCAATGCCGCCGTCTCGGTCACCTGCAACCGCACCCGGCTCTCCGAGGTCCGCATCTGCCTCAGCAAGGACCTGCAATTCCGCGCCTGCGAGGAAACCGATCGCCGCGCCTGCCGGCGCGATCAGGTGACGATGCCGCCGATCAGGGGTGGGTAGGATCGGTTCGCCGTCATTCCGGGGCGCGCGGAGCGCGAACCCGGAATCCATCTCTCGGCGTTACCGGTAGCAAAATGGATTCCGGGTTCGGTGCTGGCGCACCGCCCCGGAATGACGGCCGTTACTTTCGGCGCGCGATGTCGTAACTCTCCGCCATGAACTACCGCCACGCCTTCCACGCCGGCAACTTCGCCGATGTCATCAAGCACATCGTGCTGGCCCGCATCATCACCTATCTGCAGGACAAGCCGGGGCCGTTCCGCGTCATCGATACCCACGCCGGAGCCGGCCTCTACGATCTCGACAGCGACGAGGCGCGCCGGAGCGGCGAATGGCTGACCGGCATCGCGCGGCTGATGCAGGCCCGCCTCTCGAACGAGAGCGCGGCGCTGACCAAGCCCTATCTCGACATCGTCCGCGCCTTCAACCCGAAGGGGGAGCTCAAGGCCTATCCGGGCTCGCCGCTGATCGCGCGCGGCCTGCTCCGGCCGCAGGACCGGCTCGTCGCCTGCGAGCTCGAGCCGAAGGCGCGGAAAGCGCTGATCGGCGTGCTGCGCCGCGACGAACAGGCCCGCGTGGTCGACCTCGACGGCTGGGTGGCGCTGCCGGCCTTCGTGCCGCCAAAGGAGCGGCGCGGCCTCGTGCTGATCGATCCGCCGTTCGAGGCCAAGGACGAGTTCGAGCGGCTGGGCGAAGCCTTCGCCACCGCCTTCGCGAAATGGCCGACCGGTATCTATGTCATCTGGTATCCGGCCAAGAACCGGCGCGCCACCGACACGCTGGCGCAAACGGTCGCGCGGCTCGCAGCTGCAGCAAAACCACCGGGAAAATGCCTGCGCCTCGAATTCAGCGTCGCGCCCCAGCTCGATGGCGGGGCGCTGGCCTCCGCCGGGCTGCTGATCGTCAATCCGCCCTACACGCTGCAGGGCGAGCTGAAGACCATCCTGCCCGAGCTGGAAATGCCGCTCGGCCAGGGCGGCGCTGCCAGATTCCGATTGGAGGTACCCAAGTCTTAAAGCAAGCCGTAACACTCCGGCATTCTTGGGAAAAATATGCAGGAGCGGTAGTCAATCCGCAGAGAACCGTATTATGCTGTTTCTGTGACTGGCTTTACGTTCCGCTTCCGCGAATGGTTGCGGCGGAGTGAAGGCCTAAGAAAGATCCGGCCGGACCGTTAGGTCCGCCCAAGGATGGCCAGCTCTCCCGGGCTTCGTAATGCCCGGTCATGTCGCGACGTGAGTCTGCGTCGCGACGGAGGAGCAATGAGGGGGAGTTTCCCGATGGCCATGACGGGAACAGTCAAGTTTTTCAACGGTGAACGCGGCTACGGTTTCATCAAGCCTGACGACGGCGGCCGCGACGTCTTCGTGCACATTACTGCTGTGGAGCGGGCCGGACTGAAGGACCTTGCGGAAGGACAGCGCATTACTTTCGAAGTCGAACCGGACAAGAAGGGGAAGGGACCGAAGGCGGTCAACCTGGTCATCCTCTCCTAGCGGGCCTGACGCAAGACACGCGGCGCAATATTGCGCCGCAAGACTCGGCGCCAGTACTTGGCGAAGTACTTGGCGATAGGAGTCCTTGGCAAAGAAATACTTAGCGCGAAAAAAATCCCGGCCGCGAGCGGCCGGGAAGGTGTTGTCCGGTATTTTCTTCTTCAGCTGTCAGAAGCGATAGTTCACGCCGGCGCGAACAACGCTGGCGCTGTAGCCGTTTGACACCCCCGTGATTGCGAACTGACTCGTCGACAGATCGATGTAGAGATATTCGAGCTTGGCGCTCCAGTTCGGAGCGAGGCCGACTTCCGCGCCGCCGCCAATGGTCCAGCCGGCGGTGGTATGCGATTCCGCCCAGCCGAAGGTCTGTCCACGCAGCTCGCCGAACGCAAGGCCCGCGGTGCCGTAGAACAGCACGTTGTTGAAGGCATAGCCGGCGCGGCCGCGCAGGGTGCCGAACCACGGATTGGAGAACTTCCACGGTGCGAAAGTATCGTCGGCACCGCTGACCTGGATATCGCCCTCGACGCCGAACACCCAAGGGCCGTTCTGGAAATTGTAGCCGGCCTGCACGCCGCCGACGAAGCCCGACGGCTTCGAGGGATTGTTGTCGACCGAGCCCCATTCGTAGCCGATGTTGCCGCCGAGATAGGGACCCGCCCAGCTATAGGCATTGAGCGGCTGGTTGACGGTATAGGGGGCGCGCTGCCCGTAATTGAGATCGGCGGCCTCTGCCGAAGCTGTCCAGCCGGCTGCAACCAACGCGGCCGCGCCCACAACGAGCCTCTTCATCACACACTCCAACGCAACTGCCGTCGCCACTGCGGCGCCTGCGCCGCCGCGCGAGGCACAACCGCATGGTTACGGAACCACCACTTTTTCGCGTAAGATTTATCGAGAGTTTTAGCTTAAAGGGCTGTTAAGCCGGGTTACCGCGCTGTTAACAGACTTAAGGAAGCGTTACCGGAACTGTGCCGCCGTCCTGTGCGTGCCGCACGGCCGGAACTTCAAATCGGCACCCCGAGCGCCTAAATTCGCCCCATGGTTCACGATTCCACCGACAATCCGGACGAACGCGCGCGCAAATTGCCGCGGGCCGCCGCGAGCGACGTGCCCCCCGAGACGTTGATAGCGCCGGACGTCGATCCCGCCGCCCCGGGCGGCGAGGACGAGGATGATTCGCGGCTGCCCGATATCCTGGAGGAGAGCGGCGCGGTCGGCGAGGAGCCGCTGGCGACCGGCCACGAGGCGATCGAGCGCGCCGTCCGCCTCGCCCCGACCTCGCCCGGCGTCTATCGCATGCTCAACGCGAATGCCGACGTGCTCTATGTCGGCAAGGCCAAGAACGTCAAAAAGCGCCTGTCGAACTATGCGCGCCAGAGCGCGCCGCAGCCGGCGCGCATCCTGCGCATGATCGCCGCCACCGTGACGGTGGAGATCGTCTCGACCAACACCGAGACCGAAGCGCTGCTGCTGGAAGCCAACCTCATCAAGCAGCTGCGGCCGCGTTTCAACGTGCAACTGCGCGACGACAAGTCGTTTCCCTACATTCTGATCACCGGCGACCATTGGGCGCCGCAGATCCTGAAACATCGCGGCGCGCAGAGCCGGCCCGGGCGCTATTTCGGCCCGTTCGCCTCGGCCGGCGCGGTCAACCGCACCATCACGGCGCTGCAGCGCGCGTTCCTGATCCGCTCCTGCACCGATTCCTTCTTCGAGAGCCGGACCCGGCCCTGCCTGCTCTACCAGATCCGCCGCTGCGCCGGCCCCTGCACCCGCGAGATCGACTTCGGCGGCTATACGACGCTGGTGCGCGAGGCGAGCGACTTCCTGTCCGGCAAGAGCCACGCGGTGAAGCAGGAGCTCGCCGGCGAGATGGAGAAGGCGGCGGGTGAGCTCGAGTTCGAGCGCGCGGCGCTCTACCGCGACCGCCTCGCCGCGCTCTCGGCGATCCAGTCGCAGCAGGGCATCAATCCGCGCACGGTCGAGGAAGCCGACGTGTTCGCCATCCACCAGGAGGGCGGGTTCTCCTGCGTCGAGGTGTTCTTCTTCCGCACCGGCCAGAACTGGGGCAACCGCGCCTATTTCCCGCGCGCGGAGAAGTCATTCACCCCGGAAGAGGTGCTCGGCTCCTTCCTCGCGCAGTTCTACGACGACAAGCCGCCGCCCAGAAACATCCTGCTCTCGCACGAGATCGAGGAGAGCGAGCTGCTCGCCAATGCGCTGGCGATCAAGGCCGGCCATAAGGTCGAGGTCACCGCTCCCAAGCGCGGCGAGAAGAAGGAGCTGGTCATCCACGCCCTGACCAATGCGCGCGAGGCGCTTGGCCGCAAGCTCGCCGACACCGCCACGCAAAGCCGGCTGCTGGAGGCCATGGCCGCGACGCTGAGCCTGCCGCAT
The DNA here is from genome assembly GCF_003957705.1 of Bradyrhizobium sp. LVM 105. NCBI lineage: Bacteria > Pseudomonadati > Pseudomonadota > Alphaproteobacteria > Hyphomicrobiales > Nitrobacteraceae > Bradyrhizobium > Bradyrhizobium sp. LVM 105. Next base: position 36,793 of record NZ_QZMV01000008.1, on the reverse strand, counting down.
CCGCCCAAGCGCATCGAGGTCTACGACAACAGCCATATCCAGGGCACCAATGCGGTCGGCGCCATGATCGTCGCCGGCCCCGACGGCTTCGTGAAGAACCAATACCGCAAGTTCAACATCAAGTCGGAAGGGATCACGCCCGGCGACGACTTCGCCATGATGCGCGAGGTCCTCGAGCGGCGCTTCAAGCGCCTGATCAATCCGCCCGAGGACGCCGGCACCAAGGCCAAGGACGACGATTTTCCGCAATGGCCCGACCTTGTCATCATCGACGGCGGCCGCGGCCAGCTCAACGCCGTCCGCGAGATCTTCACCACTCTCGGCCTGAACCAGGTGTCGCTGATGTCGGTGGCCAAGGGGCCGGACCGGGATGCCGGGCGCGAGACTCTGTTCATGCCGGAGCGCGAGGCCATCAAGCTGGAGCCGCGCGACCCCGTGCTCTATTTCATCCAGCGCCTGCGCGACGAGGCCCACCGCTTCGTCATCGGCTCGCACCGCAAGCTGCGCAAGAAGGACATCCGCGAGGCCGGTTTGCAGGAGATTCCGGGCATCGGCCCGTCCCGCAAGCGTGCCTTGCTACATCATTTCGGGACCTTGAAGGAGATCGAACGCGCTTCGATCGCCGATCTCGGCAAGGTTCCAGGGGTGAGCGCCGAGAGCGCCCGCAGGATTTTCGACTATTTCCATCCCCAGCCGGGATGAACTAAAGGGGACGCGGTCATATGGTCGTCGCATCCCGCACCCATCTGGGAAGCGGAACGGTTGACCTTCAGGCCCGAGCGGTATTGGTAGGACGGATGAACATCGCCACGACACGAGGGACGACGAGGCGCGCGATGTCCCTCCCGAACATCCTGACCTATGGCCGGATCGCCGCGATTCCGGTCGTGGTCGGATGCATTTACGCGCAGTCCATCCTGGATCAGCCGCTGTGGCTGCGCTGGGTCGCGGTCGCCATTTTCATCGCGGCCGCGGTCACCGATTACCTCGACGGCTATTATGCGCGAATCTGGAATCAGCAATCGGCCTTCGGCCGGATGCTTGATCCGATCGCCGACAAGCTGCTGGTCGCCTCCTGCCTTTTGATGCTGGCCGCCGACGGCATCATCCATGGCTGGTCGCTGTGGGCCGCCATCGTGATCCTGTGCCGCGAGATCCTGGTCTCGGGCCTGCGCGAATATCTGGCCGCGCTCCGCGTCAGCGTGCCCGTGACCAAGCTTGCGAAGTGGAAGACCACGGTCCAGCTCGTCGCGATCGGCTTCCTGCTCGCGGGACCTGCCGGCGACGAGGTGGTGCCCGTGGTCTCGATGATCGGCCTCGCGCTGCTGTGGGCCTCGGCGATCGTGACCATCTACACCGGCTACGATTACTTCCGCGCCGGCATCCATCACCTCATCAAGGAGGACGAGGGATGAAGGTGAAGTATTTTGCCTGGGTGCGTGAGCGCGTCGGCAAGGCGGAGGAGACCATCGAGCCGCCGGCGACCGTGCGCACCGTCGAGGAGCTGATCGCCTGGCTGTCCGGCCAAAGCGAGGCCTATGCCTACGCATTCGAGAAGCCGAAGGTGATCCGCGCCGCCATCGACCACGCCCACGTCAAATCGGACGCCGCGATCGCCGGCGCCCGCGAGATCGCGTTCTTCCCGCCGATGACCGGCGGCTAGGCCATGACTACCCCTGTCGCCACCTGCCCCGTCACCATCCGGATTCAGGAAGACGATTTCGACATCGCCCGCGAGATCGCGGTCCTGACCCAGAGCCGGACCGATATCGGTGCGGTCGTGAGCTTCTCCGGCATCTGCCGCGCCGACGACGACAGCGCGAAGGTCGCGGCGCTGACGCTCGAGCATTATCCCGGCATGGCCGAGGAAGAGATCAGGCGTCATGCCGACGAGGCCGTTTCGCGCTGGCCGCTCAACGGCGTCACGGTGATCCACCGTGTCGGCCGCTTCATGCCGGGCCAGAACATCGTGCTGGTGCTGACCGCCTCGCAGCATCGCCAGGCCGCGTTCCAGGCGGCCGAGTTCCTGATGGATTACCTCAAGACCAACGCGCCGTTCTGGAAGAAGGAAGAGAGCGCCACCGGCACCGGCTGGGTCGAAGCCCAGGCCCGTGACGACGAAGCCGCCGCACGCTGGACCAAATCCTGATGGCAAGAGCAACCAAGAAGACTGCGCGCAGCCGCGCCGCGCTAAAGCTCGCGAAAGTCGGACGCGGCGAGCTCCTCACGCTGCTCGATTTCGTCCGCTATGCGGTGAGCCGCTTCAATGAAGCCAAGCTCGCTTTTGCCCACGGCACGACCGATCCGGTCGCCGAAGCCGCCTTTCTGGTCTGCGAGGCGCTGCATCTGCATCCCGAACAGGTCGAGAGCTTCGCCAACGCGCGCGTCACGGCCGCGGAAGGCAAGACCGTCCTCGATCTGATCCACCAACGCGTGACCACGCGCAAACCGGCCGCCTATCTCGTCAACAAGATCTACATGCGCGGCCTGCCCTTCTATGTCGACGAGCGCGTCATTGTTCCGCGCTCCTTCATCGGCGAGCTCCTGGATTCGCATTTCGGCGGCGACGGCGAGGCCGGCTCGCTGATCGACGATCCCACCGCCGTCGGGCGCGTGCTCGATCTCTGCACGGGGTCGGGGTGCCTCGCCATCCTCGCCGCGCATCATTTCCCGAATGCCATTGTTGATGCCGTCGACATCTCCAAGGGCGCGCTCGAAGTCGCCGCACGGAACGTCGGCGAGTTCGGGCTGGAGGACCGCATCAGCCTGTATCGCGGCGACCTGTTCACCCCGCTCGGCGACAACAGATACGATCTGATCATCACCAACCCGCCTTACGTCGATGCCGAAGGCATGGCCGCGCTGCCGCCGGAATGCCGGGCCGAGCCCAAGCTCGCCTTCGATGGCGGCGCCGATGGCCTCGATGTGGTGCGCCGCATCCTGCGCGAGGCGCCAGATCACCTGACGCCGGCCGGCGGGCTGATCTGCGAGATCGGCCGCGGCCGGGACTTGGTCGACGAGGCCTTTCCGGACCTGCCGCTGCTCTGGCTCGACACCGAGGAGTCCGAAGGCGAGGTATTCTGGATCGCGGCCGCCGATCTCGCCTGATTCATCAGACGGACCGAGCTCCGTCGGAACAAGTCAAATTCGGCCACGTTCATCCTCCGAACGAATTTTCTCGCTCCCGGAGGATCTCCAGATGCTCGCGCCATCGGGCGAATTGCTGCGCGCCGGCATGGCGCTGAAGCTCAATCACGTCAAACGCGCCGCGCAATCCTATCTGCGCGACCAGACCAGCCAGGCCACCGGCAAGGTAACGTCTTACGCCGTGGCCGGCGGGCTGTTCGCGGCCGCGGGGCTGTTCGTCGTGGCGACATTTTTCGTCGGCCTGATCGCCCTGTACCGCTGGGTCGCCATCAGCTACGGGCAGTTCTGGGGCTTCGGTGTCGTCGCGGGCGTGCTGCTGGTGCTGGCGGCGGTCTGCGCCGGGGTGGCGATGGCGCAGATGAGGCGCAAAGCCAAGCCGATCGTGCCGCTTGCCAGCCGGTTGCGCGTTGCCATTGCGACCCCGCGGATTCCCCGCGGAACGGTCAAGGAGGCCGTCAAGGAGGTCGCGACCACGATTCCCCTTGCGCCGCTGGCGCCGGGCGAGCGCCGCCAAGGCGCAAGAGCCTGGCCGGTTCGCACCAACCGATCCGTGCAGCTTGGCCTGATGCTCGCGGCGATTGGACTGGCAGGGTATACGGCGGCGCGCCGCAGGCGCCACGGTCATCGATTGGACGCTTGATGTTGGTGCGGCGCTCCGAACAGATCGACTCCTGGCTGCTGGTGGCGGCGACAGCCGTGTTCGTACTGACGGCGGAGCGCTACTTTCAGGACTCTGGCCTGGCCGGGTCGGGGCCTCCGCAAGACCACCGCAAAGGCGAGGCGAATTCACCGGAAACACACCCGGCGCGCGCGGCCGTGCAGCCCGGCCGCGGCCGCCATGCCAAGAGCCCGTTCTCAATCCCGTGGGCCGGCTGGAAGGATATCTTCTGGCGGACCTATCAGCGCATCGACGAGGACCGCCTGCTCGCGACCGCGGGCGGTGTCGTGTTCTTCGGGCTGCTCGCGATCTTTCCGGCGGTCACGGCGCTGGTTTCCTCTTACGGCCTGTTCGCTGATCCCGCGACGATCAGCGCCAATCTGCAGACGCTGGCGACCATGCTGCCCGAGGGCTCGTTCCAGATCGTCGAGGACCAGGTGGCGCGCGTGGTCTCGAACGGCAATACCACGCTGGGTGCCGCCTTCCTGTTCGGCCTCCTGCTGGCGATCTGGAGCGCCAATGCCGGGGTCAAGGCGATCTTCGATGCCCTCAACGTGGCCTATGAGGAGCGTGAGAAGCGCAGCTTCATCAAGCTCAACATGGTGTCGCTCGCCTTCACAATCGGCGGCATCGTGGCCCTATTGGTGATGGTAGGGGTTGTCGTCGCCTTCCCGCTGGCACTCAATCACATCGGCATGTCGCCCGAAGGCAAGCTGATCGTGGCGCTGGCACGATGGCCGCTCATGTTCCTCATCCTGCTGGTGGCGCTCGCGATCCTCTACCGCTTCGCGCCCAGTCGCGATGCACCGCGCTGGCAATGGCTGAGCCTCGGCGCTGTGACGGCCGCCCTCCTCTGGATCGCCGGTTCGGCGCTGCTGTCCTGGTATCTCTCTGAGTTCGCCAACTACAACGCGACCTATGGTTCTCTTGGCGCCGCGATCGGCCTGATGACGTGGATGTGGATGTCGGCGATCGTCATCATGTTCGGCGCCGAGCTGAATTCGGAGATCGAGCGGCAGACGCTGAAGGACACGACCGAGGGGCAGCCCAAGCCGCTCGGCACCCGCGATGCGGTCTCGGCCGACACCGTCGGCGCCGCCGCGCCATTTTAGCCCATGACGACGATCGGGCCGGAGCTCATCCGGCCCGATCGAACGGCATCTCAGCGCTTGGTAATCACGGCTTCCAGATATTCGCTGTGCACGACGATGGTGCCGTCATCGGCATGGTTGAACTCGCCGAGCAGCGCCAGGAGATCGCGTCGCAGCGCGGCCTGCCCGCTCTCGTCGAGCGCGGCAAACGCCTTCAGCGTCGGCCCGTAGAAGGTCTTGAAGACATCGAGCCAGTGCTCGGGCGAGCGATAGCGGAACACGAACATGCGCGGCTCAGCCGTTATATCCGAGGCCTGGCTTGCGAACATCTCCTCGAGCCGCGCCGGCGTGCCCCACAGCGCCGGCGACTTCACGCCGGCTGGCGGCGGCAGATGCTTGCCGATGGTCTTGAACAGCTGGCCGATGAAACCCTGCGGGGTCCAGTTGGCGAGCCCGATCTTGCCGCCGGATTTGCAGACGCGTGCAAGCTCGGAGGCCGCCTTTTCCTGGTCCGGTGTGAACATCACGCCGAAGGTCGAGAGCACGACGTCGTAACTCGCGTCCGCAAACGGCAGCGCTTCGGCGTCAGCCTCGCGAAATTCGACCGTCAGATGGTCCGCCGCCGCACGTTCCTGGCCGCGCTTGAGCAGCGCCGGCACATAGTCGGTGGATGTGACGTCACACCAGCGCCGCGCCGCGGCCAGCGTCGCGTTGCCGTTGCCGGCGGCGACGTCCAGCACCTTGCTGCCGGCGCGCAAGTCCAAGGCTTCACAGAGTTGCTCGCCGACGATCTGCAGTGTGGTGCCGACGACGGCATAGTCGCCCGAAGACCAGGCGCCATGCTGGCGCTGCTTGATGGCGGCAAGATCGGGCTGGGTGGGAACCTGGTTGAGCGCGGCGGATGTCGACATGGCAATTCTCCGGGGTTGAAAACGCCGGGACGATAGGGCGCATGCGGCGCGCTGGCCTTGAGAGCGGCATTATTTTACGCTGAGAGGACCTTGATTTCCGAGCCCGAACCGAGGTTGGCGTGGCGTTTCATTTCGAGAATTTCGTGCTCGATGCCGGGCGGCGCGAATTGCGTCGCGCGAAGACGCTGATAGCGCTCGAGCCCCAGGTGTTCGATCTTCTGCTCTATCTCCTTCGCAACCGCGAACGCGTGGTGACGCGGGACGATCTGCTCGACGCGGTCTGGAACGGCCGCGTCGTCTCGGAATCGACTCTCACCAGCCGGATCAACGCCGCGCGGCGCGCCATCGACGACAATGGTGAGGAGCAGCGGCTGATCCGCACCATTGCGCGCAAGGGCGTCCGGTTTGTCGGTGAAGTCACCGAACTCTCCGAGGCGGCGACGCCGGCAGCGACGAGCCGGCCGGCAGCCGCTACAGGCTTGCCGCTGCCCGACCGGCCTGCCATCGCGGTCCTGCCATTCATCAATATGAGCGGCGAGGCCGAGCAGGACTATTTCTCCGACGGCATCAGCGAGGACATCATCACCGCGCTATCGAAGCTGCGCTGGTTCTTCGTGATCGCGCGTAACTCCTCATTCATCTACAAGGGCCGCGCGGTTCATCTGCGTGAGGTCGCCCAAGAACTCGGTGTTCGCTACGTCGTCGAAGGCAGCGTCCGCAAGGACGGTGACCGCGTCCGCATCAGCGCGCAGCTCAACGATGTCGCCACCGGCAGTCATCTCTGGGCCGAACGCTACGATCGCGAGCTTGCCGACGTCTTTGCCGTGCAGGACGAGATCACCGAAGCTATCGTCGCGGCGATCGAGCCGCAGCTCTATGCAGCGGAAAGCTTTCGCGCCCAACGCAAGCCGCCGGATAGCATGGATGCCTGGGATCTCGTGATGCGCGCGCTGTCGCATTACTGGCGTGTGACACGGCAGGATCACGTCGTCGCGCAGGCCCTGCTCGAAAAAGCCATCGCGCTCGACCCGAACTATGGCAAGGCGCTCGGGCTGCTCGGGACGAGCTACATGTTCACGGCTCATATGGGCTGGATGGACATGGACAGCGCAATCACCGGTGCCGAACGTGCCGCACGGGCCGCCATCCGTGCCGACAGCGAGGATGCCTGGGCGCACAACGCGCTCGGCCACGTCAATTTGTTTGCACGCCGGTTCCAGGATGCTCTGGCCGAATTCGAGACGGCACTGCGGCTCAATCCGAATTTCGCCCTGGCGCAGGGTTATTATGGTTTGGCGCTCGGCTATTGCGGCCGCTGGCGGGATGCCGACGAGGCCGCGCGGCGGGCGATCCGCCTCAGCCCGCGCGATCCCTATGCCCCCGTCTATTACGGTATAGCCGCCTATGCCCGCTTCCTCGGCGGCGATGACGCTGAGGCGATCCGCCTCGCTCAGGAGGCCCTGCGCCAGCGCAGCGATTTCGTCGGCGCGCATCGGGTACTGACGGCGGCGGCCGGCATGGCCGGGCAGAGGGATCTCGCCCACGCGGCGCTGAAGGAACTCCGCCGTGCCCAGCCGAACATCTCGCTCGCCTGGCTCGCCGAGTTCATGCCGGTCAAGCTTGCCAGCGACCGCGAACGCTACCTCGAAGGCTTTCGCCGGGCCGGATTGACTTGAGCCTCAGTGGGGCTGCTATCCCCTCGAATCAACAATGGTGTTAAGCTCATGCTGCTTTGGGGGCACGAGGCAGGACGGAATCGCATCGCGACCCGTGTTTTCCCGGGTGAGGCAGTCAGCTCTTGAGGCGTAACGCGCGGCATGATTCGCATTTCGACGATTTTCATCGCCATCTGCATGGTTCTGGTCGCAGCCTCGCTCGGGCTTGCGCTCTACGCCGTCGCCGGCATCAGCGGGACCGAGTCCGCGATCGTGGCGCTCACCGCGCTGACCTTCCTGATCCTCTACAACGCCGTGTCGATGCGGCTGCGTGACCGCAGCGACGTCGGCGGCCAGATCGCGGATCTGTCGCGCGGCACTGCCGACCTCGCCCGCCAGGTGGCCGAGTTCGGCCGCCGGCTGGCTGCGATCGAGGGACGCATCGCCTCGTCCAATTCCACCAACTCCGACCGCATCCAGTCGGTGGTCGGCGAGATCAACGAGCTCGGCGGACTGGTCAGGCAGCTCGCCACCACCGTGTCGGCCCACGAGGACATGCTGGCCGGCAGCGCAGCGGCTCCCGCCCCGGTCGCCACGGCCGAGCCGGAGGCGCCGATCGACCTGGTTGCGCCGTTCGAGGAGCGGCCAGCCGCCCCTCCCGCGCTTCCCGCAGCACCCTCGCCTCCACCTCCATCGGCGCAGCCGCGGCCGGCGCCGGCGGTCCAGGCCGCGACCTCCAACCCGATTCAGGCCGCCACCGGGCGCAACCAGACTCAATTGCTGGCGACGCTACGCAACGCCATCGACGAGAACCGCATCGACATCTTCCTCCAGCCGATGGTGACGTTGCCGCAGCGCAAGGTGCGGTTCTACGAGGCGGTGACGCGCCTGCGCGACGAACGCGACCAGCTGGTCGCAGCCGAGGAGTTCATCAGCATCGCGGAGGCTTCCGGGCTGATCGGGCGCATCGACAACATGGTGATGCTGCGCTGTGTGCAGGTGCTGCGGCGCCTGATGGTGCGCAACAAGGACGTCGGCGTGTTCTGCAACGTCGCGGCGTCCACGCTCGGCAATTCCACCACCTTCGCGCAATGCCTCGACTTCCTCGAAGCCAACCGGGCGCTGGCGCCCTCGCTGGTGCTGGAGTTCAAGCAATCGACGTTCCGCAATCTCGGCCCGGCCGAGACCGAGAATCTCGCGGCACTCGCCCAGCGCGGCTTCCGTTTCTCGATCGACCACGTCACGGATCTGCGCATCGAGCCGCGCGAGCTGGCCGATCGAGGGGTGCGCTTCATCAAGGTGCCGGCCGCGCTGCTGCTCGACCCCAGGCGGGCATCGACCTCGGACATCCATCCGTCCGACCTCTCCGACCTGCTCGGCCGTTTCGGCATCGACCTGATCGCCGAAAGGATCGAAGGCGAGCGCGCGGTCGTGGACCTGCTCGACTATGACGTGCGGTTCGGCCAGGGCTTCCTGTTTGCGCCGCCCCGGCCATTGCGGCCGGAAGGGGCATCTGCTACCGGCGGGGCCGCGCCGAACCAGGCGCAGGACACGCAAGGATCCAATGGCTCCGCTCCCCCCAGCCAAGGCGCGACATCTGGCGCGACGTCAGCCGCTGCTCCGGCACAACGCATCACCGGCAACGCGGCGCTGGCGCGCCGCATCTGATCGGCCGCGCGTATCATGACCACGCTGCATTTCGCCGAAGGCCTGCGCGAGCTCGTGGGCGGTGTGGAGGTCGTTCTCAGCGACATCTGGGGCGTCGTCCATAACGGCCTCGAATCATTCCCCGAAGCCTGCGAGGCGTTGCACACCTATCGCAGCCGCGGCGGTACGGTGATCCTGATCACCAACGCGCCGCGGCCGGCGGACTCCGTGCAGCGGCAATTGCGCAAGCTCGGCGTCGCCGACGAGACCTACGACGCCATCGTGTCTTCGGGCGACCTGACCCGGCTCTATGTCGCCGAGCATCCCGGCCGCAAGATGTTCTGGCTCGGGCCCGAGCGCGACAACTCGATCTATCGCGGCCTCGATGCGAAGGCCGCGCCGCTGGAGGAAGCCGACTACATCGTCTGCACCGGCCTCTATGACGACGAGACCGAGACGGCGGAGGACTATCGCGGCATGATGCTGAAGGCGCGCGAGCGCAAGCTGACGCTGGTCTGCGCCAACCCCGACATCGTGGTGGAGCGCGGCGACCGGCTGATCTACTGCGCCGGCGCCATCGCGGAGCTCTACCGCGAGCTCGGCGGCGAAGTGATCTTCTACGGCAAGCCGCACCGGCCGATCTACGAGCGCGCCATGGCGCTCGCCGGTGAACGCCAGGGCCACCAGATCGACCGGAAGAAGGTGCTGGCGATCGGCGATTCCGTCCGCACCGACCTGACCGGCGCGCGCGAATTCGGCATCGACTGCCTGTTCGTGACCCGCGGCATCCATGCCGAGGAGTTCGAGGGCCTTGACCAGCTCGACCCGGCATCGGTGATGGAATTGTTCGGCCACCCGCCGAAGGCGCTGATGCGCGAATTGAAGTGGTGACGGCGAAGTCCGCGCAGGTGGCGCGGGCTTAGACCAATGACTGTGCCCTCGGCGCCGCCATGGCCGGGCTTGACCCGGCCATCCACGACTTACTTTGCAGATCCAAGAACGTGGATGCCCGGGACAAGCCCGGGCATGACGATCTCGATAGACAGTTATTTTGCGGTCAGGTGCGCGCCTTACGCGCTTGCCATGTCCGGGAACACCGCCTCGATCTTGGTCTTCAGCGTCGCCGCGTTGAACGGCTTGACGATGTAATTGTTCACGCCGGCCTTCTTGGCCGCGATCACGTTCTCGGTCTTGGATTCCGCCGTGATCATGATGAAGGGCGTGGTGGCGAGGTTCGGATCCGCGCGCACTTCGCGCAGGAGGTCGTACCCCGTCATCGGCTCCATGTTCCAGTCGGAGATCACGAGCCCGTACTTCTTGCCGCGCATCTTGTTCAGCGCTGCCGAACCGTCGCTGGCATCATCGATGTTCTCGAAGCCAAGCTGCTTCAGCAGATTCCTGATGATACGGATCATGGTGCTGTAGTCATCCACCACCAGAACCGGCATCGACAAATCAACCGCCATCTCGACTCCCCCAACGCATACCCAGGAATATTACGATCGGACCTGCCGGGCCGGAGCCCGCCTGTTCCAGATGCAAGGACTAGCACCAAGGCGTTAAACAGCGCGTTAATTGGGGGCGTCCCGAACGAACTGAAATTGCGTGGGATTCGGCGCTCCCCCTGCCGCTTGACTTCATCGGGCCGGTCGCGCCACGGTCCCGGCCGGTCCCGCCGGTTCGAGAATTCCCCTGATGGCCCCGCATTTTAACGTTATCCGCGACACCACGCCCGTTTCCGCGATTCCAAGGGGCGCCGTGGTCGCCATGGGCAATTTCGACGGGGTTCATCTCGGTCACCGCGCGGTGATCGCCGCCGCCCTGGAAATGGGCCGGACGCATGGCCGCCCCGCGCTGGCGCTGACCTTCGAGCCGCATCCGCGGCGGTTCTTCAGCCCCAATACCCCGCAATTCCGCCTGACGGACGAGCAGGCCAAGCTGCGGCTTCTGGCCGGCACCGGGCTTGCCGGCGCCGTGGTCATGACCTTCGACAAGGCACGCGCCGGAACCAGCGCGCAAGATTTCATTCACCATGAGCTGATCGGACGGCTCGGCGTCAGCGGGATCGCGGTGGGGTACGACTTCCATTTCGGCAAGGGACGGGTCGGCTCGCCGAGCCTGCTGGTCAACGAGGCGCCCCGGCTCGGCATCGAGGTCGACGTGCAGCCGCATGTCGATATCGACGAGCGGCCGGTGTCCTCCAGCGCGATCCGCATCGCCCTCGCCGAAGGCCAGCTCGACGAGGCCACCACCATGCTGGGCGCGCCCTGGTTCGTCACCGGCGAGGTGATCCACGGCGAGAAGCGTGGCCGCGATCTTGGCTATCCCACCGCCAACATCCGCCTCGATGCCAATTGCGGCCTGAAGCACGGCATCTATGCGGTGCGGGTCGGCCGCGGCACTGAGCGGCTGGACGGGGTTGCAAGCTTCGGGCGCCGCCCGACCTTCGACAATGGCGCCCCGCTGCTGGAAATCTTCCTGTTCGACTTCAAGGGCGATCTCTACGGGCAGGCGCTGGATTGCGCCTTCATCGGCTTCATTCGCGAGGAGCTGAAGTTCGAGGGGATCGAAGCCCTGATCCGGCAGATGGACGACGATTCCGCCCGCGCCCGCGCCATCCTGGCCGCCGCCCCGGACGCGTTTCCACGGCTCGGCGCCGTCGATTGACCCCAAACCCGGCCTTCCCGAACCTTTGCGCTTCCTCCGCCCCCCTGCTATGGAGAGCCCATGTTTGCGCGGCGCATCATAGGGATTAGCAGCCCGGCTTCCGCCTGAGCCCAGGGGCTCGGCGCAAGACCGGGATTTGGTCGTTTCACCCCCGCGATTCCGCATCGCCATCCGTTCCCGCGCCATTCCGAGCCAGTCAGCCTCATGTCCGAAAAGCCGCAAAAGTCCCAAAAATCTGAAGCCAAAGACTATTCGAAGACCCTGTTCCTGCCGCAGACCGAATTCCCGATGCGCGCCGGCCTGCCGCAGCGCGAGCCGGAGATCCTCAAGCGCTGGTACGAGATCGGCCTCTACGAGAAGCTGCGCGAGGCTGCCCGTGGCCGCGCCAAGTTCGTGCTGCATGACGGCCCTCCCTACGCCAACGGCAACATCCATATCGGCACGGCGCTGAACAAGATTCTCAAGGACCTCGTCACCAAGAGCCAGCAGATGCTCGGCTTCGATTCCAACTACGTGCCGGGCTGGGACTGCCACGGCCTGCCGATCGAGTGGAAGGTCGAGGAAGAGCACTATCGCAAGAAGGGCAAGCAGAAGCCCGACTTCCGCGACTCTGCCGCGATGATCGACTTCCGCCGGGAATGCCGCGCCTACGCCACGCAATGGCTCGGCGTGCAACGCGAGGAGTTCAAGCGCCTCGGCGTCATCGGCGACTGGGACCATCCCTACGCCACCATGAGCTTCCCGGCCGAGGCCCAGATCGCGCGCGAGCTGATGAAGTTCGCCGCCAACGGCACGCTCTATCGCGGCTCCAAGCCGGTGATGTGGAGCGTGGTCGAGAAGACAGCGCTGGCCGAGGCCGAGGTGGAGTACGAGGACCACACCTCCGATACGGTGTGGGTGAAATTCCCGGTTACCTCGCCCGCGCACGGTGCGCTCGCCTCCGCAAGCGTCGTGATCTGGACCACCACGCCCTGGACGCTGCCCGGCAACCGCGCCATCTCGTTCTCCCCGAAGATCGCCTACGGCCTTTACAAGGTGACGGATGCGCCCGCCGACAATTGGACCAGGACGGGCGATCTCCTGATCCTCGCCGACGCGCTCGCTGAAGAGGTCTTCAAGCAGGCGCGCGTGACCGCTTACGAGAAGCTCCGCGACGTCCCCGGCGACACCATGGACGCGATCGAATGCGCCCATCCGCTCAAAGGCCTCGCCGGCGGCTACGACTTCATCGTGCCGCTATTGCCCGGCGACCACGTCACCGACGACACCGGCACCGGCTTCGTGCACACCGCGCCCGGCCATGGCCGCGAGGACTTCGATGCCTGGATGGCGCAGGCGCGCGATCTCGACGCGCGCGGCATCAACACGGCGATCCCCTACACCGTCGACGAGAACGGCGCCTACACCGATCATGCGCCGGGCTTTACCGGCAAGCGCGTCATCAACGACAAGGGCGAGAAGGGCGATGCCAACGAGGCCGTGATCAAGGCGCTGGTCGAACGAGGCATGCTGCTCGCGCGCGGCCGGCTGAAGCATCAATATCCGCACTCCTGGCGCTCCAAGAAGCCGGTGATCTTCCGCAACACGCCGCAATGGTTCATCGCGATGGACAAGGATGTTGCGCAAGGCGGCAAGACGAAGAGCGGCGACACGCTGCGCGCCCGCGCGCTGCACGCGATCTCGGTGACGCAATGGGTGCCGCCGTCGGGCGAGAACCGCATCAACGGCATGATCGAAGCCCGGCCCGACTGGGTGATCTCGCGCCAGCGCGCCTGGGGCGTGCCGATCGCCGTGTTCGTGCGCGAGAAGGGCGACGGCTCCGCCGAGATCCTGCAGGACGAGGCGGTGAACGCGCGCATCGGCGAGGCCTTCGAGCAGGAAGGCGCCGACGCCTGGTACGCAACCGGCGCGCGCGAGCGCTTCCTGGGCGCGCGCGCGAGCGAGGATTGGCAGAAGGTCGACGACATTCTCGACGTCTGGTTCGATTCCGGCTCGACCCACGCTTTCGTGCTCGAAGACCCCGTGCAGTTTCCCGGGCTCGCCGGCATCAAGCGCAAGGTCGACGGCGGCACCGACACGGTGATGTATCTGGAAGGCTCGGACCAGCATCGCGGCTGGTTCCACTCCTCGCTGCTGGAAAGCTGCGGCACCCGCGGCCGCGCGCCTTACGACATCGTGCTGACCCACGGCTTCACCCAGGCCGAGGACGGCCGCAAGATGTCGAAGTCGCTCGGCAACACCATCGAGCCGCAGGCCGTCATCAAGGAATCCGGCGCCGACATCCTCCGGCTCTGGGTCGCGTCCTGCGACTACACCGACGATCAGCGCATCGGCGCGGAGATCCTGAAGAACACCGTCGAGACCTATCGCAAGCTGCGCAACACCGTGCGCTGGATGCTCGGCACGCTGCATCATTACAAGCCGGCCGACGCAGTTCCGCCGGCCGAGATGCCTGAGCTCGAGCGCCTGATGCTGCACGAGTTGGCGGTGCGCGCCGCCGCCGTCGACAAGGCCTATCGGGAGTTCGACTACAAGACCGTGGTCGCGACCCTCTCCGCCTTCCTCAACAGCGAGCTCTCGGCGTTCTATTTCGACATCCGCAAGGACACGCTGTATTGCGATCCGCCATCCTCGCTGACGCGCAAGGCCGCGCTGACGACGATCGACCTGTTGTGCACCTCGATCCTGAAATGGCTGGCGCCGATCCTCAGCTTCACCGCGGAGGAAGCCTGGCGCATGTATCGCCCCGGCGCCGAAGCGTCGGTGCATCTGACGCTGTTCCCGACCGATCTCGAAGACTTCCGCGACGACAAGCTCGCCGCGAGGTGGGAGACGATCCGCAACGTCCGCCGCGTCGTCACCGGGGCGCTCGAGCTCGAACGCGCCGCCAAGAACATCGGCTCCTCGCTGGAGGCCTCGCCGGTGATCTATGTCGCCGACCGCGACATGCTGATGACGCTGTTCGACATCGATCTGGCTGAAGTCTGCATCACCTCGAATTACGAGGTGCGGGAGGGCGAGGCGCCGGCTTCGGCGTTCCGTCTCGATGCGGTGCCCGGTGTCGCGGTCGTGGTGGAGAAGGCGGTCGGCACCAAATGCGCCCGCTCCTGGAAGATCTCCCCGATGGTCGGCGAAGACGCCGAATATCCCGACGTCACCCCGCGCGACGCCAAGGCGCTGCGCGAATGGAAGGCGTTGGGAGTGGCGGTCTGATTCCCCGCATGACCCCGCTTGGCGCCGGCATCCTCGCGGCAATGGTCACGCTCGCGGCCGACCAGGCCTCGAAGCTCTGGCTGCTGAACGGGTTCGACCTTGCCCGGCGCGGCGTCGTCAAGGTGACGCCGTTCTTCGACCTGGTGCTGGCCTGGAATATCGGCATCAGCTTCGGCTGGCTCCAGACCGACAACCAGGCGGCGCAGCTTGCGCTGATGGCGGTCAAGGTCCTCGCCGTGGTCGCGCTGGCGATCTGGATGGCCCGCTCGCACACCAGGCTCGCCACGATTGCGCTAGGCCTGATCATCGGCGGCGCCATCGGCAACGGCATCGACCGCCTGGCCTATGGCGCGGTGGTCGATTTCGCCCTGTTCCACATCGAGATCGCCGGAAATACCTATAATTGGTACGTGTTTAACCTCGCGGACGTGGCGATCGTTGCTGGGGTGGCGGCGCTATTGTATGATTCCTTCCTGGGGATACCCGCCGCAAAAGCGCCCTGATCCCGGCCGATACGGACCGGCAGGCGGAACCCGGTTTTTACGAGGGACTGGCCGCATTTGAGCGGCGATCTGCCACAATATGGAACAGGTATCGTAATGCGCAGCTCGAAGACCAGCGGGTCAATGGTTCGAGACCCCCGATGGGGGTTCTGGCGGGCTTTGAAATTATCCGCTGTCGCGCTCGGCATTGGCCTCGTGATGTCGACCGGCGCCGCGCGCGCTGGTGACGACGAGGACGACGACATGACCTTCGAAGAGAAGCTCATCGACAATCTGATGTCGGGCCTCGGCGCCAAGAGCATGTCGAAGCCCGGCATCGAATACCGTGAGCGTTCGCCGCTGGTCGTGCCGCCCAAGCTCGACCTGCCGCCGCCGGCCGCGACGGAGGCCGCGGTTGCGCCAAACTGGCCGAAGGACCCCGACGAGAAGCGCCGCAAGGACGCCATTGCCGCGCGGAAGAAGGGGGGCGACAACAAGGCGACTGAGTATTGGAAGAATGCCCGGCCGCTCTCGCCCGCCGAGATCAACGCCCACAAGACGGCCGCGGCCGAAAAGAGCGGCAATGATCCGGTTCAGCCGGGCAGCAACACCGCCAATCCGACTCTCAGCCCCGCCCAGCTCGGATACACCGGCGGGCTATGGAATCTGTTCAAAGGAAACGGGCCCGAGTCGAAGCAGTTTACGTCGGAGCCCCCACGCCAATCGCTGGTGGAGCCGCCGCCCGGATATCAGACGCCCTCGCCGAACTACGCCTACGGCTCCGGGCCGGATAACTCGAAGCGGACCTATTTCGACGTCCGGTCCGGCAAGGAGAAGGAGCAATAGCGCTCCTGCTCCGACGCGAACATGTCGGACCGCGGAGCTGGCCGCCGGCCCTTGTATGGCTTCGGCCGCTGGCTTGCTCCCGAGTTGATGGCGTTCTCTGCTTCGTGACGCGAAGCCTCAGCCGCACGGTGTAGCATGCCGTGCCTCCGAGCCGGAGATCCGGACTCGGCGTTCCAAAAGGATCATGATGTCCTCTTACCGATCGGCTGCCCGCCTCCTTGCCGCGCTGCTTTCGACCAGTGTCCTGACGGCCGGTGCGGCCCTCGCCCAGACCACGGTCACATCGGCCCCACCCGCCAGCTTCACGCTCAGCAACGGCATGCAGGTGGTGGTGATCCCGGATCACCGCACGCCCGTGGTCACGGAGATGATCTGGTACAAGGTCGGCTCGGCCGACGAGACGCCGGGAAAATCCGGGCTCGCGCACTTCCTCGAGCACCTGATGTTCAAGGGCACCTCGAAGCATCCCGTCGGCGAATTCTCCCAGACCGTGCTCCGCGTCGGCGGCAACGAGAACGCCTCGACCTCGGTCGACTACACCAATTACTACCAGCGTGTGCCGAAGGAGCAGCTGCCGACCATGATGGAGTTCGAGGCCGACCGCATGACCGGCCTGATCCTCAAGGACGAGAACGTGCTGCCCGAGCGCGACGTCGTGCTCGAAGAATACAACATGCGCGTCGCCAACAATCCCGACGCGCGGCTGAACGAGCAGATCATGGCTGCGCTCTACCTCAATCATCCCTACGGCCGGCCGGTGATCGGCTGGCATCAGGAGATCGAGAAGCTCGATCGCGAGGACGCGCTCGCCTTCTATCGCCGCTTCTATGCGCCGAACAACGCGATCCTGGTGATCGCCGGCGACGTCGACGCCGCCGAAATTCGCCCGCTGGTCGAGCGCAATTTCGGCTCGATCCCGGCGCAATCAGCGATCCCGGCGCGGCGCGTCCGTCCGCAGGAGCCTGAGCCCGCCGCCCCGCGCACCGTCACGCTGGCCGATCCGCGCGTCGAGCAGCCGAACATGCGGCGCTATTATCTCGTACCGTCGGCAACCACGGCCGCGGCCGGCGAGAGCGCGGCCCTCGACGTGCTGGCGCAGCTGATGGGCAGCGGCAGCAATTCCTATCTTTACCGCGCCCTCGTCGTCGACAAGCCGCTCGCGGTCTCCGCCAACGCCAGCTATTCGAGCATCTCGCTCGATCCGACCCAGTTCGCGATCTCGGCCGCGCCGAAAGCCGGCGTCAGCTTCGCAGAGGTCGAGCAGGCGGTCGACGGCGTCATCGCCAACGTGGCGCAGAACCCGATCCGCGCCGAGGATCTGGAGCGCGTGAAGACCCAGCTCATCGCGGAAGCGATCTACGCCCAGGACAACCAGGCGGTGCTGGCACGCTGGTACGGCGGCGCGCTGACCACCGGCCTGTCGATCGAGGACATCAGGAGCTGGCCCGACCGCATCCGCGCGGTCACCGCCGAGCAGGTCCGCGCCGTCGCGCAGAAATGGCTCGAGAAGAAGCGTTCGGTCACGGGCTATCTGATCAAGGACACCAGTGCTGCCAAGCGCGAGGAGAAGCGGTCGTGACCTATCCCTTCCTTCGACACGTTGCATTCTCTTTCGTCACCGGCGCCGCGCTCGCGCTCGCTGCGGTGTCGCCGTCGCTCGCCGCCGCAAAGATTCAGCGCCTGGTCTCGCCCGGCGGCATCGAGGCCTGGTTCGTGCAGGACGCGACCGTGCCCCTGATCGCGATGGAATATTCCTTTGCCGGCGGCTCGGCCCAGGATCCCAAGGACAAGTCCGGCGTCGCCAATCTGGTCGGCGACCTGCTCGACGAAGGCTCCGGCGATCTCGATTCCAAGACCTTCCACGAGCGGCTCGACCGCCGCGCCATCGAGCTGTCCTTCAGCGCCACCCGCGACGCCTTCCGCGGCAGCCTGCGCATGCTGCGCGACAACAAGGACGAGGCCTTCGATCTCTTGCGGAGCGCGCTGACCTCGCCGCATTTCGACACCGCCGATGTCGAGCGCATCCGCTCGCAGGTCATCTCGGGCCTGCGCCGCGAGACCACCAACCCGACCTCGCTGGCGAGCCGCAAATTCCTGGAAGTCGCCTTCGGCGATCATCCCTACGGCCGGCAGACCAACGGCAACCTCGACAGCGTGCCGACCATCACGGTCTCCGACATGAAGGACTATGTCGGCCGCGTGCTGGCCAGGGATGGGCTGAAGGTCGCGGTCGTCGGCGACGTCGATCCGGCGACGCTCGGCAAGCTGCTCGACCACACCTTCGGCAGCCTGCCCGCCAAGGGCAACCTCACGCCGGTCCCTGACGTCGAGGCCGCAAGGCCGCCGCAACGCGCCTTCGTGACCCTCGACGTGCCGCAGACCGTGATCACCTTCGGCGGGCCCGGGGTGAAGCGCAGCGATCCCAATTTCATGGCGGCCTATGTCGTCAACCACATCCTCGGCGGCGGCGGATTGTCCTCGCGTCTCTATCGCGAGGTCCGCGAGAAGCGCGGCCTCGCCTATTCGGTGTTCGAATCGCTGCTCTGGATGGAGCATTCGGCGATCTTCATCGGCAATACCGGCACGCGCGCCGACCGCTCCGGCGACACCATCGATGCCATCGAGAAGGAAGTGCGCCGGATCGCCGAGGAAGGCCCGACGCAGAAGGAGCTCGACGAGGCCAAGTCGTACCTCAAGGGCTCGCAGATGCTGGCGCTCGACACCTCCTCCAAGCTGGCGCAAGCGCTGCTGCAGTACCAGCAGGACAAGTTGCCGATCGACTATATCGAGAAGCGCAACGCCATCGTCGATGCCGTGACGCTGGACGACGCCAAGGCGGCCGCCAAGCGGCTCTGGGGCCAGGGCCTACTGACCGTCGTCGTCGGCCGCGCCCCGCAGGCCGCGGCGCAGCCGACCGCGGCTCCGGCGACGAAGTCGAACTGATCTTTATTGCAAGCAGCAGCGTTCCCTGGCTGCCGCACGGGCGCCCATGGCTACCCCCTCCCCTGCCCCTTCCCCACAAGGGGGAGGGAACGGATAGAGCGCGGCAAACTTCCATCAAAGCAGCTATGGTGCGCGCGCGAATCCTTTTCCTGGTGCCATCATGCTGCGGATATCCCGCGATCTCGTCATCGACGAGGACGACATCGAGATCGGCTTTGTCCGCGCCTCCGGCCCGGGCGGGCAGAACGTCAACAAGGTCGCGACCTCGGCGCAACTGCGCTTCGACACGCGCAAGCTGACCTTGCCGGAGGATGCGGCGCTACGCCTCGCCCGCCTCGCCGGCCAGCGCATGACCAAGGATGGCGTCATCGTGATCCAGGCGCAGCGCTTCCGCACCCAGGAGCGCAATCGCCAGGATGCCATCGACCGGCTGGTCGAAATCCTGAGCGAGGCGATGGTGCGGCCAAAGCCGCGGCGCGCGACAAAACCGACTTTCGGCTCAAAGCAGCGCCGGCTCGAGGGCAAGAAGCGCCGCAGCGATGTCAAGGCAAAGCGCGGCCGCGACTTCGACGATTGATCGAGCAAGACCTCCGGCCGCGGTGCGACCGGAGGTTTGCGCTTCGCAAGCTGACTTCAGTAGCGCTTGCCGGTCGCAGCCGAATCGTCGGCCGTGCCCTTGTGTGTCGCACTGCCCGTGGTTGCAGCGTTACCCTTGGTCCCCCTGCCCGACTTCATGCCAACCTTCTCGCCGGCACTCCCCTGCTGAGCGCCGACGTCGTCATCCTCACTGCCCATGGTCGCGCCGCCCTGCATCGGTTTGCTTTGCACGGTGCCGCCGGACTTGACGCCGGACGATGTGCCTTGCGCGAGAACGGGCGTCGCAATGAGAGCCGAGAGAGCGCATGCGATTGCAGAGGTCTTCACCAACTTCATCCATTTCTCCTGGATTTGCTCGCGATGAACGGTTCGGCGATTCTCCACGCCGTTCCTTTCGGACCGGACCATCACATCGCGCAAAGAGTGCGAACGGCGCACCCGTGATGCAAACGGTCTCATGTGTTGATCGTTTAGGGATTTCGCGGCGGTTTCGCGGAATTACGCTCCTCATATGCGGCACCCGCGCACGAACGCCGCATTTCATCGGAACTGCCCGAGGCGCGGGATTTCCCACATCTGGTATGTGGGAAGTGCGACCTTACCCATGCATTTGTTGCCGGGCGGCGTTACACTGGGACATTCACCGAGTGAACCTATGCCTGTCCGCCAACTTCCCGAACAGATCGTCAACCGCATCGCCGCCGGCGAGGTGGTCGAGCGGCCTGCGAGCGTGGTCAAGGAACTGGTCGAGAA
Source organism: Bradyrhizobium sp. LVM 105 (assembly GCF_003957705.1). Classification (NCBI taxonomy): domain Bacteria; kingdom Pseudomonadati; phylum Pseudomonadota; class Alphaproteobacteria; order Hyphomicrobiales; family Nitrobacteraceae; genus Bradyrhizobium; species Bradyrhizobium sp. LVM 105. Next base: position 16,183 of record NZ_QZMV01000008.1, on the reverse strand, counting down.
CGCGATCGATGCCGGTGCGAGCCGGATCGACGTCTTCACCGACGGCGGCGGGCGGCGGCGAATCGGCATCACCGATGACGGCGGCGGCATGACCGCGAAAGACCTCGCGCTCGCGGTCGAGCGCCATGCCACCTCCAAGCTCGACGACGAGGACCTGCTCCAGATTCGGACCCTCGGCTTCCGCGGCGAGGCGCTGCCCTCGATCGGCTCCGTCGCGCGGCTCTCCATCACCACACGCCATGCCAGCGAGCCGCATGCCTGGGCGCTGACGGTCGAAGGTGGCGAGAAATCCGAGATCATGCCGGCGGCGCTGGCGCACGGCACGCGCGTCGAGGTCGGCGACCTCTTCTATGCGACCCCGGCGCGGTTGAAGTTCCTGAAGACCGACCGCACCGAAGCCGAAGCGATCCGCGAGGTGGTGCGGCGGCTCGCCATGGCGCGGCCCGACATTGCCTTCACGCTTGCCGGTGAGGAGCGCGCGCCGGTGACCTGGGCGGCGGCGCTGCCCGGCGCCGCCGGCCGGCTGACCCGGCTCGGCGACATCCTGGGCGCGGAGTTTCGCAGCCACGCCATCGAGATCCATGCCGAGCGCGAGGGCGTCGTCGTCGCCGGCTATGCGGCGGCACCGGCGCTGACCAAGGCCAACGCACTCGGGCAATATCTCTTCGTCAACGGCCGCCCGGTGCGGGACAAGCTGATTCTCGGCGCGGTGCGCGCGGCCTATTCCGACTATCTGCCGCGCGACCGCCATCCGGTGCTGGCGCTGTTCGTCACGCTCGATCCGCGCGAGGTCGACGCCAACGTGCATCCGGCCAAGACCGAGGTGCGGTTCCGCAATGCCGGCCTTGTTCGCGCGCTGATCGTGCACGGATTGAAGGAAGGTCTCGCGCGCGAGGGACGCCGCACCGCCGCCAACAGCGGCGAGAGCGCCTTGTCCGCGTTCCGGCCCGCTTTCACGCCGCAGCGCCCGGCGAGCTGGGACTGGCGCGCCTCGCCCGCCGCCCCCGTCGCGCCGATGCCGTCTTTCGAGGGCGCCGCGACATCCGCTTTTGCAGAGCGCGCGCAGGCCGCGTTCGACGTCGGTGCCCCCAGCGCGGACGTGCGGATCGAGACGCAGCCGGTGGCGGACCTCGTCGACCGCCCGCTCGGCGCGCCGCGCACGCAGATCCACGAGACCTATATCGTCTCGCAGACCCGCGACGGGCTGATCATCGTCGACCAGCATGCCGCGCATGAGCGCATCGTCTACGAGCGGCTGAAGGCCTCGCTGGCCGCGAACGGCGTGCAGCGGCAGATCCTGCTCATTCCCGAGATCGTCGAGATGGACGAGGCGACGGTCGAGCGCCTCCTGGAGCGCAGCGACGAGCTCGCCTCGTTCGGTCTCGCCATCGAATCCTTCGGCCCCGGCGCAGTCGCGGTGCGCGAGACGCCCTCGCTGCTCGGCAAGACCAATGCCGGCGGCCTGTTGCGCGATCTCTCCGAGCACATGGCCGAGTGGGACGAGGCGCTGCCGCTCGAACGCCGCCTGATGCACGTCGCCGCCACCATGGCCTGCCACGGCTCGGTGCGCGCCGGCCGCAGGCTGCGGCCGGAGGAAATGAACGCGCTGCTCCGCGAGATGGAGGACACCCCGAACTCCGGCCAGTGCAATCACGGCCGGCCGACCTATGTCGAGCTGAAGCTGAGCGATGTAGAGAAGCTGTTCGGGCGAAGGTAGCGCCGGCCTTGTAGGATGGGTAGAGCGAAGCGAAACCCATCAATTCCACTCACGCGGTGAGACGATGGGTTTCGCTTCGCTCTACCCATCCTACAGCTTCCGCAAGAACACGAACTCCGTATCGTCATACGTCCGTCGCTCCAGCTCCTCAAAGCCGTCCGGCGTCACGAACTGCGCGGCCTTCGCTTCCTCCACCACCAGCAGCGCGCCCGGCGTCAGCCAGCCGCCGTCACGCAAGGACGCCAGCGCCTTCTCCGCGAAGCCCTTGCCATAGGGTGGATCGAGGAACACCAGCGAAAACGGCTCGACGGGATGCGCAGGCCCGAGATCGGTCGCGTCGCGGCGATAGACCTTGGTGACGCCACCCAGGCCCAGCGTCTCGACATTGTTGCGCAGCAGTGCCCGCGCTTCCGCGCCATTGTCGACGAACAGCGTGAACTTCGCCCCGCGCGAGACCGCTTCGATGCCGAGCGCGCCGGTGCCGGCGAAGAGATCGAGCACGCGCGCATCGGCAATCGGATCGTCATAGGCGTGCACGAGGATGTTGAACACCGACTCGCGCAAGCGGTCCGCCGTCGGGCGGATGTCGCGCGAGGACGGCGAGGCGAGATTGCGCCCCTTCAAGCGACCGCCGACGACGCGCATTACACGACTCCGTCATGCCCGGGCTTGTCCCGGGCATCCACGTTCTTCAGCAGTAGACGCAAGCAAGACGTGGATGGCCGGGTCAAGCCCGGCCATGACGACCTGTTGCGCAATGTCGGCATCGCTCCAAGCATTGAAGCTTACTCGCCATCCCGCGGCGTCAGGTCGCGCTTGCCGTGATAGCCGCGCTTGGGACGGCGCGGCGGGCCGTAGCCGCTGGCCTGTTCCTCGTTGCGCTCGCGCGCCTCCTCGCTGCCGGTGCGCTGCACCAGCACGCGGCGGCCCTTGCGGTCGTTGATCACGGCGCGCTTGCTGGCGGGCTTCTTCTCGCTCGGTGCGTCGTCGACACGCGCGGCCGACTTCGCGGGCACGTCGAACTGCGCCCCCGACTTCTCGATCACCTTGTCGCCGAGCTGCTCGCGCAGCACCCGCGACTTGATCTCCTCGACCTGGCCTTCGGGAACCTCGCCGAGCTGGAACGGGCCATAGGAGACGCGGATCAGCCGGTTCACCTCGAGCCCGAGATGGGCGCAGACGTTGCGCACCTCGCGGTTCTTGCCTTCGCGGATCGCGAACACCAGCCAGACATTGGCGCCCTGATCGCGCTCCAGCGTCGCCTCGATCGGACCGTATTTGACGCCCTCGATCTCGATGCCATTCTTGAGCTCGTCGAGCTGCACCTGGGTGACGTCGCCGTGGGCGCGAACGCGGTAGCGGCGTAGCCAGCCGGTATCGGGCAGCTCGAGCGTGCGCGCGAGCCCGCCGTCGTTGGTGAGCAGCAAGAGGCCTTCGGTATTGAAATCGAGCCGGCCGACACTGATCAGCCGCGGCAGACCTTCCGGCAGATTGTCGAACACGGTCGGACGCCCCTCGGGGTCGTCATGCGTGGTCATCAGTCCGCGCGGCTTGTGATAGAGGAATAGCCGCGTGCGCTCGCGCTCCGGCAACGGCTTACCGTCGACCATGACGACGTCGTTCTTCGTGATGTCCAGCGCGGGCGAGTTGATGACGCGGCCATTGACGGTGACACGGCCCTGCGTGACCATCTCCTCGGCATCGCGGCGCGAGGCGAGGCCCGCACGCGCCAGCACCTTGGCGATGCGCTCGCCGGCCTTCTTCGGCTTCGGCTCTTCTTCCCGGCGCGGCCGCCGGTCGACATCACGATCGCGCTCGCGATAGGCACCACGGCCGCCGAAGGCGGGACGCTTCTCGAAGATCCTGGCTTCATTCTCGTTTTCACGGCGCGGGCGATCGCCGAAACGGCCTTCGCTGCGCGGATGCTCGTGCCAATCGGAACGGCCTTCCGACCGCTCGCGCGGACGATTGAATTTCGGCCGGTCGCCACCACGTCCGCCGCGGTCGCCATCGCCGTCACGACGGGGCCGATCGAATTTTGGACGATCCTCGCGCGGCCGGTCGAATTTGGGCCGCTCGCGGAACGGGCGATCACCCGATGCGCGATCGTCGCGTGAGCGCGAGAACCGCGGACGATCCTCGCCGCGGCCGCCTTCGCGGCGGTCGTCGCGCTTTTGCCAGGGCTTGTCCTCGCTGCGGTCACGGCTGCCGAAATCCTTGCGCGGACCCTTGCCGAAATCCTTGCGCGGCGGCCGATCGCCGCGCGGAGCCGCGTCGCGCTTCTGCCAGGGCTTTGAATCGCCGCGATCGCCACGGTCGCGATCCGGACCGCCCCGCGAAAACTTTCGCTCGCCGTCGAACGGACGCTCCGGACGGTCGCCGCGCGGCGAATACGGCCGCTTGTCGCCGAACTTCTTGTCGCCGAACCGGCCGGCGGGACGGGACTCGTCGCGATCGCGGCTGCGCGGCGGACGATCGTCGCGGCCATGGGACGGGCGGTCACCGCGCGGCTTGAAGGAGCGCTTGTCGCCATCGCGCGATCCACGATCGGAAAAAGGACGGTCGCCACGCGGCTTGAAGCTGCGCTCGCCGCGGCCTTCATTGCCGCGATCGTCGCGCTTGAAGCGCGGACGGTCGGAAGAATCTCGGCGCGGGGCATCGCCCTCCTCGCGGCGGCGAAACGGACGGTCCTCGCGACCCTCGCGGGGAGGGCGGCTGTCGCCCTTCCTCTCGCTCTTGCCCTCGAAACCGCGCTTGGCGAACTTCTTCTCGGGGCCGCGCGCCTTGCCGGAGCGGCCCTTTGCTGCTCCCTTGGCCGGGCCTCGATCACGCCGGCCGCGGGAATCGTTGTCTTTGTCGCTGTCGCGAGGCATGAATGATCTCACTTACGGGGGTAGTGCGATGAGCATTGTGCGCGCTCGTTCCGAGCCGCATGCTCAGGCAAAATCGGTATCCACTCTTGCTGAAGGCGGAGCTACTAGCAGGTTTCTGGCGATGATACGAGGCATGAAAGCCCCTTCTTTCATGGATTTGGCGCTTGTGACGGCCGAAAATGCCGGAAAATCGGGCGAAGTTCCGATCGGATGCGTGGTGGTCCGCGATTACGAGGTCATCGCCACCGCCGCCAATCGGACGCTGACCGACCATGATCCGACCGCCCACGCCGAGATCATCGCGCTGCGCGAGGCCGCCGCGAAGATCGGCAGCGAGCGCCTCGTCGACTGCGACCTCTACGTGACGCTGGAGCCCTGCACCATGTGTGCGGGCGCGATCTCCTTTGCAAGGATCAGGCGGCTCTATTACGGCGCCGCCGACCCCAAGGGCGGCGCGGTGGAATCAGGGGTGCGGTTCTTTGCCTCCCCAACCTGCCATCACGCGCCGGACGTCTATTCCGGCGTCGGCGAGAGCGAGGCGGCGCGGCTGCTCAAGGAGTTCTTCCGGGAGCGGCGCTGACGGCTCCACCCTGCGCTGTCATGCCCCGGCTTGACCGGGGCATCCAGTACGCCGTGGCTTCTCGGATCAACCATTGCCGTCTCGGCGTGCTGGATCGCCCGGTCAAGCCGGGCGATGACAGCTTGAGTGTGTGGCGTGCAGCGTCACAGCTCAACCTGCCGCGAAAAACTCGCGCAGCGCGCTCGCGGTGACCTCGGGATTCTCCTCGGTGAGGAAGTGGCCGGAATCCACCGGCATGCCCTCCACGTTCGTCGCCCATTGCCGCCAGGTATCGAGCGGCGTCGCCGCGGCTTGCGCCACGCCGGCATTGCCCCACAGCGCCAGCATGGGAATGGTGATCTTCTTGCCGGCCTCGAAATCCGCCTTGTCGAGGTCGTAGTCGAAATAGGCGCCGGCGCGATAGTCCTCGCACATCGCATGCACGCGGGCGGGATCGCGGAACGGGGCGAGGTAATGTTCGAGCGCCCGCTCATCGATCGCATCGAGCGTCCTCGACTTGGTCTGGCTCGCCATCTTGAAGCGCAGGAAGAACTCGCCATTGCTCGCGATCAGCGTCTCCGGCAGCGGATAGGGCTGCGCTAGGAAGGTCCAGTGATAGATCTTCAGCGCGTAGGCGCGGTTGATCCGCTCCCAGTAATTATAGGTCGGCAGGATATCGAGCACCGCGAGCTTCGACAGCCGGCCGGGATGGTCGAGCGCGAGGCGGTAGGAGACGCGGCCGCCGCGGTCGTGACCGGCGAGCGCGAAGTGCACGTGGCCGAGCCGCTCCATGACCTCGACCATGGCCTTCGCCATCGCGCGCTTGCTGTAGGGGATGTGCAGCGCATCGCTCTCGGGCATGTCGGACCAGCCGTAGCCCGGCAGATCGGCGATGATCAACGTGAAGTGCTCGGCCAGCTCAGGCGCCACCTGATGCCACATCACATGGGTTTCGGAGAAGCCGTGCAGGAGCAACAGCGGCGGGCCGCTGCCGCCGACGCGGGCGAAGACGCGGCCGAACGAGGTATTGATCCATTCGGCGGCAAAACCCGGGTAGAGGTCGGCGAGATCGGACATCTTGTTGCATCCTTATCTGGTCAGTCGTGGGGGCCGCCCGACCAATAAATGTCGAAAACAACCCCATGCACAGTAGCGGTATGATCTGCGGGGTCACTAACCCCAACAGCTTATTGCACATTTCTGGAGTGCGGATGTGGCGGCGCGGTGACCAAAACCGCGGGAGTGCCGGCCCGGCGTACCTTTCCGGCCCATCCGGAAGCTCGGCCGAAGCCGTGTCAGCCCGAAGCCGTGTCAGATCTTGGCCTTCTCCGCCTCCACCGCCTGCCAGCCGATGTCGCGGCGGCAGAAGCCTTCTGGCCAGCGGATGCGGTCGACGGCCTGGTAGGCCCGGGCCTGCGCTTCCGTCACGGTCGCCCCGAGCGCGCAGACATTGAGCACGCGGCCGCCATTGGCGAGGATCGCACCGTCGTTCGCCACCGTGCCGGCGTGGAAGATCTCGACATTGTCCAGCTTGGCGGCGTCGTCGAGCCCCTCGATGCGCGTGCCCTTCTGGTAGTCGCCGGGATAGCCCTTCGCCGCCATCACCACGGTGAGCGCGGATTCCTTGTGCCAGCGCAGATCGAAATGCTTCAGCTGCCCGTCGCAGGCGACCAGCAGCGCCGGCACGATATCCGACATCATGCGCAGCATCAGCACCTGGCACTCGGGATCGCCGAAACGGACGTTGAACTCGAACAGTTTCGGGCCCTGCGTCGTCAGCATGATGCCGGCATAGAGCACGCCGCGGAACGGCGTGCCGCGCTGCTTCATGCCTGATACTGTCGGCAGGATGATCTTGGCCATGATCGCGTCGTGGACGGCAGGCGTCACCAGCGGCGTCGGCGAATAGGCGCCCATGCCGCCGGTGTTCGGGCCGACGTCGTGGTCGAACACGCGCTTGTGGTCCTGCGCGGAGGCCAGCGGGATCGCGGTCTCGCCGTCGCACAGCGCGAAGAAGCTGATCTCGCGGCCGGGCAAGAATTCCTCGATCACGACTTCAGCACCGGCTTCGCCGAAGGCGCCCTCGAACATCATGGCGATGGCGTCCTCGGCCTCACGCACGGTCTTGGCGACGACGACGCCCTTGCCGGCGGCGAGCCCGTCGGCCTTCACGACGATCGGCGCGCCCTGGCTGCCAACGTAGTCGCGCGCATCCCTGGCATTCGTGAAGCGCTTGTAGGCACCGGTCGGAATGCCGAATTCGGTGCAGAGCGCCTTGGTGAACCCCTTGGAGCTTTCGAGCTGCGCGGCCGCCTTGCTCGGGCCGAACGCCTTGATGCCGGCGGCGGTGAGATCATCGACGATGCCGGCCGCCAGCGGCGTTTCCGGCCCGACCACCACGAGCGCGACCTTGTTCTGCTTGCAGAAGTCGATCACCGCGGCATGGTCGGCGACGTCGAGCGCCACGCATTCCGCCTCCTTCGCGATCCCGGCATTGCCGGGCGCGCACCAGAATTTGGTCACCAGGGGGGACGCCGCGATCTTCCACGCCAGGGCATGTTCGCGGCCGCCGGAACCGAGCAGGAGAATATGCATCGAGGGCTCGAAATGAGGGGTTTGCTTGGGCGGAGGTCGCACGAATCGGGGTGGGGCTCAAGGGGGGCTGGGCCTGAAGTCCCCGCCATCCCGGCGCGCGGCGCTCATCTTGCTTCTCCCATTGTGGGAAAGTCAGTAGGGCGAATAGCACAGTGGTTTCAAGGGATCGACGCGCAAGTGTATGGCTGGTCCATAAATTGATTTGGCGTCAGCTCGACGTTGTCATGACCGCATGGTCGAAGAAACCGCAGGAGGCGTCGGATGCCCGCTTATTGGCTCACCTACAAACCTCTCGGCCCAGGGTCCCCCAGGGGGTGGCCCGCAGAGGAATTGAGCGAATTGGTCCGTCGCTTTGAAAGTGATTCAACTAACACAAAGGCCTTGTGGCGGATCGCTTCTCACCAATCAGCCCAAATCGGCGACCGCGTCTATTTGTTCAAACAGGGCTCCGATCCGAGAGGCGTTTTCGGAATCGGAGAGATTATTGAGCGACCGCGTCTGCAGATCGATTCTGCGGATCTAGATGAAGTTCCGCGACACCGAGCAATGATACGGTTTGATCGACTGGTCGATCCCAGTCGGGAATTCCTCATCAAGTTAGACGCCATCCAAGATATTTTGCCCGATACGCTTGTCACCACTCAGTCCAGCGGAGTTGGAGTGCCGGAGAACGTGGCGCTCGAACTGGAAAAGCGTCTACTCGCGTTCATTACTGCTCTTCCCTCAATCAGCAACGAGCAAGCAGATGATCCGGGCTTCGATCCGGATAGTATCAAGGACGAGCGCGAGCGCGCCCTTAGGGCCATACGACTCCGCAGGGGGCAACCGGCGTTCAGAGCGGCCCTTCTTGATGCCTACGATAGGCGATGCGCCATTACAGGCTGCGCGGTGGAGGACGTTCTCGAAGCTGCGCATATTACGCCATATCTCGGCGGCCTTACGAATCATGTTTCTAATGGCCTATTATTGCGGACCGACCTACACACACTTTTCGATTGCGGACTCCTTGGCATCGATCCCAAGAACCGCACCGTCGTCGTCGCAGAAGCCCTGAAGTCTTCGTCCTACGCCAAACTCGCTGGCAAGACGCTTCGCCGTCCCAAGGAGGCGACCAGCGCACCGAGCACACGAAATTTAGAAAAACGACACATTCTGTTCGAACCTAAGCTCAAGCCGCGGCGCTAGAATCACTGTGTCAGTGCTTTAGTTTCCGAAGCAAAGCATCAGTTTACATAGTTGAGTGCACTATCACCGTCATCCCAGCGGCAAGGTGAGCGGCACCACACCACGACCGACAGCCAAGGCACCACGACGACTTACGACGCGAGCGGCAAGGTGGTCGGCCACGACAGCTGTAGGAGCAATGCAATGCCCTTTTACGATGTAAGCGGGCGCATCATCGGAAGACGACAATGAGAACACCATACATACCACACACTTTCGGTGAGGCCGTAGATCGCAAGCTACGGGGTCGTGTAGGTTGGCTGACGGCAGGGGTTGCCTCGTCCATTCCATGGCCATCACTCGATGTATGTGTCAAATATGCTGGAGACGAGTACTTTCTGCGCGGAAGTGAACGCAGTGGCAAACCGTCTCCGCCCGGCATCACCATTGCTTGCGATCCCGGCACTGGCGGAGCCGATGCGGCGATAGCAAAAATCTATAGATTTACCTCTGTACTAAGCTGGTTCGAGGGCGGCTACGTTGACGTCTCGGGCTACATACATGGCAGCCATCCAATTCTGTACGGCAATCCGCGGACCGTTTATTCGTCAATAGGCATTGCCGGCATCAAAGCCTTCAACTGTAACCACATGCCGATTGTTGATGACGATCATGTCCGCAAAGCACTTGCATTTTGGCGTGAAGGAAATCGCCTCAATGACGTCCATGATAGCTATGCCTTCCTGAGCTTTTATAAAGTAATTGAATCGCAGTTTCGAGATGGAAGGGAGCGAGGCAGATGGATTGCCGCGAATCTCGACAAGCTCTCGGATAGGGCGGCCAATCGAGTTGTGGAATTGCGCGCTGCGGGCATCGATGTATCCAGCCACTTGTTCGATAGCGGACGCTGCGCGGTAGCTCATGCATCGCTCGAAGGTGAAATTATCGATCCCGATATTCCCGCTGATAGAAAACGCCTGTCTGCAGACCTCGTCATCATGGAAGAGCTTGCTCGAATCTATATCCGCGATGAACTGGGAGTTCCGACCGCACGTACTCTGCATCGGACACGAGATCGATTAGCGCCATGGGACCCACTGTTACCCACTGAAACCTTGGAAGCTCTTAGAGCAGGACATCATCCACCTCCTGATGTGTCTGCCCTTGAGGGCCGAATTGTTTCCGTCGGCTTGTGGCCGGACGGACCGATACCCGGTCTAGAGCACATGACCATGCACATCGATGCTGTCGATAGAGGCGTCGTGAAAGCTGTTCTAATCAATGAGCGAAGAACAATCCTGTTGGTGTTTTTTCTGGACTACAACAACGGGCGCATACACACAAACCTCGAAGATGGTGGGCTTGTCCGGGGCGAGAACGATGCTGACGAAAATGATGTGAGGGCCTACGCGACCTTCTTCTACAAAGTCATCGGTAATGGTATCGCAGAACTGACGTGCGACGCTATTGAACCAATCGATTGCGAGGTCGTGATTCCGGTAAACATGATGATGACAATGTCTCCCGACGAGGCCATTGCCGACACAGTGGAGCGGTTCAAAAGCGAGCGCGCCAAGAAGAGCGAATAGCGATCAGCCTGCGCTTTAGCTTTCCTTCGCTCCAGCGCCTGCAGTGGGGGTCCTGAGTTACGGTGGCAGCCCGTAGGATGGGTTGAGCCCTTGCGAAACCCATCGCACTTGTTTCGTGGTAACGTCGCGCCATGACCGCGTACCGCCGCAACTTCGTTTCGGGTGGGTGTTTCTTCTTCACCGTCAATCTGGCGGAGCGGAAGCTATCATTGCTGACGGATCATGTCGGGTTGTTGCGCACGGCGTTTCGCGAAACGCACCGACGCCATCCGTTCACGATCGATGCCATCGTGGTGCTGCCTGATCACCTTCACACCGTGTGGACGTTGCCGGAAGGCGATGCCGATTTTGCAATGCGCTGGCAGTTGATCAAATCCACCTTTTCGCGCGGTCTGGCGCGCAACGAAAGGATATCCCAAAGCCGCTCAGCCAAAGGTGAGCGGGGCATCTGGCAGCGCAGATATTGGGAGCATACCATTCGCGACGAAGGCGATTTCGCGCGGCATGTGGACTATGTTCATATCAATCCGGTCAAGCACGGGCTCGTCAACCGAGTACGTGACTGGGCTCCCTCCTCGTTTCATCGCCACGTGAAGCTCGGCAATTACCCGGCCGATTGGGCCGGCGATCAGTCGGATGACGACCGCGATTACGGAGAACGGTGATAGAGAAGCGATGGGTTTCGCAAGGGCTCAACCCATCCTAGGAGCTGATTTCCAATCAGCGCGCTGCGCAACGCGGCCAGGATCGTCTCCGAGAAGATCGGCGGCGTTTCCTAAAGCGTGATGAGATCAGGTTTGATCGCTGCAACATAAGTGCACTCCCTCTCCCGCTTGCGGGAGAGGGCTGGGGAGAGGGTATTTCCGCAATGGGATACTCCCCCAGAGGAGAAAGCCCTCACCCGCGCCTTGCGCGACCTCTCCCGCACGCGGGAGAGGTTGCACCGAGCCCGCAGAAACGGGTCTGCTGCTTTCACCCTTTTTGTTTCTCTTCTGCGCTTTTTCCATCGGAGCTTTTCGAGCGCTCTTCGAAACGATCAGACCCCTTGGCCAGATCGTGCCCCATCTTGCTCTCGTTCTTCGCTTCTTCCTTGGACGTCGCTTCACGCAAGCCTTCAGCGGCCTGTTCCCCCGCCTTTGATGATTTTCGTTCGTCATCCATTGGTGGCTCCTCCCTGATAAAGACGCCTCCCAGGAAGCTCGCTGGTTGATCCCGGATTGGACGTACCAACGTTCCAATCAGATCACCCGGACATTGTTCCCGGTCCCGTCGAGGCTCTTAGTCGAGCCCGTAGGATGGGTTGAGCCCTTGCGAAACCCATCACGCTTGTTTTTCGAAGCGTCCGTAAAGCTAAACGATCGGGCGCCGTCCGCTTCGTCCTCACCTGCAGTCGGATGACAGCCGCGATGATCGAGAGCTGGAAGAGGAAAGCGATGGGTTTCGCAAGGGCTCAACCCATCCTACGAACCGTCATTCCGGGGCGCGCGCAGCGCGAACCCGGAATCCATTGAGAGGCAGCGTCGGCGGTGGGATGGATTCCGGGCTCGCGCCCAAGAGGGCGCGCCCCGGAATGACGGCGGAGGCTACACCTGCTTCCCCGCAATGATCTCCTGCAGCGTCGCGACATGCCGCGCGAACGCGCCGCGGCCGGCGGCGGTGGCGGTCACCGTGGTCTGCGGTTTCTTGCCGACGAAGGCCTTCTCCACTGAAACATACCCCGCCTTGGCCAGGGTCTCGATATGGGCGCCGAGATTGCCGTCGGTGGCGCCGGTGAGCTTCTTCAGGCGGGCGAACTCCAGACCGGCCGACACGGGCAGCGCGTTCAGCGCCGCCATGATCTTCAGCCGCAATGGCTGGTGGATGATGTCGTCGAGCTCGGCCATGCGCTAGATCCGCCGCATCCAGAGCCCGCCGAGGATCAGGCCGCCGCCATTGACGAAGGCCATCCACAGCGGGAATGCCTCGCCGATGTAGAAGAAGCCGAACAGCGTCAGCGCCGTGATGCCGAGACCGATCGCAACGAAGGCGTAGCCGAACCAGAGCCCGGCGAGGGTGTAGAACAGCATGAAATAGATCGGCCAGAACGTTCCCAGCTGGCGTGGACCGAAATGACCGACGACGTTGGTCACGAGATAGCCGAACGCGAAGAACAGGGCGAATATCAGGAACAGCCTGATGCCAACGCCGGCCCCAAAGGGGTGGTTCTTCGGATTGAACACGCGAAGGGCAATCAGACCTCCGACGCCCAGAACGTCCACCGCAACCCAGGCGTAGACCGCGCAGATCGGCCAGAGCCAGGTCACGAGATTGGCTGCGAACACCAGCACGCCCCACCACACCGCAGCGAGACTCGCGAGCTCATAGAGCTGCGATCGCTTCACGCGCTGGACGATATCGTCGATATCGGCCAGCGCTGCGGATGCCTCCTTGCTGTCGATCATGTCGTCCCTTTCTGTCCCTGGGCTATCTCGTATGACGCTCGGTGACACCTGAGCGCGCGCGCCTCGTCCTTCGAGACGACCGCTACGCGGTCTCCTCAGGATGAGGCTTCGAGACGACCGCTTCCAGCGGTCTCCTCAGGATGAGGCTCAGCTGCACCAGGACCCGTTGAAGCGGCTGCCGCAGACTCCACCCCCCTCATCCTGAGGGCCCGCCGCAGGCGGGCGTCTCGAAGGATGGCCGCGGGGAAACCGCTCCTGTCTGCGATTGCCTTGCCGTCGACGGGGCGCATCATGACTGCCCTACCCCGCGCCTCGCCACGTCCTCGGCGATCATCGAGACCGCCTTCGGATTGGTCACGATGCCCATGTGATTGATGCCGGCGATGATCTTGACGTCGACCGAAGGTTTGATCGCCTGCACCACTTCCGCATATTTATCCGAGATCATCATCTCGTCCTCGCCGCCGCCGAAGATCGTGATCGGACGCGTGGTTGCCGGCAGATCGAGCCGATAGCCGCGCGTGGCAAAGTTGCGCATCAGGCGGTCCGAATAGGTGGAGGTGAGGTACTTCGCCGAGGTCGCGGGCACCGCGAAAGCGAGCACGGGAAGCTGCGAGCAGCAGTCGATGCCGAGCTTGCGCAGCGCGGTCAGGCCCAGCAAGCGTGGAATGTCGGCCTTGGCCCAGCCGCCGGAGTCCGGCCGGTTGGTCGGTGCGTCGTAGCCGAGATAGGGCGCGAGCAGCACGGTGCGCACGAACATGTCCTGCATGATCGGCGTCGCGGCGACGCGCAGCGAGAAGCCGGCGCCGGCGGAATGGCCGATCAAAGTGAGCGGCAGGTCCGGCGCGCCCTTGCGCAGATGGGCGACGAAATCGATCAGGTCGTCCTCGAGCTGGCCGACATAGCCGATGTCGCCGCGGGTGCCGGAGCCGCCGTGGCCGCGGATGTCGAGCGCCCAGGTCTCCACGCCGCGCGCGGCGATCGCATGGGTCAGCGCATGGTTGACCGTGCCGCTGGAGCCGGAGGAGCCGTGAATGAAGATCGCCCCGCCGCCCGTCGCCGGGCCGTTCGGCGGGTAATGGCGATAGCCGATCCAGGTCCCGTCACGCGCCTGGAAGCGCTCGAGCGAAGGCAGCGTGGTCCAGTCGATCCCCTTGCTGGAGTCGGAGACGGAGCGCATCTCAGGCGGCCGCTCCAGTGGCGTTGCGATCATGGCGGCCAAGGTCAGCGCCACCGCGCCAGCCGCACAAAGAGCCCATTTCAGGCCGTTCAAAACGCCGCGCAGCAGACGGACCGCCATGGCCTGCCTCCCTCAAATCGATCAACAATAGAGAACTCTATAACGCAGAGTACTCTTGGAATCAATCCCCGGATTGGCGCCGCGCCATGAAAATCCTTAACGTCGAGTCCGACCCCAAAATGCCGAATCGTTTGCCGATGCCGCCTGCGGAACAACTCAACAACGCGTTCGAATTCACCGTCTCCGAGCTCTCCCAGTCCCTGAAGCGGACTGTGGAGGATACCTTCGGCCATGTCCGGGTCCGCGGCGAGATCTCGGGATTCCGCGGCGCCCACTCCTCCGGCCATTGCTATTTCGCGCTCAAGGACGAGAGCGCCAAGATCGAGGCGGTGATCTGGAAGGGCGTGCACGGCCGCATGCGCTTCAAGCCCCAGGAGGGGCTCGAGGTCATCGCCACCGGCAAGCTCACGACCTATCCGGGCTCCTCGAAATACCAGATCGTGATCGAGGCGCTGGAGCCGGCCGGCATCGGCGCGCTGATGGCGCTGATGGAGGAGCGCAAGAAGAAGCTCGCCGCCGAGGGCCTGTTCGACGAGGCACGCAAGCAGCTGCTGCCCTGGCTGCCGGAAGTGATCGGCGTCGTCACCTCGCCGACCGGCGCCGTGATCCGCGACATCCTGCACCGGCTGGAGGACCGCTTCCCCCGCCGCGTGCTGGTGTGGCCGGTCAAGGTGCAGGGCGACGGCTCGGCCGAGCAGGTCGCGGCCGCGATCCGCGGCTTCAACGCGCTCCCTGAGGGAGGCAAGATTCCGCGGCCCGACGTGCTGATCGTGGCGCGCGGCGGCGGCTCGCTGGAGGATCTCTGGTCGTTCAACGAGGAGATCGTGGTGCGGGCGGCAGCCGAAAGCATGATCCCGCTGATCTCCGCGGTCGGGCACGAGACCGACATCACGCTGATCGATTTCGTCGCCGACAAGCGCGCGCCGACGCCGACGGCGGCGGCGGAGATGGCGGTGCCGGTGCGCAGCGAATTGTTCGTCGAGGTCGCCGATCTCGGCCGTCGCACCCGCGCCTATTGGCAACGCGCCCAGGAAAGCCGCCGCAGCGAACTGCGCGCCGCCGCGCGCGCGCTGCCGGCGGCCGGCGATCTGCTCGCCATTCCCAGGCAGCGGCTGGATTCGGCGGGCGCCTCCCTGCCCCGCTGCCTCAAGGCCAACACGCACGCGCATTTCCGAAGGTTCACCGCGGCCAGCTCAAAACTGACGCTGCGGGTGCTGCACGGCCAGATCGCACAGGCCGACCACCGGCTCACCGTGTGCGGCGAGCGGCTCGGCCTGTCGACGCGTTCGCTGCTGCGGCAGCGGCGCGACCGCTTCGCCGGGCTCCAGATTCGCCTGCGCGCCTCGAAGCTCTCCAATGCGCAGGCGCAGCGCAACGCGATTGCCCGCCAGCGCGAGCGCACCCATCGCCTGGCGGAGCGGGCGCAACGCGCGCTCGCGACGCTGCTGCACCGGTTAGAGACCCGCGTCGAGAACAGCAGCAAGCTGCTGTCGGCTTTATCCTATCGCAGCGTGCTCGCGCGCGGCTTCGCATTGGTGCGGGACGAGGCCGGCCATCCCCTGCATGCGGCCGACGCGATTGGTCCTGGCGCGCGCGTCGAGATCGAGTTCGCCGACGGCCGCGTCGGCGCGACCGCGGATGCGGATCGACCGGCGCCCAAGCGCGCGCCGGCGCAGCCAAAGCAAGCCGCGGCCGACGCAAAGCCCGCACCGAAGCGCGTGGCGAAGCCGGTGGATCAGGGCAGTCTGTTCTGAGGCGACGAGCGAGCGCTCCCACCATCGGTGTCATTCCTCGCGAAGGCGGGGAATCCAGTACGCCGCAGCCTCTTTGTGACTCACAGCCGTCTCGGCGTACTGGATCGCCCGGTCAAGTGTTTAGCCCGGACAGATCACTGACGGGTGTTCGGAGACATAGCTGACACATCAAAATGGGCTGGATTGGTCGA